>NZ_JAANTE010000013.1:0-101896 GCF_011291845.1 Actinopolyspora sp. BKK2 | reverse complement strand
TGTCCTTTTCCGTGGAGATCACCAAGACCGAACCCGAGCCCGCGACCACAGGCGGGCAGGTCGGTGTGGACCTCGGGGTGAAGCACTTGGCGGTGCTGTCCACCGGAGAGACCGTTGCCAACCCGAAACACCTCGACGCCGCGCAGCGGGAGCTGCGCCGGTTGCAGCGCCAAGCCGCCCGCCAGCAGGGCCCGGACAAGCGCACCAAGCAGAAACCATCGAACCGGTGGCGCACAACCCAAGCCCGCATCGCCAAGCTGCACACCGCCGTGGCGAACGCGCGTCGGGACGGGTTGCACAAGCTGTCCACCCGGTTGGTGGCCGAGTTCGACACCGTGGTGATCGAAGACCTCCACGTGGCCGGGATGGTGCGCAACCGCCGGTTGGCCCGAGCCGTCTCCGACGTGGGCATGAGCGAGCTGCGGCGTCAGCTCGACTACAAAACCACCTGGACCGGCCGACAGCTCGTGGTGGCCGACCGGTTCTATCCCAGTTCGAAGACCTGCAACGACTGTGGTGCGGTGACAGCCAAACTGCGCCTGTCCGAGCGGACATTCACCTGCGATCACTGCGGCTACCGCACTGATCGCGACCTGAACGCGGCCCGCAACCTCGCGGGCCTGGCGTCCTCCCCGAGTTGCGGGGCGACGAAAAACGAGCCCGCTGGAAACCCACGTAAGACCAGCCCCGCTGGCAGCGGGTACCGCCACGGGAAGACCCCGACCCAACGGGCCGGGGCCAACGCCGCGTAGCAATACGACGGCTCAGGAACACCTTCACACGTTTCCTGAACGGTGAATGTGAAGACGGTGTTGCCATCCCGTGATCACGGAGTTCGGTGCACGAGATCCGGGGAGCACGGGGTGGCCGCGGCGAGCTCGTCCGCTCCGGAACGGGCGAGCAGCCGCTCGTCGTCCCGATTCAGCGTCGAGGGACAGCGCGCTGTCAGTGGCTCAGCCAGCAGTCGAGCACCCAACCGCGCAAGGGGTCGTTGCTCATCTCCACGAAACGCCACTGGTTGGAGGAGTAGTCGCCGCACGAGGCCCAGTCGCCGGTGGCCTCGTCGCCGTACAGCACGCAGTACTGTCCCTGGCTGGCGTACCCGTTGACCGCGGAGTCGAGGAAGGGCGCACGACGTACCCGGATGTTGGTGCCGAGGAAGTCGCCGCACTTCATCGGGGAGACCTGCTGCTCAGCTACGTGATTCTCGCTCCCCGCGGCCCCTTCGGAGGGGGCGGCCCAAGCGGGTGTCGCCGGTGCGAGGGCGAGCAGTGCGGCTCCGGCGGTGGCCAGGACGGTTTTCCCGAGTGTTTTCACGAGAGCTCCCGGTGTTCTCGATGAGATCCGTTCTGCTGTCGACGATTCTTCGTCGATCGACGCGGCAGAGCTTAGAGGACGTCGACGAGTACGTGCGGGGAAATCGCGAAAAACGGGAAGTCGGTTCGGTGCGGACCGGCGTCGTGGTGTTGCGGGAAGGCCCTGGAGGGGCGGCACTGTTTCGTCGCCGCTCGGTTCTCGTGAACGCTTCGGTGCGGTTCGCCGGGATGTGTCCGAGACGCCGCGGACGGGTCGTGCTCGTGGCTGTTCACGCTTCGGGCCAGCTCCGCGGACCCGATATGGGGAGGAGTGGCCCGAGCGACTACGCGCGGGCTGGGCCGCGCGGTTCGTAGGCCCAGTGCATCGCCGATTCGAGCGGGCCGCGCCGGAAGCGGCGCAGCCACCACGAGGCCAGCGTCATGAACGTGCCCACGACCGCGCACCACGCGGCGAGGACCCACCACGGGCGGGCGGGGTCGAGGGTCGTCGCGAGCCCGAGCCCCCAGCCGTAGCACAGCGCGCTGCTGAGCAGGTTCTGGAACACGTAGCAGGACATGGCCGTCCGCCCGGTCGAGGCCAGACCGCTGCGCAGTGGCCCCGGGCGACCGCTGGTGCGGTGCGCGAGTTCGACGATCAGGCCGAGCAGGCCGAACGCGACGACGGGCGGCAGGACGTAGCGGTCCACGAAGAACCACTCCTGCCCGGCGAAGGCGGTCACCAGGTTCGCCGGGACGCCGAGCCCAAGTCCCCAGCGGATCAGCCGGGTGCGGATCGCGGTCCCGTGCGGTGCGTCGGCGAACGCGCCCGCGCGCATCAGCTCGATGCCGGCCAGGAACAGGACCGTGCTCATCGGGATCACGATGACCAGCTCGGCCCGGTAGGTTCCGATCTCGGTGATGCGGGCCTGGAGCTGTTCGAGCCAACCGCCGTGGCTGTACAGCGTGGTGCCCGCCCAGCCCGGGGGTGACAGGGCGACGTGTCCGGTGTGCATCCCGAGGGTGAGCACCGTGATCATGCCGGTGTGCAGCAGCGCCGCGGTGGCCATCCACCAGTGCCGCACCTTCCTGCGGGCCCCGACGAGCACGGACACGTACATCGCCACCAGCGCGTAGCCCATGAGCACGTCGAACTCGAAGATCAGCAGGTAGTGCAGTGCTCCCTCGAGCAGCAGCAGCGCGCACCGCCACAGGTATCTGCCGGGCCATGCTCGTCCGCGGCGGCGCGCGGACTGGTACTGCAGCTCGAGCCCGACCCCGAACATGATGGACAGCAGCGCCACGGACTTGCCGTTGACGAGGAACAGCAGCAGCGATTCGACCACGTCGGCGAGTGATCCGTCGCGGTTGCCCATCGCCCGCAGCCATCCGGCGGGCCCGTCGGGGTCGGTGAAGATCCAGATGTTGGTGCCGAGCGTGCCCAGGATCGCCGCGCCGCGCACCAGGTCGAGTGCCTCGATGCGCTGCGTCGTGCTCGTCGTCGCGGCTTGATCCGGGGTGTGCGCGGGGCGTGTGCTGGGCGCGGGTCGCTGCTGCTTCACGCTCGTCGAGCGTAGGAATGCGGACGCGCGCAGTCCTGCACCCGCGGGTGGAGTCGCGGGTGGAGATCCGGTGGGAGCCTAATCCCGCGTCAGGCCATGCTCGTAGGCGTAGCGCACGGCCTCGGCCCGGTGGCGTGCCCCGATCTTGGCGAAGGCGTTGTTGATGTGGGACTTGACCGTGGCTTCGCCGATGAACAGCTCGCCCGCGATCTCGGCGTTGCTCAGTCCCGCGGCGATGAGCGCGAGCACCTCGCCTTCCCGGGCCGTGAGGCCGTCGGGCGGGTGGTGCTCGCGGGCAGCGTGCTGGGCTTCGGCGGAAGGCTCTCCGGCAGGGTCGGTCAGCGCCGCGACGAGCCGTTGCGAGACGGGGGCGTTGAACGTGGACTGTCCGGTGACGGCGGCGCGCAGCGCGGCCTCGATCTCCCCGCGTCCGGTGTCCTTGGTCAGGTAGCCGAGCGCGCCCGCCCGCAGCGCCGCGCTGATCGACCCGTCGTCCGAGTAGGTCGTGAGCACCACGACCGCGATCTCCGGGTGCTCGGCGCGCAGTCGTTGCGTCGCCTGAACACCGTCCAGCACCGGCATCCGCAGGTCCATCAGCACCACGTCGCAGGGGACGGTGGTGATCAGTTCCAGTACCCGGCTGCCGTCGGCGGCGCTGCCGACCACCTCGACACCGTCGATCAGGCCCAGCAGCGCGACGAGTCCTTCGCGGGTGATCTGCTGGTCGTCGGCGACGATCACTCGGATCGGGTTCGCGGTCACCGGTGGCTCCCCTCGGTCACCGGGACGTCGGCGGTCACCGACCACCCTCCGGCCCCGTCCGGTCCTGCCGTTAAGCGCCCATCGACCAGCGCGAGGCGTTCGCGCATCCCCGTGAGCCCGAAGCCCTCGGCGCGGTGGCTCCGGTTGTCGTCGGGGTCGTCGTCGAGCGGGGCCGGGGAGTTCGCTGCTTCGGGCACACCGGCATTGTGCACCCGCAGCCGGATGGAGGACTCACCGTAGTCGAGGGTGATGGCGATCGCGGCTGTCGGGGCGTGCTTGGCCGCGTTGGTCAGCGCCTCGCGGGCGGTGTCGAGCAGGGACACCGTCACCCCCGACGGCAGGGAGCGTCCGGTTCCGGTGGTGTGCACCGATACGTCGGTGTGCTGATCGCGTCGGTGGTTGTCGGCCAGTTCGTCGAGCGCCGCGGGCAGCGAGGGGATGTCGCGGCGCAGCGCCGCTACCGCGTTGCGTGCTTCGGCGAGTCCGTCGGCGGCCAGTCGTCGGGAGCGCCGCACGTGCTGCAGCGCGGTTTCGGGGTCCTTCTGCTCGTTCAGCAGTGCTTCGGCGACCTCCAGCTGCATGCCCAGGCCTCCGAGGGAGTGCGCGAGCACGTCGTGCATCTCCCTGGCGATCCTGGCGCGTTCGTCCAGAGCGGCGGCTCGTGTCCGGGCCTGCTGTGCCTGGCGGAGCTCTTCGAGCAGCTGCGCCGTGCGCTGCGCGTGGATCTGGTACTGCCGCCTGCTGAGCCCGAGCAGGATGAGCACGAGCATCACGGGGATCGCGCTGAGCAGCACGATCGGAGAGGTCTCCGAGGTCAGGACGGAGGCGCTGACCAGGGTCATGTCCAGTGCGCAAACGCCGGCGATGAGCCGGGCGCCGGGGGTGGGGTGCGAGGCGAGGATCCCGACGGAGACCGCGGCGATGATGATCGCCGTGCCCTGCGCGGTGCCGACGGTTGCCGAGGACAGCACCGAGCACACGGCCAGCGCGGTCGTGGCGCTGCGTGGCGAGTACCGCTCCGCTCCCAGGAACGCCACCCAGCACCCCATGCTCGTGACGAGCGCGGCCGAGATCCACAGCGGCGGGCCCTGCCGCAGCACGGTGAAGAGGGGCCAGGCCAGCAGCAGGGTGCTGAGCAGCTCGGCGATCCACCAGGTGCTGGAGTAGTGGTCCATGAAACGCGGCGTGCGGGCAGACCGTGCGTCGGTGGTCATGCGCTGCTCCCGGGGTCGAGGTCGTCCGTGGCACGTCGGCGTCACGGCGCTCGCCCGGCCCGCCGTGCCCCAGCGCTTCGGCGTCCGGCGTCGTTGTGCGATCGCCTGTGGAGGCCGCCGGTTCGGGGGTGCGATCGTAGTAGTGATCGCGGTGCCGGGGGTGTCCGTGGTGGGGACCATCGCCCCGGCGAACGTGCGGCCCGGTTTCCTGTCCGCCAATGTGGAATCGCTGTTCGTCGGTGCGGTCCTGCTGGTCGTCGGTTTGGTTCTGGCGTTCACCGCGGAAGGGGCGGCTGCCCGTCGTCGCTCCGGACGGGGGCGGTGTGGTGCTGGCGGTTCTAGGTTGGGTCGAACTGGTCGTCACGGCCGGGGCGATGCTCTTTCCGCCGCGGAGCGGTGATCTCGACCGAGAGCAGCGGTCGGTTGTGGATCGCCGACAGCACTTGTGCTCGTCAGCCTGGTTCACGCGGATGTGGCGGTGGTTCTCTGGGTCGGGTGTTCGGCAGGCGTGCTGAACCCCGCGTGAACGTCATCGCGCGAACGGATGACCGTTGGTGGACGAGGTCGTCAAATGGGGGCAGGTGTCATTGCCGCGGAGTGATCACCGCGTCCACCGTGTGCGGTGAGACTGATCGAGGCGATACCCGAAACGGTGGGTATGCGACGGGGGAAGGGGGCGGTGTCATGCCGCTGCGTTCGTACGGTGTTGTGACGGCTCGCGTGGTGGACACTCGTCGTGAGGGCAGTTCCGACGACACGCCGCACTACCAGATTCATCTCGTCGACGACGGGGGAACGCACTACCGCGCCGCGGTCAACGTTAAGTCCGCGCAGCCTCCGTGGGAGTTGTTGTACTTCGCCGCCGAGGACTTCCGGCATTCGTTGATCGAGCAGCTGCCCGCGGCGGGCTCGGGGTGGAACGCCCTGTCGTCGGAATCGGGTGGGGCGAGCCTGGACTACGTCCGTGCCGATCTGGTGGAGCGTTCGCAGATGCGTCCCGTGCCTCCGGACGTCGACGGGGCCGACAACGATCTGGCCGATTTCCTGGACCGCTACGTGAACCGGGCGCAGCAGGATTCGTCGGCCTACGCCTACGTGTTCGGCGAGCCGTGGGGGCCGGAGGAACAGCCGGACAAGGTGTTCGGGTTCGAGCCGGGCAACGGTGTGCACAGCGTGCACATGAACCAGGGCAACAGCGAGGAGTACCGCGAGGACGACGGCGTGTGGCAGGACGGTGGGTTGCTGCTGCACTTCGCCGAGGAGGACCGCTGGGTGGCCATCTTCCTGGCGTTCCAGAGCCAGTCGTGGAACACCGACGACGAGACCGGGCACGCGCCCGAGAGCGAGGTGTCGCGGCCGGAGCAGAAGGCCGCGGTGTGAGCGGCGGCGTCGCGCAGGCCACGGGCGGGGCGGGGAATCCTTCCGCTGTTCGGGTCGGTTCCTCGTCGCCGTCCTCATCGCGCTGGCCGGGTTTTCGGCGATATCGGCGGAATTCACCGCCGACTGGCCCCGGTCGACAGACCGCTGTCGGCAGACCGCTGTCGGCCGGGGTACCGGAGGGTGCCCGCGGCTGGCTCGGCGGTGTTTGGCCCGGTTGCTTCCGCTGCGTTCGAGCGTATTTCGCCCACCACGGTGCTCGGATCCCTGCTACGTTCGGAAACCCAGCACGGGAAGGAGCCGAACGTGGTCAAGCCGGTGGGTAACTGGGAAACCGTCGTGTGGAGCTCGGTGGCGGTGATGCTGGTGTGTGCCGTGATCACCGTTGTGGTGCAGAACGATCCGTCCGGAATCCTGGGCATACTTCTGGCTGCGGCTGCGATGCTGTTCGCCGCAGCGGGGCAGCGTCGACGGACGCGGCAGCGGTCCACTCACTCCTGAAGCGACGATCCCGGGCAGTTGTGGTCGGGCTGCTGTTGGCGGCCCTGGTGGTGTGTTTCTTTTCCACGATTGCTCGTGAGCGAGTCCGCGCTTTTCGCGGGGTCTTCGCGGGGGCGCGACTGGTTCCCCGTTCCGGGGGATTCTGCACAGCAGAACGAGCTGTTCCGCGAGGTATGAGTCGCCGCACGATGGGTGGAACGTGCCACCCGGTGCTCGGTTGCGGGGCTCGGCGGCCTTCGCTTCGACGGCCGGGGAGTTCGACACCCGGAGGAGTCAGATCAGTGCAGTTCTACCTCGACGGTTACAAGCCTGGAGACCCCTTCGTCGCGGAGCCCCACCCGTCGCTGGCGGAGCGTCCGGCCGGCCTGCCGGAGGAGGCCGACATCGTGATCATCGGATGCGGCCCGGCCGGTTTGCTCCTGGCGGCCCAGCTCGCAGAGTTCCCCGACATCCACACCGTGATCGTCGACCGGCGGGACGGGCCGCTCGAGGTCGGCCAGGCCGACGGCGTCGCGTGCCGCACGGTGGAGATGTTCGAGGCCTTCGGGCTGGCTGACCAGCTCGTCCACGAGGGTTACCAGGTCAACGAGGTGACCTTCTGGCGGCCGGATCCCGGCGACAGGTCCTCGATCGTGCGCACCGGACGCATCAACGACGTCGAGGACGATCTGTCCGAGATGCCGCACATGATCGTCAACCAGGCGCGGATGCTGTCCTACCTGCGGGATCACATGCGCCGCTCGGCCACCCGCGCCGAGCCTTTCCACGGGTTGCACACCACCGATGTGCGGGTGGATGCCGACGGCGAGTCCGAACACCCGGTCGCGGTCACGATGTGGCATGTGGAGAGCTCCGAGCCGACCGGCGAGACCTCGACCGTCCGCGCCCGGTACGTGGTCGGATGCGACGGTGCGCGCAGCACCACCCGGCAGGCCATCGGTCGTCGTCTCGAGGGTGACGCGACCAACCAGTCCTGGGGTGTGCTGGACGTGCTCGCCGTCACCGACTTTCCCGACATCCGGCTCAAGTCCGTCGTCCACTCCGAGCAGGGCAGCATCCTGATCATCCCGCGTGAGGGCGGTTACCTGGTCCGGCTCTACATCGAGCTCGACAACGACCGCGACGCCGAGATGCTGCGCGACCGCAGCGTGACCCCGGACAAGCTCACCGCGGTGGCCAATCGGATCCTGCATCCCTACAGCATCGATGTGAAGCACGTCGGCTGGTGGTCGGTCTACGAGGTCGGCCAGCGCCTGTGCGACCGCTTCGACGACGTCGGTGACACCGAGGCCGACCCCGTCCGCCCCGGGTGTTCCTCGCCGGCGACGCCTGCCACACCCACAGTGCGAAGGCCGGGCAGGGCATGAAACGTCTCGATGGCCGACGCCTGGAACCTCGGCTGGAAGCTCGGCACGGTGCTGCGGGGGACCGCGCGGCCCGAGGTGCTGCGCACCTACTCCGCGGAACGGCAGGAGGTCGCCCGGGAGCTCATCGACTTCGACCGCGAGTTCGCGGCGCTGTTCAGCGAACGGCCGGACGACGACGGCGACGCGGACCCGGGGCGGTTCCAGCGCTACTTCCGCGAGCAGGGGCGGTTCACCGCGGGCGTCGCGGTCCGCTACGGACCCTCAGTGCTCACCGCGGAACCGAGCCACCAGCACCTGGCGGAGGGTTTCCGGCTCGGGATGCGATTCCGCTCCGCGCCGGTGGTGCGGCTGGCCGATGCCAAGCCGATGCACCTCGGCCACGCGGCCCGGGCCGACGGCGCCTGGCGGCTCTACGCGTTCGCCGATCGGCCGCGTCCGGATGACCCCGATTCCCGACTGCGGGAGCTGGCGGATTTCCTGGCGACGGAGAGCTCGCCGATTGCCCGGTTCACCCCGCCCGGTGCCGATCCCGATTCGGTGCTCGACGTGCGGGCCGTGTTCCAGCAGGGGCATCGCGACGTTACCGTCGCGGACCTGCCGCCGGTCCTGCTGCCGCGCAAGGGCCCGTTCGGGCTCGTCGACCACGAGAAGGTCTTCTGCCCCGATACGGCCACCGACGTCTTCGAACTGCGTGGCCTGGACCGGCAGGAGGGGGCTCTTGTGGTCGTGCGGCCGGACCAGTACGTGGCGAACGTGCTTTCGTTCGACGCCCACCGCGAGCTGGTCGACTTCCTCGGCGGAGCGCTGGTCGAGGTCGGTCCACCCGCCACTCCGTCCGGTCGTGACAGTGCCGGTGCGGCGGCCCCATTCCGCGGCGCGTGACCCGCGCGCTGCCTCGAGCCGTACCCGGTCGGCCCGGCCCGTCCTCGGTCGGACCGACCGGGCCGCCGCACCTGGCGTGCCGTCGGCGCGTCCGGAGCGGTCGTTGGCCCGGTGGCGCGTGTCCACCGACCACTGCCCTCCGAGAGCACCTCTTCAGGAGTTCTAGGGGGTGCCGGTTTCGCCCACGTGGGACACGCCATGGTCGCCCTGCCGTTCTTGGACATCGCGCAGCAGGGTTCGCAGCAGATCGCCCAGCTGGTGACGTTGCTCGTGGTCCAGTCCCTGGAGCAGCTCGAGCTCACGGCTGAGCACCCTGTCGACCGTCCGTTCCACGAGTGCGTGGCCGTCTCGCGTCAGCTCCACCCACATGCAGCGGTCGGGACCGGGGTCCGGCCAGCGGACCACCAGACCGTCGCGTTCGGCCTTGGCCACCCGCTGGGAAATGGCCCCCGCACTGACCAGGGTCAGCTCGGACAGCTGACGTGTGGTCAGCCGATAAGGCGCCGAGCTGCGACGAATCACGCTCAGCAGATCTAGGGTCGCGGAGTCGACTCCGGAATCGGACAGCACGCGCCGCCGGTCTTCGCCGAACAGCTTGGCCAGCCGCCACAGTCGTGTTACCACTCCGATCGATTCGACGGGTGTACCCGGGCGCTCTTGTCTCCATGCTTCGGCTATCTCGTCCGCCGCGTCCGGAGGGGTCTGCTCCTCACCTCGCGTGCTTCGGTCGTCGGAATCGTTTTCCGCCATCGTTGTGTGCCTCCTGTTTTATCCGAGATCAGGATACGGTAATGTTTAAGCCTAAACAAAAAGGTGTCCCGTGTTGACGAGTGGAGTTATCCATGGCACCGGTCCATCTTCAGGGCGGTGACGGGCATGCCGGAATGCGGCGCGCTGTCATTGTCACGGGAGGTAGCAGGGGGTTGGGGTTCGCCATTGCGAAGCGTCTGGCTCAGCAGGGCGATGCGTTGGCATTGTGCGGCAGGGATGTGGAGAAGCTGCGTAGCGCTACCGACGAGCTGCGGGGTGAGTGTGGTGCCGAGGTGTACGGTGAGACGCTCGACGTCGCGGATGGGGATATCGAGGGGTTTATCGAGCGCTCCGCGGACGCGTTGGGGGGTGTCCACGGCCTGGTGCTGTGTGCGGGAGGTGCGAGCGGTGGCGGGTTGACTGCCTCGACTCCGCAGGACTGGCGGCGGACTTACGAGCTCAACGTGGGACATCCGTCCCGCGCCCTTCGGTCCTGCCTGCCGTACTTCGGCGTCTCGGGCGGGGCGGTGGTGCTGGTCTCGTCGATCTCCGGCTGGAAGCCCGCACCTCCCGCCCAGTACGCGGCGGCCAAAGCGGCCCAGCTCAGTCTTGCCGCGACGTGGGCGCGCGAGTTGGGGCAGTACAGCGTGCGGATCAACGCTCTCTCGCCGGGGTCGATGCTGGTGCCGGGCGGTACGTGGGATCGGTTACGCGTGGCCGCCCCGGAGGCCTACGCGGGGTTCCAGCAGGAATTCCCTGCTCGGGAGCTCGTGGAGGTCGACGAGGTCGCTGCGACGGCTCGCTTCCTGCTGTCGGAGGAGGCCCGTGGGATCAACGGGGCGAACATTCCGGCGGATCGGGCGCAGAACGCTCCCACGGCGTTCGGTTACTAGTCAAATTTTGTGAGTACGTGTCATGTTCTATGTCCGCCTGTTTCGCGGTCGGGGTTTGACCTGTCGGGGGGGTGCCTCTATGGGTTTGGTCAAGGGGGTGTGGGTGGTGGGTGTTGGTAGAGGGTGCCGTTTTTGAGCATGGAGTAGAGGACGTCGCAGCGGCGTCGTGCGAGGCAGAGGAGGGCTTGGTTGTGGTGCTTGCCTTGGGCGGTTTTCTTGCGGTAGTAGGCGCGTGAGGGTGGGTGGTTCAGGGAGGCGAACGCGGCGAGGAAGAAGGCGCGTTTGAGCTGTTTGTTGCCGCGTCGGGCTGGTTGTTCGCCGCGGATGCTGCTACCCGAGCTGCGGGTGGCGGGGGCGAGCCCGGCGTAGGCGGCCAGGTGGGCGGCGGTGGGGAATTGGCTGGCGTCGCCGACGTCGATGAGGATGCGGGAGGCGGTCCTGACACCGATACCGGGCATCGAGGTCAGGACTGTGGAAAGAGGGTGGGCCTCCAGCAAGGTTTCGATCTCGGTTTCCAGGGTGCGGCGTTGCTCGATCACTGTTCGCAGGCTGGCCGCGAGGTTGGGAATGACCACTCCTGCTGCCTCGGTGCCTGCCACGACGACGGACTGTTCTTCCAGGGCGGTGAGGATGTCGCTGGCTAAGCGGTCGGCCATGCGTGGGGCGTGTGGCCGCAACAGTTCGACCAGGCCGTCGTAACCGGTGTGTCGTAGCGAGGCCGGGGTGCCGTGGTCAGACAGCAGCTTCAGCACGGCGGGGTGGTCCAGGCGTGGGCCGAGCACGCGTTCCAGAGCCGGATGGATCTGGGTCAACAATCCCCGCAGGCGGTTACGGACGCGGGTGGCCTCGGTGGCCAGGTCGTCGTCGTGGCCGCACAGCATCGACAGGGCGGCCACGGTGTCATCGTCGGGAGCCAGATCTCGCAAGGTGTGGGGCATGGTGCGGGCGGCATCAGCGATCACGGCTGCGTCGCGGGCATCGGTTTTGGCCTCACCGGGATAGAGATCGGCCAGTCGTCGCATGGTCAGTCCGGGCAAGTAGGCCACCCGACATCCTGCGTCACGGGCGAGTGCCAACGGCAGTGCCCCGATGGAGGCGGGCTGGTCGACCACGACGAGCACGGTGCCGTGTTTGGCCTGCAGTTTGTCGATGATGGCCCGCAGTTTCGGTTCACTGTTGGGCAGCCGTTTGTCCAGTACCTTCTTGCCGTTCGGGGTGAGGGCGCGGGCATGGTGTTCGCCCTTGCCGACATCTAGACCCACGAAGGCGCCGATCTCGTCTGACTCGGCCACGATACTCCTGTCCGTTGCAGGTCCTCCCGGCCTGCCAGGCGGCACCGCTCAAGCCGGCATCCACATTACACAGAACCTTCCGCCCTGATCAGAGCAGTGCTCGTGCCTCTATCAGCGGTCATGCGGTGCCTGCAGACCCGGTGACACCACCCCCCGGATCATGCATGACAGGGGGGACAAGTCCTGCCGAGCCCACAGGCCGGGAACCCCGTTGCGGGGACAACCAAAAGGTAATGGGGGTGCGCCAATGCGCACCCGGTGTTTCTTGCTCGGCGACAAGCTTTGATATAGCCTGTTTAGGCCTAAACAACAAGTGGAGGGAAGTGCTCTGTGAACAGGACGGTGCTTGTGACCGGTGGGGGGACCGGTTTTGGTTACGCCATCGCCGCCAGGTTCGCCAAGGATTCGGACCACGTGTACATTACGGGGCGGCGTGCGCACGTGCTCGAGAGGGCCGTTCGCGCCCTCGGGGACAACGTGCACGCCCTGCCCTGCGACGGGACCGATCCGGAAGCGGTCGAACGTGCCGTGGCGAGCATCGACGGCCCGCTGGACGTGCTGGTCAACAACGCCGGGGGAAACACCGACTTCGGCATGACCGCCGACGGTGGTCTCGAAGGCAGCCTGCGGCGTTGGCGGGCCAACATCGACGCGAACCTCATCTCCGCGGCCCTGATGACGGAAGCGTGCGACGCCAAGCTCAACACCGGCGGGGCACTGGTCCACATCGGATCGATCGGCGCCGATCAGGGTGGTGGGGCCTACGGCGCCGCGAAGGCGGCGCTGGCTTCCTACAACGTCGGTTTGGCCAAGCAGTTCGGTCCCCGCGACATCACGTCGAACGTGGTGGCCCCCGGATACTTCCCCGACACCGAGTTCTTCGGTTCCGGGCTCCCGCAGGACGCCCACGACAACCTGGTGTCGCTGACCGCGTTGGGGCGGCACGGGGATCCCGCCGAGATCGCGGAGGCCGTGTCCTTCCTCGCGTCTCCCGGCGCGCGCTTCGTCACCGGCCAAGTGATCAATGTCAACGGGGGCGCGTCCACCACCCGCTAGTTGTCGCGGGGCGGGACGTTCATGATGCTGACCAACGGTGATCCCAGTTGCGCTGCGATCGGGGCAGTTGAGTAGCGTGCGGTGCATGTCGAATCCGGAGAGTTGCAAGGTGGGGCTGCCGGTCACGCCGTCAGCCCCCTGAACCACCAGGTTCCTCGTTCGCGTCTCGACCGCTTTCCCCGGTCGGGGCCGCTGCGCGCATCGTCGGGGTGCTGACCGCGGTGACGAGATCTCTTCTTCTCGTTGTGCCCCTCATCTCGGAGTCCTTTGATGCCTCTTGCGCTGTCTCTGCTCGCCGTGGCGGTCGCTGACCTCGAGCTTTCCGGTGTTGCTCGGTATTCGTGTACTCGCCGCTGTGGCGAGTGCGGGTTTCCTGGCCGTGGCCCTGGCGACCGCGTCCGCTCTCGTGGCACCCGATCAGAGGGGGCGCGCTCCGGCGGAGCTGCTGTCGGGCACGACGGTGGCCATCATCGCCGGGGGCCGGCGGGGCGGTGCTGGGCACCGTGCTGGACGGGCGAGCCGTCTTCTGGGCGATCACCCCCGCCGCACCTTCCCGCGGCCCTCGGTGTCCTGCAAGGGATTCCCCCGCACCAACACGTCGGAGCAGGGGCACGCGACGAGCCCGGGCCTGCTTACCGAGCTTGCCCAGCTCGCCCGGCCCCGGTTGATCCTGGTCATGGTGTTGGCGGCACTGGTCAACGCCGCCACCTTCGGCCCCTTCACCTTCCTCGCTCCGATCGTCACCGACACCGCCAGGCTGGCCGAGCTCTGGGTTTCGGTCGTGCTGGTGCTCTTCGGGCTCGTAGCCTTGCTGGGAGTCAGGATCGCGGGGCGTCTGTCGGACCGGCGTCCCGGCCAACTCGTCGCGGTCGGCGGCCCGCTGGTGCTGCTCGGCTGGATCGAGCTCGCCGCCCTGGCCGTCCACCCGCTCGCATTGCCGGTCCTGGTGCTCGTTCAGGGCGTGTTCTCCTGCCCTGGGCAGCATCCTGATCGCCCGGATGGTACACGAGGCATCAGACGCTCCCACCATGGGGGCTCGTATGCGACCACGGCCCTCAACCTCGGTGCGACTGGCTGCCCCGTTGTCGCGGCAGCCCCCTCGAAACCGGTCTCGGAGAACTTGGCCCAGTCTGGGCCAGCACCCTCCTCTTCGCGATCGCGTTGAACATCGCCCTACCGCTCCTGCGGGGCATCACGCCCCGTGCCGACGGGCAGGCCACGGCCCGGTGACCCGTGCCGACGCTCCGCTGGACGTCGAGGGGCGGCGACGCCTCGTCGAGCGGTGGGTGCCGCACCCGCTCGATCCCCCACGTCGCCGTCGGTGGTCAGCCACCAGCAACGCGCCGTTGGACTCGCGTCGCCAACGTCCGGGCCTCCTGCAGTGAGACCGACCACTGTGGCGCGAACCAGTCGCGACCCTGCTGCCGTGTCGTTTCACGTGAGCAGTGTGCTCGTCGTCCGACGGGGCTGCCGGGGCGGGGGTTTCCGCGAACCCCCGCCCCGTCGGTTCGACCGCCGGACGGAGCTCCGCTTTCGGTGTCGTCGAGTCGGCCTGGTGGGCGGGCGGGGCTTCCCCGCAGTAGCGGAGGGGAGCGCCGGGGAAGCGAGCGCGTGGCACCGGGTTCTCGCACGACCGTCTTCTCCGCTGCGGGCCCCGCTCGGCCTCCGCTACCGACCGGCACTACTTCGTCGGAGTTCGGATCGCCCTGTCGCGGTTCGTCACCGCAACCACTGGTTGAGGAGCAGAGTGGTTTCGAACGGATTCCGGCTCAGCTGCGAGTCGAAGTGCCCCACCGGCCGGTCCAGCAGACGGCGTATGCCGTCGCGGTCGACGATCTCCCATGCCGGGGAGTCCTTGTCCCGCAACAATGCGGTCGTCCTGGAACGGAGGTCTCTTTCGTAGGCGAGGTTTGCGGTAGTGGGGTAGGGGCTCTTCTTGCGGTGCAGGATCCCGGATGGAACGAGGTCGGAGACGGCGTCGCGCAGCACGCTCTTCTCCTTGCCGTCGAAAGTCTTGATTTTCCAGGGGATGTTGTAGACGTACTCGACGAGCCGGTGATCGCAGAACGGAACTCGAACTTCCAGTCCGGCGGCCATGCTGAGTCGATCCTTACGGTCCAGCAGGATCTGCAACCACCTGGTCAGATGCAGGTAGCTCAATTCGCGCATCCGCCGCTCCGCGGCGTCCTCGGAATCGAGTGGGGTGACCTCGCCGAGCGCGGTCCGATAAGCGTCGGCCACGTAGTCGTCGAACTGCGTTTCTGCGCGGAACTGCCGTGTCAACAGATCGGGTTCGATGAGCCGCATCCTGCTGAGCCACGGGAACTCGGAACCGGCAACGACCGCCGGATCGTGGAACCATCCGTATCCCCCGAACACTTCGTCGGCCGACTCGCCGGACAAAGCGACCGTCGAGTGGTCGCGAATGCGGGAGAACAGGCAGTGCAGGGAGGTGTCCACGTCCCCGAAAGTCAGCGGCAGATCGTGGGCCTCGAGCACGGCGCGCCGTGCGGCGTCGTCGGTCAACACCTCGGGAGGCAGCTCGATCGTTCGATGGTTGGTTCCGATGTGCTCCGCGGCGAGCACCGCGTACGGGTTGTCCCGCTCAGGTCGGAACTCGCTGCTGCGGAAGTCCCGGTTGTTGCCGCTGAAGTCGACCGAGAACGACCGTACCGGCCCCTCGCCGTGCGAAGCGAGCTCTCGAGCGGCGATACCGGTCAGCGCGCTGGAATCGAGGCCACCGGACAGCAGTGTGCACATAGGGACGTCCGTGATCAGCTGTCGGCGTACGATGTCTGTCAACAGTTCCCGCACTCGTGCGCTCGTGGCTGGGGTGTCCTCGGTGTGCGGTTGGGACTGCAAGCTCCAGTAGCGATGCAGCCGACTGCCCGTGCGGTCGACGGTGAGGACGTGGCCGGGCGGTAATTCCCGCAAACCACGCAGCGGCGTCTTTCCGGGGGTCTTGACCAGTGCGAGAAGGTCAGCGAGACCTTCCCGGTCAGCAGTCTTGGTGAACTCAGGATGCGCCAGGACGGCCTTGGGCTCCGATCCGAAGAGCACACCGCCCTCGTGCTCGGCGTAGTAGAGTGGCTTGATCCCGAGCCGGTCGCGCACGAGGACGAGGCGTTGTTCGTGCGCGTCCCAGACCGCGAAGGCGAACATTCCGTTGAGCCGGTCGACCAGATTCGTCCCCCATTCGAGGTAGGACAGGAGCACGACCTCGGTGTCGCTGCGACTGCGGAACACGTAACCTCGTGCGCGCAGGTGGTCCCGAATTTCCCGAAAATTGTAGATCTCGCCGCTGTAGGACAGCACGGCGTGCGGTGCCGAGGCGTCCCCGGCGGTCATCGGTTGGGTCCCGCCGGCCACATCGATGATCGACAGCCTGCGGTGTCCGAGTCCGACGTACTCTCCCAGCCACGTTCCAGCGGCATCAGGACCCCGCGGGGCCATGGTGGTGGTCATTTTCTCGAGGACCGCGCGTTCGTGGGCCCTGGGGCGGTGGAAATCGACCCAACCGGCGATGCCACACATGGAAAGTTCCCCTTCCGTTGTGATTTGTTCGTTCATCACTCGCCGCGGAGCGGCCTAGTCCCCGGGAAGGTCCAGGAGCGCCCCGGAGCCGAGAGCGTTGGCCATGTGCTCGAGATCGGTGGACATGAAACGGTCCGCTGACAGCGTCGAGACGAGGCCGCGGATCCGGTCGTACGTTCTCCGACCTGCGGGACTGAGCTGGTCGTAGCGCTCTGCGGCGTCCACCGCCTGCGCGGCCGCCACCGCCTCCACCGCGAGGATGCGGTCGTTGTTTCGCGATACGCGCCGCGCGTTGCGAGCGGCGGTCAACCCCATGCTCACGACATCCTGGTTGTCGCCGTTGGCCGGGATGCTCTGGATGCTGGCCGGGCCGATGGTGCGGTTTTCCGCGACCAGTGCCGTGGCCGAGTACTGACTCCCGGCCAGCCCACTGGACAGGCCCGGCTCGCCGCCTACCAGGAATCCGGGGAGTCCTCCGTTGAGATGCCGGTTGAGCAACCTGTTGACAGTGCGCTCCGCGAGTACGCCGAGCTGGGTCAGCGCGAGGCACGCGTGGTCCATGACCAGCGCCACCGACTGCCCGTGGAAGTTCGCGCCGTGAAAGACCTGTCCATGCTCGAAGAGCAGCGGGTTGTCGTTGGCGGAGTTGAGTTCGGTCCGCAACACGTGCTCGGCGTGCGCCAACGCATCCCGCACAGCCCCCAGCACCTGTGGAACGGCGCGCAGTGAATAGGCCTGCTGCAGAAAGACGTCGGTGCGTTCCACACCGGTGTCCCCGGAGTGCCCGGTCGAGGCGCACCGCGCCATTTCCCGCAGTTCGCTCTCGGAGCGCAGTGCCGCGCTGCCCGCGGTGAGGGCGCGCATGTGCGCCGCTGAATCGATCTGTCCCCGGTGCGGCCGAGCGAGCTCGTGCCCCTCGGCAGCCAGCGGGGTGGCCGAGGCCCGCAACGCCTCCAGCACCAGTGCGGAGATGGTCTCGGCCTGGCGGACCTGGTCCAGGGCCCGACAGACGAGCAGCGAACCGAGTCCGGTCATGGCCGAAGTCCCGTTGATGAGCGCCAAACCCTCCTTGAACCGCAGCCGCAGCGGTGCGATATCACGCTCGTGCAGAACTCGGCTCGTCTCGACGGGACCGTCGGCGCCCAGCACGTACCCTTCTCCGATGAGGGTCACGGCGGCATGCGCGAGTGGGGGCAGGTCCCCGCTCGCGCCGAGTGATCCTACCTCGGGAATCGCCGGGACGATGTCCTCGTCGAGGTAGAGCATCATCTGGCGGACCAGCTCCGGCCGAACAGCCGAATATCCCCGGAGCAGGGAGTTCAGCCTGGAACACAGGATGGCTCTGGACTCCGTCGCGCTGAAAAGGTCCCCGACCCCGCAGCTGTGACTGCGTACGAGATTGGTTTGCAGTTCGGTTTCCCGGTCCGGGGATATCAGAAAGTTGACCATCTCGCCGAACCCGGTCGTCACCCCGTAAACCGGGGTGCGGCTTCTTACGAGCCGGTCCAGTGTTTCGCGGTTGCTCGTCACCCGGTCGAGAACGGGATCGGGGATCGCGCAACTCGCGCCTTGCTCGGCTACGGCCCGCACGTCTTCCAGACGCAGCGTTTCACCGTCGATGTGGACGGTAGCGGTGTTCGAGGAGTCGGCCATCATCCCACCTCCACGAGGGGGGTATCCTCCGCCGGAGCCCGACTTTTGATCCGGCGTCCCAGAACGCCGCTGAGAACGGCGGTCGTCAGCGCGAGCAGTCCGAGCAGGACACACGTGATCGCGAACGCGGTGGCGTAGTCGTGCCTCGGAATGACGCCGGAAACCTGCTGCGGGTTGGCACCGAGCAGGCCGCGGTACAGGGTGCCCACCGCGGCGACGCCGAGAGCCATGGCCGCCTGCGTCATCGTGTTGACGACCCCGGATGCGGCTCCGGCCAATCCGTCGGGAACTTGCGTCATGATCAGATTGATCAGTGGGGACACCACCAGCCCCTGCCCGACGCCGGAGAGTCCGATCACCGCGGCGAGCGTTCTGGACTGGGTATCCGGGCCGAGTTGCACGATGAGCGGGATCGGCGCGTAGCTGGCGGCCATCAGCAGCGCTCCGAGGATCAGGACCCGGCTCCCGTGCCGTTCGGCTAGGCCGCGCCCGAATATCGAAGCCAACGCGAATCCCGCGCCCATCGGGACGAAGACGAACCCGGTGCCGAGCGGCCCCAGGCCCAGGCCGGACTGCAAATGGTAGGTCAGCACGAGAAAGCAGCCGGAATTACCGCAGAAGAACACCGTGATGGCCGCCATGCTGACCGGGAATCCCGGACGGCGCAGCAGCTTTGGTGGGAGCAACGGGTCGCCTCCCCTGGTTGCCAGTCGATCCTGATGTCGGAACAGCACGACCACGAGTGCCCCGGCGGCGGCGAAGCACACCCACACCCACAGCGGCCATCCGTGCTCCGCGCCGAGGAACATCGGTACCAACAAAGCTGGCAGGACTGTCGCGGTCAGCGCTGTTCCCACCATGTCCAGCGGAGCGCTGGTGGCGCTGTGGCTCTCCCGCACCGTGGTCGGTGCCACGGCCAGCATGAGTACGCCGACAGGAACATTGATCAGGAATACGGTTCGCCACTCCAGGCCGAAAATGTTCCAGTGCAGCAACAGGCCACCGCCGATCAGACCGCAGACGACGCCGAGTCCGATCATCGCCCCGTACAGCCCGATGGCCCACTGGCGGTCCCGGGAGTCGGTGAACGTTCCCTGGATGATCGACAGCACCTGGGGCATGAGGACGGCAGTCGCAGCCCCCTGCGATACGCGAGCGATGATGAGCAGGTTCGCCGACGGAGCCAGGGCGCACAACAGCGAAGTGACCGTGAATGCCGCGACGCCGTACTGGAAAACTCTTTTGCGGCCAAACCTGTCGCCGAGTTTTCCGCAGGTCACCATGCCGGCCGCGTAGAGAATGATGTAACCATCGATCACGAATTGCATCTGTGCGAACGAAGCGCCCAGGTCCGCCTGGATCGGTGGACTGGCGACGTTCACGATGAACATGTCGATCTGCCCCATGAACGTGGCCAGCAACGTTATTCCGATACCCACCCAATCCCGCTTGCTGGCTCCTCGGGCAGGCATGTCAGTGGTCACGGGCATTCATTACCGCCTAATCTTGTTTAGGTCTAAACACCGTGTTGACGGTAGCACGCCGGACCACCTGCTCAGCTTGGGTGGGATTCAGGCGAGGATCACAAGCGGACTCGAAGCGACGACATGCGGGAGTCGAGGTCAACTCGTCGGGACTGTCGACGCACTCGGTCACGTCGTCAGGCGTGGCCTCCAGGTGCAAACCACCCGGCCAGCATCCCTGTGCCCTCAGCACCTCGTAGAACTGGTCGACCTCCGCGAGGACGTGGGAGAGCACCCGCGTCTTGGTCCCGTCCTCAGCGTGAACCGTGTTGCCGTGCATCGGATCGCACAGCCACACCACTTCCCGAGCACGGGGCCCCAGCGCGTCGATGATCGCGGGTAATCGCCCCGCGAGCTGCCGAGCGCCCATCCGCACGACCAAGCTGAGTCTGCCGATGGTCCGTCCAGCGGCCAGTCGTTCCCCGAGCTCAGCTACTTCGCGTGGTTCCGCGGTTGGACCGAGTTTGACTCCGACCGGGTTATTGATCGCCTCGGCGAATTTGATGTGTGCGTGATCGAGCTGACGTGTGCGCTCTCCGATCCACAGCTGGTGTGCCGAGGAGGCGTAGCTGCTGCCCTTGACGTGATCGGTGCGGATCAGCGAGTGCTCGAAGTCGAGCAACAGGGCCTCGTGACTGATGTAGGTCGGCGCGAGCATGGAGGAAACTCCGCTGGCGCCTTCGGAGAGCAGCAGCTGGCGCATGAAAAGTGCGTCCAGCGCGCCGGCTGCGTGGTCGTAAGCCGACAGTAACCGTGCGGGGTCGAGCCGGCGGGCTGCGGTGGTGGGGGATACCTCGTTCACCGCATCTCCGAAGTAGGACGGGACGACCGTCCCGTCCGGCGAGGTCTCCGTCCGGGACGACCTCGGTTTGGCGTACTGGCCCGCGAAACGGCCGAGGCGCACCGTGGGCAGTCCGACCTCCTCCATGCGATCGGCGAGCTGGTGCAGCTGCGCGGACTTGTGCTGGATCCGTGCATGCCCGGAATCAGCGAACAGCTCGGCGCACTCCCCGGCCTGGATCACGAAGGCCTCTCCGCGCGCGACGAACTCCAATTCGCCCGATAGCGCCCGCACGGACTCCGCTGAGACCAGTGGCGGACGTTCGCCGAGTTGAGCCAGCACTTCGGCGAGCAACTCCGGATCCGCCCAGTCAGGCTGATGAGCGGCCTTGACGGCCACCGATCCGGTGGAGTGGGCCGCGACGTGGTTGGTTTCCGTGGAAGACATGCACTTAGATCGTGTCTCGATAGAAGCCCGGAGACCATGGAGTTCAGTCCCTCACCGTCGTAGGGTGTTGGCTGGCGCCTGAAAAGCCAGCTACGAGGGACAACCCGGCTGGATCGGACAACACGTGCAACTTGGAGCCAGGTTTGTCCTGGTCCACAGAGATCGAGCCGGTACGTTCGTCCTTGCGTCGAGCCAAGCAACAGGCGGGTGACCTTTACCAGCTCCTCGGCATCCAGGCGTCCTATAACACGACTCGGTGTAATCGGCCCCACACGCCCGTCTAAGTCCAGATCCGATACCGGCGGTGCACCGACGACGTCGAGGCACCAAAGCACAGGGGCACATGCTGCTACGAACAGTCGCTGGCCAGAACATAGACGATCGCTGCGAAGACGGACTCGTCATCGATATTCACGGTGCCACCATCCGAGCCCCCGACAACAACGCCACCGAGAGGATCCAACTCCACCGACCATCAACACACAAAAAGCAACAGAATACCACCACAAGGACACGGTCTTAGAGACCTCCCGTGCGGGCTCACGCGCCGCTGGGGGTGGTGATGCCGAGCCGGCGGGCCAGGTCGGAGACGAAGGTGCCGTCGGGGTCGACGGTGTCGCGGACGCGGCGCCACTCGTTCAACCGGGGATACATCCGCTGGATCTTCTCGGGGGTGGTGCGGGAGTCCTTCGCGAAGTACAGGCGCCCACCTGCGGCGAGCACCTGCTCGTCGAGTCGTTCGCAGAGCCGGTGCAGCCCGGGTTTCATGGGGAAGTCGAGGCTGAGCATGTAGCCCGGGTGCGGCCAGGACAACGGTGCCGGGTTGGATTCGCCCATCCGCTTGAAGACGTTGAGGAACGACAGGTGTCCGGAGTGGGCGATCGTGCGGACCAGCTCGGCCATGTGCTGCTCGCGGCCGGTGGGGATCGAGAACTGGTACTGCAGGAAACCGTCCCTGCCGTAGACGCGGTTCCATTCGCCGAGCACGTCCAGCGGGTGCAGGAACTGGGCGATGTTGGCGATTTTGCCGCGGGCGTGTTTGGGGAACATGTGGTGGGTGACCGTGCCGGCCAGCCGCGAGGTCAGCTGGTTGACCATCCCGTTCGGGAAGAGGTCGGGCAGTGTGGCCAGCCGCGGTGCGTCCAACCGGAGGGGGTCCCGGCGCAGTTTCGGCGGCAGGTCCTCGCGCCGGGCCAGCCAGCCGCGGGAGAACGTCGCGCGGCCGAGACCGGCCCCGCCGGAGATCGTGTCGGGCACTGCCGCGGAGTAGTCGTAGCGCTCGTCGGATCCGTCGGTGAGCAGCTCCATGGTTTCGTCGAGGCTGCTGGTGCGGTCGTAGTCGGCGAGGAAGTAGGCCGTCTCGGTGCGCTTCATCCGCAGACGTGCGCGCAGCACGATCCCGGTCAACCCGGCACCGCCCACGGTGGCCCAGAACAGCTCCGCCCGCTCGCCGTCGGGAGTCAGCGTGCGCACCTCGCCATCGGCGGTGAGCAGCTCCAGCGCCAGCACGTGGTTGCCGAAACTGCCGGCCGAGTGGTGGTTCTTGCCGTGGATGTCCATGCCGATGGCGCCGCCGATCGTGACCTGGCGCGTACCGGGCAGCACCGGCACCCACAGCCCGTGGGGCAGGGCGGCCCGCATCAGCTGGTCCAGACTCACTCCCGCGTCGACGTCGACCAGTGCCTGATCGGGATCGAGGTGGTGGATCCGGTCGAGCACGGTCATGTCCACGACCAGCCCGCCGCCGTTCTGCGCGGGATCGCCGTAGGAACGGCCCAGACCTCGGGCGATCACTCCGCGCGGGCCCGCTCGGCGGACGGCGCGGGAGATGGTGTCGATGTCCCGCGTGGCGAGCACCTCGGCGACCGTGCCGCTTGCTCGCCCCCATCCGCGCAGTTCACGCGATCGAGTCAGCCCCTCCGGCAAGATGCCTGTCGTCGCGGTCATACCGGAGAGCCTAGCGACAGCATAGGTTCGACTGATCGAGGGGGCGCAGGCACACCCGCAAAGCAAACATAGTGTTCTAACAGGGTGTCTTGATAGGCGGGTCAAGGGTGCTGGCATGGTGATCATCGATGGATGATCTGTCGCGTCGGTTGGTGCCGGATGAGTTGTGGGACATCGCAGCACCACTGCTTCCCGAGCACGGGGTGCGTCACCAGGGCGGTGGGCGCCGCAGGGCCAGCGATCGTTCCGTATTCACGGCCATCGTGTTCGTGCTGACCAGCGGGTGTTCCTGGCGGCAACTGCCACCCTCGTTCGGGGTCAGTGTGCCCACCGCGCACCGGCGTTTTCAGGAGTGGACCCAGGCCGGGGTATGGCGGCGGCTGCACCGGGCCGTGCTCGACGAACTCGGCTCGGCCGGGGACCTCGACTGGGAACGAGCGATCGTGGACGGCGCCAGCGTTCGCGCGAAAAAAGGGGAACCGCAACCGGACCCAACCCCGTCGACCGCGGCAAGAGCGGCTCGAAACTGCACATCCTGACCGAGGCGGGCGGGCTCCCGCTGGCCGTGGCGGTATCCGGGGCCAACACCCACGACATGAACGCGTTGAAACCCCTGGTGCACGCCATCCCGGCCGTGCGCTCACGCCGCGGCCCCCGACGGCGCAGGCCGGCCAAGCTGCATGCCGACAAAGGCTACGACTACGAACACCTGCGCACATGGCTGCGCGACCGCAACATCGTCCCGCGGATCGCCCGTGTCGGCGTCGAGTCCCACGCCTGCCTGGGCCGGTATCGGTGGCGCGTTGAACGCACCTTTGCTTGGTTGTTCACCTACCGCCGTCTGGCCGTGCGGTGGGAACGCACAGCCAGCAACCTCGCAGGAATGCTGACCCTGGCCGCCGCGATCACCTGCTACAAACACCTCGCCAAATGAGACGACCTCTTAGCCTTTCGGGGGCTACGCGGGCTGTTGTTCGAAGTCGTCCGCGTGATTCTGGATTCGATGCGCGAGATCGATGATCTGTTCTTCTCCGCCCGGGGGGCCCACGATCTGCACACTCAGTGGTGCTCCGTTGACCCGGCTGGATCGCACGGGGACGGTGATGGCGGGGAAGCCGGCGAAACTGGCGATCGGTGTGTAGCCGACCCTGCGTTCGTAGTCCGGTTCGCCGGGGGCGGGAATCGTGCTCTTCGCCGGTTCGTGCGAGCGGGTCTCGGGTGGTGGGGACGGATCCAGTGGCAGCAGCCAGACATCCTGGCGGGTGAACATCGTGGGTGCGGCGTCTCGGCAGGCCTCCAGCTCCTGCAGGATCCGCGCGTACTGCTGGTCCCCCACGCGCGCACCGGTCTCCAACGCACGGGAGGTGCTCTCGAGCAACGGGACCGTGATCCACTGGCGCCAGTGCTGGAACCCGTCCCAGGCTTGCCGGGCACAGAGCTGCCAAGCATCACCGCGAGAACGCCAGAGTTGCTCCAGTCGCACCTCGTCCACGGCGTGGCCGTCGTCCGCCAACCATCCGCAGACCGCTTCCAGGGTGTCCAGCACCTCGGGGTCGCAATGATCACCGCGAACGTTGTCGACGACCCCCACCCGGTAATGCCGCGCCGGTGCCACGTCACCGGATTCGCGGTTCGCGACCAGCCGGTGCAGACCGAGTCTCTCCCACAGCAGTGACAGATCAGCCGCCGTCCTGGTCACCAACCCGATCGCGTCCATGGGAGGGGACAGGGGGAACACTCCGTTGAGAGCGGCCGGGGTGTGCGTCAGCCGCAGCCCGACGGTCCCGCAGTGGCCCGCCGGCCAGCGCACGGAACCAAGGACATCGGTTCCCACACCCAGGTCGCACAGGTTCGCCGCGACGGCCACGCCCGCCCCCGTGCTGGAACCGGCGGGGTCGATGTGCGGAAAGCACGGGTTGATGCACCCGGAACCGACGCCGATGTTGAGCTCTGTGCTGACCACTTTGCTGGTCACCGCCGCCTGGTCTCCGGTGCGCTCGATCGTCGCGACCGCGGAGGCGGAGATGGCAGGGTAGTGTCGATGGTGGCGCAGACCGAGCCCGGTCGGGAAACCAGCGACGTCGATGGTGTCCTTCACCCCGATGCGCACTGCCGGTGTTCGGGTGTGAGCAGGTTGGTTCGCCACGATCGCCCGGTACCGGGAGTCGGCGGTGGCGGTCCACTCTTCGCATTGGCGGGACCAGTCGGCTCGGTACCGCTCCTCCGTGTCGATCCGCCGAAGGCGGTCCAGCAGCGGCAGGCCCAGCAGCGGTGGCGGTTGGGGCTCCTCGTCCCGCTTTCCGAGCCCCGCCCGCTCGGCGTACGCGGTCACGGCGTGTTCCGGTGGTGGGAACGCGTGCTTTTCGTCCTGCTCTTGTCGTGGTGTCGCCATCGGTTCGTGCCCACCTTCATGGGAGGACGGGGATGTCATGCCCCTGAGGCCTCGTGTCCGTGTCGGGTTCGATCTGCGCGTACAGCTGGACGGTGGAGACCTTGCCGGTCGGCGTTCTCGGGATTCGTCGGACCTTGTGCACGGCGCGTGGTAGGGCCGGGTCGTCGATCGTGGCCCGCAACTCGTCGAGAATCCACTCCCGGCCCAGGTGCCGATGAAATTGGTAAAACAGTTCGTAGTGCTCGCCACGAACCGAGTCATGCACGGGAAGGCAGACGACGTCGATTCCTGTGAGAGCTGTGCGCAGTGCTTCCGCGACCAGGGTCAGGTCGAGTCGACGTCCGTTGACTTTTACGAGGTCGGACCCGCGTCCCTCAAACTCGAAGGATCGTGGGCCTTTTCGATAGACCAGATCGGATAGTTCCCAGTGGTCCGGTGGGGCGGACATTCCCGAGCAGTAGCCCAATCGAGGACTTCGGACCGCGAGCCATTCGCGCTCCGCGGCGTCGTCGCTTTCCGGTGTGCTCTCGTGGAACTCCACGTCCGGGAGCAAGGTCCAGGCCTGTCGGTCCGAGTGGTCGGGACATATTCGCCGGCAGGCGATACCTCCGGTTTCGGTGGAGCCGAACACCTCTGTCGCCCGGAATCCCGTGTCCTGCAGGGCGGAGACGACCTCGTCGGTGGCGCCGACCGTCGGACCTGTCCCGTGCAACGCCGTCACAGCGGGCAGGTCGCGGAGCTGGGAGAGCAGTCTGCGCAGTATCAGCCAGCTGGAGGGAAGGCAAGCGAGCAGGACGCGCTTCCCCCGCACCGAATCCGGTAGACGTGCGGGCTCGTGGTCGAGGTGAACCACCTCGGCAGACAGCTTCTCCGGGAGGAACTCGCCGGTTATGCGGCCGAACAGGTGTTCGGTGGGTGCGAAGTTCA
This sequence comes from Actinopolyspora sp. BKK2, assembly GCF_011291845.1. Lineage (NCBI taxonomy): Bacteria > Bacillati > Actinomycetota > Actinomycetes > Actinopolysporales > Actinopolysporaceae > Actinopolyspora > Actinopolyspora sp. BKK2. The sequence goes on along the minus strand of NZ_JAANTE010000013.1, from coordinate 75,744 downwards.
CGACCTGGTCGATCCCGTGGGGCAGTTCTCGGGCGAGAACATCGGCCTCCGCGCGCAGCTGGCTTTCGGTGCGCCACCACACGACGGGATCAGAAGTGCTTCCAGAGGTGTGGAACCGTATCTCCCGGTCGCCTCGTTCCGCGGGGACGTGCTCGAACGTGGTTTCCCTGATCGCTTCCGTCATAGCCGCCCCTTGAACACTGCCATGTCCTCCATGCGGTCGCGGACGAAACGCGTCATGTTGGCGATGCTCGAGAAAGCGTGTCGAACGTCGTCGGCGACGAAGTCCACCTCGATTCCGAATTCCTTCTCCACTGCGGTGATGCACTCGAGCGCTCCCAGGCTGTCGTAACCACCGCTCAAGCTGTCTCGCAGTTGCGCGTCCGCGAGGATCTCGGTCGCTTCAGCACCGAACAGGGAGCGAAGAACCTCCCTGATTCGGTTTTCTGTGTTCTTGTCGTCATCGATATTTTCGGTCATGGCTCACCTCGCGAGATTTTGGTGGTTGGTTGGACTCCTGCGCGAGAAAGTGTTCGCGGCGGAGTCCGCGTTCACTGTTCCGCGGAGGCTGCGGCGCTGCTCATGTGCCCCCGGGTGGCGAAACGCACGTTTTCGCGCGGTGTCGGACGGAATTCGATGTATAACAACGGGGTTTGCTCCGTCATTCCGAGGCAGTCGGCGATTTCGTTCGCCAGGTCATCGCGGAAATCCTCGCCGTGCTCCTCGGCGACGCAGCACAGGACGGACGCGTAGTGCAAGGAGTCCGCCGCCCCAGGAAGTGCTTCCAGGGGCATCCCTCCGACGAATACGCTGTCCGGAACCGTGTCCTCGAACCGAACGATCACGTGGTGGCGTTCACTGCCCCGGACAGTCAGCCAGCGAGTCAACCGTACGGATATTTCCCGTCGTCGAGTCGTGCTCATGGGGGGAGTGTTGATGATGACGGTGGGCACTGTTCTGCTCCTTCAGGAAAGGGTGAGCGCCGGAAGTGGGGTCACCTGGTTGGTGCAGCGTCGGAGCAGAAGCGTTCCGAGGCAATCCGCCAGGGGATCTCCGCCTGCAGGGGCGAGTGGTGTCCAGGCGGTTCCATCGCCTGTGCTGACACGCGCCACGAAATTGTGGAGGTGCGCGAAATCGACGGTAGTTCCGTAGCGATCGCTCGTGGCCACCGCTTCGTAGCTGCTCAACAGATCCGGGATCCGGTTCCCCTCGTTGGCGAAACCGCCGCCGCGCACCCTGTGCTGATCCAGCAGCCCGGTCACGGCCTCCACCGAGCCCTGCCCCAGGCTCCGCAGAACCCGGAGGGATTGGAGTCCGGCACGCAACGTCGGATCTGCCCCCGGTACGTTGCCGTACCTCGCCGTGCCCCCGCGGTCGTGGCCGCACGCAGTGACAAACCGTGCCAGGGCGTTGCTGTCCAATACCTCGGACACGGGGATGCCGACGATCCGGAGAATCTCTACTGCGGATGACGTGGAGACGAGGTCCGATCCGCGCCCTTCCCAGTAGCCGAACCCGCCGTCCGGGTTCTGGAGGTCGCGCAGCCAGCGCGCGATCTCGGCGTGAGCCGATGCGTCGTCCTGGCACGCTCCCGCGGTGAGGGCCCACAGCGTGCAGCGAACCTCGCTCCCCCGGGCTGGCATGTACATCACGCCGCCCTCGTTCGGCAGCCGGCACCCCGCCAGCCACTGACGCCAGTGGGGAAGTCGCTGCTCCGAGGGGGCAGCACTCAGGGCCGCAGCGGCGGTGCTCAGCGCGTCACCTGCACGCAGTGGTTCGCGGTAGGTGAATCCACCAGTCGAACACGCCAACTCCCGGATCCGGGACACGACCGCATCGGCATATGGCGCAAGATCGGTGCCCAGGACCTTGAGCGAACCGATGGCGCAGAACGATGCCCACACGTCAGCGACGTCGTAACCTTCCCAGCGCACGAACGCGCCCGAAGGCGCGCGCAACGCGTCGATCCATTCGATGCACGCCGACGGGTCAGCGGGTTGCGCGCCCAAAGCGCGCAACGTGGCAACGGCTCGGTAGGTCGCCCACATGCAGGGAACGTCCGCGCTTTCCGCGAACCGGAAACCGCGCCGCGAGGGTTGCTGTTCGCGCAGCCATGCCACGAGCGCGGCGACATCCCACGGTGGTGACAGGTCACTGTGGATCGAGGCCAGGGCGCGCCACGCCATCACCCCGTAAAAGCAGGCACGGACGTCCGAGACGCGACGCTCCGCCTCGCGAGCCTCCTCGGCGTGCTCCGGGGACCATGTCAACCCGCCGTCCCAGGATTGGAGTCCGCGCAACCACTCGGTGAGCGCCCGACTGTCCGGAACGTCCTCGCCGCAAAGCTCGATCACGGTGCGGGTGGAGAAGTGCGTCGCCCACACATCCGGGTTCTGTCCCGGCATCATCGCGTAGGCATCACCGGACCAGGTGCTCCGCAGCCAGTCCGCGGTTCGGTCCAGCCGAGGGATTTCGCCGCCGACATCCGCCAGTCCGTGGGTGCAGTAGAACGTGGCCCACGCGTCCGAGGCCATCCCCCTGGACCACGCGTAACCTCCATCACCGTTCTGCCTGCTGGCGAGCTGGGTGATCGTCTCTTCCCGTCGAGGTACGTCACCGACGCGGTCGAGCCACGCCGATGTTCGGATCGCCGCGTAGGTGCACCACAGATCCGGGGTGCCGGTGGAAACGCCGGTACCGCTGGGCGCAGTGGCAACGGGCAAGATACTCATCGCGCCGTCTCCAGGGTGCGGAAGTTCGAACGTTTCCAGTTTTTCTGCGAGGCACCGCTCTTCGTCGTCGCGGGCAGTTGGTTCACGAAAACCACCTCGTCCCATTGCAGACCGAGCGTGTCGCGCGAGACGCGCTGTACCCGCGTGGTCATGTCGCCCTCGTCGCTGCGGTCCCAGCGCACGTCACGCTCGAGGATGAGCCGAGCGAACTCACCCGTTCGGTCGGCTTCCATCAAGTAGCCGGTGGCTTCGGTGGCCCCGAAGACGATCTCCTCGACCCCGCGAACAGTGAGCGTGGCACCGTGCACGCGCAGGGCATCCGAGCTGCGTCCGGCAACTTGGACCACCGGGGCCCGATTGCCGCAGTCACATCCCGAGGTCACCGTGACCTCGTCGCCGGTGTCCAATCGGAGCAAGGCCCGGGAGTACATGTTGAGCGGAGTCACGACCAGCCGCCCTGCTCCGGAGTTCGACAGAGGGGTGGTCTCGCCGTCAGTGGCCAACTCGAAATAGTTGGCGGCGGTCAGCAGGTGAAGACGATCGTCATGGCAACTGACGGCGAGGGTCCCGGTCTCGGTGCTGCCGTAACTGGCGTCGAAGACCTTCGCGTCCCACCACCGTCCGAGCCGCGCTCGGAACGGTGGAGTGCTCACTTCGCCGAGAAGCATAATTTTCGTCACGGTTTCGTGATAACGATCGAGCTGGCCTCGTTGTTTGAGGAGTCGACTGAATTGCAGTGCCACACCAGGAGCGATAAACACCGTGGTCGGGCGCAGCGTTTCCCACAGGGAAACGATTCTGTCCCAGTCCGATATGCCGGTCGCGAACGGGTAGCAGCGAACATGGGGCAGATCCAGGTACTCGCAGACCCCGGCGATCAGGTCGCCGACGGGAACGATGTCCGAGGGCATCATGATCAGGACACGCTCGTCCTCGTCCAGGAGGTCGCGCCAAGACTCCGCGACGGAGACCGTGTTCCAGATGACGTCCTCCGCCGCTCGTGGGGTTGGAGTTGGTCGCCCGGTGGTTCCCGTGGTCTCGTAATACTTGGCGGAGTGACCGACAGCGGCCGCCATGAAGTCGTGCGGTGCTTCCTTGAGGTGCTGTTTGGGAGTTATCGGTAGATCGCCGAACTCCTCCCACGAAAAATCACCCAGTGTGGTGTAGGCTACACACGCCTTGGCGTGATCCCACGCGGCATGGAGCTTATCCTGATAGAATCGCTTTTCGGGAACTCCGTCCTGGTTGTTTCGTATTTCCTCGTTGGCCCTGTTTAGTACTGCAGCCGGACTTTGGGTATCGGTGCTGGTGAGGGGCTGTGCACATGGGAGCGGCCACCCCGTGATCATGAGTGTGTGAAGACGCATAACCCGGTGGTGGCCGCGGGCCACAGCGTAGACCCTGCTGGTTGGTAGGCGGAACTGGACATGCTGATGAGTCGGGTGGCCGATCGGTTCGCCCGTGTCGAGACCCGGCGGCGGGCGCGGGCGCTGGTGCAGGGCCTGGTGGCGGACCTTCCTCGAAAGAACTGTTGGTCATTGGCCGAGCATGCCGGTGATACGTGCCCGGACGGGATGCAGCACCTGCTGCGCAAGGCACGGTGGGATGCCGATGCGGTCCGCGATGACGTGCGCGATCTCGCCGTCGAGCACTTGGGCGATCGCCAAGCGGTGCTGGTGCTGGATGAGACCGGCGATCTCAAGAAGGGCATCCACACGGTCGGGGTGCAGCGGCAGTACACGGGAACCGCGGGCAGGATCGAGAATGCCCGGGTTGCGGTGTTCGCCACCTACGCCACCGAGGTTGGGCACACGTTGATCGATCGGGAGCTGTACCTGCCCCGCTGCTGGGCCGACGACCCCGAGCGGCGTCAAACGGCCGGGGTGCCCGCCGAGGTCGAGTTCGCGACCAAACCGCAGCTGGCCGCCCGCATGATCACCCGAGCCGTGCACGGCGGCGTGCCTGTCAGCTGGGTGGCCGCCGACGAGGTCTATGGCGGCAACACGACTCTGCGCAGCCAGCTGGAACAGCTTAATCTGAGCTATGTGCTGGCCATATCGTGCGATCACCGGGTACGCACCGGTGCGGGCGCCGCCCGCGCGGACACCGTGGTTGCGAGCCTGCCGAGGCGAGCCTGGCAGCGCGTCTCGGCCGGATCCGGGGCGCACGGGCAGCGCTTCTATGACTGGGCCCTGACCGAGCTGGCCGAGCCCGACACAGTCGGCCGGCAGTGGCTGCTGGCACGGCGCAACCGTCGCACCGGGGAGCTGGCCTACTACCGCTGCCACGCCCCTGAGTCCGTTCCTCTGTCCACACTAGTCAGAGTGGCCGGACGGCGGTGGACTGTCGAAGAGTCCTTCCAGACAGCGAACGGACAAACCGGGCTCGACCAGCATCAAGTGCGCCGCTGGCACTCCTGGTACCGCTGGACCACGCTGGTGCTGCTGGCGCACGCGTTCCTGACCATCACCGCCGCCACCGCCCGCACACGGCCCGCCCCAGCCGGACTGATCCCGCTGACCCTGCCCGAAATCGCCCACCTGTTCCACGCCCTGCTGCACGCCCCACCCGAGCAGCTCACCCACATCCTGACCTGGTCAACCTGGCGACGACGCCACCAACACCGCGCCCCGCAAGGCCCACTACCAGCGACAATCCACCCGCGAACCATGATCCACACAAACTACGGCTGCAGTATTAGAAGTGACATGCGATCTGGATTGCTGATCAGCACGTGCAGTACCTCTCCTTGGTCGGTCCCTGTTTCCGCGCTGGTGGCGATGATCAACCCCAGGCGGCTGTAGTTTAGGTCTAAAACAGAGCCTTCGCAAGGGGGTTGATAATGCTTATGGAAAATGTGGCATTTACTTGCGGAGTTGACTTTTTTGTCGAATTGTGTTATTGCGAAGCAATTGGGGTGTCAGTTTCGTCCAAATGGACCAACAAGAATCCTCCGTGTTTGCGTTTTTGCCGGGGAAGAAATTTTTTCAATAGATGTTGTTGTGTTCGGGAACCAGGGGGTCCGGCGTGCTGGTGTCTCTCGCGGGAGAAAAAGGAGATTTTGGGCGGAGAGCTGCGGGGCGTGTCGCTTTGCGCCGCCTGATGAGTGCCCCGCCGTTCACCGTCGTGAGTGCGCTGTTGCCGAGCGCGTCCCGTCGTGCCGGGAACACCGCTTCGACTGTCAGTCCGCGGCAGTGCTCCAGCGGGGAGGCCGTCGGGTCGCAGGCGCTCTCGGGGGCGACGTCCCCGGTGAGTTGACCGGTTTTCTCAGCGAAGTGCTGATCGGGGCCGGTCCACCACCGTTCCCCGTCCGGCGGGCATGCTCGTGTCTGCCGTTTGCCCCTGTATGAGCACGAACGCGGGGGCGCGGCCTGCCGTCGCAGACCAGGTGACTCTTGGTCGTCAAGCCGTCGGGAAACGCCCGATCGCATGATCAGACTGTTCCAGCCCGAGCTTCTTGCAGTTCGACCGGGCCTCTGCGTCCCGGACCAGGGGTGCGCCGTGCTGATGGACGCGCACGGTCATCGAGTCGATCGAGACCGGCCGATCCAACTCGCCCAGGGGCGGGAGCAACGGGCCGATCACTGCCCACGTTTCACCGGAGATCTCAGCGCGTGCCACAGGCCAAGACTCGCCCACGCGCCCTGCGCAGCCCCCAGCAACACGCTCTGGTCGGGAGGCGGGTGATCCCCGCGGGAGAGTGCGCTGTCTCCTGGACGGCTGACGTGCGGAACCGGGGGATCGCACGGCCTTACTGTCCACTGGGGACGAACTTCCGGGACGTCCGTTTTCGCGAAGTGGGCGCACTCGTCGGTGCCCGCGAGTAGCATCCTCCGACACGTTCGCGCAGCCGGATCCGAGGAGGCCCGGTGGAGTCGGATCGATCCCGCCCGCACTTCGCGGGGTTGCACGCCCTGCTGACGCTGATCCAGAGCCTGTACCACCGGCCGCGGTTCTTCACCGCACCGTCGTCGCACGATCGTCGCGGGGACCAGCCGCTTCCGCTCGTGTGCCTGCACCGCGACCGCTCGACGGCGAACTTCCTGCCCGCTTTGAAGGAATCCCTGGACAGTACGCTGCCGCAGGTTCCGCACACCCTCCTCGACGTGGACGAGGTCGCCGACACGGCCGAGGATGATGCCGCGGAGCCCCTCCTGCCGCTGCTGCACGCGCTCCAGCGGGAGTTCGGCAAGGACGAACTCACCTCGGGCGGCCTCGGTGAGTTCGACAACTACAAGCTCGTCGAGTGGCTCACTCGGCAGCACCTGCCACCGGAGCAGGGCAAACGGGACAGGCCGGTGGTCAACCTGCTCCGGGAGTGGACCGGTGGCCGCCCCGGGGGTGGAGGGTTGCGCTCGGTCGTGGCCGAGGTGCCGCACGCGTTGACCAGGTTCGTGCTGAGCGTGGTGCTCTGGATCGGGCAGCTGCTGGGTATGCGGTGGCTGGCGGGGCGGGTTCCGGGGTTGGGGGCCGAGGCCCGCTGGATCATGGGGCAGCGGTTCATGGTGCCGCGCCACTCCACCAGCTTCCAGGGGTTCGCCGAGCGCCTGACCCTCGACAGGCGGGCCTCCGAGAGCGAGGAGCAGATCAAGAAGCTGCTGCTGCACGCGTTCCTGGAGGACCTCCGCATCGCCTACCGGCGCAGGCGGTGGCGGATCTTCCCGCGCAGACCGGGGTGGCGCCGCACCACCTACGTCACCGTGCTGCTGGACAACATCGGCGAGGCCAACGGCGGCTGGGAACTGCTGCGGTTGATCAACGAGGTGCGCAACGAGACGGGCAGGCTCGATCCGCTCCTGGTCGTGGCGGCCACGGACGATCCACCTCGGCATCCGGAGGAACCCGCCCCCTCGTTCAACTCGGCGGTGCACGCGAACGAGGCGCTGTCCGAGTGGCGGCGACGGTTGCCCACTCGGCGGCAGAAACTCGCTCCCGACGCGCGCTACCTGCACATCGAACTGCCGCCCGATGTCTCCGCTGCGGAGCTCTCCCAGGAGGACCACAAGGCCTGGCAGGACCGGGTGGGCTGGCATCCCAGGCGTGCTCCGCTGCTGGCGCGGCGCTACCTCTGCGAGGCGCTCGTGCTGGTCCTGCTGACCGCGGGGCTGATTCAGCCCACCCTCACGGTCAGCGAGTCCTTGGGCGCGAACTGCGCGGTGGTCGGTCCGTGGTCGTCGGGAACCGTCTCCACTCGGGTGAGCGACCTCGGTCCCGCCGGTACCCAGTGTCTCGGCTACAGCGACAGCGCCGCGCAGGTGTTCGGGAGCAACGAGCGGCTGCGTTACGCGCAGTCGGCGGTGCACGCGCAGAACGAGCGGGCGAAGAGGTTGCACGAGGGGAATCCGGACCGGCCCTACGTCACCCTGGTCTACTTCGCGGGGCTGACGAACAGCAGTTCCGGTCCCAGGACCGATCACGCCGTGGCGGAGGAGCTGGAGGGGCTGCTGCTGCGTCAGCGGGAGCAGAACACGCGGTCCGATTCGGAGCCGCTGCTGCGCATCGTCGTCGCGAACGGCGGCACGGGGATGCGGGGCGCGCCCGAGGTGGCCCGGGAGCTGCTCGTGCCGCTGGTCGAGTCCGACCCCACGATCCTCGGTGTCGTCGGGATGGACCGCAGCGTGGTCGAGACCGAACAGGCCATCCGCATTCTCGGCGAGCACGGCGTTCCCGTGCTGGGGTCGACTCTGACCAGTACTGGGCTGGCCGAGTTGACTCCGCTGTACTTCCAGCTCGTCCCGGGCAACGAGCGGCAGGCCGAGCTTCTCGGCTCCTACGCGGCGCACGTCGACGCCTCGAGGATCACGGTCTACCATCCGCCGACGACCGGGCGGAACACCTATGCGGCGACCCTCCTGCGAGCGCTCACCCAACGGCTCCGGGACACGGGCATCGCGCTGGACAAGCGTGGTTGGAAGCGCTCGGTCAGCGAGTTGGAGCCACTGTGCGCCGAGCGCACCGACCGTCGCCGGGAAATCGCGTTCTACGCGGGCCGGGAGAACGCCTTCGGGGACTTCCTGCGGGCCGTCCGGCGCAACTGCACCGATTCCGCCGAACTTCCCAGGATCGTGGCCTCGGATGCGGTGTCCCGGTTCGTCGCGGACAGCCGCAGTCGCGAGCACGCCGATTTCAACGGGGTGACGGTGTCCTACGTCGGCCTGGGCAGCCCGGTGGTGCTGGCCGGGCGGGACTGCGTGGCCGGCCGTGCCGATTCGCTGCCGGGAGCGGGACCGCAGCTCAGCGCGTTCTGCGCCGGCTACCACGGACTGCGCGCGGAGCTCCGCAGCGAGTTGCCGGACTCGGAGGTTCCGGACATGCCCTGGCCGGGCGAGCGGGTCGGTGGTCTGTACGACGCCGCGGGGTTGTTCGTCGACGCGGTCTTTGCCATCCGCCTCCAGCGGGGACCGACGGGGGACGGTGCCACGCCGCACCGGGCCGAGGTGGCTCAGCAGCTCCGGGCGCTCACGTTCGAGGGGGCCACGGGCACGATCGATTTCGGCCGGTCCCGGATCGCCGACGAGCGCAGCCTCGCCGTGCTGCGGATCCGCAACATCAACGAGCTCGCCGGCCCGGAGGGAACGCCGTCCTGCGTCCATCTTATCGGGACGGTCTACGGCGGGCGGCACCCCGACACGGCGACGGGGTGCCCGCGGGGAGGGTGAGACCGCCACGCGGCGGTGTTTTCCGGTGTGGACGGTGGTGCGGCCTCTCCCCGGCGTGGTGGTTGCCGCGCGCGGTGTTCATCCGGTCGTGGTGCCGGTGGGCTGTCGGTGTGGTCTCCGACCGCGCCGCATGACGGGTTGTTCGATGAATCGCCAGCTCAGCGCCGCCACCACGATGGTCAGCACCAGGCCGAGCGGTCCGGCCACGTCCCTGAGACCGGGCCGCAGCCACATGGTCAGCGGGTAGTTCCACAGGTAGGCGCCGTAGGACACGAGCCCGAGCGCTGCCAGCTCTCGGGACAGCGGCGCCTTGTCGGGCACCTCCTCCCAGCGGGACCAGGCCAGCACGACCACCGCGGTGGCCACGAGCGCGGCCGTGACCTTGGCGGGGCCAGGCCAGCGCCAGCAGCGCGGGCCAGATTAGGTAGAACTGTTCCTCGGTGGCCTGTGTCCAGCAGTGGAACACGGCTCCGCTCAGGTGGATGATCGGCAGGTTGCCGGTGAACGTCAGCAGCGTCACCACGGTGACCGGCAGCTGGCTGTCGCCGTCGTCCAGCGGGGCGAGGGTCGTTGTCACCACGACGAACACGACGATCATCACCAGCAGCGCGGGCAGCAGTCTGCGGGCCCGGCGCAGGTAGAAGCGCCGGTAGTCGATGCGTCCCCTGGTGGCCAGTTCCTTGGTCAGCACCCCGGTGATCAGGTATCCGCTGAGCGTGAAGAGCATGACGATGCCGACCACACCGGCGCCGGGGAACGTCGGGGAACGCGTGACGCAGCATGACGAGCAGGACCGCGATCCCGCGCAGCACGTTGAGGCTGGCGATCTGCCCTCCGCGGCTCACCGGACGACCTGCGCCTGTGCGTTCCCGGCGGGAAGGGACGAGCGGACGAGGCGGTCCAGCAGGTCCGGATAGGTCATCCCCTCGGCGGCGAACATCTTGGGCACTTGGGACTCGGCGGTCATGCCGGGCATCGTGTTCACCTCGTTGAGCACGGGCCCCTCGGGGGTGAGGAAGAAGTCGACCCGGGCGATTCCGCGGCAGCCGAGCGCCTCGTACATCCGCAGGGCCGACTCGGTCAGCGCCGTGCTCTCGGCGTCGGTCAGCTGGGCCGGGACGGTGAAGGCGGCGGTGCCGTCGTACTTGGTGGTGTTGTCGAACAAGCCGTCGTCGAGCAGGATCTCCAGCGGTGGCCCCACCCGGCGCCCGTGCTCCGGGTCGTCGAGCACCGCGAGGTCGATCTCCCGGCCGGCTGCGGTGTGCTCGACCAGCACCCGCTCGTCCAGTTCCAGCGCGGCCCGCAGGGCCGGTTGAAGTTGCTCGGCGGTCTCGACCAGGCGCACCCCGAAGCTCGATCCCGCGGCGATGGGTTTGACCACCACGGGCCGCTCGAAGACCACGGTGGGCAGGTCGGCTGCGGTGACCAGCTCGCCCGCCACGGTGGGCACGCCGACGGCCTCGGCCACCTGCTTGGTCGCCCACTTGTCCATCGCGAGCGCGCCTGCCCGCACCGGTGCGCCGACGTAGGGCACTCCGGCCAGTTCGCACAGCGCGGCAAGCGTCCCGTCCTCACCGCGCGGCCCGTGCAGCAGCGGCAGCACCACGTCGCAGCTTGCCAGCACCGTCAGCGCGGCGGCCAGGCTCTCGCCCGCCGCGGAGCCGAGCGGCTGGTCGTCGGGGCCCAACCAGCTGCCGTCGCGGAGGATGGTCAACGCCACCGTCTCGTAGGTGCCCGGGTCGAGCGCGGCACGCGCCGAGGCCGCGGAGGCCAGAGAGACCTCGTGCTCGCTGTTCTGCCCGCCGCCGACCACGGCCACCCGCAGTCGTTCGTTCATCGCATGCTCCTTCTGACTCGGTGACCGATGCCGGTCACGATTTCGTGGGGGATGGTGTCGGCCCAGCGCGCCCAGTCGTCGACGGTCGGTTCGCCCTCCTCGCCGGGGCCGAACACCACCGCCGCGGTGTCCGGCTCGACCGGCTGGTCCCCCAGGTCGGCCACGAGCTGGTCCATCGAGATCATGCCCACGACCGGGCATCTTCGGCCCGCCACCGTGATCCGGGCCCGGTTCGAGGCGGCGCGGGGCACGCCGTCGGCGTAGCCGATCGGCAGCAGCGCCAGGTTGGTCGCGCGGTCGGTCACGTGGGTGTGCCCGTAGCCGATCCCGGTGCCCGCGGGCACGCGGCGCACTTGGACGACGGGCGCGGTGAGGCGCAGCGCGGGGTGCAGGCGCGTGCTGCCGGAGGGGTCGATGCCGGCCAGCCCGGCGCCGATCCGGATCAGGTCCAGGTGGGTATCGGGGTCGGTCAACGTGGCGGCGGTGGCGGCCAAGTGGCGCACCGAGGGGCGCAGCCCGGCCTGCTCGGCCAGCGCGACCCCGCGGAGGAATTCCTGCCGCCCGGTCGTGTTCGGTGAAGGCCCCGGTTCGCCTGCCCGGGGCAGGTGTCCCATCACTCCCTCGACCGTGATGTGCCCGGCGCGTTCGGCGTGCCGGGCTGCGGACATCAGCTCGGGCCACTCGTGCGGGGCGGCGCCGTCGCGGGCCATCCCCGTGTCGAGCTGGAGGTGCACCCGCGCCCGGTGCCCGGAGCGGGCGCAGGACTCGACCACGGCCGCGAGGTGTCGGCCGCTGGGCACGGCCAGGTCGATCCGGTGCTCGCAGGCGGTCGTCACGTCGGCGTCCACCGGGTTCAGCCAGCTCAGCACCGGCGCGTCCGCATCGGCCGCGCGTGCCTGGACGGCCTCGGCGATCGACGTGGCCCCGAGCCAGGTCGCGCCGTTCGCGAGGGCGGTTCTGGCCATCCTGTCCAGCCCGTGCCCGAATCCGTCGGCCTTGACCACGGCCATCACTTCTCCGCCGGTGGTGTGGGTGAAGTGGCGGGTGTTGGCGGCCACGGCGGACAGGTCGATCTCCAGCAGGGGAGAGCGGGGCCCGGTGGTGGTTCGCGGCGGGTGCCGGGGGCGGGCCGCCGGTGCGCTCATGCGGCCGTCTCCGCGTCGATCGGCCCGTAGATGGCGTGGTCGGTTCCGGTCAGCAGCGCCCAGTACCGGTCGCCGTAGGACCAGTGCCACCACTCGGTGGGGTAGTTGACCAGACCGGCGTCACCGAGGGCTCGCGCCAGCGTTGTCCGGTTGCGCCGCGCCGTCCGGTCCACCTCGGCGCCGAACCAGCACGCGCCGTCGCTGCTCTCGGGGGTGGCGTCGATCGGCGTTCCCATCCACAGTTCCTCTCCCGCCTCGTCGACCAGCGTCAGGTCGACCGCCGCTCCGGCCACGTGCGGAGCGACCGCGATCGGGGAGACGAACCGGCTGGACAGCCGGTCCAGCTTGGTCTGATCGGCCTCGGGGTGCAGCAGGCGCAGCTCGTTGGTGTACTCGGTGATGATGGCTTGCTGGTCGCTCGCGCTGCGGTGCCCCTCCACGACCCGCAGTTCCACACCGGACGGAAGCGCGCCGCGTGCTTCGTCCAACCGGGCGGCGAGGCCTGCGCGCACCAGCACACCCGGTGCGAAGTCCAGAGGCACCAGCGGGTCACCGTTGTCGTGGACCCGGACCGCGCGGACGCGCGGGTCGGCTAACAGAATTGTCATATAGCAGGACGCTATGTGCGTTTCGAATGCTGCCACATCGGTCAGAAGTACTGTGCTTACGTCTGAACGGCCGGGTTTTCGTTGGTGTGAATAGTCCGATCGGTCATTCGTCGGGGTGTTCCCGGCCGGAGCAGCGGGTTCCGCGCGGAATCCACGGCGTGGCACGCATGTGGGGTGCCCGGGCGGAATTGTGCTGTGGTCGGTGCGGTTGCCGTTCTCGGCCGAACGGATGAGGTGGTGGTCGGCTCCGCGTGGGTGAGCCGACCTCGCGGGAGGCTGCGGGCGGTGCTGCCGGTGTGCGCGCCGAGCTGGGTGTTCCTGGCCGAGGAGGTGGTGGCCGTGCCCCGTGGCGACGGGGCGATCGCGTCGTGCACCGGGTGCTGTCTGCTCGTCGAGGGAGCCGGATGGTGATGGTGCCCGGTGCTTGTCGGCTACGCGAACGCAGCGGGGCCGTTTTTCGGGGTGAGGAAGGAGGGCACTTCCGCGGAGTCTTCTCGGAGGCGTCCTGCGCGTGGTCGCTTCAGTCGAAGCGGTCGGTTTTCGCCGCGTCGAGGAAGGCCTGCCGCTGTTGCCGGTTGGTGGTGAACTGGACCGGGCACGCGCAGCCATCGCCGAGTACTGCCGCACCGGACAGCGCCCCACCTGCGTGCAGTGGCAGCCCGGCCAGTGGTACTGACCTCCGCCGCGGAACGGAAGTGGTTCCCGCAGCGGGAAAGCACTGCTAAGATCGCAGGTCACCGAGTGTGTAGGCCCCGCGCACACGGGGGTAGACCCCGGCAGCTCCACCGAGGCGCTGGTCGACCACGTGGTTCCGGTCAGCGCTCGCGGGCGGGGCTGCGGGAGTCCCGCCCGACCCGGGTATCAGCAGTCCCTCCCGCGTTCGGGTGGTCGGTGGCATGTTCGGTGTCGTGACGTGCCGCTGCGGAATCTCCGTGGTGTAGTGCTCACCGGCCGGGGCGGGGCGGTGCCCGCGTCCCGGAGACCGTGCACGACGATTCGCACAGAAAGCATCAGTGAGTTCATGCCACGTGTCGCCACTGCCGAGCGCGTCGATCGGGACGCGCTGCTCGAGTTCCTGCGCCCGCGTCATCGCGGGATCCTGATGACCACCCGCTCCGGGGGACGTCCCCAGATGTCGCCGGTGACCTGCGGGGTCGACCCCGAGGGGCGGATCGTGGTCTCCACCTATCCGGAGCGGGCCAAGACCCGCAACGCCCGCCGCGAGCCGGGGGTGTCGCTCTGCGTGCTCTCCGAGGAGTGGGACGGGCCGTACGTGCAGGTCGACGGCCGTGCCCGGGTGCTGGACATGCCGGAGGCGCTGGACGGGCTCGTCGACTACTTCCGCTGCATCTCCGGCGAGCACCCGGACTGGGCCGAGTACCGGGAGGCGATGGCCCGGCAGGGCAAGTCCCTGATCCGCGTCGAGATCGAGGACTGGGGACCGATCGCCACCGGCGGGTTCCCGCCGCACCTCGTGGACTCCTGATTCGGGCAGCGGAGGCCGCCTTCGGGTGCGACTGCCCGCAGTAGACCATCAGGGTTTCTGATTAATGATGAGCGGGGCCACCCGTCCCGGCCGCAGCGAGGTGCGGCCGGGACGGGTGACACGATGACCCGCGTGACCGACCACGCCGAGGACGATGGCCCCGACGCGTCCGATGTCGACGCGCCGTTGACGCTGTACCTGGTCAAGCGGCTCGAGATGGTCATGCGGGCGCTCATGGACGACGCGCTGCGCCCGCACGGCCTGACCACGCTGCAGTACACCGCGCTGACCGTGCTGGAACGGCGCGGGGAGCTGTCCTCGGCCCAGCTCGCGCGGCGCTCGTTCGTGACCCCGCAGACCATGCACGAGATGGTGCGGTGGCTGGAGCGGCACGAACTGGTGCACCGCAGGCGCGACGAGACCAACCGCCGCGTGCTGCTGATCGGTCTGACCCGGCGTGGCCGCGAGGTCGTGGCCACCTGCGCTCCCCTGATCGATGCTCTCGAGCGGCGCGTGCTGGACGCGATGAACCCGGGTGAGCGCCTGGTGTTCCGGGAGTGCCTCGAGCGTGGTCACGCCGCGCTGGCTCCGCTCGTGGACCGCGGGGCCGGCTCGGGCGAGTCCGCGGCCGCGGAGTCCTGAGGTCGCCGCGGACCGGGCGGTCGGTTCCCGCGTCCGCTGCCTCGCGATGCCGCCCGAACGGAGTATTGCGGCCGAGTTCGTCCTGTGTGCATTATCAGGAAACCTGATCAATTTGCTGCTGCCGCAGTGGGGACGGGTCTCGCTTCCGCGATCCCGTCCCGCCCCCGTTCCCCGCGCAAGGAGCCACTCGGTGACCACCACCCGCGAATCCGCCCCGGACCGGTACGAGACCGTCGCGATCGAGGTCGACGACTCCGGGATCGGCTGGCTCTCGTTCGACCGGCCGGCCAAGCGCAACGCGATGAACCCGACGTTGAACCGCGAGATGATCCTGGCGCTGGAACGGCTCGAAGCCGACGAGCGGGTCCGCGTGGTGGTGCTGACCGGCAACGGCCAGGCCTGGTCGGCCGGTATGGACCTCAAGGAGTACTTCCGCGAGGTCGAGCAGGCCCCGCCGCACGTGGAGAACCGGGCCCGCCGGGAGAGCGCCGAGTGGCAGTGGCGACGTCTGATCCACTTCGCCAAGCCCACCATCGCCATGGTCAACGGGTGGTGCTTCGGCGGCGCGTTCACACCGCTGGTGTGCTGTGACCTGGCCATCGCCGACGAGGACGCGACGTTCGGCTTGTCCGAGGTCAACTGGGGCATTCCACCCGGTGGGCTCGTCTCCCGCGCACTGGCCGAGACCGTGCCCTCGCGGGACGCGCTGTGGTTCATCATGACCGGCGAGACCTTCGACGGGTGCCGCGCGGAGCGGATGCGCCTGGTCAACGAGGCCGTGCCCACCGAGCGGTTGCGCGCGCGCACCGTGGAGGTGGCCACCCGGCTCGCGGGGATGAACACCCACGTGCTGCGCGCCGCGAAGGTCGGTTTCAAGAAGGTGCAGCAGCTGTCCTGGGACCAGGCCGAGGACTACCTCTACGCCAAGCTCGACGCCGCCACCGGCCACGACCCGGAGCAGGGCAAGCAGCAGGGGCTCACCCAGTTCCTGGACGAGAAGAGCTATCGGCCGGGGCTCGGCGCCTACGAGAACGAGGCGTAGCCGCGAGTGCCGCGGAACTGCCCCCCGTGATCGCGTCGCAGCGGGAGCGCGCACGGCGCCCGCCGCGGCGGGAGAGGTGAGACAGGCATGCGCAACCAGGGACTGGGCTCCTGGCCTGCCCGGCGCGCTCGCAGCACTCCGGACGGCATCGCCACGGTCCACCGGGGACGCACCCGGACCTACGGTGAGCTGTGCGGGCGCGTCCACGCGCTGGCCAACGGGCTGCACGGCCGCGGCCTCGGGCGCGGCGACCGGATCGCCTACCTCGGGCCGAACCACCCGGCGCTGCTGGAGACGCTGTTCGCCGCCGGGGTGCTCGGGGCCGTCTTCGTCCCGCTGAACACCAGGCTGGCCACGGACGAGCTCGCGTTCATGCTGGACGACTCCGGCGCCGGGGTGCTCGTCCACGACCGCCGGCACGCAGGCACCGCCCGCGCGCTGCGGGAGCGCTTCCCCGGGCTGGAGCTGGTCGTGGTGGCCGACGACGCGGCGGTGGCCGACGGTTTCGAGGCGCTGATCGCGGGTGCTTCGGACGAGCCGCGCGACGAACCCGTCGCCGCCGAGGACACGGCGCTGGTGCTGTACACCTCCGGCACCACCGGGCGGCCGAAGGGGGCTCGGATCAGCCACGGCAACGCCGTGTGGAACGCGCTCAACGTGGTGGTGGACGTCGACCTCACCAGCACTGAGGTCACCCTGCTCAACGCTCCGCTGTTCCACAGCGCCACGTTGGGGATGACCTGCCTGCCCACGCTGCTCAAGGGCGGCACGGTCGTGCTGGAGGAGGCCTTCGACGTCGAGGCCACCTTCGACCTCATCGAGCAGCGGCGGATCACGCTGGTTTTCGGGGTTCCGACCATGTTCGACGCGTTGAGCCGTTGTCCACGTTGGTCGACGGCCGATCTGTCGAGCCTGCGCTTCCTGCTGTGCGGCGGGGCGCCGGTTCCCGAGGAGCTCATCCGGCGCTACAGCGAACGGGGGCTGACCTTCATGCAGGGCTACGGCATGACCGAGGCCTCGCCCGGGGTGCTGCTGCTGAGCGCGGCCGACAGCACGGAGCGGGTCGGTTGCGCGGGCAAGCCCGCCTTCTTCAGCGACGTCCGGCTGGAGCGGGCGGACGGGTCGGTGCCCGCGGTCGGCGAGCCCGGTGAGGTCCTGGTCGCGGGCCCCAACGTCGTGGACGGCTACTGGCGGCGGCCGGGGGAGACGGCCGAGGCGTTCACCGCGGACGGCTGGTTCCGCTCCGGCGATGTGGCCACTGTCGACGGGGACGGGTTTCACCGCATCGTGGATCGGATCAAGGACATGTTCGTCTCCGGTGGGGAGAACGTTTACCCGGCCGAGGTGGAGGCGGTGCTGCACGAGCACCCCGCGGTCGCGGACGTGGCCGTGGTCGGCGTGCCCGATCCCACGTGGGGCGAGGTGGGCAAGGCGGTGGTCGTCGTCCAGCCGGGCGGGCGGGTCGAGACCGCCGAGCTCACCGCGTTCGCGGCCGAGCGGCTCGGCAAGTACAAGGTGCCCAAGAGCATCGCCCTGGTCGACGAGCTGCCGTGCGGTGCCACGGGCAAGGTGGACAAGGCCGCGCTTCGGCGCGAGCACGGCTGAGCTCGGGCGCTGAGCGGGGCGGTCAGCGCGACGTCGGGGGCAGGCTGGAGGCCCAGGCCGGGGCGATGGTTTCGTCCCGGGGTCAGGGGAGCGCACGGCCCCGGGCAGCTCGCGTCGGTTCCGCTCGTGTTCCCGACGGCACAGGGGGGTGATCCCTCGGTCGGGTGAAATCTGGACGGCGGCTGGGAAGCGCATCGCGTGCGATGTTCCGGGAGTGCGCCGCGGACCGGTGCGTGTCCCGGGGTATCGCGGCTTGGTGGTTGGCTCCCGCCGCGGGCGAGTCCGCGGGGTGCGGGTATGCTGCCAGGACGATCTGCGCGGCCCGTGGGAGCCGTCCGCGCAGGGTCGTGATCATGTGTTCTCGTCTTCCCCGCACGTCCGAACCACCGGTCGACGGCTCGGCGACCTCGTCGCGGGCCGCAAGTGGTGGTCGGTGTGGGCGTGCCGCGGGCTTCGGCGCTGCCGCGCCGGGATGAGTCCTGCTTTCACCAGCAATCCGACCGGACATCATCAGTCGAACATCGCGCGTGGCAGGCACGGGTCAGTGTCGTGCCGGACGGCGCGGAAGGGATGTGGCCAGTGAACCTTCGTTTCGAGGAACTCGATTGGCGGACGACGCCGCTCGGCGTGATCAGCTTGCGGCGTCGTCGGGACCGCGCGTCGGACCAGGACGTCTACGAGATCAAGCTGGACGAGGAGTTCCTCATGTCCAGCCTGTTCACCGTGGCGGAGACCGATCTCGCGCGGCTCGGCCTGGCCGCCTCGTCCGCGTCCGAGCTCGACGTCGTCGTCGGTGGTCTCGGGCTCGGTTACACCGCCTACGCCGCTCTCGAGGACCAGCGGGTGCGTTCGTTGCAGGTGGTGGAGTCCCTCGGCGAGGTCATCGAGTGGCACCGCAGTGGTCTGCTGCCGCTGGGTGAGGAGCTGACCGCGGACCCGCGCACCCGTCCGGTGCACGGGGACTTCTTCGCGATGACCGCCTCCGAGGAGGGGTTCGACCCCGAGGTGCCGGGGCGGCGCTTCCATGCCGTGCTGCTCGACATCGACCACTCGCCGACGAACGTGCTGGACCCGAGTCATGCCTGGCTGTACGAGGTGGAGGGGCTGCGGCGGCTCGCCGGGCATCTCCATCCGGGCGGGGTGTTCGCGCTGTGGTCGGACGATCCGCCGCAGGAGGAGGTCATCGCGGCTCTGGCCGAGGTGTTCGCCGTGGTGCGGGCGCACGTGGTCACCTTCGACAACCCCTACACCCGGGGCACTTCCAGCAACACCGTCTACACCGCCGTGCTGGACGGCCCCGAGCAGAACCGCTCCTGAGCTCTCGGCGCCGCTTGCGGATCCGGGGTGGCCCCTTTTTCGACCGTGTGCGGGTTCGGGGTGGTCTCGGCGGCGGCTGGGTGGTTCCGTGTGGTGAAGGGCCGCGGTCGCCTCGGTTCCGCCGCGGCCGTCTTCGGGAAGGGAGCAGCCGTGTCCACGACCACCAACGCCGGTGTGCGCCGGTTCTTCGACCGGGTCGCCGAGCGCTACGACCGCCAGATCGGCTCGTGCGAGCGGTTCCTGTTCCCCGGTGGTCGGCGGTGGGCCGTCGACCACGCCCGGGGCCGGGTCGTCGAGATCGCGGTGGGCACCGGGCTGAACCTGCCGCTGTACCCGGAGGGGGTCACCGTCGTCGGGATCGAGCTGTCCGAGCGGATGCTGCAGCTGGCGCGCCGGCGCGTCGCCGCCGTGGGGCTGGCCGACCGGATCGAGCTGTTCCAGGGTGATGTTCAGCAGCTGGACCTGCCGGACGCCAGCGCGGACACGGTGGTGTCGACCTTCGCGATCTGCACCATTCCGGATCCGGTTGCCGCGCTGCGCGAGGCCCACCGCGTGCTGCGTCCCGGGGGACGGTGCGTGCTGGTCGAGCACGGGCCGTCGGACAACGCGCTCGTGCGGGCGGGCATGCGCCTGGCCGAGCACGGGACCGCTCGTTTCCTGGCCGATCACCTCACGCGTGATCCGCGTCCGCTGCTGGAGCGGGCGGGTTTTCGGGTCGAGTCCGTCTCGCGGGCCAAGGCCGGGGTGGCCTTCCACGTGCTCGCCGAGCGGCCGTGAGCCGAAGCGTGCCCGGGACCGGGCTCCGAGCCGGAAGTCCGGCGCGGAGTGGCGGGGGCATCGCAGCCGAGCGGGCGCGAGTCGCTGACGAGGCCCCTACCCCCAGTGAAGGGGCCTCGTGGGGTCGTGCTCGGCGAGGCGGAGTGCCGGGTCGTGCGGTCAAGGATCTCGTTCAGCTGCGGGTGTGGTGCCAACGCCTCCTTCCTCGCTGCGCCTGATGCAGGCTGTCGGTCAGCTCATCGTGTCAGATATTCTTGACGCAGTTGGGAACATACGACCGACGGCACCAGTTGTCAAATATCAGCGACAGTGCTGTTGTAGATATTTGACGCGGGGGTGGCTGGGGAGCGATTGGAGGCCCGGCGTGGCAGACGAGGGGCGCGCGGCGTTCGCGAACCGGTTGTACGAGCTGATGGACGAGCAGGTCCAGGACGACGGGCGTCCGTGGTCGATTCCGGCGCTGGCGCGTGCGCTGACCGAGCGGGGGCATCCCATTTCCCGGCAGCACCTGCACGGCGTGGCCAAGCAGAAGCACGTGCCGACCTGGGACCTGGTGCGTGCGCTGGCCGAGCTGTTCGGCACGACGACGGACTCGTTCACGGGCCGTGGCGCCGGTGTGGACGAGGAGCTGCCCGTCCTGCTGAACCGGGCGGGCGAGCTGGACGAGAACGGCCGCGCGGAAGTCGCGGACTTCATCCGGTTCCTGCACCAGAAGCGCAGGCGGACCGGGCCGGGCGAGTGAGTTCTGCGCGGTCGGTGCACCGCGACCGGCCGCACCGACGGAGGAATTCGGGCGAGCGAGGGAGAAGCGTGTCGTTGCGGCAGGTCTGGAGACGAAACCGGGAGGAGGCCCGGCTGCGGAGGCAGCTGCGTGCGACGCTGCGTCGGGCGGGCATCGCCGAGCCCACCGACATGCTCGAGGTCTGCGAGCGCCTCAGCGCGATCTGGCCGGTGCCGATCGTGGCCGCGCCGTTCGACCTTCCCGCGCACGGGCCGTTCGGGCTCACCATCCGGTACGCGCCGGAACCGCGGGAGGAGGCGATCTACATCCTGTACCAGCGGGTGGCGACCCCGTTGCACCAGCAGCACGTCGTGGCGCACGAGCTCGGGCACGTTCTCGGCGGGCACCCTCTCGAACCGGTCGGTGATCTGTCCGAGATCGACTCGAACGGCAGCACGGGCACGCTCCGCCGCACCTCGTACACCTCCCGCGTCGAGCGGGAGGCCGAGACGATCGCGACCGTCCTGCTCGGCCGCGCCGCCGCGCAGGACGGTGTCACCCTGCCGTCGAGCGGTGCCCGGGAGCACCGGTTGCGGCGTGTGCTTGGAGACAAGGTCGAATGGTTGTGACACCGGTAGATCTGCTCGAACTGGTGATGACCGGCTGGTTCGGGTATCGCCTCGTGCGCAGTCCCCGCGACCGCGGGCTGTGGGTCATCGTGGTCGCGCTGGTGCTGTTGCTGCTCGGTGAGGCGTTCGTGATCAGCGCGCTGCGGACGTGGAGCGAGGGCGTGATCACCGCGGGCATGGGCAAGCTCATCCAGAACTGCGCGCTGGTGCTCGGGTTCTGCGCGGTGCTGCTGTTCTTCCTGCTGTCGGCGTCCGGGGCGCGCTACGCCTCCGGTCGCCCGGAGGAGCGGCCGCGCGTGCCGCTGCGGGGGTGGTGCGACGGTGCCGCGGCCGTGGTGGTGTGCGTGGTGCTGACCCTGTCGATGGCGGCCACCCCGCCGCGGCTGCAGGCCGGTGCCTACCCGGCCAGCGGCCGCCTGCAGGACGCGGCTCTCGACCGTCCCGAGGTCGTGGCCTTCTACGCGGTGGCGCTCGTCTACTTCACCTACTCCTGCGGTGCTGCCGCGTTCTGGGCGGTGCGCTACGGGCGCGAGTCCGGCTCGCGCGTGCGGTTCGGGCTGTGGTTGGCCGCGGCGGGCATGGTGCTGTTCGGCCTCGCCTCGGCCGGGCGCGGGGTGTACGTCGCCGCGGCCGGGCTCGGTGCGGCCGCTCCGGACGCGCTGGCCGGTGGTGCCAGCTCGCTCATCGAGGTCGGCGCGGTGCTGTGGATCAGCGGGTTGCTCGCGGTCGGGGTCGCCGCCCGGTGGGCCACGTTGCGGGTGTGGTTGCACCACCGGCGCCAGTACCGGGCCCTGCGGCCGCTGTGGGAGCGGCTGCACCGGGCCTTCCCCGAGGACGCGCTCGACCACACCCGCCGGGAGCCGGGTCGGCTCTGGCGGGACCGGTTCTCCGCGGCACAGGTGCACCGGGCGTTCTGGCGCCGGGCGATCGAGTGCCGTGACGGGTTGTCCAAGCTCAGCCCCTGGCTGCGCGACGTCGGCTGCGATCCCGAGGCGGATCCGGCCGAGCAGGCCGAGGCCGTGCAGCGCGCGCTCGAGTTGCGCGCGAGCGGGCACACCCCCTCCTCGTCGGCGCCCCTGCTGGTGGCGGCGCCGAGCACGACAGCGGCCACTGTGGACACTGATGTGAGCCAGTTGGTTCGGCTCGCCCGAGCCCTCGACACCCACGACTGAAAGCTGGAGTCCATGCAACAACTCATCACCGCCGACCAGGTCGTGCCCGGACCGGCCGGGCAGCGGATCGCCGACGGCGCGGTGCTCGTCGACGGGGACGCGATCACCGCCGTGGGCCCCCGGGCCGAGGTCGAACCGCTCGCTGACGACGCGCGGCGCCACACCGCGGTGGGCGGCACCGTGCTGCCCGGGCTCGTCAACGCCCACGTCCACCTGTCGTGGGATGCGGGATTCGGCATGCTCGAGCGCTTCCGGGCGGCCGACGACGCGGAGCTGCTGCTGGGCATCGCCGGGCGCGCGCAGCAGGCGCTGCGGGCGGGGGTGACCACGCTGCGGGATCTCGGTGACCGCGACGGGCTGGCGCTGCGGGTGCGCGACGCGATCGCTCGTGGTGCTCTCGCGGGCCCGCGCCTGCTCGGTTCCGGCCCGCCGCTGACCCCGCCGCAGGGGCACTGCTGGTTCTTCGGCGGGGAGGTCTCCGGCGCCGATCAGATCCGCGAGCGCGTCCGGGGCAACGTCGCCCTCGGCGCCGACGTCATCAAGGTGATGGCCTCGGGCGGGGAGATGACGCCCGACTCGCCGCCCACCTGGCAGAGCCAGTTCTCGGCCGAGGAGCTGGCGCTGGTGGTGCGCGAGGCCCACGCGGCCGGGCTTCCGGTGGCCGCGCACGCGCACGGCACCGAGGCGATCGCGGACGCGACCGCGGCCGGGGTGGACACCATCGAGCACTGCTCGTGGCAGGGCGCGGACAACGCAGGCTCGGACCTGCGGGACGAGGTCGCCCGCGAGATCGCCGAGCGGGGGATCGCGGTCTGCCACGCCTATCCGCCGGACTGGCGGACCTTCCAGCGGGTCGTGGTCGGCGAGCAGCGTTCGCAGGCCGCCCTGGACCGGCTCCACTGGATGGACGAGCACGGCGTCCGGTTCGTGCCCGGCACCGACGGCGGGCTGCCCACCTCGGTGTTCGACAACTACGTCGGCGCGCTGAGCTACTACGTCGAGGCGGTGGGCTGGTCCCCGGCGCGTGTGATCGACATGGCCACCACCGGGGCGGCTCGCGCGCTCGGTCTGGAGCGGGTCGGGTCGCTGGCCGCCGGGCACGCCGCGGACCTGCTCGTGGTCGACGGGGATCCGCTCGCCGACGTGACCGCGCTGCACCGGCAGCGGCTCGTGCTCGCCCGGGGGCGTGCGGTCACCCCCGACGCCGCCGTCGGCTGACGCCCGGTCGGGGAAGCTCCGCGGATCCTGCCCGGGGATCCGGTTGCCGGATTTCGGTGCGCGTCGAGTCGGGCTAGGCTGCGGGGCTGCGAGATCGGTGAGGAACCACGGCGTGCGCCCAGCGCGGGAGTCGGGAGTGGACGATGAGTTACCCGCCATCACCGTGGCGGTTGTGCGGCGAGCTGTCGGTGTCGCTGTGGCGGCTGCCGCGGCGACTGCTGCCCGCTGTCCCGGAGGGACTGTCGCCGGTGCTGCTGGGGGAGGCGGGCGTGGTCGGCACCGCTTGGGTGCTCTACCGGTCCGGCAGCGTGCTGGAGTACAACGAGCTGCTCGTCGCGGTGCTCGTGCGGCGTGGGGCCCGGTTGCGCGCGTGCCTCACCCAGATCTGGGTGGACAGCGCGGCCTCCCTGCGGGGTGGTCGCGCGTTGTGGGGCATTCCCAAGGAGCGGGCCGAGTTCGGGGTCGAGTCCGTGGAGCCGTTGCGGATCCGGGCTCACGGGATCGCTGCGGGAGCGTCGACCGACCGGGTGCGGCTGCCGGGGAGGTGGCCGCTGGGGTATCGGATCGCGCAGTCGATGGCCGGTGGTCTCGCGGAGAGCAGGCTGCGGGTGCGCGGTCGCGTGGCCGTGCGCACCGCCTCGTGGCACCCGGAGCCGGACGGCCCGCTGGGGTGGCTGCACGGCCGCAGGCCGTTCGTGAGCCTGGCGCTGCACGACTTCGAGATGCGGTTCGGCACGGAGGCCGACGCACCCGTCAGCCGGTGACGGGCCGACTCCTACGCCGCCGTGGGGTGCTGGAGGACGCGCGGCGGTGACCGCGCACGCCGGGTCCGCTCCGGTGTTGCGTGTCGTCGCCGGTGTGCTGGTGCTGGACGGACTCGGTCGTGCGGTGCGGGTGGTCGGGCTCGTTGCTGGCTTCGTGCGGAAGGCTCCAGCGGTGCTGCGCGTGGTTGAACCGGCCGGGGTCGGGCGGGGAGGATCCCCGAGCGCGGGAGGAAGCGCGGCGTGCAGAGGAGGAAGCAGTACGTGAGCACCGAGCACTCGGGAGACGAGCATCAGCTGCGGATCGCCCCGGGCGAGGTCGACCTGGACAGCCCCAACATCGCTCGCATGTACGACTACTTTCTGGGGGGTTCGACGCACTTCGCCGTGGACCGCCAGGCAGCGGAGGAGCTGCTGGCGGTGTTTCCCGGCAACACCGACTGGGCCAGGATCAACCGGGCTTTTCTCGGGCGGGCGGTGCGTGAACTGTCCCGCCGGGGCATCGACCAGTTCCTGGATCTGGGGTCGGGCATCCCGACGAAGGGCAATGTGCACGAGATCGCCCAGCAGCACGCTCCGCACGCGCGAGTGGCCTACGTCGACATCGAGCCCGTGGCGGTCTCCCACGCCAGTCATCTGCTGCGGGAGAACTCCCACGTCACGGTCACCCAGGCCGACGTCCGGGAGCCGGAGGCGGTGTTGAGCGCACCCGGTGTGGCCGGGTTGTTGGACTTCACTCGCCCGGTGGCGGTGTTGGCCGTGGCGGTGCTGGACATCATCGCTGTCGACGATCCGGCCGAGCTGGTGGCCGCGTACCAGCGGGCGTGTACGCCGGGCAGTGCTTTCGTGCTTTCCCACGGGGCGCAGCTGCAGGCCAGTGACGTGGAGTGGACCGGAGCGAAGGAGGTTTTCCGGGAGACCACCACCCCACATCCCCAGGTGCGCACCCGCGGGGAGATCGCCGAGTTGTGCGCGGGCTACACCCTGATCGAACCCGGTTTGGTCCCCAGCGCCCAGTGGCGTCCCGAGCGGCCCGTTTCCGAAGAGGAGGCCGCGCGCAGCAACGGCTACGCCGCTGTGGGGGTGCTGGAGGACGTGCGGCGGTGACCGCCCACGCCGGGGTCAGCCGGCCGGGGGCGCGGTGTTGTCGGCGGTGGCCCCGCAGGTTTCGCGCACGTGCAGGGTGGGCCACAGCTGCACGCGGTGCACCGGCCGGTCGGTGTTCTCCACAGTTCTGCTCAGCGCGAGTTCGGCGGCGAGCGCGCCGACGCGGTGCTTGGGTGGGCGTATCGCCGTCAGCGGTGGGTCCGCGGCCGCGGCGACCTCGTCGTCGTAGGCCAGCACGGCGAGTTCGCCGGGCACGTCGATGCCGAGGTCGCGGGCCCGCTCGACCAGCCCGACCGCCTCGCGGTCGGAGTGCACGAGCAGCCCGGTGACGCCCTCCCGGCTGCAGCGGCGCAGCACCTCGTCGTAGGCCTCGCCCCACCCGGCCGAGCCGTAGGTGGGCACTTCGACCTCGAGGTCGTCGGTGTCGGGGATGCCCAGCGAGTCGATCGCTTCCTTCCACCCGCGACGCAGCATTCTGCTGGTGGGGCTGGACCGGGAGGTGAGGATCCCCAGTTTCCGGTGGCCGAGCGTGATCAGGTGACGCATCGCCAGTCCCGCCCCCACGTGGTGCGCGGAGGTGACCGCGTCCAGCGCCAGCGTGGGCAGTTCGGGCGGGGGCAGCCGTTCCAGCAGCACGACGGGCACGCGCAGCGCGCCGAGCCATCTGAGCAGCTCGGCGCCGTCGTGGCCGGTGGTCGTCGGTGCCGCCAGCAGCACCTGCACGCCGTGCTCGAGCAGTTTGGTGACCTGCCGTTTGTCCTCGCTGGAGTCGTAGGCGGAGGCGCGCAGCACGAGTCTGCCGTTGGAGGAGGCCATCGTCGCCTGCGCGCCTTTGATCACGGCGGGCCAGTAGTACTCCACCGAGGGGGTGACCATGCCGGCCAGGGTCCGTCCGGATCCGGTCGTCGCGGTGCCCTCGGTGCCGGGCTGGTCGGGGTTCTCGGAGCGCTGCGGCAGGGTGATCCCGCCGTGGACGCGGGTGACCAGTCCTCGGTCGGCCAGTTCCTTGACGTCGCGGCGGACGGTCACGGCGGTGACCGCCAAGCGCTCGACGAGGTCGGCTGTCCGGACGGCGCCGTGCTGGCGAACGGCGGCGAGGATGAGTTTCTGCCGTTCGGCGGAAAGAGTCATGGTCTGTCCGGTTTCCACCACCGCTGAGCGCGTCGAACGTCCGTCCGACCGGGCCGGACGGGGCGTTCGGTGGCACCCGTCCGTCCGATTCGGGCAGTCGGATTCACCACGACCGCACAGCAGGCGGTTTCGTTTCTGATCGATTGTGAACGCTTGGTTGCGATTGTGTTGACTCGGAACTATGCCACGGGGTGAGGTGACTGTCATCACCCAGCCACGGAGAGAGCGGGAGGCTTCATGGGCGAAGCGAGAGGTGGCGAGCCCCGTTCCGGTGGACGGCCTGCGACCGTCTCCCGCCGCACGCTGCTGCGCACGGTGGGTGCGGCTGGAG
This sequence comes from Actinopolyspora sp. BKK2, assembly GCF_011291845.1. Classification (NCBI taxonomy): domain Bacteria; kingdom Bacillati; phylum Actinomycetota; class Actinomycetes; order Actinopolysporales; family Actinopolysporaceae; genus Actinopolyspora; species Actinopolyspora sp. BKK2. Next base: position 48,824 of record NZ_JAANTE010000013.1, on the reverse strand, counting down.
CGGGAGCGGTGTTGGCCGGTGGTCTGTCCGGGTGCTCCTCGCGCACGGCAGCCTCCGGAGCCACCAGGGTCACGATGTGGTCCTGGTTGACGGGCATGGACCGGTACGTGGAGGCCTTCAACGCGGCGCAGAGCGAGGTCTTCGTCGAGCTGAACGTGCTCGCGGGCGGACTGTCCGGTGGTTACGCCCAGCAGACCAACGCCATCCGCGCGCACAACGCGCCGGACATCATGCACGTCGAGTACCAGGGGCTTCCGCAGGTGCTGACCACCGGAGGGCTGCGCGAGATCACCGAGGACGTGTCCGATCTCGGCGCGGACTACTCCTCCGCGGCGTGGCGGTCGGTCCGGCCGGACGGGCGGACGTGGGCGGTGCCCTTCGACGTGGCCCCGATGGTGCTGTACTACCGCAAGGACCTGTTCGACGCTCACGGGCTCGCCGTGCCGAGCGACTGGGAGCAGTTCCGCACCACCGCCGAGGAGGTGCGGCGGATCGATCCGCGGGCCCGGTTGACCACGTTCCCGCTCAACGACGGCTCGTTCTTCGCCGGGATGGCCTGGCAGGCCCGCGACCCGTGGTGGCGGATCCGCGGGAGCAGCTGGCAGGTCGACATCGCCGGTGCGGGCACCCTGCGCACTGCGCGCTACTGGCAGGAGCTGATCGACGCGGACCTGGTGCGCAGCCACGGCACCGGCACCCAGGACTGGATCGCGGCGATGCACGAGGGCAGGTTGTGGAGCCTGCTGGGCGCGGCGTGGAGCGCCGGGACGTTGCACAAGTCCATCCCGCAGGACTCGGAGCGGTGGGCGGTGACGACCTTGCCGACCTGGGACGGGGTGCCCTCGACCGGGATGCAGGGCGGCAGCGCCTTCGCGGTCTCGGCCGACAGCGAGGTGCCCGAGGCGGCGTTGACCTTCCTGCGCTGGCTCAGCACCGCTCCCGAGGTGCCGGAGATCGCCGCCTCGTTCACCACGCTGCTGCCCGCCTACGTGCCCAACCGCGCGGTGGCCCGGGAGAGCTACGACGGCGGCTACTTCCTCGGCGAGCCCATCTACGACGTGCTCGACGAGGCGGTGCGGCGGGTGTCCGACTGGACCTGGGGGCCGACGGCGCTCGGGCTCTTCTCGACTCTGGAGAACCGGTTCAGCCCGGTGACCACCGGGGGCAGCACGCTGCCGGAGGCGATCGAGCGGGTCCAGCGCGATGCGGTGCGGTCCATGCGCGGTTCGGGGTTGTCGGTCATCGAGGGGAGTGCGACATGACGCGGAGTCTCTCCGGTGGTGCGCGTTCCGGCGCCCGAGCCGTGCTCGGCAGGACCTCCTCGGGGCGGATGCCGCGCTTCGGTGGCGCGGCGGTGCTGCTGTGCGCGCCCTTCGCCCTGCTGCTGTTGGGCACGGTGCTTGCCCCGGTGGCCTACGCGCTGTACCTGAGCCTGTTCACCGAGCGGTTGAGCGGGTTGGGCTTCTCGGGGCCGAGTCGTGCTTTCGTCGCCCTGGGCAACTACGCCGAGGTGGTCACCGATCCCGATTTCCTGCGCGGTGTCGGCAACGTCGCGCTCTACGCCGTGATCCAGGTGCCGCTGATGCTGGGTGGTGCGCTGGTCGTGGCGCTGCTGATCGATTCCGCGGTGGCGCGGTTGAAGCAGGTCTGGTTGCTGGCGGTGTTTCTGCCCTACGCGGTTCCCGGGGTGATCGCCGGGCTGATCTGGGGCTATCTCTACAGCCCCGGCATCGGCCCGGTCAGCGCCATCGCTCCGATCGACCCGCTGGGGGCCAACGGCATCCTGCCGTCGGTGGTCAACATCGCCACCTGGCAGTGGATGGGCTACAACATGATCATTTTCTACACCGCGTTGCAGACGGTGCCCCGCGAGCTGCTGGAAGCGGCCCGGGTGGACGGTGCGGGGCCGATACGCACCGCCGTGTCGGTCAAGCTGCCCTCGATCAGGCCCACCCTGTTCGTGGGGCTGGTGTTCACCATCATCGGCGCGTTGCAGCTGTTCACCGAACCGCTCGTGCTGCAGAGCTTCACCGGGGCGGTGACCAGCACCTGGACGCCCAGTCTCTACGTCTACGACTCGGCCTTCGTCGCCGGTGACTACGGCCGGGCGGCGGCCGCCTCCGTGCTGCTGGGGCTGGTCTCGGCGGTGCTGTCGGCCGTGGTGATGCGGTTCTCGGCTCGGAGGTCACGATGAGTGCGTCCACGACGGTCAAGGCCACGTCCGCGGTCGGCGGCCCCTCGGGGCCGGGGGGCCGCCGTGGTGGCAGGCAGCCCTCACCGTGGACCTCGCGGACCGTGGTCCACGCCATGTTGGGCATCGCCGCGCTGTACAGCCTGCTGCCCCTGGTGTGGCTGGTGACCTCCTCGACGAAGTCGCTCGGGGACTTCTCCACGACCTCGGCATTCGAATTCGCCGACTGGAATCTTCCCGCGAACCTGCAGGCCCTGTTCTCCGAGGCCGACGGGGTGTTCGTGGCCTGGGCGCGCAATTCCGTGCTGTACGCCGGGGTCGGTGCCGTGCTCGGGGCGTTGATCTGCACCGCGTGCGGCTACGCGTTGGCCAAGTTGGACTTTCCGGGGCGGCGCACGCTGTTCGCGGTGACCCTGACCGGGGTGCTGGTGCCGACCACGGCCCTGGCGCTGCCGCTGTACCTGATGGCCTCCGAGCTGCGGCTGGTCGACACGTTCTGGGCGGTGTTCCTGCCGTTGCTGACCAATCCGTTCGGGGTGTACCTGGCGCGGGTCTACGCAGAGGCGGCGGTGCCGGACGAGGTGCTCGAGGCCGCGCGCATCGACGGTTCGGGAGAGCTGAGGACGTTCTTCAGGGTGGCGCTGCCCATGATGCGTCCCGGGTTCGTGACCATCATCCTCTTCCAGTTCGTCCAGATCTGGAACAACTTCTTCCTGCCGCTGGTGATGTTGACCGATCCGAGGCTGTTTCCGCTCAGCCTGGGGCTGTACCAGTGGAGCACGCGCGTCTCGCAGTTCCCGCAGTACAACCCCCTGGTGATCACGGGGTCGCTGCTGGCCGTGTTCCCGATCATCGTCGCGTTCTTGGTGCTGCAACGACAATGGCGGTCCGGTTTGACCGCGGGGAGTGTGAAATGAGTTCGGAGCGCCCGGAAGCGCTGCTGGTGATGGACCGGAAAACCCTGCTCGCCCAGTTCGGTGAGCGGGAGATGGCGCGCTTGCGTGAACTGGCGGCGCTGGGTGATCCCGTCAGCAGCGCGGAACTGAGCTCGGCCGGGGTGCGCCGGCGGTTGGCCGAGGTGGAGGTGCTGATCACCTCCTGGGGCTGTCCCCCGCTGGACGCGGAGGTCATGGCCGCGGCTCCCGAGCTGCGGGCGGTGCTGCACGCGGCGGGCAGTGTGCGCGGGCACGTCGGCGAGGAGGTCTTCGACCGGCAGGTGCTGGTCACCACTGCCGCCGATGTCAACGCGGAGCCGGTGGCGCGCTACACCCTGGCCGCGGTCCTCTGGTCGGGCAAGAAGGTGCCGTTCCTGTTCGGCCGGTCGGACTCCTGGGACGGTGATCGGCAGGTGCGCATGCGCGACGAGCAGACCGTCGTGGTGGTGGGGTTCTCGCGGGTCGGCAGGCGCGTGGTCGAGCTGCTGCGGGAGTTCGACTCGTACCGGGTGCTGGTGGTCGATCCCGTGGCCGATCCGGCGGAGATCACCGCGGCCGGGGCGGTGCCGGCCACGTTGGAGCAGGCGCTGCCGCAGGCCGACGTGCTGAGCCTGCACGCGCCGCTGCTGCCGCGAACCCGGGGGTTGATCGGCGAGTCCGAGTTGGAGGAGCTGCCGCCCGGTGCCGTGCTGATCAACACCGCCCGGGGCGGGCTGGTGGACACCGCCGCTCTGGAGCGGGCCTGCCGGACGCGGGAGCTCTACGCGGTCCTCGACGTCACCGACCCGGAGCCGCTGCCCGCCGACTCCGCGTTGCACGGGTTGTCCAACGTGGTGCTGACCCCGCACGTGGCCGGCTCCCTCGGCGAGGAGACCCGGCGCATGAGCGCGGCGGCCCTGGAGGAGCTGGAGCGCTACGTGGCGGGGCGGCCGCCCAGGGCCCCCGTGACGCGGCGGAGTCTGGAGGTGCAGGCGTGACACCGGAGAAGAACTGCGAGCTGAGCCCGTGCACGGGTTGGACGCGGCAGCACTGGGCGAGCACGGCCGACGGGCTGCTGCGGGCGGTCCAGTGGTACCGCTCCCCGGCGGGGGCGCGTTTCGACCTGCCGGGCCCGGTCAGCGCGAACGGAGCGAGCGCGGACGGCCTCGAGGGTTTCGCGCGCACGTTCCTGCTGCAGGGGTTCCGGGTGGTCGGTGAGCAGGGGCGTGATCCGACCGGTCTGCTGGAGCGCTACGCCGAGGGGCTGGCCGCGGGCACGGATCCGGCTTCGCCGGAACGCTGGCCCCGGCCGGACGAGCTGGGGCAGGCCAAGGTCGAGGCGGCCTCGATCGCGCTGATCCTGCAGGTCACGCGGCCCTGGTTGTGGGACGAGCTCGACGACCGCGTGCGCGGACGGGTGGTGGACTGGCTGTCCACCGTGGTCGGGCAGCAGTACCCGCCGATCAACTGGGTGTGGTTCCGCGTGGTCGTGGAGTCCTTCCTGCGGGAGGTGGGCGGACCCTGGTCGGCCGCCGACATCGAGGAGGACCTGGCGGTGCACGCCGCGCTGCGGCGCGGCGAGGGCTGGTACAGCGACGGGCAGGAGCGGGCCTTCGACCACTACGTCGGGTGGGCGCTGCACCTGTACCCGATGCTGTGGACGCACTGGTTCGACGTGGTGGGCTCGTTGTGCCCGGTCGGGACCTATCGCACGTGGGCCGCGGACCTGGCCCGGTACCTGGACGACGCGGTTCACCTCGTCGGCGCCGACGGTTCGCCGCTGATGCAGGGGCGCAGTCTGGTCTACCGCTTCGCCGCGGCGGCACCGTTCTGGGTCGGTGCCCTCACCGGGCACGGCGGCCTGTCCCCGGGGCTGGTGCGGCGGGTGTGCAGCGGTGTGCTGCGGCACTTCACGGACCGCGGGGTGCCCGATGCGGACGGTTTGCTGAACCTGGGCTGGCACGGTGCCTGGCCGGGGATGCGGCAGGCCTACTCCGGGGCGGGTTCGCCGTACTGGGCGAGCAAGGGGATGCTCGGGCTGGCCCTGCCCGCCCACCACCCGGTCTGGAACGCGGTCGAGGAGCCGCTGCCCAGCGAGACGTCCGACCACGGTCGGGTGGTGTCCCCGCCGGGCTGGCTGGTCTCGCACCGCCGCGCCGACGGGGTGTCGATCGTGCTCAACCACGGCACCGATCACGCCGAGCCCGGCGCGCGCCGCTCCGATTCCGCGCTGTACGCCCGGCTCGGCTACTCCACGGCCACGGTGCCTCCGCTGATCGGGTCCACTGTGGCCGATCCGGTGGACAACGCGGTGGCGATCGTCGACGCGGAGGGTGCCGCCACGCACCGGACCGGTTTCGAGCGGTTGTACGCCCGCGAGGCCGACGGTGGGGCCCTGGCGGCGGCCAGCCGCGGCCGGGCGTGCTGGGTCGACGCGCGCGAGGACACCACGGCCGACCACGGCTACGGCAGGCGCGGCGCGGTGGTCGAGGGGCCGGTGGTGACGGTCGCTTCGGTGCTGCGCGCGGGGCTCGAGGTGCGGTTGGTTCGGGTGGATCCCGCAGGCTGGGAGGAGCCGGGGGCGGGCTGCTTCGTCCGGATGGGCGGCTGGCCGGTCGCCTCCGACGGTGAACCCGCGGCGCGGGGCGGGCCGCGGCAGCGGCGGGTGTCCTTCGCCAGCGCCGCGCTGCGTTCGCTGGTGTCCGGCGTTCGCGGGTTCACCGGCTGCGGGCTGGCCGCGCAGGAGGGCACGACCCCGCTCGGCGCGTGGACGGCCGTGCCGTGGCTGGCCACCGACGGCGTCCCGGCGGGCGAGGTGCTGGCCGGGAGCGTGCTGCTCGACCGCGGGGGGCGGGAGCCGGTGGATCCCGCGGTGCTGGTGCGACCTGACGGGGAGGGCGGGCACCAGGTGACCGTGGCCTGGCCCGACGGGGAGGGCACCACGGTCGAGCTGCCCGGAGTCCCGTGAGCCGGCTCGGGGCGGGCATGTCGAGCCGGTCGAACCGAACAGGAGGCATCGTGTCGTACCGACCGCTTTCGGCGAACTGGTTCACCGCGACCCGGTGGGAGGGCCGGTTGGCCTACGGCGCCGATTACAACCCCGAGCAGTGGTCGCGTCCCGTCTGGCAGGAGGACGTGCGGCTGATGAACGAGGCCGGGGTGAACATCGTCTCGCTGGGGATCTTCTCCTGGGCCCGCATCGAGCCCGAGCCGGGGGTGCACGACTTCGGCTGGCTGGACGAGGTCATGGACCTGCTGCACGAGCACGGGATCGCGGTGGACCTGGCCACGGCCACGGCCTCGCCCCCGCCGTGGTTGACCGCGCGCCACCCGGAGGTCCTGCCGGTGGACCGGCAGGGGCGGACCCTGTGGCCGGGCGGGCGCCAGCACTGGCGGCCCACCTCGCCCGTGTTCCGCGACTACGCGCTGCGGCTCGTGCGGGTGCTCGCCGAGCGGTACCGCGACCACCCGGGGCTGGTCGCCTGGCACGTGTCCAACGAGCTGGGCTGCCACAACGTCTACGACTACTCCGAGGACGCCGCGCGCGCGTTCCGGAACTGGCTGCGCTCCCGCTACGGGACGGTGGAGCGGCTCAACGAGGTCTGGGCGACGGATTTCTGGTCGCAGCGCTACGGCGACTGGGCCGAGATCCTGCCGCCGCGGTGGGCCGCGGCGTTCCCGAACCCGACGCAGCAGCTCGATTTCCAGCGTTTTTGCTCGGACGCGCTCAAGGACCACTTCCGCGCCGAGCGGGAGGTGCTGCGCTCGGTCACCCCGTCGGTTCCGGTGACGACCAATTTCATGCTCATGGGCAACGCCAAGGGGATGAACTACGCGGACTGGGCGGGCGAGGTCGACTTCGTGTCCAACGACCACTACCTGAACCCGGGGCCGCGGGCACTGGACGAGCTGTCCTTCTCGGCGGCGCTGACCGGCGGGATCGCGGGGGGACGGCCCTGGTTCCTCATGGAGCACGCCACCAGTGCGGTCAACTGGCGCGCGGTGAACAAGCCCAAGAAACCGGGCGAGCTGGCCCGGGACTCGCTGGTCCACGTCGCCCACGGGGCCGATGCGGTGTGCTTCTTCCAGTGGCGGCAGTCGCGCGCCGGGGCGGAGAAGTACCACTCGGCGATGCTGCCGCACGCCGGGGAGGACAGCGACACGTTCCGCGCGGTCCGGCAGCTGGGCGGGGTCCTGGAGGATCTGTCCACCGTGGTGGGGTCCGAGCGCGGTCGGGCGCGGGTCGCCGTGCTGTTCGACTGGGAGTCGTGGTGGGTCAGCGAGTTCGACTCGCACCCCACCTGCCTGCTGGACTACCGGCGGGAGGCCCTGGACTGGTACTCGGCGCTGGTCGAGCTGGGGATGGTGGTCGACGTGGTGCCCACCGACGCCCCGCTCGAGCGGTACGAGGTGGTCATCGCCCCGGTGCTGCACGTCGTGCCGGACGAGCTGTCCGAGCGGCTGCACCGGTTCGTCGCCGGTGGTGGGCATCTCGTGACCACGTACTTCTCCGGCACGGTCGACGAGCACGACCACGTCCGGCTCGGTGGCTACCCCGGGGCGTTGCGCGAGTTGCTGGGCATCCGCATCGAGGAGTTCGGGCCGCTGTTCGAGGGGGAGTCGGTCGAGCTCGACGACGGGGCGACCGGCACGCTCTGGACCGATCGGATCGAGCTCACCGGCGAGGACGTCGAGGTGTTGGCCTCCTACCGCAGCGGTGACCACGCGGGGCGTCCGGCGATCACGCGCCGGCGGTGGGGGAGCGGTTCGGCCTGCTACGTGTCCACCCGGCTGGGCGTGGCCGGGCTGGAGCGCGTGCTGGGCACGGTCCTCGACCGGGCGGGCGTGGTCAGCGAGCTGCCCGAATCGCTGCGGGGGCGCGTGCAGCCGGTGGTGCGGCAGGGCGCGCAGCGCCGGTACTGGTTCCTGATCAACCGCACGGAGCAGGACGTGGAGCTGACCGGGCTGGTGGGCGCGGAGCTCGCTCGCAGCGCGCGTGCTCAGCACTCCGATGCTGCCTCCGTGCTTCCGGCCCGGGGCGTGGTGGTGCTGGAGAGCAGCCCCGAGTGAGACCGCGTGACCGCGGCCGGGGCGCAGCGTCCCGGCCGCGGTCACGAGCACCGCGCACGCGCTGCGGCGTGCGCGTCGAACGGAAGGCAGGAGACCGATGGTGAGACGACTTCGCGCACGTGCTTTTCGGCTGGTCCCGCTGTGCCTGGCGCTGGGGTCGGCGCTGCTGCTGGGTGCCTCGGTGCTCGCGCCGACCGCGGTTGCGGCCGAGACCGGCGAGGCGTCCGGACGCGACGGCACCGCGACGGCGATCACCGGTGTGCGGCTGGACTCGCTCAAGACCGAGGCGCTCATCGACGAGGAGGCGGGCACGGTGGTGCTGCCGGTCGAGCCCGGCACGGAGTTGCGCAAGCTGCGGCCGGAGTTCGACATCGCCGAGCGTTCGACGATTCGTCCCGGCAACGGCAGTACCCAGGACTTCACCACTCCGGTGGAGTACGAGGTGCGCAGCAGGAGCCACGAGTCCCGGACCTGGACGGTGCGGGCGGTGGAGATGAACAGTCCCAGCCTGCCCGGCCACAACGCCGACCCGAACATCGTGCGTTTCGGCGATACCTACTACATCTACGCCACCACGGACGGTTTCCCGGGATGGAGCAGCGACTCGTTCAAGACCTGGTCGAGCACGAACCTGGTCGACTGGACCGAGCACGACACGATCCTCGACCTCGGTGCGGATGTCTCCTGGGCCGACGGGAGAGCGTGGGCTCCTGCGGCGATCGAGAAGAACGGTAAATATTATTTCTACTTCACCGCCGACACCAAGATCGGTGTGGCCGTGGCGGACAGTCCCACCGGGCCGTTCGTCGATTCGGGCGAGCCGCTGGTCGCGGCGAATCCGCACGGCGGGCAGGCCATCGATCCGGCCGTGTTCACCGACGAGGACGGCCAGTCCTATCTGTACTGGGGCAACGGGCACGCCTACGTGGTGCCGCTGAACGACGACATGGTTTCGTTCGACTGGTCCGCGGTCAAGCACCTGACCGGGTTGGACGGCTTCCGCGAGGGGCTGTTCATGCACGAGCGCGCCGGCACCTACTACTTGAGCTGGTCCATCGGCGACACCCGCAGCGAGGACTACCGCGTCGGGTACGCGACCGGCACCAGCCCCATGATGGCGAACATGCGCAATCGGGGTGAGATCCTCACCAAGCGGCCGTCGCTGGGCATCTACGGCACCGGACACCACTCGACGGTGCGGGATCCCGAGACCGGCGAGTGGTTCATCGCCTACCACCGCCACGCGGTCCCGGACGGGGACGGCACGCACCGGGAGGTCACCATCGACCGGCTGCGCTACGCCGCGGACGGCACGATTCGCCCGGTCGAGCCCACGCTTTCCGGGATCGATCCGGTCTGAGCTCGGCGGGCTCGGCTGAGCGGGCTCCGGGTGCCGCACCGCCGGCGGAGGGGTGGAGGTCCCGCCGGCCGCAGGCGTGGCGCGCTGCGGCCGGCGGGAGCCGGGAGGCTCAGCCGAGCCGGAGGTTGGCGACGTGGATGGGCGAGGGGGTGGTTCCCGTCGAGGACTCCTGGTACAGCACGGACAGCACGCCGTCGGCGGCCAGCCGGGAGGTGTCCACGTTGACCTCGCCGAAGGCGTTCATGTCGGGGCGGTTGAACACCACGGTCCAGTCGGTCCAGTCGCTGGCTGCGCTGGCCGCCACGATCTTGCCCTTCGGCATGATGAGGTAGGCGTTGTCGTGCTGGTCGAAGACCAGCTGGGTTCGCTGGGTGGAGTGCGGCGGGACGGGAACTTCGCGCTTGGTCCAGTCACCGTCGTCGCCGCGGACGAGGTGGAACGTGCGGGCGTGCTTGCTGCGCTGCTGGGAGTAGTCCGTCACACACTGGGTGAACCGGCCGGGCACGTAGCTGATCACCGCGTGGGGCGTGCTGGTGGAGTCGACCGCCTGGCTCTCCTGGTTCATGAGCCCGTGGTTGGGGCCGAGCGGGTCGGCCACGATCCCCGGGGAGTTCACGCCCACCGGGTCCCGACCGGTGACGCCGACGGTCTCGCCGGCACCGTTGTGCCAGGTCCGGCCCTGGTCGTCGCTGTAGACGTAGCCGGTGTCGTGGTTGGCCAGTCCGCCCGGGTCGCACAGCACCGCCCGGTTGCCCTCGCGCCAGGTGAAGCTCGCGTGCAGCCGTCCGGTGTCGTCGTAGGTCAACCCGTGCAGGTACATGTTGCGGGTGGTCGACACCTCCCCGTTCGGGGCGGTCCAGGCCCCGGTCGCCGAGCTCCAGCCGCCGAGCTTGTCCCAGCTGCCGTCGGCGTACTCGGCCAGTTCGTTGACGCCGTCGCCCGAGCCTCCGGTGCGGTAGCTGAACTGGAGCTTGCCCTGCGGGGTGACGAGGAATCGCGGGTAGGTCATCGCCCCGAGCTGCTCGTCGCCCAGCGTGCGCTGGACCTCGCCGAACATCGCGGAGGTCCAGGGATGGGCGGCGGGGCGGGAAGCCAGCCCTGCCACGGATCTGACGTAGTGGATCCGGCTGTTGTGCGTGTCCATCGCCACGTGCAGCCGCCCGTCGGCGGGCGAGATCCCGAGGGAGATGACGTTGTGCGAGTCGTCGACGCTGAGCTCGTGCGGCAGCGTCACGGTCTGCCACCCGCCGTTGCCGTGCAGCGGTTTGCGGCCCACGACGGCGTTGCGGCTGTCGGTGTACCAGGCGGCGTACTGGTAGCCGGCGTAGGTGCGGATGGCGTCCTGCTGGAACGAGTTGTTGTTGACGATTCCGTCGTAGGAGACGAAGTACAGCGCGGACGGGTCGAGCACCGTGTCCGACAGCAGGTTCGCCTCGGGGGCGGCGTTTCCGGGGTTCTGGGCGAACTCCGGCGGCTCGGCCGCGGCGTGGGTGGGCATCACGAGCGCCGCGGTGACCAGCAGCGTGGTGAGTACGGCTCTGCGCATCTCAGGCGCCCCTTTCCCGCGGTGTCGGGTGCGGTTCGGCGGTTTCCCGGCGCGTGCGCATGCTTCCTCCCGGGTTGAAACGTTTTAGGATGTGCTGAAGTTAAGTGAGTCACAGCGCTCCGTCAAGAGGTGTCGGCCTCGCGTGGGGGTCTCGTCGGAGTGGTTGCGGGGATTCGCCGGCGGTGTGTGTGGGCTGGTGTGGCTCGTCCGGGCGTGCTTCGCATCGCTGTTCGTAAAACGTTTTATCGATGTGTTCGCACCCCGCCGGAGTGTAGGGGGGTGCGGGGCTGTCGTGCTGCTTTTCGGGGGCTGCCGCGGTCGGCCCGGGGTGTGGGGGCGCGTTCCGGAGGGGGAGTGGATCGATTCCGGGCGGGTGGGGCGAGGTGATTTCGCTTCTGATCGATTGTGATCGTTTGGGTGCGATTGTGTTGACTTGGCGCCGCGCCGCGCGGTGAAGTGACTGTCGTCACTCGAACGCGGAAGGGGAGGGCTGCATGGGCGAAGTCAGGTGTCCACAGTTTCCGGACCGTCCCGCTCCGCCGAGCGCTTGCGGCCGTGGCACGCGCGGAAGTCCTTCCTCGTGGGCGGGGGCGCCGGCGTTCCGGGCGAGCCGATCTTCCGGACGTTGGTCACCGGCCCGCGCAGCACGGTCCCGGACAGCATCGACCTTGGGGTAACCATGATTCCGTTATTCGCCAAGCGCACCCCCGAGCGGGAGCGTTCCACCGGTCCCGCGCGGGCGCGTCGCCGTCGTCGTGTTCTGGCGGCCACGCTCTCGGCGTGTCTCGCCGTGCCGTTCTCCGCGCTGTCGTACACCTCGGCCGCAGCGGCGGACAGCCCCGCGGACCGGTCCGCGGGCCAGGCGGTGGGCCGGGCCCACTCGGCCGCCGATTTCCAGGGGGTGAACTGGGCCAGGCCCAAGGACAACTTCGTCGACGGCCCCGTCGTTCCCGAGGGGCTGGACGTCTCCGACGACTACGCCACGGTCAAGGCCAAGGCCGGCGCCATCTACGAGGAGTTCCGGGAGACGAGCGGGGCCAACACCGTTCGGCTGCCGATCAACACGTACTCCGTTCCCGGCACGGAGTGGGGCGATGCCTACGCCGGGGCCGTCGACGCCGCCACGGAGCACGGTTTCAAGGTGATCCTGTCCTACTGGGAGGACGGGGCCTCCTCGGACGGGCGGATCGTCGACACGCAGGCCTTCAACGCGATGTGGGACGCGGTGACCTCCCGCTGGCGGTTCGACAGCCGGGTCTACTTCGAACCGATGAACGAACCGCACGGGTACAGCGCCGCCGAGTGGACCGACGTGGCCGCCCAGTGGATCGACGACCGCCCGTGGATCCCGCGCAAGCGGATCTTCGTCAGCGGGCACGGCTACAACGGTGACGTCACTACCGTGTGCAACGACAGCAGGTTGGCCGGGACGTACCTGTCGCTGCACCTGTACGCGTTCCAGTTCGACTCGATGAGCTACGACCAGTGGCGGGAGCTGTTCGACTCCCGGATCGGTGACTGCGGTTCCCGCACGGTGCTGGACGAGTTCGGCGCTCCGACGGACGACGGCAGGGATTACGGCGCGGCCGGCAGCGGGGACAACTTCGTCCGCTACATCCGCGCGGCCACCGACGCGGTCCGCGCCCATGACATGGGGGCGGTCTACTGGCCCGCCCTGGGCGGCAAGCACACCTACCGGCCCGATTACGACTGGTACTCCCTCTACGCCCTGGAGGGCAGCGGCACCGACCTGTCGCTGCGGGTGCGCAACGACAGCATGATCGAGCGGCTCCGCTACGCCTGGGACGGCGCGGGCCACGCGGCTCCCGCGGCAGGTGAGCACCGCTCCTCGGTTCCGGCGGGCCGGTGACGGATCGACGGGCTGACGAGCGCGGAGCGCGGCACGCCCGCACGGTGCCCGCCCCGGGGCGTGCCGCGCTCCGTCTCGCCGCCCCACTCGCTCCTGCCGCAGCGTCGCTGCGGCGGGGGCGCGGAGTTCCACAGTGGAAGGAGTCGGTGGTGACGATGTCCCCGACAGCACGGCGCGGAGCTCCCGGGCGGGGTGCGCGCGGTCTCTGGGTGCTGGTGGCGGTGGCGTGCCTGAGTCTCCTCGGTGCCACCGTGCTCGTGGCGCCGCCGGCGCAGGCGGATCCCGTCACCGTTCGCAACGGCACCCAGTTCACCGATCCGAACGGCGAGCCGGTGCACGCGCACGGCGGAGGCGTCATCGAGGTCGACGGCTACTACTACTGGTTCGGGGAGAACCGCGCCGCGGACGACTCCTTCGGGCACGTCTCGGTGTACCGCTCGACCGATCTGAAGCACTGGCAGTTCCGCAACCACGTGCTGAGCGCCTCCTCCGCGCCGGAGCTGGAAAGCGCCAACATCGAGCGGCCGAAGGTGATGTACAACGAGTCGACCGGCCAGTTCGTGATGTGGATGCACAAGGAGAACGACCAGGACTACAGCCAGGCCCGCGCGGCCGTGGCCGTGGCCGACACCGTCGACGGGGACTACAGCTGGCAGGGCAGCTTCCGGCCGTTGGGCAACATGTCCCGTGATCTCACGGTCTTCGTCGACGACGACGGCACCGGCTACATGGCCTCGGCCGCCAACGAGAACCTGGATCTGCACATCTACCGGCTCACCGAGGATTACACGGCGGTGGAGAGCCTGGTGGCCAACCCGTGGCCCGGGGGTCACCGCGAGGCCCCGGCGCTGTTCAAGCGCGACGGCGTCTACTTCATGCTCACCTCGGGGGCCACGGGCTGGGATCCCAATCAGCAGCAGTACGCCACCTCGACCAGCCTCGACGGTGGCTGGAGCGGGATGCGGGACGTGGGCGATTCCACCGCCTACGGGTCGCAGACCGCCTGGGTGCTGCCGATCCAGGGCACCGGGGCCACTTCCTACCTGTATCTCGGTGACCGCTGGGCGGGCGCCTGGGGCGGGCCGGTCGACGAGTCGCGCTACGTGTGGCTGCCGCTGCGGTTCCCCGACGACCGCACCCTCCGGATGGACTGGGCACCGGAGGTGACCGTCGACACCGCGGCGGGCACTCTCGGAACGAGCGGTGGGCCCTACGAGACCCTGACCGCCCGGCACTCCGGCAAGTGCGTGGACGTTCCCGCGGGGTCCCAGCTCGCGGGCGAGCAGGTGGCGCAGTACCCCTGCAACGGCGGCGGCAACCAGCGGTTCTGGCTGGAGGAGGTCGGTGGTGACTACGTCCGGCTGGTCACCCGGCACAGCTCGATGTGCCTGGCGGTGGAAGGCGCGTCCACAGGCGACGGTGCGGCCGTGGTCCAGCAGCGGTGCGGCTCCGGGCAGGAGCAGCAGTGGCGGGTGGGTGACGCCGGTGACGGCTCGGTCACCTTCACCGCCTGGCACAGCGGCAAGTGCCTGGACGTGTCCGACGAGTCCACTGCCGACGGTGCCCGCCTCATCCAGTACACCTGCTCCGGTGCCGCCTGGCAGCGGTTCCGGCGCGCGGCGGTGTGAGTGTGGTGCGGTGGTCCGGTGCGGGAGCGGTCGTTGGGCTCGTGCGACGGGGTCGGTCCCGTGTGGTGCTCGCGCGCCCGCGGGTGCTGTCCGGGAGTGAGTGAGGTGAGGGTTCCATGAGTTGGAAGTTCGCGGTGAGCACGCTCGGGATGCCGGGCGTGCCGGTGCGGGAGGCCGCGCGGGTCGCGCGGGAGCGCGGTTGCCACGGTGTGGAGCTGCGGGTGCACCCGGACGAGGAGGTTCGGCCGGGGATGGCGCCGCGGGAGGTCGCCGAGGCGCGCCGGCTGATCGAGGGCGCGGGGCTCGAGGTGGCGTGCCTGGCGGGCTACGTGAAGGTGTGCGCGCCGGGTTCGGACGCGTCTGCGGTCGCGGAGCTGCGTTCCCTGGTCGAGCTGGCCGGGTTGATCGGTGCGCCCGCGGTGCGGGTCTTTCCGGGTGGGGAGTCCGGTGCGGACGGTCCCGCGCGGGAGCGGATCGGGGCCGTGCTGCCGGATCTGGAGCGGCAGGGGGTCACCCTGCTCGTCGAGACCCACGACTCGCACCCCACGGGCGAGCTCGCGCGTCGGTTGGTGGAGCCGTTCGGTGCGCCGGGGACCGTGGCGGTGCTGTGGGACGCGCTGCATCCGTGGCGGACGGGCGAGTCGCCGGCGCAGACCCGGCGGCTGCTGGGCGAGTACCTCGGTTATTTCCAGGTCAAGGACGCGCGGAGGGCGGATTCCTGGACGCCGGTCCCGCCGGGTGAGGGCGATGTCCCGCTGGCCGACTGCGGGAGCCTGCTGCGCTCGTGGTCGGGGTGGGTCTCGCTGGAGTGGGAGCGTGCCTGGTACCCGGACATCGCTCCCGTCTCGGTGCCGCTGCGCGCCGCTGCCGACTGGTTCGAGCGGTGGCGCCCGGAGTGAGTCGTGCGGAACGGGCGCTCCCGGTTCCCGCCCGGGGGTGTGCGATCGCGGCGCCCGTTCCGCGGCTGGCACCGGTGAGCAGGGCGGTTTCACCTGCGAGGTGGTTCGCCGGGACTCCCGCGGCGCGTGTGGTGCCGCATCATGCGGGCCACCGGCGCGAGGGCGTGGTCTTGCCGACCACCCCGCCTCCGAGCCCGGCCACCACGACGAGGAGCTCTCGCGCGGTGGCCGGGGCGAAGACGAGCGAGCGGAACGATCAGCGGGACCGCACCGGCCGTGCGTCATCCGCAGGGGAGCCGTGTGGTTCGCCTTCGGCCCCAGCGCGGTACCGCTCCGGGCGCCAGCTCGGTCGCCGCGTGGCGTGTCCGGTCGGCCACGGTGCTCACGCCGACTGCGTCCCGGGTTCCATGATCAGTTTGATGGTCTCGCCCGGGCCTTCGGCGGTGATGCGCGTAATCGCTTCGGCGCCCTCTTCGAGGCTGACGCGATCGGTGATCACCGCGTCGGCGATTTCCGGCCGGTCGGCCAGCAGCTGCGCGGCGGTGATGAAGTCCTGCCGGTTGTACATGGCGGTTCCCACGAGGCTGATCTCGCGGACCTGCAGCTGCCCGACGGGCACGGCCACATCGGTGTTGAAGACAGCTACCTGCACCACGGTGCCGCCCGAGACGCACTGGTCGATGGCTTCGGACACCAGGTCAGGAACCCCGACGGCGACGAACGCGGAGTCGAACGGCTCGTCCGAGCTCCGCTCCTGGTTCGGGTCGCGCACGTCGGTGGCCCCCAGCCGGCGCAGCACGCGTGCGTTCTGCTCCCGCGGCTCGCTGACGACGATCTTGCCTGGACACTGGTAGGACAGCACCGCGGTGATCAGCGCGCCGATCGGCCCGCCCCCGAGCACCAGGTGGTGGAACTGCTCGCCGTGGCTCTCGGCGAGAGCGGCCTGGCGCACGGCGTGGGCGGCGACCGCCAGCGGTTCCACCAGGGCCAGCGCGTGATCGGGGATGGACTCGGGAACCGGAACGATCGTGTAGTCGGGCACCTTGACGTAGTCGGCGAACGAGCCGTCCCACTCGGTGATGCCCAACATCTGCTTGCTCTCGCAGACGTGGTAGTTGCCCGCGTTGCAGTGGTTGCAGTTCCGGCAGGGACGCTGGGGCTCGATCACCACCCGGTCCCCCACATCGATCTCGGAGACGTCCGAGCCGACGGCGGAGATCACCCCACCGGCCTCGTGGCCGGAGATCAGCGGTGGGAAGCGGAACGGGTGCTTGCCCTTCAGCGCAGCGAAGTCGGAGCCGCAGGCACCCGTGGAGAGGACTTGGACGATGACCTCCTTCGGGCCGGGTTCTGGGCGCGGGACCGTGACGACCGCGGCGGTGCCGTCCGTGTCGAATTTCATCGCTCGCATGAGGTCTCCTCGGGTCGTCGGGAAGGGGGATCAGGAGGTCTGCAGCTCTTCGGCGGCGTCGTCGGTGGAGGAGCCGTTGAGAGCCGGGTCGTCGTACTCCTGGTACGGATCCACGCCGCGCTTCGTCTGCCAGCGGTGGATCAGCACGGTGACGATCGGGGTCAGGACCGCGGTGGTCACCACGGAGCCGGCCACTTGCACCGTGGCCACGTCCTTCAGCGCCTCGTAGGCGGGATCTGCTGCGGCGACGACGGCGGGTGTGGCCACTGCCGCCCCGGCGGTCGAGGACTCGGCCGCGCCGGAGATGACGTTGCGTCGCGTCTTGGGGCGGCGCCGGACGACGTGCACCAGCCACAGGAGCAGCACCGCGCCGCCGCCGGAGAACGCCACGGTGAACAGGCCCAGCAGGATTCCGGGCGGGCCGGCCTCGACGACGTCGGGCAGGCTGATGCTGGCTCCCAGCGGGAAGGCGAAGAACGGGATGAGCAGGCGCTCGCCCTTCTTCAGGAACGACCGCATCTCGGGATCGAGGTTGCCCAGGACGAATCCGATGATGATGGGGGCCAGTACCGCCACGAAGGACAGCAGCGGAATGTTGGCCATACCGGCTGCGCCCAGCACCACCAGGGTCAGGAACGGGCCGTCGTTCAGCGAGATGACGGCGACGGCGCCGCGGTCGGTCTTGTTGCCGAACTCTTGGGTCAGCGCCGCGTAGAGCCCGGTGTTCGAGTTGCTCATGGCGGCGACGATGGCCAGCGGCGTCAGCGTCCAGAGCGTGCCACCGGGCATGACGAACCCGGTGAGCAGGCCGACCGCGACGGCGGCCAGCAGCTTGCCGATGAGGATGGCGAAGCCCTTCTCCGCCACGGGAGCCGCTGCCTTGAGGGGCAGCTGGGCACCCATGCAGACCAGGAACAGCCCGATGACCGCCATTGCCCCGTCCTTGAACAGCGCCTGCGTGAACCCGCCGATTTCCAGGGCTTCGGGGACGAAGGTGTTGAACAGGACTCCCAGCAGCAGGGGGATGATCATCAACCCACCGGGAACCTTATCCACTGCTCGAAGGATTGGCATGTTTCTCCTCGGGAGCGAACTGAGGCAGGCGTGGCCCTGGGGCGAGCCCGCGTGCCCGAACTGTCGGTGCGGCGACTCCTCGCCACTCGAATGTTTCTCTGTGTGAACACATGGCGTAGTGTTAACGGAAAGTACCATGAGCTTTGGGGGAACGTGAAGCCAGTCACGAGGCATGGGTCACGCAGGGAAGTGTCGTCGCGTGCGTTTGTCCCCGTCAGTTCGGGGATGGGTATCTCGTGGTCGTCGTCGAGTCGGTGTGTTAGTTTTTGTGAAACACTGCAACAGCTTGTTCGTTTCGCGGAGCCCTCGCGGGTTGGCGCAACGTAGAAGGAGTCCCCACGTGTCGCTGCGTATTGGCGTGATCGCCGATGACTTCACCGGAGCCACGGACATCGCCGGCTTCCTCGTCTCCGCAGGGTTGCGCACCGTGCAGCTCAACCGCCCCGGCAGTGCTCGTGACCTGCCCGAAGACATGGCCGTCGATGCCGTGGTGATTAGCCTCAAGACGCGCTCGACCCAGCGCGACTCGGCCGTCGAGGAGAGTCTCCGGGCGCTGCGGATCCTGCAGGAGCTGGACGCCGAGCGGATCCTGTTCAAGTACTGCTCCACCTTCGACAGCACGGCGGAGGGAAACATCGGTCCGGTCGCTGACGCGCTCCTCGAGGCCCTGGAGGAGTCGGCGACTGCCATGGTGCCCGGCCTGCCGGTCAACGACCGCACCGTCTACCGGGGACACCTCTTCGTCGAGGGGGTGCCGCTCCACGAGTCGGGGATGCGGCACCACCCGGTCACGCCGATGACGGACTCCAACCTGATGCGCCTGACCGAGGCGCAGGGTCGTGGCACCGCCCGCAACGTGCCGTGCGGCGTGGTGAACCGGGGAAGTCGGGCGGTGCACGAGGCCTTCCATGAGGCCGCCTCCGACGGCGTGCGGTATCTGGTGCCGGACACGCTGGACGACAACCACCTCGACGTCCTGGGGGAGGCGTTCCAGGACCTCCGGTTGGTCACCGGGGGCTCCGGTATCGGGTGGGGGATCGCTCGAGCGCTGACCCGCCGTGAAGCCGCGGGGGCTCGCCGCGCGGCGGCGGACCGTTGGCGGTTCACCTCCGGGCGAGGCGTGGTGCTCTCCGGATCGGCCTCGGAGATGACCAACCGGCAGGTGGATCACTACCGCTCAGTGGCCCCAGCCCGCGCCCTGGAGGTTCCCCGAGTGCTCGACGACGCCGAGGCCTACCGCCGTGAACTGCGGGAATGGGTCCTGCGGACACCACCGGAGGACCTGGCCCCGCTGGTTTACGCCACTGTGGAGCCCGAGCAGCTCAAAAGCCTTCAGCGCCGCCACGGAGCTGACGAACTTTCCCGGGCCATCGAGGGGTTCTTCGCGGACTTGGCGACCGAGCTGCGCGAGCACGGGGTGACCCGCTTCATCGTGGCCGGCGGGGAGACCTCGGGGGCGGTCACGCAGGCCCTGGACGTCTCCGGGTTCGAGGTTGGTCCGCAGATCGCCCCGGGGGTGCCGTGGACGCGTTCTGTCGATGGTGAGCTCGACATCGCGTTGAAATCCGGCAACTTCGGCGACGTGGAGTTCTTCCGCGCTGCGCAAGTGGAGGTGACGACCCACGCATGATCCCTGACGAACGACGACGGCGCCTGATGCACATCGTGGAGGAGCGCGGTTCGGCCAGCGTGGCTGACCTGACCGAGGAGCTCGGCGTCTCGCACATGACCGTGCGGCGCGACATCCGAGTGCTGGAGGACTCGGGGCGGATCATCTCGGTCAGCGGCGGTGTCGCGATGCCGTCGCGGATCGCTCTCGACGCCACGCGGCAGGCCAAGCTCGGCCAGCACACTCGGGAGAAGGACGCGATCGCCGCTCGAGCTGCGGAACTGGTGCAGCCGGGAGGGGTGATCTACCTGGATGCCGGGACGACGATGCTGGCGCTGGCCCGCGCCCTCATTCAGCAGGTGGGGGCGGCGCAGCTGGACGTGGTCACCAACGATCTGATGGTGGCCTTCACCCTCGGCGAGCAGGAGCAGGCGCGCGTTCACGTGCTCGGAGGCCAGTTGGACAGTCCGAACATGTCGACGCACGGCACCATCACCGCCGAAGAGCTGAACCAGTTCAACATCGACGTCGCCTTCGTGTCGGCCTCGTCGTTCGACCTGCGTGGACTCTCGGTGCCCACTGAGGCCAAGTCGGTGGTGAAACGAGCGATCGTCGAGAACTCGAGCCGGGCCTACCTGGCAACGGACAGCAGCAAGTACGGAAGAGTGGCCGCGTTCAAAGCACTCCCCATGGCCTCGTTCGAGGGGTTGGTCATCGACTCGGGGCTTCCGGACACCGCCCAGGAGCGCGTGCAGAACCTGGGGGTCGAACTGTTTATCGCTGGATCCGCCGGCCGATCCGAGAGGAAGAATCCGTGACTGACCAGAACCTGGCAGACAGCGAGCTGCGACGTCAGATCGTTGTGCTGTCCAAGAGCCTGTTCGACCGTGGCTACTCGGCGGGCAGCGCGGGCAACATCAGCGTGCGCGTCGAGGGCGGGTTCCTGATGACCCCCACCAATTCCTCCCTGGGCAGGCTCGAGTCGGACCAGCTCTCCGAGCTCAACGAGCGGGGTGAGCACGTCGCCGGACCGAAGCCCTCCAAAGAGGTGGTCATGCACCAGGCCATGTATCGGGCGCGTCCGGAGTCAGCGGCGATCGTCCACCTGCACTCCACCTACGTCACCGCGATCAGCTGCCTGCGCGACGAGGACGCCATCCCGCCGCTGACCCCGTACTTCGTGATGCGGCTGGGGCGGGAGGTGCCGACCGTGCCCTACTACAAGCCCGGCTCGGACGCCATACTCGACGACATCGTGGCCGCGGGAAAGCGCGGGCCCGCCGTCATTCTGGCCAACCACGGCTCCATCGTGGCCGGGTCCACCTTGGAGGAGGCGGTCAACGCCTCCGAGGAGTTGGAGGCCTCGGCCCAGCTGACCTTCCTGCTCGAAGGACGCCGCGCCAGACCGCTGACCGAATCCCAGATCGACGAGCTGCTGACGTGAGTGCTCCGGGGGCGAACCGTCCGTGAGTCGCGACGCGGCCGGTCCGGCCGCGCACCGACAGGGCGCCCCGGTGTCGCGGGCAGCGTGCTCGGCCGTGTCGCGGAATTCCCGCGAGGGACGCCGCAGGTGGTCCCTCACGCGCGTGACGGACGTGGTGGTCCGCACGTGGGAGCAAATTTATTTCAGCATTTGAAATAAAGCGTAGGCTGTCGGTATGGGGAGTTGGCAGAGTTCGTCGCAGCGCCGAGCCTGGAGACCGTACATCGAGGCGAGTCTGCTGCTGGAGACCCGGCTGGACGAGGACTTGCGCGCGGCCGTCGGGTTGAGCCTGCGGGACTACAACGTGCTGCTGGTGCTGTCGGAGGGTCCGGAGCACCGGCTGCGGATGGGGGACCTGGCAGCGCGCATGGTGTTCTCGCCGAGCCGGCTGACCTACCAGGTCAAGGCGATGGAGCAGCGCGGTTGGGTGCTGCGCCAGCCCTCGCGGGAGGACAAGCGGGTCAACTACGCGGTGTTGACCGCCAGCGGTCTCGAGACGCTGCGCGCCGCCTACCACCACCACGTCGAGACCGTGCAGCGGTTGTTCACCGATGACCTCGACGAGCACGAGCTGGAGGTGCTCGCGCGGGTGTTCACCCGGCTGCGGGCTCGGTTGCACGGGCCCTGTGAGCAGTCCGGGGAGGCGAGTCCGCCTCCGGCGCTGACCGAGGCTCCGGGCGAGCACGGCGGGTGAGCTCGCGGGGGCTCGGTGGCCGCCGCGCCGGGCAGGCCCGGGGGCGGTGTGCCGGTGCGGGGCCCGGTGGTGCTCGTGTGCTGGGTCACCGGGGGTGCTCGAGCTGGAATAGCGGCCGCGGCGCTACCGTTTCCCCACTAGTTAAAATTTGAATTAGTTGGGAGCGCGGCCATGCAGTTCGGGGTTTTCACGGTCGGGGACGTCACGCCGGATCCGACGACGGGGCGGACCCCCACCGAGGGGGAGCGGCTCCAGGCGATGGTGACCATCGCCCGCAAGGCCGAGGAAGTGGGCCTGGACGTGTTCGCCACCGGTGAGCACCACAACCCGCCGTTCGTGCCGTCCTCGCCGACGACGATGCTGGGCTACATCGCGGGGATGACGGAGCGGCTGATCCTGTCGACGGCGACGACGCTGATCACCACGAACGATCCGGTCAAGATCGCCGAGGACTTCGCGATGCTGCAGCACATGGCCGGCGGTCGGGTCGATCTGATGCTGGGGCGGGGCAACCAGGGCCCGGTGTACCCGTGGTTCGGGCAGGACATCCGCCAGGGCATTCCGCTGTCGATCGAGAACTACCACCTGCTGCACCGGCTGTGGCGCGAGGACGTGGTGGACTGGCAGGGCCAGTTCCGCACGCCGCTGCAGGGGTTCACCTCCACCCCGCGCCCGCTGGACGGGGTGCCGCCGTTCGTGTGGCACGGCTCCATCCGCAGCCCCGAGATCGCCGAGCAGGCCGCCTACTACGGCAACGGGTTCTTCCACAACCACATCTTCTGGCCCAAGGAGCACACCCAGCGCATGGTCGAGCTCTACCGGCAGCGCTTCGAGCACTACGGGCACGGTTCGGCCGATCAGGCCATCGTCGGCCTGGGGGGTCAGGTGTTCATGCGGCGCAACTCGCAGGACGCGGTGGCCGAGTTCCGCCCGTACTTCAACGACGCCCCGGTCTACGGCGGAGGGCCGTCGTTGGAGCAGTTCATGTCCGAGACCCCGTTGACGGTGGGCAGCCCGCAGCAGGTCATCGACCGCACGCTGACCTTCCGGGACTACGTCGGTGATTACCAGCGCCAGATGTTCTTGATCGACCACGCCGGGCTGCCGCTGAAGACCGTGCTGGAGCAGCTCGACATGCTCGGCGAGGAAGTGGTTCCGGTGCTGCGCAAGGAGTTCGCCGCCCGCAAACCCAGCCACGTGCCCGAGGCGCCCACCCACGAGTCCCTCCGGGCGCAGCAGCAGAACGCGGAAGGGAGCGCGGAATGACCAGCATCGTCACGATCTCCGGGGGGCTGTCGCAGCCCTCGTCCACTCGGCTGCTGGCCGACCGGCTGACCACGGCCGTGCGCGGCGAGCTGGGTGAGCAGGCCGCGGGCGAGGTGGTCGAGCTCCGCGACTACGCCCACGACATCACCGACAACCTGCTCACCGGGTTCGCCAACCAGCGCCTGCGGCAGGTGCTCGACCTGGTCGACCGGGCCGATGGGCTCGTGCTGGCGAGCCCGGTGTTCACGGCTTCCTACAGCGGGTTGTTCAAGTCCTTCGTGGACGTGCTCGACCCGGAGTCGGTGCGGTCCAAGCCGGTGCTGCTTGCCGCCACCGGCGGCACCGAGCGGCACTCGCTGGTGCTGGAGCACGCGCTGCGCCCGCTGCTGTCCTACCTGCGTGCTCAGACCGTGCCCACCGCCGTGTACGCGGCCAGCGTCGACTGGGGCAATGACACCGAGCTGGGCCAGCGCATCACCCGCGCCGCGGGCGAGCTCGCCGCGGCGGTGCGCGCCAGGCCGGAGCGTGCTCAGTCGGATCCGTTCACCGATCCGGTACCGTTCGAGCAGCTCTTCCGGAACACCACGGCGCACTGAGGACGGTCATGTCCGAGGAATCCCCCGAGGTGGCGGTCGCCCGGTCGGCGGACCGGGACCGCTACGAGATCACCGTCGACGGCAGGAAAGCGGGCCACGCCGCCTATCTCGAACGCGCTGGTCAGCGCGTCTTCTACCACACCGAGATCGACGAGGAGTTCGGCGGCAGGGGCCTGGGCAGCGTCCTCGTCGGTCGGGCCCTGGCCGAGACCGGGGAGTCCGGTTTCCGGATCGTGCCGGTGTGTCCGTTCGTGGCGAGGTATCTCGAGCGGCATCACGAGGTCGACGACCTCGTGGACGCGGTCACCCCGGACGTGTGGGCCGCGGTGCGGGAGCGAACCGGCTAGATCGCGCACAGACGGGTGCGTTCACGCGGCTGCGCCGCCTGCCCGACGCTCGGCCGGGCCGAGCGGGTGCCGGGCGCGGTCCGCGCGGGCGGTGCGCCGGAGCGTACCGGTGCGGGCGCGGGCAGCGGCCGAGCGCCGCACCGGTAGCCCGCCGCGCCGGTAGCTCCGGAACGCGAAGGTCACTGCTCGAGCGCCTCCACGATGCGCTCGGTGGTTTCGTGCATGTGGGTGCGGATGACCTCGCGGGCCCGCTCGACGTCACCTGCCTCGATGGCGTCCACGATCGGCAGGTGACGTTGCCAGTGCGTGTTGCGCAGCGCGAGCTCCCGGCCGGAGCGACTGATCGTGGCCCGGGTCAGCCCGGAGATGTGCTGCCAGGAGTTGACGAGGGTCTCGTTGCCCGTCAGTTCGCACAGCTGCCGGTGGAAGGCAAGATCGGCTTCGATCAGCTCCGCCAGCTCCTGACCGGTGTCGCTCAACCGGTCCAGTGACTCGCGCAGGGTTCGCACGATCTCGGTGCGTTCCTCCTGCTCGCAGAGGGTTTCGACCGCCAGCATCTCCAGCGAGCGCCGGACCGCGAAGATGTCGCGCACTTCCGCGGTGGTCAGCGCGCGCACCAGGAGCCTGCCCCGCTCGCCGGTGACCACGAGCCCTTCCTGAACGAGGTGGCGCAGGGCTTCGCGCAGCGTTCCGCGCGATACCGACAGCGCCTCGCTGAGCTCGGTCTCCACGAGCCGCGTTCCGGGCGCGAGCTGGCCGCTGCTGATCGCCTCGCGCAATTTGTGCAGGCTCTGCTCGCGCAGCGTGTTGCGGTCCACGCCGCCGAGAGCCGGGACATCCAGGGACAACGGGCGCCTTTCGTTGTGGAACGTGTCTGTTCCGCCCCAGTTTAATCGATCCTCCGGTCGCCTGCTGCCAGTTGACTGTTGACAGTCAACTGGCGACAAGTTTCACTGTGCGCCAACTAACTCGTGAAGCGCCTGTTGCGTGGGAGTCTCGGATGAGTGAACTGGGCTGCTCGACGATCTCGTTCCGCCACCGAACGCTGTCGGAGGCGTTGGCGGCGATCTCGCGGCTGGGCATGACGGGCGTCGACCTCGGTGGTCTGCCCGGGGTGTGCGAGCACTTCCCGGTCGAGCGGGGTCGTGACGTTGAGCTCGCGGAGGTGGTCGAGGCGGTCGAGACCTTCCGGGTCGAGGTGTGGGCGCTCAACGTGGACCCGGGGGCGTTGAACGACCCCGGTCTGGACGAGCGAACCCTGGTGTCGCGGGGGCACGAGCTGGCCGCGCACGCCCGCCGGCTGGGTGCGGCGCTCATCGTCCCCTGCGGTGCCCCGGCGCGCACGCCGTTCGTCGACGAGGCCGCTGATCTCGCCCGGACGGCGCGGGGGCTGCGCGTGCTGAGTTCCGTGGCGGCCGGGCACGGGGTGCGCCTGCTCGTGGAAGCACCGCACCACCACCGGTTCTGCCACGGCCTGGAGCGGCTTCGGGCGCTGCTCGAGTTGGTCCCGGCCGATGTGGCCGGGCTGGTCTACGACGTGAGCCACGTCGTGGCCGGTGGGGTCGACGAGGTGGCGCTGGCCGCCGAACTCGCGGAGCGGATCGAGCACGTGCACCTGCGCGATGCCGTTCCGGGCGAGATCAACCGCAGCATCGGTCGCGGTGCCGCCGATTTCGCCGGAGTCGTCGACGCGCTGCGCGAGCGGGGCTACGCGGGTCGCTACGTCCTCGAGCTCGAGACGCACGACGTCGCCGAGCACGACCGGGAGGCGGTCGCGGAGAGCTCCCGGGACGCGATCTCGGCCCTGCTGCAGGCGTGAGCAGAAGCAACGACACGAAAGGATTCCCGGAATGGCTCTTTCCGCCACCTCCACGGCAGTGATCACCGGTGCGGGTTCGGAACGCGGGATCGGCAGGCAGGCCGCTCGGCGGCTGGCCGAGGCGGGGTTCGCGGTCGCGGTGCTCGACGTCGACGAAGTCGCGGCCAAGGCCACCGCCGATCTCGTCGCCGCGGAGCACGGGGTGCCCGCGCTCGGCACGGGGGCCGACGTCACCGACGGCGACTCCGTCGACCGGGCGGTCGACGTGGTCGAGTCCTCCGAGCTGCCCGACATCGCGGCGCTGGTGAACAACGCGGGCATCACGCGGCCGACGCGGTTCCTCGACATCGAGCGGGCCGAGTGGGACGCGGTGTTCGAGGTCAACGTCACCGGCACGTACCTGGTCACGCGTCGCGTGCTGCCGGGGCTCGTCGAGCGCGGCTACGGCCGCATCGTCAACCTCTCGTCCGTCAGCGCCGAGCGCGGCGGGGGCGTGTTCGGCGGGACGCACTACTCGGCGGCGAAGGCCGCGGTGCTCGGGCTCACTCGGGCGCTGTCCCGTGAGGTCGGGCAGCACGGTGTCGTCGTCAACTCCGTGGCCCCGGGATTGATCGACACCGACATCACCGGAGGAATGCTCGAGGGGGAGCGCAAGCAACGGCTCATCGCCGACATCCCGGTGGGGCGCAACGGGAGCACCGACGACGTGGCCGGGGTGATCACGTTCCTGGCCGGCTCCGAGGCCGGCTACATCACCGGGGCGACGTTCGACGTGAACGGTGGTTCGCACATCCACTGAGGACGAGAAGAGCGGCGAGCACGCCGGTCCTCTCGTTCGAACCGCGCCCTCGTGGAGTGGCGCCAGCACCTTGAATGCGCCTCAACGGTGAGGCTTGTGGAAAGACCTCTCGTATGTCCGATGCGTTAATCCTGATGCACACCGCTTTCGCGGTCGTCGGCATCGTGCTTCTGATCGTGGTGGCGCGGATCAATCCGGTCATCATTCTCGTGGTGGGATCGTTGTACCTCGGTCTCGCCACCGGCCTCGGGTTCGACACCACCACAACCGCCGTCGCCCAGGGTTTCGGCGATCTCATGGCGGATGTCGGGTTGATCATCGGGTTCGGTGTTCTGCTCGGGTCGCTGCTGTCGACGACCGGGGCGTTGCAGCGCATAGTGGAGCTCTTCCTCCGCGTGTGCGGGCGCGAGAAGTCCCCCTACGTCCTCGGGCTGACCTCCGGGGTCGTCTTCCCCTCGATCTACTTCGATGTCGCGCTGGTGATGCTGGCGCCGATCGCCCGCTCCGTGGCCGCGCGGACGGGAGTCGGCATCGCCTCGCTCGGGGGAGCCCTGGCGATCGGTCTCGAGGCGGGGCTGTTGATGGTCCTGCCCGGTGCCGCGGCGCTGGCCGGTGCGGGGGCGCTCGGCGTGCCGCTCGGCACGATGCTGCTGTTCGGCCTTCCCGTGGCGATCGTGTGCATCGTCGTCGGGATCTTCCTGCACAGCGCGCTGATGCGCCGGACGTGGCGGCCGGCCAAGGACGAGAGCACGTTCAACGGCGGCGTGGACGGCATGACCATGGCCGAAGCCGAGCAGCCCCGGCGGCATCTCGCCCTGCCGGTGGTGCTGCTTCCGATCCTGGTGCCGCTCGCCCTGATCGTGACCGGGACCGTCGCGGACACCGCCGGCGTGTCCGGCGGTCCGGTCGCGTTCCTGTCGAACCCGATCGTGGCGCTGCTGATCGGGTTGCTGCTGGCCTGCGGGATCACGGTCTACATGCTGTCCCGGGACGCCCTGGAGAAGTCCCTGAGCAAGGGGGCGGCCACCAGCGGGACCATCCTGCTGTTCACCGGTGTGGCCGGATCGCTGGGCGAGGTGATCAGCCGCACCGGGATCGGGGACATCATCTCCGGGCTGTTCACGGCCAGTTCACTGTCCCCGCTGCTGCTGGCGTGGATCGTGGCTGCGCTGCTGCGGCTGGCGCAGGGGTCCGGCTCGGTCGCCGCGATCACGGCGGCCACGCTGCTCGCCCCCGTGATGGGTGGTTTGGACACCGCGGCCGTGCTCGTGCTGCTGGCGGCCGCCGCCGGGGCGAGCTTCGGCGGGCACGTCAGCGACAACACCTTCTGGATGTTTCGCACCCTGCTGGGGCTGTCCACGCGGGGAACCTTCCAGGTCTACACCCTGTCCCAGTCGATCATGTCGGTCGTGGGGCTGGTCGTGGTGCTGGGACTCAGCGTTTTCGCCTGACTCGACCATGAGTATCCGACGACTCTGTGAGCGGTAATGACTTTGCTGTACAACGATCCGGCTCGTTTCACCGACGACGCCCTTCGAGGGTTCTGCGATCTGCACTCGGACCGCGTCCGTGCAGTGACCGGAGGTGTCGTGCGCGGCACACCGACTCCCGAGGGCAAGGTCGCCGTCGTCATCGGCGGTGGTTCCGGCCACTATCCCGCGTTCACCGGTTTGGTGGGGCCTGGCTTCGCCGACGGTGCCGTGGCGGGCAACATCTTCACGGCGCCTTCCGCGCAGCAGGTTCACGCAGTGGCCAGAGCAGCGCACTCCGACGGGGGAGTGCTGTTCGGGTACGGCAACTACGCGGGCGATGTCATGAACTTCGGTTCCGCTCAGGAACGACTGCGCGCCGAGGGGATCGACTGCCGGACGATCGTGGTCACCGACGACGTGGCCTCGAGTGACGACGAGAGTCAGCGGCGCGGTATAGCTGGTGACTTCGCGGTCTTCAAGATCGCCTCGGCAGCAGCCGAGGAAGGACTGGCACTGAGCGAGGTGGCGGACCTGGCGCGTCGTGCCAACGCACGCACCCGCTCCCTCGGTATCGCCTTCGACGGGTGCACGTTGCCCGGCCAGTCCGAATCCCTGTTCACCGTCCCGGCCGGGAAAATGGCTCTGGGACTGGGAATCCACGGTGAACCGGGGATTTCCGAGGTGGACAGCGCGGAGGCGGACAGGGTGGCCGACATCCTGGTCGAAGGGGTGCTCGCGAAAGCCGCGCATCAGGACTCCTCCCGTGTCGCCGTGCTCTTGAACGGGCTCGGTGCGACCGGGCACGAGGAGTTGTTCGTGCTGTGGTCGCGGATCGCCACCGGATTGCGCGCAGCCGGGCTGACTCTCGTCGAACCGGAAGTCGGCGAACTCGTGACCAGCCTGGACATGAGCGGTGTCTCGCTGACGGTGACGTGGCTCGACGAGGACCTCGAGCGGTTGTGGTGTGCTCCGGCCGATGCTCCGGCTTACGGAAAGGCCGGCGGAGCGGTCGCTCGGGCACCGGAGACGCGAACACCGGCCGACAGCGCGGAAACCAGTGACGAAGAGCTTCCCGAGGCGAGTCCCGACTCGCGGGAGTGCGCCGCCATGATCGCGGCCGTGTTCGTCGAGATGCGCGCGGCCGTCGAACGCCACGCGGAGGAACTCGGCCGCATCGACGCGGTCGCCGCCGACGGCGACCACGGCAGGGGGATGTTGAAGGGCGTCACGGCGGCCGCCCGAGCCGCCACGGCCGCCCGTGAATTCGGTGCCGGAGCGCATTCGGTGCTCGTGCGGGCAGCCGACTCCTGGGAGGCCGAAGCGGGTGGGACCTCGGGAGCCCTCTGGGGAGCGGGGTTGCGCGCGTTGGCCTCCGCGTTGAGCGATCGGAGGTCCCCGGACGTGGCGGAGATCGTCGCCGGGATCGAGGGATTCTCCGCCGCGATCGCGGGTCTGGGCCGGGCCGAGGTCGGGGACAAGACGATGGTCGACGCGCTCGTTCCCTTCGTGAGCACTTTCAGCACCACGCACAGCTGGCGCAGTGCCGCGGAAGTCGCACGAACCTCGGCGGAGCGGACCGCCGAACTCATCGCCGGAACCGGTCGCGCCAAGCACCTGGCCGAGCGCGGTCGCGGCACCCCGGACGCGGGAGCCGTGTCCTTCGCGCTGCTCGCGGAAACCGTCGCGGAATTCTTGGAACGGAAGGAACACTCACATGGGTGACATGAATCTGTGGCGCATCGTCGTCGGATCCGATGATGCGGGATTGACGTACAAGAACACGTTCAAATCCGATTTCGAGGTGGATTCACGCGTGGAATCGGTGGTGGATGTCGGCGTGAACGGAGCTGAGACGACCGCCTACCCACGCATCGCCACCATCGCGGCGGAGATCGTCGCTCGCGGGGAGGCGGATCGAGCGCTGCTGGTATGCGGTACCGGTCTGGGCGTGGCCATCAGCGCCAACAAGGTTTCCGGCGTGCGCGCCGCGACGGCGCACGACAGCTTCTCGGTGGAGCGCTCGGTGCTGAGCAACAACGCCCAGGTGCTCACCTTCGGGCAGCGCGTGATCGGTCTGGAACTGGCCCGTCGACTGGCCTCGGAATGGCTCGACTACCGGTTCGATCCGCAATCGAGTTCGGCGGAGAAGGTTCACATGATCTCGGTCTACGAGAAGTCCGACCGGTGAGCGTGACCACCTCTCGAGAAAAACACCGGTGAAGGAGGAGGGGAAATGTCGTACGCACCGAACGAAGCCGAGGACGCGGTGGACGCGCGGAAGTCGGAGATCGCCGCGTTCGCGCATCGCATGCGTCATCACGTCATCGACATGGGCGAGGCCCAGGGGCAGGGCTACGTCGGGCAGGCGCTGGGAGTCAGCGACATCCTGGCCACCGTGTACCGGGATCGGCTGCGGTTCCGGCCCGAGCAGCCGCAGTGGCCGGAGCGGGATCGCTTCCTGCTGTCCATCGGGCACTACGCCATCGCGCTGTACGCCGCGCTGGCCGAGGCCGGGATCCTCGACGTCGAGGAGCTGGACACGTACGCCACCGACGGCAGCAGGCTGCCCATGTCCGCCATGGCCACCTACACCCCCGGCATGGAGATCTCCGGTGGTTCGCTCGGCCACGGCATGCCGCTGGCCGTGGGGATGGGCCTGGGGCTGCGCAGGCGGGGAAGCCGGGCCCTGGTGTACAACTTCCTGTCCGACGGTGAGCTCAACGAAGGCGCGACCTGGGAAGCGGCGATGAGCGCCGCCCACTACGAGCTCGACAACCTCGTCGCGGTGGCAGATCTCAACGCGTTGCAGGCCGACGGCGCCACCGACTCGGTGCTGCGGGCCGATCCGCTCGTCGACAAGTGGGAGTCGTTCGGCTGGCGGGCCGTTCGCGTCGACGGCAACGATCTGTCCCAACTGCTGCGCGGTTTCGAGGAGCTGGATCGGGACGAGTCGGGCAGGCCGCGGATCCTGCTGTGCGACACGACAGTCGGGAAAGGCGTCCCGCTGCTCGAGAACAGGGAAAAAGCACACTTCATGCGCGTCGACGAGCACGAGTGGCAGATCGCTCGTGAGCAGCTGGAGGGAAGTGTCGAATCATGACGAAGCGCCTCACGACCTCGGCGATGATCGCTTCCTTCGCCGATGCAGACCAGCCCACGAGTCCGGCTCCGTTCGGGCACGCGCTGGCGAGCGTTGCCGGGGAGAACGAGGAGGTCGTCGGCATGACCGCCGACCTCGGCAAGTACACCGACATGCACGTCTTCGCCGATAAGTTCCCGGATCGGTACTACCAGATGGGCATGGCCGAGCAGTTGCTGTTCGGCGCGGCCGCGGGCATGGCCGAGGTCGGCTACGTGCCGTTCGCGGCGACGTACTCGGTCTTCGCCACCCGGCGGGCCTATGACGCGCTGTGCCTGGACATCGCCGAGCCCGGGCACAACGTCAACATCGTCGGTGGCCTTCCGGGGCTGACCACGGGATACGGGCCCAGCCACCAGGCCACGGAGGACGTCGCGATTCTGCGCGCGATGCCCGGACTGACCATCGTGGACCCGTGCGACTCGGTCGACATCGAGCAGGCCGTCCCGGCGATGGCCGCCGATCCGGGGCCCACGTACTTGCGGCTGCTGCGCGGCAAGGTCCCCACCGTGCTCGACGAGTACGACTACCGGTTCGAGCTGGGCAAGGCCAAGCGGCTGCGTGACGGTAGGGACGCGGTGCTGGTCAGCAGCGGGTTGATGACGATGCGGGCGCTCCGGGCCGCCGAGCAGCTCAGCGAGCACAACGTGGACGTCGCGGTGGTGCACTGCCCGACGATCAAACCGCTCGACGAGGCGACGCTGCTGCACGAGGCCGACTCCGATCGACTGCTGGTCACTTTGGAGAACCATTCGGTGGTCGGGGGGCTCGCCGAGTCGGTGGCCAGCGCGCTGGTCAGGAACAACGCGGCCAGGGGGCTGCTGCCGATCGGGCTGCCGGACGAGTTCCTCGAGGCCGGTGCGCTGCCGACGCTGCACGAGCGTTACGGCTTGTCGACGGATCAGGTCGTGCGCCGTGTGCTCGACGGGCTGGGCTAGCTCGGCTGGTTCGGCTGGTTCGGCTGGCTCGGAGAGGGCGACGGTTGCTCCGCTCGGCCCGTGATCGTTCGGCCGCGGGCCGAGCCCGTCCCGCCGGGCCACGACTCCGGTGATCCCGGCGGTGAGGCCGAGGCGGCACGCGGGCGGCCCGCTGGTGCGGTCGGACCCGTGTGCAGGGGCGTCTCGGGGTGGGCGTGTTCTCGGGGAGCATCGCCGTCCGGCGAGTGGACGAGGTGATCCACGAAGCCGCCTGCGATGGGCGCCGACGTGTTCGCCGGACGGTCGACCCGGACCGTGCGTGCACGCCTGTCAACGCTTCCCGAAGCCGGGGCACTCGCAGCGAGAGTCCGCGGGAGATTCCGTTCAGTAACCACCCGGTGCAGGGGAGGACGGGAGACACCGATGAGGCGCCGTGGTGATTCGCGCCGCGGATCTCGGGGTAGTCCCACGGTGGGGAAACGAAACCGAAACAGTCAGGAGCGATGATGTCGCGGATTCCCGTGTACTCGGTCGACAACGCGCCGCAGGAAGTGCGTGACCAGCTGGAGGCCCTGCGCGCGCAGTTCGGCAAGGTCCTCAACATCCACGGGGAAATGGCCCACTCGCCCGTGGTCCTGGCCGCCTACAGCGGGATCCAGGACGCGATCGCCCGGCACGGCACCTTCGATCAGGCGACGCAGGAAGCGATCGCGCTGGCCGTCGGCAACACCAACGACTGCGACTACTGCCAGTCCGCGCACACCCAGGGAGCGCTCGCCGCGGGCTGGTCCGAAAAGGACACCGTGGCGATCCGCGACGGGGGCATCGACGCGAATCCGAAGCTGACCGTCCTGTTGGACGTGGCCCGCGCCATCGCGCGTGACGGGGGAGAGGTCGACGAGCGAACGTGGTCTCGAGCCCGCGAGGCCGGGTGGAGCGATGTCGAGCTGACCGAGCTTTTCACACACGTGATCGTCAACGTCTTCACGAACTACTTCAACCATTTCGTCCACACCGATCTGGACCTGCCCGCTGCCTCCGGCCTGGGTGGGTGAGCGTTTCGGTTCGGCGGGAAGGACGCGATTTGAACGAGGTGGGGTGATCCCGTCTTCCGACAGGCGGGAGCACCCGCTCACGAGCAGGCGGAAAGTTTCGACAACGCGGTGAGTGTGGACATCATCGACTGGTGCTCTCCTCGGCCGGGGGTGCTGACGTGCTCTCGGGGGGTCGGGGTGGTGGGGTGTGCTCGGTCGCCGGCCGCTCCGCCGGTGCTGCGGCTCCTCCGTGCTTCCGGCGCCGGTGGATGGTCTTGGCCACGGCGCGGGCTTCCAGCCCGGCGTAGCGCAGATGTCCGCTGGGGTGGTTGGTGAAGCCGATGAAGTACAGGTCCGGGGCCTGGGGGCTGGTGCGGGACCCGCGCACGGTGGGCAATCCGCGCGGGCTGACCAGGGGCGTGGGGCCCAGCAGTTTCTCGAGGTCGGTGGTGTAGCCGGTGGCGGCGATGATGCTGTCGGGCTGGATGCTGCTCCGGTCGGTCAGCTGGACCCGCGGGCCGTCGATCGCGGCGACGGTGGGCACCGGCTGCACCCCGCCCCGCCGGATCTCGTCGACGAGGCCGCGGTCGTGCACCGGGTTGAGCTCGTCGCGCCGGGCTCGGGTGTAGAGCCCCTCGTCGGGGCGGGACAGCCCGCGGGAGCTCAGGTCCGGCAGGCAGAGGCGTTCGAAGGTGGTGGTGAGCAGGTCCGCCGCCGGTGTGGGGAGCTTGTCCACGAGGACGCCCATCCGCTGCCAGCGGTCGGCCGCGGGCGGGATGATGTTCGGCGGCGTTCGGACGGACCACCAGACGCGGTGGGCGCCGTTGCGGGCCAGGGCGACCGCGATTTCGGCGCCGCTGTTGCCCGCTCCCACGACCAGGACCGAGTGGCCGCCGTAGGGAGTGGGGTTCTGGTAGCGGGCCGAGTGCACCAGGGAGCCGGGGAACGTCTCCGCGCCGGGCCAGTCGGGCAGGTGCGGGGTGCGGTTGAGTCCGGTGGCGATGACCACCGCGGAGGCGGCCAGCGGCCCCTCGGGGGTGTCCAGCTGCCAGCCGGGACCGGTGCGGCGGAGCTGCTCGACCGGGGTGTTCACCCGGATGTCGAGCGCGTTGCGGTGGGCGTACTCCTCCAGGTAGCGGACCATGTCGTCGCGCGCGACCCAGCGCCCGTAGGACCGGGGGATCGGCATGCCGGGCAGGTTGGACAGTTCGCGCGCGGTGTGCAGCCGTAAGTGGTCGTACTGGTACCGCCAGCCGGCCGCGAGGTGCGCGGAGCTCTCGAGGATCGTGGCGCGCACTCCCCGCCGTCCGAGTTCGGCCGCTGCCGCCAGGCCGCTGGGGCCTGCGCCGATGATCGCTGCGGGGAGCGCGGTGTCCGTGCGGTCCTGGTTCAACCTTGTCTCCGGAAGGTGGGGGAACGGAGCGCGGCCGACCGGGGTGTTTCCGCCGCCGCGCTCGGTGCTCTCGGCGCGCACGGACACCGCCGCCGTGGCGTGCGACGACGGCGGTGTCAGCGACGTGCTCTTCGCAGGGCAGGCCAGCTGGCCCGGCAGGCACCGAGCGGTGGGGAGGTGAGCGGTCGGTTCGGCGGGTGCATGTCACCGACCTCGGTCGGCGCCGTGCGGCCGGCGCGGTCTGCCGAGCGTGCCCATCGGGAAAGTGCACCACCCTCGCTGCGCGTCTGACCGGTCGGGCTGCGGGCGCCGTGGTCGTTGACGGTGCTGTCGAGTCCTCAGGAGAGCATACGGATGGGCGCGTCGGATAGCACCCGAAAGAGGATCATGACGATCTCGTTCGTGCACGAGGCGTGATCATCCGGGGTGTCGGAGGCGAGGGGAGCTCGTGCGCCGACCGCGGGGCCCGGAGCGGACCCCGCGGTCGGGGAGGTGGCCGCTGTCGTGCGGCCGGTGTTGGTTACACGGTGTGCTCGACTCGGTTGGGGCGTGGCTCCTCGTCGGGGTCGTGGGTGAGCGCGTCGCAGATCTCGGCCGCGGCGGGCGGGGCGTCGCGGCGCATCGCTCCGACCACGACGAACAGCAGCATCGACACCAGCACGGGCGAGGCCACGGTGAGCGCGTCACCCATTTGCCAGACGTACTTCATCATCCCGTAGGTCACGAGCCCGCCTGCGAAGGAGGTCAGTGCCGCGGTGGGGCCGACCCAGCGGAACGGGCGCAGCATCCCCAGCATCATGGGGATCGAGATCGGACCCATCAGGGCGCCCACCCAGGTGATGATGATGCCGAGCACGCCGCCCAGGTTCTCGGCGTTGAGCGCGATGATCACGCTGAGGACCACGAACACGAACGTCAGGACGCGTCCGGCCATCAACGACTGGGAGTCGGTGAACTGCTTGGCGCGGCGGGAGAGCCGGGGGAGCACGTCGCGAGCCATCACCGAGGCGATCGCGGTCGCGTCGGAGGAGGCCATCGACATGGTGTGCGAGAAGAAGCCCACCAGGACCAGCCCGACCAGTCCGGCGGGCAGGTACTGCAGCGCCATCTGGCCGTAGGCGTCGTTCGAGTCGGCCACCTGGATCAGCAGGGGCGCGGCGAACATCGGCAGCATGAGCACCAGCGGCCACACCAGGTAGAGCACACTGGACAGCAGCGCGGTGTTGCGGGCCTGGGTGGCGTCCCGGGTGGCGATGTAGCGCTGGGCCAGGTTCCACATGCCGCCGTTGTACTCGAAGGTCTTGACCAGCATGTAGACCAGCACGAAGTAGGCCGGGTAGGTGCTGGTGGTCGGGCTGGTGTGGCCTTCGGGCAGCGCGCTCCAGAAGTTGAGGTAGTTCATCCCCCGGTCCGACAGCGCGGAGCCGACCGCCACGAGCATCGCGAACGCGGCCACCGCCTGGATCACGAACTGGCCCAGTTCGGTGAGCGCGTTGGCCCACAGGCCCCCGACCACGCAGTAGACGAGCGTGACCGTCGCCGTGATCAGGATGCCCCAGATCAGCGGTATCCCGACGAACTTGCTCAGCAGCATGGCGATCGCCGACCACTTGGCCGCCACGTCGAAGACCTTGAGCAGGGAACCGCTCCAGGCCAGCACCTGCTGCGTGGTCACGTTGAAGCGCCGCGCCAGGTATTCCAGCGGTGAGGCGATGTTGTAGGTCCTGCGCAGCCTGTTCCACTTGGGCGCGAACAGGAACGCGCCGATGCCGGTGGCCACCGACAGCGGGAACAGGAAGACGACGTAGGAGACGATGCCCTGGTCGTAGGCCACTCCCGCGTAGGCCACGAAGATCACCGCGCTGTAGCCGGACATGTGGTGCGAGATGCCCGCGAGCCACCACGGCATGCGACCGCCGGCGGTGAAGAAGTCCGCCGAGTTCGACACCTGGCGATACGACCACAGGCCGATGGCGAGCATCACCAGCAGGTAGCCCGCGATTACCACCCAATCCAAGAAATGCATGTCGTGGTCCTTTCCTCGGGCGGGTGGGTGGTCACAGCCGGAAGGCCGTTCTCGGCTGGCGTTCGTTCAGGTCGCGCAGCACGTTGGCCGCGTCGTCCTCGTCGAGCACGTGCTCGGCGACCAGGCTCGCCAGGTGTGCCGCGTCCACCCGGCGTGCGGTGTCGTGCCGGGCCGGGATGGAGCAGAAGCCCCTGGTGTCGTCGATGAATCCCGCGGTGCGGTGGAAACCGGCCGTTTCGGTCACCGCATCGCGGAACCGGCGCATCGCCCGGGGCGCGTCCAGGAACCACCACGGCGCTCCGAGGTAGACCGAGGGGTAGAAACCGGCCAGCGGGGCGAGTTCGCGGGAGAACACGGTCTCGTCGAGCGTGCAGACCACGGTGCGGAAGCGCGGGTTGGTGCCGAAGCGTTCCAGCATCGGGTGCAGGGCCCGGGTGAACTCGGCCTGCAGGGGGATGTCGTGGCCGGTGTCGGGGCCGTAGCGGGCGAAGGTCTCGAAGTGGTGGTTGCGGCGGCTGCCGGTGTGCAGCGTTAGGACCATGCCGTCCTCGCTGGACATCCGGGCCATCTCCCCGAGCAGGGCGCGGGAGAGCGTCTCGGCCTCCGCGGTGGAGGCGGTGCCTGCGCGCACGGAGTCGAACAGCCGGGAGGCCTCCGGTTCGGACAGGAACTCCATCCGGGGGGTGGTGGCGCTGTGGTCGGTGGCGGTGGCGCCGTGCTCGCGGAAGAACTCCCTGCGGTTTTCCAGCGCGCGGATCAGCCCGGCGTAGGTGCCGGTGTCGACGCCGCTGGCCGCGGCGAGGCGGTCGAGGGCGTCTGGCCAGCCCGCTGCCGTGGCGTCGAGGTAGTGGTCCGGACGGAAGGTCGGTATCACGCGGCCCGTCCAGTCCGGGTCCTGCTGCAGCGCCCGGTGGTGGCGCAGGTCGTCGGCAGGGTCGTCGGTGGTGGCCAGCACCTCGATGCCGAACGAGTCGTACAGCTGCCGCGGGCGCATTCCCGGCTGGGCGAGCTTGGCGACCAGCTCGTCGAAGAGCTCGTCGGCGGTGTCCGCGCTGGGGTGGACCGTGACTCCCAGCAGGTCGTGCAGTTCGGCTTCCAGCCACTGCCGGGAGGCGGTGCCGAGGAACAGGTGCCAGTGCTGGCAGAACCTGCGCCACACCTCGCGCGGGGGAGCGGTTTCCGAGCCGTCCTGGTCGACCAGTCCCAGTTCGTGCAGCGGCACGCTGTGGGCGTGCAGCAGGCGGGTGACGTAGTGGTCGGGGGTGACCAGCAGCGAAGCCGGGTCCTCGAAGGGGGTGTTGTGCGCGAGCAGCGCCGGGTCGACGTGCCCGTGCGGGCTGATCAGCGGCAGGTCCCGCACCGATTCGTACAGGCGCCGGGCGATCGCCCGTTCGGTGGGCTCGCCGGGCAGCAGGCGGTCGGGATGTGGTTGGAGGGGCTTGCGGGCGGTGTTCACGGCGCTGCCGGGGGAGCCGCGCTGGTGCGCGCTCCCGTCCGGCTCGTTCCGCCGCGCCGAAACTGTGACGTGATCCATGCCGGGAAGGATCGAAACCTGCCGGCAATATCGGCAACAAGTTGCCGTTAGTTGCAGTTCATCGGCGGGGCGGTCGAGGACCGGAGCACGAGGTGCGAGCAGAAGGTGGTCGTCTCCTCGCGGGAGCCGCGCACCGCGGGTTCGGACAGCACCACGTCCACGGCACGCCTGCCGATTTCCGAGGTGGGCCCGGAGATCGTGGTCAGGCCGGGCACGGTCAGCTCGGCGCTGAAGATGTCGTCGCAGCCGATCAGGCTCAGGTCCCGGGGCACGTGCAGGTTCCGCTCGCGGAGGTGTTGCATGACGCTGATCGCCAGCAGGTCGTTGTAGGCGATGGCGGCGGTGACGGGTTCGGCGGAGACGGCGGTGGCGGCTTCGCCTCCGCTGCTGCGGTCGGGGGTGAAGGGGCCGAGGAACACCGCCTGCATGCCGAGCGCGGCGGTTTCCTCCTGCACGGTGCGCCAGCGCATGCCGTTCATCCACGAGTTGCGGGGGCCGGACAGGTAGGCGATCCGGCGGTGTCCGAGCGCTGCCAGGTGGTCCACCGCCTCGCGCACTCCCCGGGCGGTGTCCCAGACGAGGCTGGGGACGTCGTCGATCTCCCTGTTGATCATCACCAGTGGGCGGTATCTGGCCAGCTGGCGCACGAAGTCCCCGGACAGCCGGGAGGTCGCCAGGATGCCGCCGCTGGTGGCGGCGAGCACCTGGCGCAGGTTGCTCGCCTCGACCCGGGGGGACTCGTCGCTGTCGGTGAGCGTCAGCGTGTAGTTGTGCTGGTTGGCCCGGGCCTGTGCCGCTTTGATCAGCGCCGAGTAGTAGGGGTTCGAGATGTCGGGCACCAGCAGCATCAGCGTGCGGATCCGCCCCGGGGACTCGAACCGGGCCAGCGGGCGGGGTTCGTAGCCGATCTCCTGGGCGGCGTTGCGGACCAGTTCCTGCGTGGTCGGGTTGACCCGCTCCGGGGCGCTGAAGGTTCTGGACACCGTGGAGGCGGCGACTCCGCAGTGGCGGGCCACGTCGTAGATCGTCGGTTTGCGGGCTCCCATGTCGTCTCCTGGCTGCTCGTCGGGTTCGCCGCACAGCCTGTCGCAGCTGCTCGGCGAGGGGAACCTCTCACGGCGGTGCGCCTGCTCCGGTGCTCCGGCGGGCTCGCCCGGTGCTGCCCCGCCCGGCGGCACCGCCGCGGCCTGCCCCCCGGGACGGGAACCTCTCGTCCGATGGGGTGTTGGTGCCCGCGGTGGCCGCGCGTCGCGCCGCGTCGGTGACGTGCGGGAATCCCGTCGAATGCGGGCCGAGTGGAATTGTTGCCAGGAATCGGCTTGATCGTGAAAGTGTTGACTGCGGTTACGCGGCGTTGCGATTCTCGTTGCACACGATTTCGGATATCCGTTTAACTAATTCCGTTTCGGTGGTGGCCGGCTCGTCTCGTTCGACGGGCACCGCCCGGGCGGTTCCCCGAACTCGCGGGGCGGTGCTCGACTCGCGAGCTCGGGAAAAGGTGTTTCCCGCCGATTTCTTTGGAGGATCCATCCATGTCCGAACACGATCGCCGTGCTTTTCTGCGGACCACGGGCGCGGCCGCCGCTGGGGTGGCCGCGCTGTCGGCGACTTCCGCGGCCGGTGCAGGCGCGGAGCCAGCGGGCCGTGCCGACTACATCGTGGACCACCCGGTTCCCGGCGGATTTCCGCTGGCCACGCGGGGCAGGGTCGCGTCCTTGGTCGTCGACGCCGAGGATCACGAGGGTGTCGTTCGCGTGGTCGACGATCTCCGGCGGGATCTGCACGCGGTGACCGGGCTGCGACCGCGGGTGGCGAACTCGGCCGGTCGGCGCGGTCCCCAGGTGGTGATCGGAACGATCGGGCGGAGTCGTCTGATAGACGGGTTGGTCGAGAGCGGAAAACTCGATGTGGACGGCATCGCCGGAGAATGGGAAACTTCCCTGGAACAGATCGTGGAGAATCCGTTCGACGGGGTGGAGCGCGCGCTCGTTCTCGCGGGAAGTGACCAGCGCGGAACGATTTACGCGTGTTACGACGTCTCCGCGCGGATCGGGGTCTCGCCCTGGTACTGGTGGGACGACATTCCCGCGCGGCAGCACGAGGAATTGTTCGTGCTGCCCGGAAGGCACACCCAGGGTCCACCGGCGGTGAAATACCGCGGATTCTTCATCAACGACGAGGCTCCCGCGCTCAACCGGTGGGCTCCCGAGCATTTCGGCCCGGGCAAGGCCCCGGGGCACCCGAACGGATTCAACCACGAGTTCTACGCCAAGGTCTTCGAGACCATGCTGCGGCTCAAGGCGAACTACCTGTGGCCCGCGATGTGGGGGCGCGCCTTCGCCGAGGACGACCCGCTCAACCACGAGACCGCGGCGAAGTACGGCATCGTGATGGGCACCGCGCACAACGAGCCGATGCTGTGCGGGATCGAGGAGTGGAACCGGCACGCCGTGCCCGCCGAACGCGACGAGCAGGGCAACATCGTGAAGCCGGGGCACGATCCCTACGGGGGGACCGGGGAGTGGAGTTTCCTGCGGAACCGTCCCGCGATCGAGGCGTACTGGACCGAGGGCATCCGCCGGATGGTGCAGCGCGGCATCGAAGGCGTGGTCACGCTCGGGATGCGCGGGAACGGGGACTTCGAGCTCGGTGACGGTGACTCGAAGGAGCTGATGCGCCGCATCGTGGACAGCCAGCGCAGCATCCTGCGCTCCGAGACCGGGTCCGATCCCGCCGAGGTGCCGCAGGTGTGGACGCTGTACAAGGAGGTGCAGCGCTACTGGGACGAGGGGCTGCGTCCTCCCGACGACGTCACCGTGGTGATCACCGACGACAACTGGGGCAACCTGCGCAAGCTGCCGGATCCGGAGCTGTCGGAACGGCCCGGGGGCTACGGGTTGTACTACCACTACGACTACGTGGGCACGGGCCGGAACTACAAGTGGGTCGACACCAACCCGCTGCCCAACATCTGGGACCAGCTCAACCAGGCCTACAGCTACGGGGTGGACCGGCTGTGGGTGGTCAACGTCGGCGATTTCAAGGGGATGGAACGCCCGCTGCAGTTCTTCCTGGACTACGCCTGGGATCCGCAGCGGTGGCCGGTGTCGCGGTTGACCGAGTGGGAGCACCGGTTCGTCGAGCAGAACTTCGGGAGCGGGCAGGCGGGTCCCATCGCCGATGTGCTGCACGGTTACGCCGTGCTGCAGGCGCGGCGCAAGCCGGAGTTGTTGAACCGCCGCATCACCGTGGATCCGGACAAGGATCTGTCCACCGACCCGTCCGCGGTGGTCTACGACGACCGGGCCAGCCCGTTCAGCCTGTCCAACTACCGGGAGCTGGAGCGGGTCACCGAGGAGTGGAAGCGGTTGGCCGCCGAGGCCGAGCGCGTTCGCGAGCAGCTGCCGGAGGCCGACCGGGCGGGGTACTACGAGCTCGTGCTGTACCGCGTCAAGGCCAGCGCCAATCTCTACGAACTGCGGCTGGCCGAGTTCACCAACCTCCTGTACGCGGACCAGCGCCGCGCGGCCACGAACGGACTGGCCGAGACGGCCGAGGCCCGTTTCGCCGATGATCAGGCGATGTCGGACTACTACAACAACGAGCTCGCCGGGGGCAAGTGGAAGGGGTTCCAGACCCAGCCGAAGATCGGCTACGGCGATGTGGAGCGCTACGGTCCGCAGGCCTCGTGGCAGCAGCCGCAGCGGGACAACACGGCCCTGCCCGATGCGATCTTTCCTCCGGTGCGTCGTGTGGAGCTGCCTGCGGTGGCCGAGATGGGCGTGGCGATCGACGGGTCCGAGCGCTGGTGGCCGCACGCGCGGGAGGAGGCCGTGCTGCCCGCGTTCAGCCCTTACCAGAGTGGTCCCGCCCAGTACATCGAGGTGTTCAACCGGGGGTCGGTGCCGTTCGACTACGGCATCGAACCGGCGGTGCCGTGGATCACCGTGGACTCGCGTGCGGGCAGGGTGGTCGAGCAGGTCCGGGCGACCGTGCGGGTGGACTGGAAGAAGGCCCCCGAGGGAGTGAACCGGGTGCCGATCACGGTTTCCGGGCCCGGCGGGTCGCGTGTCGAGGTGCTGGCGGTGGTGGACAACAGGCGGCTCGGCCGCCGTCGGCGGAACGGGTTCGTGGAGGCCGACGGGCACGTGTCCATCGAGGGCGAGAACTACGCGCGGGCGGTCGGCACGCGCGGGGTGAGCTGGCAGCGCATCCCGGACATCGGGCGCACGGGCTCGGGGATGGAGCCGTTCCCGGTCACCGCTGCGGTCCAGCGGCCGGGAGGTGCGAGTCCGCGGCTGGAGTACCGGGCGACGCTGTTCACCACCGGGGAGGTCGACATCACGGTTCACGTCTCGCCGCGCAACAACGTGTTCGCCACCGAGGGGCTGCGCTACGCCGTCTCGGTCGACGACGCGGCCCCTCAGGTCGTCAACATCACCGCGGCCACCGGGGCGGATGCCACGAAGATGAATCGCCAGTGGCAGCGCAACACCTCGGACAACATCAACCGGACGACCACCAGGCACACGATCCCGGAAGCGGGCGTGCACCTGATCAAGATCTGGATGGTGGATCCGACCGTGGTGGTGCAGAAGATCGTGGTGGACACCGGTGGGCAGCGCTACAGCTACCTCGGACCGCCGGAGAGCACCCGGCGCGACTAGGACCCCATGACGGAGCTGTGTGTGGAGGGGGTAGCCGTTCGTAGGGTCGACTCCTCGGGACGGGCACGCCATTCGGGACGGGTCTTTTCGGACGGGTTCCTTCATGGTCCTGGTGGGAACGTCGTGTTTGGAAACATCACGGCCCGGGTACGGACGGGTCATGGCCGAGGAGGTTGCGCGCACATCGTCTGAAGTGTCCGGCGAGGCGTTGGGCCGGTGCGGGGCGGGGGCGGTGCCTTTCCGCGGGGCGGGGCGCCGCACTCGTCGCGGCGCCGGTGCCGGCCTCGCCGCGTTCCCGCGGAGTGCGCGCCTAACCGCCCCGCCGGAGGTGCCACCCCGGGAGCCTGCCGGTGAGTCCGGTTCGCACGACGGTGTTTCACGTCGTGCGGGCTGACGCGCTGCTGCTCGCCGTTCCGGGTGTGCTGCTGGTGGCCACGGTCGGGGCGGTGCCGCTGGCCCGCCGGTTCGGCGCCGGTGCGGGCTATCCGCTGGCCGTGCTCTCCGCCGGGGCCGGAGGGCTGCTGCTGACGCTGCTCGGGGACGCGCTCGAGGACCCGGTCACGGTGGCCGGCGAGTGGATCCCGACGCTGGGGGCGCAGTGGAGTCTGCGGCTCGATGCGCTGGGCCTCGTCTTCGCCCTGGTGGTCACCTTCGTGGGGGCGGTGGTGCTGGCCTACTCGCCGCGGTATCTCCACGGTGGGGAGACCGACCCGTCGCGCTACTACGGTGCGCTGGCGGGGTTCGCGGCGGCGATGACGCTGCTGGTGCTCGCCGGGGACGCGCTCGTGCTGTACGTCGGGTGGGAGATCACGACCCTGGCGTCCTACTTGCTCATCGCGTCGGCACCGGCAGGACGCCGCGCCGCGACGCGCGCCCTGATGCTCACGTTCGTCGGCGGGCTGGCGCTGCTGGCCGCGATCCTGCTGGCCGGGGCCCGGCTGAACACCGTGGCGCTGACCGAGCTCACCGATGTGGACCGCTGGGCGGGGGCGCCGCTGGTGCCGTTCCTGGCGCTGCTGGTCGTGGCCGCGGCGGTGAAGTCGGTGCAGGTGCCGTTCCACGTGTGGCTGCCGACCGCGATGGTGGCCCCCACCCCGGTCAGCGCCTACCTGCACGCGGCGGCGATGGTGACGGCGGGGCTCTACCTGCTGCTGCGCTTCGCGGAACCGATCGGTGCGCAACCGGTTGTCGGGGCGGCCGTCGCCGCGCTCGGGGCGGCCACCGCGCTGTTCGCCGCGGCGGCGGCCGTGCGGCGCAGGGACATGAAGGAGCTGCTGGCGTTCTCGACGATCAGCCAGCTCGGTTTCATGACGGCGCTGGTCGGCGTCGGCACCGCGGAGGCGGTCACCGGTGCTGTCGTCTACTTCCTCGCGCACGCCACGTACAAGAGCGCGCTGTTCTTGTGCGCCGGGACGTACGACCACGCGGTGGGCTCGCGGGCACTGCCCGAGCTGGCCGGTTCGGCCCGCAGGCTGCCGCTGACCAGCGGCGCGCTGGTGCTGGCGTGCTTGTCGATGTCGGGCCTGCCACCGGCGCTGGGCTACGTCGGCAAGGAGGCGGCGCTCAAGGGGGCGCTGCACCCCGCCGACGCGCTGGGCTTCGCGGTGCTGGCCTGCATCGTGGCCGCGCAGGCGCTGACGGTCGCCTACAGCGTGCGTCTCGCGGCCGCCCCGTTCCGGCGTGGCGCGCGCACGCGTGCCGGGCGCGGCCGGTCGCCGGCCACCGCGGAGTGGTCGATGGCGCTGTGGCCCGCCGTGCTGGCCGTGGCCACGGTCTGCTTGGGCGCGGTCACCGCCAAGCTCGTCCCGTTGCGGCTCGCGCCGTTGACCGACGCCGCCGCCGAGGTCGCGGCGGGAGCCG
The DNA here is from genome assembly GCF_011291845.1 of Actinopolyspora sp. BKK2. Classification (NCBI taxonomy): domain Bacteria; kingdom Bacillati; phylum Actinomycetota; class Actinomycetes; order Actinopolysporales; family Actinopolysporaceae; genus Actinopolyspora; species Actinopolyspora sp. BKK2. Next base: position 4,206 of record NZ_JAANTE010000013.1, on the reverse strand, counting down.
CCCCCGGCTCCTCGCTCGCCCTGTGGCACGGGCTCACCCCGGCGTTCCTCGTCTCGCTGGGGATCTTCGCCGCGGGCGGGGTGCTGTTCGCGGTGTGGCACCTGCGGGGCTGGTGGCGGTTGCTGCCGGACGAGCTCGGCTCGCGGGCGGTCGACGCGCTCGGGGCCTTGCTGCGGGGGTGCGGGCGTCCCGTCGAGCGGGTGCTGGTGAGCACGGCAGTGGCGACCCACTTGGCGATCGTGTTCCTGGTGGTGGCCGTGGTGGTGTGGGGGGCGCTGCTCGCGTTTCCCGCCCCGGTCGGTCCCGCGGGGGAGGCGGCCCCGCGGTGGGTGGTGTCGGTGCTGATCGCGGGTGCGGCCGTGGCCGTCGCGGTGACGAAGAACTGGCTGACGGCGTTCGCGACGTTGGCCGCGGTGGGGTTCCTGGTCGCGGCGTGGTACGTCCTGTTCGGCGCGCCGCAGCTGGCGGCCGTGCAGCTCGTCGTCGACGGTCTGACGGTGATGCTGGCGCTGTTCGTGCTCCGGCACCTGCCGCGCAGGTACGTCGACGTGCAGTGGCCCCGCCGGGTGTGGGCCGCGGGCGTGGCCCTCGCCGGGGGCGTCACGTTCGCGGGGCTGTCGCTGTTCCAGCGCAGCGCGTCACTGCCGCCTGCGTCCGAGGCCTATCTCGCCGAAGCGCGTTCCTCGAGCACCGGCAACGTGGTCACCGAGGTCCTGAGCCACTACCGCGCGCTGGACACGCTCGGTGAGACCGCGGTGATCGCGGTGGCCGCGATCGGCGTCGTGGCCGTGCTGCGCGCGCGGAGGGGGCGGTCATGAACACGCTGATCAGCCGGATCGCCGCTCGCGTGGTCACTCCGCTGGCCGTGGTGCTGGGCGTCCTGCTGTACCTGCGGGGGCATTTCACGCTGGGCGGGGGTTTCCTGGCCGCGGTGGTGATCGGGATCGCGGCCGTGTTCCGCCACATCACGATCGGGGCGAAGTCCGTCGAACGGCTGCTCGACCGCGGCACCGGTGACGTCGTCGGGGCGGGGGTGTTGCTGATGGTTCTCTACGGTTTCGCGGGATACCTGTGGGGCGGCGGGTTCTTCGCCTCGGCGGAGCTGCACCTGCGGCTTCCCGCGCTCGGGGAGGTGACGGTGCCCTCGACGTTGCTGTTCGAGCTGGGGATCGCGTTGACCGTGGTGGGCATCGTGGTGGCCGTCATTCACGAACTCGGGGGAGAGCGATGAGCGCCGCGATCGCGACCGGGGTGCTGGCCGCGGCGGGGATCTACCTGCTGCTCCACGGGAGTCTCGTGCGCGTGGTGATCGGTTTTCTGCTGCTGCAGCACGCGGTCAACCTCCTGCTGGTCACCGCGCGTTCGCCGCAGCGGGACGAGGCGCCGATCCTGCCCGCGGTCGCGCCGCAGGACCCGCTCGGGCAGGCGTTCGTGGTCACCGCGATCGTGATCGGGTTCGCGTCGGTGATATTCCTGCTGGCGCTCACGCTGCGGTACGTGCGCGCGGTCCGCGCGAGCGGGTCGGCAGGCCGGGGCAACAGCGCGGTCGAGTCCGCCTCCGGGGAGGGAGGGGGTGGCGCGTCGTGGTGAGCACGCAGCTGCTGCTGTTGAGTCCGCTGATCGCGCCGCTGGCCGCGGCGGCGTTCGCGGCGCTTGGGCGACGCTGGAACGGAGTCCAGCGCGCGGTCACCTTCGCGGCGCTGGTGGTGGTGATCGCCGCGGGGGTGCTGCTGGTCGTCGAGTCGTTGTCCTCGGGGGTCGTGTCCACGGTGGTGGGGGGCAAGAGTTCCCTGACGGGCATCGCGTTGACGGCCGATCCGTTCGGAGCGGCGCTCGTGGCGGCCACGGGGGTGCTGGCCGCGGTGGTCACCGCGACGGTGGTCGCGACCGGTGACGACCGCTCGTCCTTCCTGCAGCCGTTGATGCTGGTGCTGCTGGGCGGGGCCTGCGGCAGTTTCCTCGCCGGGGACCTGTTCAACCTCTTCGTGTTCTTCGAGGTGGTGCTCATCGGCAGCTACGTGCTGCTGATCCTGCTCGGCGGGCTGCCTCAGCTGCGGGCGGCCCGCGTCTACGTCACGGTCAACCTGATCGGGACGATGCTGCTGCTGACCGGCATCGCCGGTGTGTTCGCCGCGACCGGCACCGTGAACCTGGCGCGGCTGGCCCAGCAGCCGGTGGTCGAGTCCGGGGCCGCGCCGGGGGCGGTGCTGGTCGTGCTGGCCTTCACGGTCAAGGCCGGTCTGCTGCCGTTCTCCGGTTGGCTCGCGGTGGGCTACCCGGTCGTCCAGCGCACCACGATGGCGTTGTTCGCCGGCACGTTGACCACGGTCGGTGTGGCAGCGCTGTACCGGGTGGTGCTGCTGGCCTTCGACGGTTCGCCCGTGCTGCGGGGCGGGGTGCTCGTCGTCGCCGTGGCGACCTTGCTGCTCGCCTCGGTGGCGGCCGTGGCGGCGCATCCGCACGGGCGGGTTCTCGGGTTGCTGATCGTGACTCAGGTCGGGTTCATGGCCGCCGGTTTCGGGCTGGGAACCGCGGCCGCCGTGACCGCGGGGGTGTTCTTCGTCCTGCAGGACGTGGTCATCAAGGCGGCCGCCGTCCTGGCCTACCGCCCTCTCGGCGAGTCCGCGGCGCCGGGGGGAGGAGCGCGGGCGGTGGCTTTGACCGGTTTCGCGCTGCTGGCGCTGTCGCTGGTGGGGGTGCCGCCGCTGGCCGGTTTCGTCGGCAAGGCGTTGCTCGTGGAGGCGGCCTTCGAGGCGGGGTCGGTCGTGGTGGTCGTGGCGGTGCTGGTGGCCTCCGCGGCGACGCTCGCGGCCCTGCTGCCGCTGTGGTGGCACGTGAGCGGGCGGGGCGGGGGCGAGTCCGGTGGCGGGGCGAGCTCCGCGCGGTTGTCGGCGTGCGTGGGGCCCGCGGTGGCGGTGGCCGCGGCCGCGCTGGTGGTCGGGATCGCGCCCGGGTGGCTGCTCGCGGTCGCCGAGGGGGCGGCGGAGGTGCTCGTCGACCCCGCCGTCTACGCACGGCAGGTGCTCGGATCATGACTCCGCTGCGACGAATTCGGCGGCTGGCGGCACTGGTGCTGACCTTCGCGGACCAGCTCGTACGTGCCAACTTCGAGGTCACCCGCACGGTGGTCACTCCGGGAACGGTCGATGCCGCGGTGCTCGCCCTCGAGCTGGAAACCGGAAATCCCTGGTTGATCACCACACTCGCGAACCTGATCTCGTTGACGCCCGGCACGCTCACGCTCGACGTGGCCGAGGACCGGAGCAGCATGTACGTCCACGTGCTCGCGACCCGACCGTTGGAGGACCGTCGGGACGATCTCCGCAAGATGCAGCGTCTGCTCCTGGAGGCGGTGGGATGACACCGGTGGATCTGCCGCTGGCCGTGCTCGCGATCGGTTTCGCGCTCGCGTTGGGGCGTGTCGCGTGGGGACCGTCACCCGCCGATCGGGTGATCGCCGCCGAACTCGCCTTCGTCGTGCTGCTCGCCGGGTTGGGGCTGCTCGCCGCCCGACTCGAGTCCACGCACGTTCTCACCGTCGCGGTCATCGTAGCGCTGCTTCAGTTCGTCACCACGGCCGCGCTGGCCTATCTGATCCAGCGCACCCACACGGGTGAGGAGGATTCGGAATGATCTGGGTGGGCACGGTCGTCGCGACCCTCGGCGCGTTGCTGTGCCTGATCGCCGCCGTGGGACTGGTGCGGTTGTCCGATCCGCTCTCCCGGCTGCAGGCGGTGACCAAGGCCAGCACGCTCGGACTCGCACTCTCGCTGACCGGGGCGGTGCTCGCCCTGCCCACGGTGGACGTCGCGGGCAAGGCCGTGATCGTCGTGGTCTTCTACTGGCTGGTGGCACCTGTCTCCGGGCATCTCATCGGGCGGGCCGCCTACCGCACCGAGCCCGGAAGGGTGCTGCGGGTCGACGAAGCCGTCGAGCACTTCGAGCCCCCGGGCGGGGGAACGTGAACGCAAGCCCGGAGGCGTGTCCGGCGGGGGGTTGAAGATGTTGGCCAGCTGGGCCGCCACCCAGGATCTGGCGGAGGAGCAGCCGGAACGCACCGACAGGGAGAACCAGGCCGACTAGGTGCTGTTTAGGAATTGATCTTGGCGAGGTCGGCGAGCCAGATGTTGATGGAGGCAATGTGCACGGTGGCTTCGTAGCGGACGGCGAGTTTGTCGTAGCGGCTGGCGACGGCGCGGTGGTGTT
>NZ_JAANTE010000012.1:0-117396 GCF_011291845.1 Actinopolyspora sp. BKK2 | reverse complement strand
CCGGCAGCGACCAGGCCGGACTCAACCGGAAAGCCGTCGACGAAGCACTCAACGACGCCACCGGCGCCGCCCGACAAGCAGGCCAACAGGCCCTCGACGACCTCACCAGCAGTGGCAACGGCGGCAGTGGGAGCGGCAGCGGTGACGGGATGCGGACCAGCAGCTCCGAGCCCACCGACAACACCAACGGTTCCGGCAGCGGCAGGGAATCCGGCAACGCCAACGATTCCGGCAGCGACCAGGCCGGACTCAACCGGAAAGCCGTCGACGAAGCACTCAACGACGCCACCGGCGCCGCCCGACAAGCAGGCCAACAGGCCCTCGACGACCTCACCAGCAGTGGCAACGGCGGCAGCAGTAGCAACGGCGGCACGGACGGCTCCACCGATGGTGGCGAGGGCGCGGCGGGCACCTCCGGCGGCGACGGAGGTGATGACTCCCCGGGAACCGCTCAGGTCTCGGACGTGCTCGACGAGGAGGGCGTCGACACCAGTGGCGGATCGGTCGAGCAGGGACGGGTCGACGACATCGTCGACGACATGGCCGACGCGGCCCGCACCGCGGGGCAGGAATCCCTGAACGAACTGCTCGGCCCCGAAGCAGCCCGGAGCGAGCAGGCCCAGAACATGCTCGACGACGTCACCGAACAGGCCCGCGCAGCGGGTGAGGAGAGCCTGCGACAAGCCGCCGAGGACGGTGAGCCACTGAGCTTCGACGAGGTCGGCAACGTCCTCGACGAGGTGGTCGAGACCAGCCGCACCGCCGGGGACGAGGCGATGGCCGCACTCGGCGGGGAGACTTCGAGGAGCCAGAGCCTCAGCGACTTCCTGGCACCACAACGGGAAGCGGCGACAGCCGCGACGGAAGGCGTGAACACCCCGAACCTGCCCGACCCCGGCTCCGGGGTCGGCGCGACGCTCACCGGTGGCGGCAGCGGAGCAGGAGCGGGCGTGGCAGGTGGTCTGGGCGGCGGAGGAACCTCGATGCCCAACGCCACCGGAAGCACCGCACTCGGGGAGAACGCCACGACCACGGGCCTGGGCGCCACGCCACCCAGCTCGACGCAGTCCACCGTCGACACCGCGGGCGGTTCGGCCGGGGCAACGCCGTCGGGCGCTGCGACTTCCGGAGGCAGGGGGACGCCGATGATGCCGCCGATGATGGGGGGCGGAGGGGCCGGATCCGGAGGCGGCGGCCAGCAGGAACGGGAGCGCTCGACCTGGTTGACCGAGGACAGCGGCGCCTGGAGCACGGACGACGAAACCACCCCACCAGTGCTGGGTCACGATGCCTAGCGCACCGATCCGGCGGCACACCGGGAAAGGAGTCGCATGAGCACGCCGAGCGGTGCCGACCAGTCGAGCCGATCCGAGGCATCACAGCTCGACGAGCACCACACACTGGAAACCGCCGCCGCCGCTGTGGCCGCCGCGGACCCGCAGCAGTTCTACCGGGACGGACAACACTTCGAGGCCACCGCGCAACGGCTGCGCACGGTCAACGACGGACTCCGCCGCGAGCTGCGCAGGGTCGAGGGCGCCTGGCAAGGCCCCGGCGCGGAGCAGTTCCGCACCACGGCACAGCAGATCACCGACACCGTGGAACAGCTGGCCGAAACCCTCACGGCGCCGAGCTACTCGGCGCTGCACGGTCACCTCGGAGATGCGGTCTCGAACGCCGGACGACAACTGCGGCAACTGCGATCCCAGCGCGAGAGCGGACGGCAGGCCGTGGCCAACGATCCGGCCATGGCCGCGACACCGGAGGGGCAGCAACAGCTCCAGCACCAGGAACAGGCGCAGGACGAGCACGCCCAGCTGGTGCTACGGGACCTGGCCACGATCTACCAGCAGGTCGGCGGGCAGCTGCGCGAACTGCCCACGCGCAGCACGCGGGGCACCCAGGTGCGCAGTGTGGTTCACCGGGACACGGGCGAGCAAACCGGTACCGGCACGGACGCGCTCACGGCCCCCACCGGAGGGGGTTTCACCGAGGTCACCGCTGCCCCCGCGGTAGGTTCCGCAGTCCCCGCGACCGGCTCCGACGCCCGCGCGGTGCACTCGAACGCGAACAACGTGCTGGGACGCGGTGGGAACATCGGCGGCGAGCAGTCCCCCTCGGAGAACGTGCAGCCGACCACGCGCGCGACGGGAGCGGACACCACCTCGGAAGCCTCCCTGGCGAGCACCGCACCGGCCTCGACCGGTGCGGTGCTCGCCGGAAGCGGAGCGCTCGGCCGCGACGGCGCCAACCAGACGACCGGAACCACCTCGGACAACGGCGAGCGGGGTGCGGCGAGCCTGGAATCCACCGACGTTCCCGGCGTGCTCTCGGCCCCCGGAGCACCCGGCACGACCACGACCACTCGCGGACGGGAACGCGACCGGCAGGAGCGACTCCAGGAACGCGGCGAAGGCGACTCCGCTCCCCCAACCACGTGGAACACCAACGATCCGGCAGCCGACACCGCGACGCCGGGCACGGCGTTTCCGGTGCCCGGGAGCGGGTACTCGCCCCCGAGCACGCCCACCTCCCACACCGCGCCCGCTCCCCAGGGCGACACGGCAACCGGCAGGGCCGCCAAACCCGTCTCCTCCACCGCCACTCCCCCATCCCGGGTGTCGACCGTGGCCAGTCCCTCCACAGCCAGCACCACCGGAGGGCTCGGCAGCACAACCAGCGGCGGGATCACCACCGGCGCCACCACGTCGACCACCCCCGGCCGCCTCGCGAACAGCGCCGAAGTTCCCTCCGGCATCACCGCGGCAAGCACCGCACGCACCGGGCCACCCGCGAGCCCGGGAGGACTCGGCGGGGCACCGGCCGGCTCGGTGCCCCCGACTGGAGGCGCGGGCACGGGCAACCAGGACAACCGCGAACGCGATCGCAACACCCTGCAGCACGAGGACGAGGACGTCTGGGGTGGGGACGGCGACTCCGGCGGCGTGCTCGGGCGTTGACCCCACACCCGAATTCCGACGATCAGGGAGGCTAGATGTCATCCGAGGGTTTCCGTCGAGAGATGCCCGATCTGAACTCGGCACTGGAAGTGTTCGAGGAGGAACAGCGGAAGCTGGCGGAGTTCCAACGCAAGTTGGCCGAGACCACCACCGTGGTGGACGCGCCGAAGAAACTGTTCACCGTCACCCTGGACGGCAACGGCGAACTCACCGAGTTGAAGTTCAACACCACCGGCTACCGCTCCATGCCCCCCGCCGAGCTCTCCACGCTGATCACGGAGACGTTGCAGAAGGCACGCCGACAGAGCCTGCAGACCATGCAGGAGCTCATGGGCGGCCCGATGGGCGGGGCGGACATCAACGACCTGGCCTCCGGTCAGGCCGACCTGGCCGACGTGCTCGGCAAGGTGATGGAGCCGTCGATGGACCTGCTGCGCGAGACCAGCGGCGACTCACCGTCGAAGAACACCGACCGGACCGAGGACGACGGCTGGGCCCGGGGATGAACCTTCCCTGAGCCCCGCCCGACAGCGCTACTGCGGAGACGGACATGACTTCCGAGACCTACCTCGACGTTCCCGGCACCGAGAACGCGGGGCGACGGCTGTCGCAGGCAGTCGAGGAGTTCAAGGGCGCGCTGCAGGACCTGCAGTACGCGCTGGACCGCGACCACGGCTGCTGGAGCGACGACGAGATCGGCAAGCAGTTCGAATCGTCCTACCTCGAGCCCGCCGACAAGTCCCGCCAGGCACTGCGCAAACTGCAGAACTCGCTCGAGGAGCTCGCCACCGCGGGACTTCCCAACGCCGTGCGCAACATCCAGCAACTCGACACCTCCTACGGCGAGATGATGCAGCGCTACGAGCACCGGATCGAGGAGTACCAAGCCGGCATGCGCGGGCACATGCTCACGCCAACCGAAACCACCCAGCACAACACCGACACACCCCAAGTCAGCCCACGCGAACACACGCTCACACCAACCGAAACCACCCAGCACAACACCGACACACCCCAAGTCAGCCCACGCGAACACACGCTCACACCAACCGAAACCACCCAGCACAACACCGACACACCCCAAGTCGGCCCACGCGGACACACGCTCACACCAACCGAAACCACGCAGGACGACGCGACGAGCTGACCCGCTGTCACCCGCAGCCCGGCCACCTGTCTGATCACGCGAAGGACGCACCACCATGACCACCGAACTTCCCGAAGGACTCCAGAAGGCACTGGAGATCGTCGGCGGTCAACGCTGGCCGGAGGGAGACGAGGACGGGCTGCGCAGGATCAGCACCGCTTGGTCGGACATCTCCGCGGCGATCGACAAGCTGGAGGCCGCGGTGGATCGCTCGGCCAACGACATCGGCACCACCATGCGCGGTGAGTTCAGCGACGCCTACGGGCAGTACGTCACCGACACGCTGCGGCCGATGCTGCGGGACCTTCGCGCCAAGACCGACCACCACTCGGAGCTGGCGAAGAACACCGCGGCCGACATCCAGTACGCCAAGATCAGCATTATCGCTCAGCTCGTGATCGTGGCCGCGACGCTGGCCTTCTCCTGGCTGCCCGGCATCGGGCAGGCGATCACCGCGGCCGCGGCGGCCACGGCCCGAGCGGTGATCGCGGCGATCTTCCGCACGGTCCTGCAGAACATCATCGCCGGTGCGGCGGCGGGGGTCGCCCTCGAGTCCGGACTGGACGCGGCGATCCAGGGCATGCAGATGCTCACCGGCGTGCGCACCGACTGGAACGAGGAGTTCACGAAGGGCGCGGCGGTCGGCGGAGCGCTGGGCGGAGCGATGGGCGGCACCGTGTACGGCGCTCTCCGAGGCGTCGGCGGGTTCGCCAGGGGTGGGATCGGCGACGTCTCCGACAGCGCTGCCGACGACGTCACCAACAGCCTCGTCAAGGGAGTCGACAACGGGGTCGTCCGCGGCCCGAGCGCGGAGGGCGCCGAGGGCGTCCTCGGTCAGGGCGCCAAGGACTTCCTCGACACCACCGGCGGGAAACTCAGCTTCGACGCGGCCAACATCGTCGGCCAGGGAGGGGCGGGGCTCGCCGCCGACGGGGCGACCAACTCCGCGCTCGGCTCGGAGGAGTGGAACCCCTTCTCCTTCACCTCGTCGATGGCCGACGGGTTCGAAAAACGTGGTGACGGGACGAACAGTTCCTACGGCGGAGGCAACGGCGACGGCGGGACGGACACCAGCGGACTGGACGGGCTGCGGAACGTCGACGACGTCGACACCGACCTCCCCGCGGCGAAGGACACGCCGAAGACGATCGGGGCCCCGGAGGACTCGGGAGGCACCGAGACCCAGGGGGTCGACGACGCGCGAGGTGCCGGCAACGAGTCCTCGTGGACCGCCGAGGAGAGCGACGGCGCCACCCTCCACGACGGAGCCAGCGGCAGGAGCCGGTTGAGCGGTACCACGCTCGGTGCGACCGAAGCGCCCCGAAACACCTCGGCACTCGGTTCGGACGGCGTGAACCAGCGCAACTCCGAGGTCAACAACAGCGCAGGAGATCAGGGAGCAACCGCGCGTGCGCCACGAGCAGGAAGCAGCGGGAGCGGAGACGACCTCCCGCACGAGGAGAGCACCGAGACCGGTACGAACCGGGACCGGTGGGACGGCACGAGTGGTTCCCAGGACCGCAGCGGGAACGCAAGCACGACTCCGATAACCGACGCGAGGACAGCCGGGCCCGGAGAGGTGGCGGGCAACGACTCGTCGGTGGTCGGTTCGCAGCACGACAACCCCGCCGAGAACAGCCAACGGAGTCACGGAACGAATCCGGACAACACCACGAACCGGGACAGCGCGAATCGGGACAGCGCTGTTCAGGAGGACATCGCTCGGGAAGCTCCCACCCAGAACAACACCGCCCAGAACAACACCGGATGGGACAGCACCGGAGCGGACGCTTCGGGCAGGAACGAATTCGACGGCTGGGACGAATCCGGACTCCGAAGCGAAATCCCCCCGGACAACGGAACGCAGCGCAACTCCGAGGACGTCACCTGGCAGAACGACAACGGCAGCACGGGAACGAACAGTACCGCCTCCCTGACATCCGCCGGGCAGCACGACCCCGCCGAACAGCCTCCACCCGCTCAGGAACAGAGCACGGTGCCCGACGAAACCACCCGCACAGCGGCCGGGGGCCGAATCGACACGACGGATCTCACCTCACGACCGGACGTGGAGGACACCGCACAGCAGAACGACCAGAACTCCGCGCGGTTCCAGGACCAGCACGACACCGCCGGAGGGCGACCACCACAATCCGTACCGACGCGGGAAGGTATCGGCCACACCGGCAGCGCGGAAACACCGAGCACCGCCGCTGCGCCTGATTCGGGCGGTGCGAGGACCACCGAACCTCCGTCGAGCACCGGCACGGAATCGACCCCGCTCCACGAGGCGGGACGGCACGAGACCGACACCGCCGACTCCCCGCGGCAGGATCGTGCTAACACGCCCGAACCGACCCGAAACACGGTTTCCGAGCACACCAGCTCCGACGCGCGTCCCCACGAGGGAACGGAACCGTCGACGCAGCAGGCCGAATCGACCGGCCCCCCATCCGAGCAGTCCTCGCGCACGACGACGCACGCCCCCGACGAGACCGCCCCCACCGGTGCACATCGGACACCGGCCCCGGAACGGGGCGCGGACAGCACCGCTCGGCCGGAAGTCGGCGCGAGCACCCCCCGAAACACCACCGAACCCGGTCCGACACCCGCGGTCGCCCCGCAGGGGGGCATCACCTCGTCCACCCCGGGCAGCACCACCGGAGGGAGCGGAACCAGCACCGGCAGCACGACACCGGGGCGTCCGGACACCGCCGACCGCACGGCCGGACCACCCAGCAGAACCAGTCCCGCCTCGGAGCAGCCCCCAGCTGGCGCAACCACGCCCGCACCGTCCCGCACGGACCTCGACAGCACCCCGGTGAACACCACGTCCGCAAGCTCGGCAGAAGCGACGGCCGCACCGCACTCCACCGACAGCGATCCGAACGCGGAAATCACCCACCCCGTGGACACCGGACAGACCACCACTCAGGGGACGCCCCCGGAAAACCGCGCCGAATCCCCCAGCACCGCGGCACCCCTGGTCGACCGGAGCGGTCCCACCTCCCCGTGGAACAACACCGGCCAGCGTGGCCACACCGCACCGTCCTCGACGGGTCACTCGGAACTCACCGCTCCCGCGAGGAGCACCAGCCCGAACGACGACACCCCGCCGAAGGTGCGCACCGAATCCTCGACCGCGTCGAACCGGAGCGGGACCGCACGCTCCACCGGAGGCCCGCACACCTACTCCCCACCCGCACGTTCGGCCCCCGAGGCGGGGACGACACGCCAGGTTCCCGTGGACACCACCGGCGATCCCAACCGCACGAGCGAATCCGCCGGGAACGACGGAGGCCGGGAGGTGGCCGACGGCGACTCGGCAACGACGCGACCGGCTCCGACGATGGAGTCGAACCTGCGCGCCGAGGTGTTGCACGGCTTGCTGTTCACCACTCCGGTCGACAGCGGTGCGGTGCTCCACGAGCTCCACCAGCTGCGGGGCGATCAGGCCGCGATCCAGGCGCTGCAGGAGAGCTTCCGCGCACGCACCGGTGGCTTGGACCTGTGGATGCCGTTGGCGTTGAACCTCGACCAGCCCAGCTACTCGCGGGCGATGGACCTGCTGGGGCTGCCGCGCGACTACGTGACGGGTCCGGTCCAGCCCGGCGCGCCGTCCACCTCCGCACCGCCGAAGATGGGCTACGACCCCGCCTACAACCAGTCGGTGTGGAACTTCGCCGGTCACCTGGTCCAGCACAACTCGACGGGTCGATTCGACGACGCGATGACGCTGCTGCACGGAGTCGGCCGCGACATCCGCGCGCTGTGGGCGATCCAGGACGCCTACAGGATGCAGACGGGCAGCGAACTGAGCTCCGACCTGATGAGCACGGCCCCCTGGCGCTCCCACGAGGTGCTGCACGCCATGGGCGCCTACTCCACCGATCCGGTGTCGATGGAGCAGGCATCGCACTGGCACGAGCAGCTCAAGCGGTCCACCTTCGAGCACCACGCCCGGGGACGCAGCACCATCCGCACCGATCACCCCGAGGACGGCTGCTACATCCGCGCCCACCTGTGGGCGCTGGACCTGCAACGCATGGGGGCCGCGCCGAGCAAGATCTTCGTGGCACGCCTCAACCCGCCCCTGTCGGTGCGCACACCGTACTCCGCCGAGGCGCTACCCGGCCTGCCCGGACAGCTCAACTGGAACTTCCACGTCGCCCCCTCCGTCATCGTCAACACCCCGGACGGCCCCAAGCTGCACGTGCTCGACCCCGCCACCAACGACGGCCCCGTACCGTTCGACAGCTGGCTGTCCAACATGCAGGTCGACGTCGCCAGCGAGACCACCCAAATCCTGGGCGGCTCCCCGCAGCACGTCCAGCAGGTCCTCGACACCGATTTCACGAGCAACCCCACCGGATGGGGGCTCGCTCCCAGCAACGCTTTGCTGCCCAGCGGACGCGCGATGGTCATCGCCTCCGATCCCAGCGCGCTGTTCTTCCCCGAACCGTGGAACCCAATGCTGAACCCGCAGTCGCTCCAGGGCGCCGACGCACAGGTGCGCGAGCGCTACGAGGACCTACTGGTTCAGCACAACGACACGGCCCAGCAGCGGGCCGAAAACCGCGCGCGACTGGAGAACCTGCTCAACAACGTGGGCGCGATACACCAGAACGATCCCGGCGCCCTCTCGCTCACCTCGAGCGATCCCGACTCGCTGAGCTTCGACACCACCAACCTGGCCGGCACCGCCGCGAGCGGCACCGAGCTGTTCGCCCCGGGCGCCTTCGACTCGAGCTCTCAGCACGGCCCGGACGCACTGCTCAACGACCCCGTGCTCACCGCGCTGCTCAACGACACCACCAGCGGATTCGACCCGCACGCGTTCAACACGAGCAACCTCGACCCGAACGAACCGGGTGGGAACGATCCCGCCCCGAACGGGGGCGGAAACAGCGGCGAGCACGACGCACCCGGACCCGGCTCGGCGCCGCCGGACGTACCGCCCTCCGACGAGACGGTGCGGCCCGACGCGCTGTTCGCGCCCGACCCGTCCAGCTCGCGCACCTTCACCGAGTGGAACGACCCGCGCACCTCCCGGGACCGCTCCGGTGGTTCCGGAAGCCGCCCCGCCCCACTGGGCATCGAGGACACGGGCACGTCCGACCGATCCGCGGAAGCGACGTCACGAGAGCACGACCCGAGCACCAGCGACAACGAACCCTCCCCGTGGGACAGGGCGTGGAAGCACAGCACCGCCCCCACCGCCGCGTGGTTCGACCCCGACACCGCCCCCGCGCATCCCGACCAGTGGCGCGAGCAGCGCGAGCACGCACCTGCTCACGAGGTCGACACCGAGGTCCGGGACGTGCGCACGAACAGCACGGCCAACGAGCTGAAGTACTACGAGGGCCGCATCCGCTACGCCCTCCGCCACATGGACGTGGCGGGACAACGCGTGCAGGAGTACACCTTCCACGCCCACCTCTCCCCCGACCCCACCATCACACCGGACCAGCTCCGCGACCTGCGCGACCGGCTCACCGAGACCGTCGACACCCTGTTCAACCAGGGCAACCGCCTGCCCTCGGGCGATCAGTTCCACGCCCGCGTCGAATTCGTCGACGACCCCGCCCAGGCCCACGACACCATCCACGTCAGCGGCGAGGGCCCCACCGACCAGAACCACTGGAACATCCACGCCTCCCCCAACCTCCACGCCCACGAGATCGGCCACTACTTCGGACTGCCGGACGAGTACCCGGACCCGCGCGGCCCGCTCGACACCCCCGACACCCGCCGCCTGTTCAACCGGGGTGACCCGCCCCGAGCCACCGACGTGGACACCGGCGACCCGCACCCCGCGCACAACTCCGTCCAGCTGGACAACGGTCTGATGGGGCACTCCGCCCTCCACGACCCCCACCTCAAACCCCGCCACCTCTGGGCCATCGAGAACACCGCCCACAGCCAGGGCGCCCGGCCCGACATCACCCCCCGCACCACCACCTCCCCGACCAGCACCGACCCCACATCCCCCCACCTCCGACCGGGTCGCCCCACCCCCGCGTCCGCGGGGATCGAACTCGGCGAGCTGCCCCCGAACCCGCCCCGCGACTCCGCCCCGGAGAGCACGCCCACCGCGGAGCGGCAACGCACCACCGACGGTGACCGGCCACAAGCCCCACAGCACGACACCGCACAGCGCAGCACCGCACAGCCGAACCCCCCGGGCGAGACCACACCCCCGACACCGAGGATCACCCTCACCAAACCGGACGAGCCGCGGGAACAACTGGTGGACCTGGGCAACACCCCCGGCTACTTCCAGGAGGGCAAGGCGCTGGGACACGTCGCGCTCACCGAACTGGACACCGGCGGGCTCACCGACCGAGTGCGACAACTGCTGCCGAACCCGAGGGCACTGGTGCCGGTGGGACTCGACGGGATCGAACCGGCGACCAAGCAGAACTTCGAGTCCTTCATGGACGCCGGCCGCGGGTTCCCGGTGCGCGTGGGTACCGAGTGGTTCGAGGTGCGCGTGCGTGCGAGGCCACGGCTGCCGGAGGACCTCGGCCCCGTGGCCTCGGCAACGCCTGCCAGGACCAAGGTCGACCTGACCGCCCAGTCCGGCACCACCAACCCGCGCACGAACACGGTCACCAACTCGACCAGCACGGCGTTCAACGCCACGGGGGGACCACTGCTCGGCCCCTACGGATCGCTGGGCGCGGGTGCTCCCCTGGCCACGCCCAGCTCCTCGCAGCACAGGGACTCCTCCGCGCAGGAGCAGCGCAACTTCCGCTCGGGCAGCAGCTCCACGACCGCCGAAGTGCCCGTCGACTTCGACATCGATGTTCGCGACACCGCAGGACGGCCGGTACGCGCCGCGGGAACCGCTGACGTGCCCGGCACCACCACCGGCAGCGCCGAGCTGCGCATCCCCGACGATCTGGGGAGGATGAACCGCCACCCGGAGGTGGGACCGAAGACCCCGCCCGAGGGGTGGGGAGCGCGCCTGGAGCATCCGGGCACCGAAGCCGTGGTCGACCTCGAGGACGGATTCGACGCGATCGCCGGGCAGCTGCACCCCTCGATCACCAGGTTGGGGGCGCCGGGACGCACCGTGCTGCAGGAGTTCCTCAGCGCCACGAACCTCCGAAACAGCATGGGGCAGCTGCAGCACGGCTGGGTGACCTCACCGGACCTGCTCAGCCCGCACGGCAGCCGGGGCACCGCGGTGCAGATGCGTGCCTCGTTCGGCCGGGCCGAACTGGTCGGCACCTCCGGGGACACGACCATGCGGCTGCACGAGTCCTCCGCCACCAGCAGCAGCACCTCGGCCACCAGCAAGACCGGTTTCGAGGTCGACGCGGGCCTCGGAGGCCGCGCGTTCGGACTCGGAACGATGGGAGGCGCTGCCGGAGTCACCGGCGGCTACAAAGCCAGCCGGAGCTCGAACTCGGTGACCGGGGTGGAATCGACCTCCCGCCCCGGCATGCAGGTCAAGGGCAACCAGGGGCTCTACAAGGTGGACACCACCATCGAGGTCCGCACCCCCAACGGCCGGTCGACCAGCTTCACCGCCACCAGCTACCTGCGAGCGGGGCTGCCGGAAGCCGCTGACCAAGGTCTTCCCGTTCCACCGGGAACCAGGAACTCGATCACCACCGCCACCGAGCAGCGGTTCCCACCGCCGTTCCTGGCCGACAAGGCCGCGGCCGGCGACGTCAAGGTCGGCGAGCACGGCCCCGTGAACCGGGTGCGGCCCGAGATCGAACAGGCGCTGGGCCGGATCAAGGGCTTCGAGGAGTTCCTGCCGGACTGGAGCTCCCGGCGCACCACACGCGAAACCGGCAAACACCTCTCGGACGAGCAGGAGAGGTTCGACAACCTGCGCAAACTCGACGCCGAACTCTCCCCCTCCGCACTGCGCACCAAGCTGGACAGCCTGCTGGGGCCCGGTGTTCAGGTACAGCTCAAAAAACGAGACCTGTTCACCAGCGACTACGTCAACATCGCGGTCAAGGCCCGGCTCGGCACCCCCGAACACCTCGGGCAGGCCGACCAGCGCAACATTCGCTCGATCGCGGCCGGTTCGGCCAAGTGGGAGAACTCCACCGGCGTCGAGAAGGGATGGTCCGCCGGTGTGGAAGGCCGCCTCCGGCTGGTCCCGGACACGGGGGTGACCAGATCGGTGCTCTCCCCCACCGTCGGGGTGAAGTACAGCGACACGACCGCGCACAAGATGAGCGCCAACCCGACGGTGAGCCACCAGTCGCTGCTGGTGGGCGACTCGAAATCGCAGCTCTTCCGCTACCCGGTGGAATTCGACGTCGAGATCAGCAGCTACAGCCGCACCCGCTCCTGGGTCAAGCGCACCACTCCCGGCTCACCGGTGCGCGAAGTGCCGGAACCGAAGGTGCTGGCCCGCACCGCGGCCCCGGACCGCCCGGCGGAGCCAGGTGTGGTGGAGATCCCGGCGCTCCGGGATCCGATGACGCTGTGGATGCCCGATTCGGCGACCTCCGCCCACGACCTCGCCGAGTTCCGCCCCGGCCCGCCGCGGACCCGCGAGCTCGGGGACGCGGATCCGTCCAACATCCGCGAACTGCTCAGCAACCGGAACCGACCGGAAGCGCCGAACTGGCTGCACGTCGCAGCGGTGGCCCACACCGAAGGACTGCGCGACGAGGCGATCCGACTGCTCGACCGAGCAGCGGACGGAGACGGGGCGCTCGGCCTGCCGGGAAGCGTCTCCCGCGACGTGCTGGACCGGTTCTTCAGCCCGGAGAACGTCAAGGCCGAGCTGCGCCAGCTCGTCGATCACGGGCTGGTGGAGGACGGTCTGGTCCACAGCCGCAGGGTGCACGACCGCAGGGGTGGCGTGGCCATGGGCTTCGCCCTGAGCCATCCACGACTGGTCTCCGCCTCCGAAGGACTCAGCACCGAGAACAACGACGTCGGTGGGTTCAAGGCCGGTGCGAGCACCACCCGCAGGACGGGCTGGGAGCTCAACACCTCCTTCACCGGCACCGCCCGCCCGAGCAGCACCCCCGCCGACCCGACCAGCGGACTCGGCGGTGGCGCGCTGTCCGGCAAACCGTGGAGCAGGACCACGTCCGAGACCCACGGCGCCGAGATCTCGGGCAGCCTGGAGCGCAACGTCATCACCCCGGCGAACGCGCGGACGATGCTGGTGCAACTGGACGCCGAAGTGACGCTGCAGGCCGAGAGCCACGAGCGGAACATGCTGCACAACGGCACGCCGCGGGCCGAGGGGTCGGTGACGACGCTGCCCGGCGGGGTGTTCCTGCGCGTCAGCGAGGAACAGGCCCGCGCGCTCGGCGTGCTCGACGAACCAGCAACGGCTCCGACGCACCGGCAGGAACGGCTGGACGCGCCGAGCACGATCTCCAGGGGACAGCCCAGCTCGCTCGGGCTGAGCGCGGTCGACGACGTCCCGGACCTGACCCGGCTGATCGACGAGATGCGCGAGAAGCTCGGCCCGGAGGGCGCGAAGCTGCTGCCGGAATCGGCGCTCAACGACTCGATGCGCAATCTGCGGCAGCTGGCCGGACTGACCTCCCGGGAAAACGTGACCGCGCTGCTGGACACCACGCTGGACGGCGGCGTCCCGCTGCTGGTGCACCGGCCCGGCGTGTTCGGGCGGGACAGCTACCAGGTGATGCTCAACGCCGAGCTCGGCGACCCCGAGTTCGTCGACGTGGTCAACGACGGAGTCGGGGTCGACCACACCCTCGCCAGAAGCGCCAAGGAAACCGGCGCCAATTCCAGGGGACACGCTTGGAACGCCGGGGTGAGCGCTCTCGGCGGAATCACCCCGGGCACCGGTGACCCGAAACTGTCGACCACGGCCGGTACCGGGCTGGGCGCCGGGACGAACGTGGGACACGGCCATTCGACGACCCGGACGGAGTCCTCGTCCCGCCAGGTCGGCTACACGCGCAAGGCCAGCGGTCCGATGGCCCGCTACGAGGTCCCGGTGCGGTTCGAGTTGACCGTGCTGCGCGACGGTCGGGAACCGACCACGGTATCGCTGGACGAGCAGCGGTTGCGGATGCGCCTGCTCGCCGACAACCAGTCGACGAGCACGGACGGCGAACCCGGTCGATCCGGCGGTTACGCGCCGAAACAGCGGGTGGTCGGCCCGCAGGAGGCGCGGGAGCAGGAGTTGCGCACCTGGCAGCGGAACAATCCGATCATCCCGAAGACCGCCGCACCGGAGGGAATGCGCGGTGTCGGGGCGCTGCGGGAGGCCGCCGTGGAGGCCTTGCGACGAGCCGGAGCGGGCAAGGGGCTGACCACCGACGGCACGGGCGCGCTGCACACGCTGCGTTCCACGCTGAGCTCGGAAGTGCTGCAGCCGCACCTGCCGGACATGCTCGACGGGCCCCTGACGGTGCCGAAACTGCACGAGACCGCGCTGCTGACCGACCGGCACGCCGAGGTCAAGATCTACGCACGGGTGCACACCCCACGGTTGGTCGCCCTCAGCGACGGGCTGGAGATGGCCAACCCGCGCGCCGACTCCACCACCAACACGGCCGAGACCAAGCACGAGGAGACCGGATCCAGCTCGGTGGCCCCCGGGCAGGGCCGGGCGCTGTGGAACGACGACCCGGGCGGGTTGCTCAACTCGCGCGGGGCGGACCTCAAGCGCGACGCCGCGGCCGGCGACACCTCGACCGGGGGAACCGCAGGAGGGCGCACCAGCGCCGTCAAACCGGACGAGCGCAGCGGTCTGGTCGAGTACGACGTCGAGTACCGCGTCGTGGGCGAGGTGGACGGAACCACCGGTGTGGTCGACCTCGCGATCCCGGCATCCACGCAGCTGCGGGTCAGCGAGCCGGACCTGCCCGGACTGCTCGGTCGGGATCTGCCCGAGCAGCTCTCGCAGGCCCAGAACACGCTCACGAGCAAGGCCGACGCCTGGCGCAAGGCCGAGATCGCGGCGGACAAGGCGCGGCGGAAATCGGTCGAGCAGCTCAACGAGATCGCACCCCGCCGCGCGGAGGCCGAGCGGGCGCTGACCGAGCGGCGGAGCGAACTCGACCGGGCCGAGCAGCGGGTGCGCACCCTCGAGCAGCAAGTCGACCAGGCCCGGACGAACCAGCAGACGGCGCGGAGCCGGCTGGAGGAGCTGCGCGACGGACCGCGGGCCGCGGAAGCGGACCGGCAGGCCGACGTGGCCGTGAACCGGCTGTGGCTGGCGAGCTCGCAGCGCGCGGAACTGGCCGAGGAAGTGGAGCAGCTGCGTTCCCGACAGCCGCACGAGGCCGAACGCCTGGCGGACGCGGAGCGGGAGTTGCGCGACGCCGCCGACCACGAGCGCGCCGCCGAAGCCGAGTACGCCCGCGCCGACGCCGGGCGGCAGCGGATGCAGGACGAAGTGCGGCACGCCCAGGACCAGCTCACGCACGCGACCGAGACCCTGTACACCGCTCAGCACCGACTGGACGAGGCCATCGCGAACAGGGACCGGGCCCGCGACGGGGTGCTCGGCTCGGACAGCACCGTCCGCGCCACCGGTGACGAAGTGTCCACCGTGGAGCGGGAGCTGGAGCGGGCCCGCGACCAGGCCCACGACGCCCAGTCCGAGTGGTGGGCGGCCAAAGCCACAGCGGACCGCGAGTTGGCCGGCTTCCGCGCCGCCGCGGAGACCGCACCACGCGGCGGACTCGACCTCCCGCGCGATCCGGACCACCAGCGGGAGGCCGAGGCCGAGCGCTCCACGCCTCCAGCGGCTCCGACCCGACCGGCACCGTGGAACGCCCCGGGCGAACACAACCCCGACCCCACCCCGCACACCGGCCCCGCGCCGCGACGGACGACGCACCTGCCCCCCGTGCCCGAGGAGACCGAGCTGGAAAGCCTCCGGGGACGGCCCGACCCCGAACGGGCGACTCCGAACAGCACCGCGGAGAACACCACGCACGCCGGTGCCGAGCACCAGCGGGAACCGGCGAGCTTCACCGACGAGGTGCTCGCCGAGTTCGACCGGATGCACACCGCGACGGAGGACCGGCCCCCGGCTCCCCGCACCACGGCAGAACCACCGGAGGCCCCCGGAGCGTCCACCGCGGACAGCGCACCGGAAGTACCACGCGACGACACCGCGGACAGCTCTCACGAACCCCCGCTCGACCGGCTCAGGGCCGACCGCCCGACCGTGGCGGACCTCGACGGCACTTCCGTGCGCGCGTCGGTGCTCGAACTGCTCACCGGGAACAGGCGGCTGCGGCAGCACCCGAACCTGCGGGAGTTCGTCGAGGTTGCCTTCTCCGACGAGAACCTGCGGAAGCACTTCCACCGGGCGGCCGACGGCGGCTACGAGGTGGACCTGGGAACTCGAGCCGGAGGACGCGGCGCACGGATCACCCTGGACATCGCCGAGCTGCGCGCGGCGACGCCGAACGAGGCGCGCGGCGGAACCGCGGAGCTCACCAGCTCGCGCACGCACGACACCGCCCGGAACAGCTCCACCACCAAACGCTCCCCACTGGGAACCGGAGGACTCGGCCTCCGAGTGCCCTGGCTGTACCTGCTGGCGCAGATACAGGTGGCCGGCCTGGTCAACTCCAGGGACTCGGACCTGACGGCCCGGCACGGGCACGAGGAAACCACCACGCTCACCGAACACCACCGGCCCGGCCGCACGGCCCGGCACGAGACCGACTACCGCATCACCGTGCGCACCCCGGGACGGTTCCCCCGCAGCGACGAGGTGACCCAGCACGCGGCCGCCGACGCGACAGCGCACCTGACCTGGCCCGAGGACACCACGCACGCGGGAGATACCCCACCCGAGCCGTGGCAGTACCCGGGCGAGATCACCCACGCCGAGCTGTCCGGCCTCGGCGCCGTCCACCGCGCGATCTCCGGGGAACTGGGCCTGCGCATCGGTGACCCCGCGGGGCGTGAACTGCGCGACTGGCTGCACTCGCTGGGCGCGGAAGTGCTGCAGGGGCCGGTCCGCAAGACCTTCTCCTTCGACGGCCGACGGGCTCCGATCGAGATCGTGCTCGGCGTCGCCGAGCACGCGCACACTCGACCTCTGCCCGACGTGGAGGGCACCGTCACGCACACCACCACCGACGAGGCCGATTCCACCTCCGGGCAGGCGACCACCCGCCAGCGCGGCGGCACGCTGTGGGTGGCAGGCGGTGACATCAGCGGTCTCACCGGCGCACTGGCCGGACCGGCCGTCTCGCACGTGCGCAGCACCCGCGACGAGCACACCCACACCGCCGGGCACGAACGCGCGACCACCAGCGACCACCGCGGACGGCTGCACAAACAACGAGTCGCGCTGCGCTACCTGGTCCGGCTCGGTGACGAGCAGCGGGAGGTCCCACCCGACGAACCGACCCGGAACGGCGAGCGCGGGACCGCACCCGGCATCGACCCCCCCGCCCCGGAGGCGGTGAGCCGGTACGCGCCGAAACGACTGCTGCACGTGGACGGAGCAGCGACCGTGTGGACGCGCGGCACCACCGAGACGCCACCCCAACAGGAGGCCACCGCAGACGAACCACCAGCCCCCGCCCACCCGGAGGGAACCACCGCGAACACGGCCGGACCACCGGACCGGGACCACACCACGGCGCCCCCCGAAGCCGAGCAGCACCGCATCCCGGACCGGCTCGACGCCCACCACCAGCTGGAGGAACACGCGGTCCAGGCCATCACCGGGCCGGTGCTGAGCAAGCTGCACGCCGACGGCACCCTGCCCGGCAAGGCCCTGCCCGAGCTCGCCGCACGGCTCAACTCCATCGTGCGCGCCCACCCCAGGGAGGTCACCGGCGGCGACGGACTGCGCCTGCCCCTGGGCACGATGCACCCGGGCGCCCCGGACGTGTTCGTGCGCGGCACGCTGGACCGCACCGGGGCGCGCTACCTGGGCCGGCCACACGGCACCTCGACCACCAGCACGATCGGAAACCACGAGACGCACCGCCTCACCCGCGAGCACGGCAGGAGCACCACGGCGGGAATCAACGCGATCGCGCCCGCCTCGATCCCCAACCCGGTCGGCCCCGCCCAGCACAACAGCTACTCCGGGCTGCAAACCTCGCGGGAGGTCTCCCACGGCCACGAGGAAACCACCTCGCACACGACCGGCTACAGCCGCACCACGGACCACGCCCCGGTGCACGAGTTCAGCTACCCGACCGAGTTCGAAGTGCGCATCGGCGGACGGTGGTCGGACCAACCCGACCCGGCCGGCACGAGCACGATCCACTCGCACGTGCGGATCAGCGCCCCCGAACGCGCGCAAACCCGGCTCGACGACGCCCCGGCCGACTCGCCCACCACGCGCGGGAACGACGCCAACGACGACACCGGCACCTGGCAGCGCGGCCACCCACCCCGGCCGCACCGGCAAGGACACCTGCCCGCCGACTTCGAACTCGACTCGCTGGCCCCCGCACCGGGGCTGCGCCGCACAGTGGCGACCATGCTCGGCACGGTCGCGGGAACACGATGGACGAACTGGGCAGTGGCCCCGCTCCTCGGCAGGAAACCCACCGCGTTCGACGAGCACAGCACCGCGCTCGACGCGGTGGAGTCCTTCACCGGTCCCGACGCCCGCACCGCCCGGTTCGAACGGGCCGCGCTGCACCGCGACACCGCGTGGCTGAAGAGCCACAACCCCGGTGGGCCGCTGGGCAACCGGGAGCTGACCGCCCGAGCGGACCTGTCCACCAGACTCGAGACCCCACGGGTGGTCGCCAGGGACGACGCGCACAGCTTCGGCGGTTCGCACGAGCGGGCCGAACGCGGTGCGCAGTCGACCAGCAAGCACAGCCGCAGCTACCGGCTCGGAGGCGACCTGACGCAGTACTTCGCGAGCGGAAACCCCGCTGCGATGCTCGGTCCGACCTCCGAGTTCGGGGTGAGCTACACCTCCGGGAACGCAACGGCCTCGAAGTCCGACTCCGCGAAGAGCACCTCCGCGCACCGCCACACCGAACGGGGCTATCTGGTGCGCTACGACGCGGTGCACGAGGTGCGGACCTCGGCGCGGCGCTCGTGGCAGGACCCCCTCCGGCTGCTGCACCACGGCCCCCCGGACGAGCGGAGCGAATGGGTGCGGGTTCCCGACGCCGTCGAGGCGTGGGTCCCCGCCGCGGAACTGCACCAGGTCGGCCGGTTGCCCGAGTCCGACATCGCGCGGCTGGCCCCCGAAGACGCCGAGCACTACCGGCGGCACGCTCCGGAACCAGCGGACCCCGAATCCGGTGACCAGCAGCACCCCGAGCCCGACCCCGCCCCGCAGCCGCCCCGGGACCACGACGGTTCCGCCCACGCCGCCGAGCAGGAGACCTCAGCGGTGCGTCCCCCGGAGAACGCGGGGCGGGGCAGCGGCAGGATCGAGCTCTACCGGCCCGGTGCCGCGCGGGAGCTGCTGGAACAGGTCCAGCAGCGGTTGTCCGGATGGTCCCGACAGCACGGACGGCCCGGCGCCGGCGCGCGGATGCTCGACCTCGCCTACGAAGCACTGGGCAAGCCGCCAACACCGCAGCAACCGAGCGTGCCGAAGTTCGACGCGATCAACGAGCGGCTCGTCGACGGCGTGCTGGGGCAGCTGGGCAGCAGGTACGGCTTCGACACCGCCCTCGAGGAGATGCTCAACGGCGGACGACCGGTGCACCTCACCGGCGACACCCCCTTCGGCAAGGTCGAGCAGCTGGTGGTGCTGCGCGCGCGGCCCGGCGCGGGGCGGTACCAGCGGACGCTGTCCGAGCACACCACGACCGACTCGCACGAGACGAGCCGGACCACGGGGCGCGGTGACCAACGTGGGTGGGACGTCAACGCCATGCTCGGGGCATCACCCTTCTACGGGACCAGCAACGCGCCCGGCAGCGTGCACATGCACGGCCTCACCGGCGCCTACGGCAGCAAGCGGGGCTTCGAGGGATCCGCGCGGAACGGGCACTCCACCACCGCCGACGGCGCGGAGCCCGCGGTGCAGTTCCTGCACGATCTGACCATCGACATGGAGGTCTACCCCTACTCCCGGCCGGGCGCCTACAGCGGCCTCCTGGGCGGACGGTTCGCCCGGCTCGCTCCGCGCCGGTTCGGGCAGCCGTGGCGCAGCAGCTTCGACCTGCGCGCAGCGGCGCGCTCCACGATCCCCACCTCCGAGGTGCTCCCGCTCGACGGCCCGACACCGCAGCCCCTGGCCCGGGCCGACGGCCCGTTCCGGCGGGAACGCGACGAGCAGGCGGACCGGCCGGCGTGGCCTCCGGAGGCGAAGGTCCGGGTACGACCGTTCGCCGCACCGGCGCTGCACCGCGAACTCGGCAAGCTCGCCCACGGCGATCCCGAACTGGAACCGCCGCGGCCGGACCTGCGTCCGGGCAACGCCGCCCGGCTGCACACCGCCACCGGCGTCGGCCAGCTGCGCTCGCACCTGCCGGAGGCGCTGTCCCCCGGGGGCCACACCATCGAGCTCGCGGGAGGACAGCTGGAGTCGGTGCGGATCACCGCCGACCTGAGCAGCCGCGAGCTGCTCGGAGAGGTGAAGCAGGGCTCGCTGACCAGCACCGACACCGAACAGCAGCAGGTGAGGTCGACCTCGCAGCGCGGAGGCAAGGCGGCAGTGATGACCTCGATGGACTTCCGCCAGCCCGGGCTGGAGGGAGCACCCCTGCGACCCGGCCAGGGGCTGGTCAGCATCAACCGGACCGTGGGCGACCGGAGCACCGACGAGGCCCCCGAGGTCTCCACCACCGAGGAGTCCCCCGGCACCGCGAAGAAAACGCGGTACCTGGTTCGGGTGACCCCGGAGTGGGAGCTGACCCCGTCCTACCGAGGGACGGTCCCACCGGATTGGGAGGCACCACTGCGCACCGGGCCGGATGAACCGGTGCTGCTCGAAGTCGACGGTGACGGGCTGACCCGGCTGGGGCTGAGCGAACCGGCACAGCAGGAAGCTCCCGAAACGGCGCCGGAACCGGGGCACCACCGCCCCGACAGCACGGGCTCCGCCGACGAGCACGCCCCGGACCGGCCGCACGGCGACGCCCCGCCGAGCGCACCGGAACCGCCACCGGCCAGGAGCGAGCTGGAGCACTTCCTCGCCCCGAAGCCCACCTCCGGCGACGCGGACGCCCCCTGAACCACCGGTGCGCACGAACGCGCGGCTCGGCCCCGGAAAGCCCCCCACGGCCACCACAACCACGGCGGGAACGGATCAGGGACGGAACCGCCCGGTGAGCATGGCCGCGGCCAGCTCCACCCGCG
Source organism: Actinopolyspora sp. BKK2 (assembly GCF_011291845.1). Taxonomy (NCBI): domain Bacteria; kingdom Bacillati; phylum Actinomycetota; class Actinomycetes; order Actinopolysporales; family Actinopolysporaceae; genus Actinopolyspora; species Actinopolyspora sp. BKK2. The sequence continues at coordinate 96,060 of NZ_JAANTE010000012.1, read as the reverse complement.
AGCGGTAACCGGTCCGGGCGAACATCCGAGTGAGCCGCCCCTCCACGCTCTTCTCGCTGGTGCCGAACACCGTCGCCAGCTGGCGATTGCCCCACCCCTCGGTGACCAGCACCGCGAGCAGCCGCTCGTTCTCCGCCGTGCTCGCGCCACGGCCCGGCACCGAGACGTCGTGCTCCCGCATGACCCGGCGCATCCGGGCACGCCACAGCAGCGCGTCGAGCTCACCGAAGAGCTTGTAGGCCTCCGACAACAACCGCGAGGTGTCCACACCGGACCGAGCCGCCCGGAAGAACGTCCAGGCCATCTCGTCCGGGATCGCCCGCTGCCGAGCCAGCCGCACCGCCTCCCGGCCCGCCTGCCGATCACCGTGGACCAGCGCGCGGGACAGCAGCCAGGCGATCTCGGCCCTGCCGGTGCCCAGCGCCTCGGCGACCAGACCTCCCCGCCGCACGCACTCCTCGGCGGCCGCGACGTCCCCGCGGGCCCACTCACCAGCGGCGAGATCGGCCCACATCCACTCGGTCCCCAGCACGAACCCGTTCTCGTCGGCCGAACGCAGCCCCGAGCGCAGCAGCTCGTCGGCCTCGGCGTGGTCCCCCAGGGCGTGCAGCACCCACGCGTCGGCGTGGTCGAGCACGTGATCGAGAGGCCTGCCCCGAACCATCCCGGTCAGCTGCCGGGCCCGGCTCAGCCACCCCCTCCCGATCAGCACTCCGGCCGCGTCGCGGGCCATCGCCATCAGGGCCAGCGGACGTGCCGAGTAGCTCCCCTCGGCGATGCTGCGCCGGGCGATGTCCAGCGCCGCCGAGTGCTGCCCCCACAGCAGCCGGAGCAACGACCGGTCCGAGCTCTGCAACTGCTCGACGGTGAGCCCCCGCGCGTCGAGCACCCGCATCGCCTCGTCCAGCTCCCCGAGCAGCAGGAGCATGTTGACCTCGTACCGCGCCTGCTCGAAACGGTGCTGCGGGAAGTCCCACGAACGCCACAACCCCGGGTCCCGCAGGAACCGGCGCAGCACCTCCGGCCGCCCCAGCACCACCCCGGCACCCCCGCGGAACATGTCCCCTAAGTCGGCGGTAACCGGATTCGCCCCCGACCACAGCTGCCAGTTCCGCTCCAGCAACCGGGCCCCTTCGCCCCAACGCCCCTGCATGATCAGGGCGAACCCCCTGGTGACCAGTTCGTTCGCCCGCCCACCGGGCACCGGCGGCGCCTCCCCGCTGGCCAGTCGGTCCAACTCCGACCACCGTTCGCACGCGGCGAGACCGTTCACGTACACGATCGCGATCTCCTGGGCCATCTCGACCGACAACCGGTCGGCGTGCTCGGCCAACGTCGCCCGAGCCCCGTCGGCGGCCTCGGCCATCCGGCTGTGGATGCCGCAGACGGCGCTGTACATCCGCATCGCCACGGCGCGCTGCCCCGGATCGACCACCCGATCGACCACCGCGCGCAACCAGCGAACGGCGCGCAGCCCGTCGGTGAACATCACCTCCCCGCTGCGCGCCAGCAGCAGCTCGGCGGAGCGATCCGGATCGACCAACGCGCCCGCGTCGGCCAGCCGGTCCGGCAGGAAGTGCTCGTCGCCCGGTTCGGCCGCCCCGTTCCACACGGCGGTCGCGGCCAGCGCGCAGAACCTGCGTCGCTCGTAGGGCCCCAGGCAGGCCTCGAGCGCGTCCCGCACCGCCGGGATCCGGAACCGCCACCGCTGCCGCGCCCCGCGCGAGCCGACCAGCACCCGGTCGGCCACCAGCGCGTCCAACGCGGCGCGCACGGTCTCCGCGGTGAGGTCGAGCGCCTCGGCCGCCAGCCCCACAGCGCTCTCCCCGAGCGGGGCGAGCACGGCCATCGCCCGGGCCACCGACCAGCACACCGCACCGGCCTCGTGGATCGAGGCCGGTAACGGGTGCCGCTCGGGCAAGGGCGGCCACTCCACCCCGGACCGGATGTAGGCGTGCCGGTCCACCACCCGCAGCACCCCGGCCTGCTGGTGCAGCTCGACCATCGAGCGCAACGCCGCGGGATTGCCCCGGGTCGCCGCGTGCAGCCGGTCGACGAGCTCGGCATCCGGCACGGCCCGCACCGACTCGGCGAGGAACTCCGCGCTCTGCGCCCGCGTCAAGGGACGCAGCGGGACGTGCCGGGCGAGCCCGTCGGCCACCAGCCGCTCCACCTCGCCGGCGAGCCGTCGCCCGTCCGTCTCGGCGGAACGACCCAGCCGCCACGTCGCCACGATCGCACACCCCTGCCCGGCGAACAGGCGCACGAACCGATCGAGCAGCGAGGCGGTGGCACCATCCACCCACTGCGCGTCGTCGATCAGCACGGTCAGCGGTGCATGGGCACGCACCAGGGAGAACACGGTGTTGGCCAGCTGGGCGGGCACCTCGCCGGAGCCACCCCGAGCGGCGTCGGCGCTGAGCCTGGCGACGAGCCCCAGCACCGAGTCCCGGTCGGCGCGTTTCCCCCGTCCGGACGGTTCGACAGCGGTGAGCAGCCGGTACAGCAGCCCGTAGGGGGTGGTTCGTTCGTGCTCGCCGACCCGCACCGACACCACCCGGGCCTCCGCCGCGGCGAGCTCTCCGGCGAGGGCGCTCAACACCGCCGAACGCCCGCTGCCCACCTCACCGGTGAGCACCGTCAACGGGACGCGGCCGGACAACGCACCGGAACGCAGCCGCTCGACCAACGCCCGCCTGCCGAACATCGACGTCACCGACGGCTCGTCCTGCTCCGGAGCGGGGGCCGGGCGCGGCTCCCACCGGGAGGAGTCCACCACGTCGATCACCGGTCCCCGCGCGTTCGCGGCCCTCGGCGCTCGCAGCCGCCGAAACCGCTAGCGCCGGGGTGGGACGGGACGTCGGACGACCGGACGCACCTCGATCTCATGGTGATCCATTGTGGTCCACGCGAGGGATCTCCCTCCATCTAGGGCATCGTGATTACCAACACTGGCGGGGGCGTTCACATCCCGGATAACAACGAGGGCGCCTCGCCCCACCGGACGAGCGACACCGCACGTCGGCACCCACGCGCACCAGGAAGAAAGACGAATGGCTCGCGAGCACAGCACGATCCTCGGCCGGGACGAGCAGTGGGCCCGACTCGACGACACCGTCCACGCCACCGGCCGAGCCGGAGCACTGCTGGTCCTGCGCGGCCCCACCGGCTCGGGCAAGACCGCCCTGATCGAGGCCGCCACGAAGAACTGGCTGCGACACGACGTGCAGGTGCTCTCGCTCTCGGCCACCGTGCCGACACCGCGCATGTTCGACACGCTGCTGGAAGCCGTGCGTCGACGCGTGGACGACCACCGCCGCGCCCCCGAACTGCTCGAGACCGTCGCGGCGGCGGCACAACTGCGGCAGCACGACGCCGGCTCCTCGCTCTGCAACCCGCTGCCCCTGGTGCACGAGCTCACCCGCGCGCTGACCCAGCTGGCGCGCGGGCAGCGCACCGTCCTGGTGATCGAGGACATCGAGCACATCGCCCCCGAGTCGGCCTCCGCACTGGCCTCGCTGGCCCACGGAGTCCGCGCGGCCGGCGGCGTGGTGCTGACCACGGTCGGCGGCACCTCGTGGGGAGCGCACCAGCAGCTGGTGAACCTCGCCGACTCCGTGCTGGACCTTCCTCCCCTGCCCGAGGACGACGTCACAGCACTGCTGGCGCGGTGGTCCGGGGGCCAGGCGGCCGTCGACCCGGCCACGACCGCGGCGCTGCACGCGGCCCTGGGACCACTGTTCGGAAACCCGCGAACGCTGCGTTCGACCGTGCGGGCGCTGCGCTCCGAGGAACGTCTCGTGATCATCGACGAGCACCTGTGCCTGCGATCCCCCGAGGAACCGATCGCGCTGACCGCCGACCACGAACTGCTCCGCCGGGTGCACGACTGCGGCCCCGGTGCCGACCGGATCGTGTGGACCCTGGCAGTGCTCGGCGAGTTCGACGTGAACGACCTGCCGGTACTCGCCGAGACCGCCGACGTCGAACTGCACGCCTGCGGACGGGTGCTGGACCGGCTGGTCCGCGACGACGTCCTGCGCGAGACCAGCGGACGGGTGCACCTGCCGGTGCCCGCGCTGGGAACGGCGCTGGCCCGCGAGGGATCCCGAACACCGCGCGCGGTGCACGACGCGCTCGCCCGACGCATGCTCGTCCAGCACGAGCGCGGGGGCGCGGTGGACCGGTCGGCGCTGGCCCACCACCTCGTCGCGGCGGGCGCCGAAGCCGGTGGCCGCAGCGGTGTGGAAGTCCTGATCGCCGAGGCGGACGCAGCCGCGCGCACGGCCCCGGCACGGGCCGCCGAGCGCTACCGCGCGGCAGTGGCCCGGCTGCCCGGCTCGGACCGGCGGCTGCCGAGACTGCTGGAGGCGATGACCCGGCTGCAGCTGTCCCAGCACCGATTCCGGGAACTGGCCGACGACCTCGGAACCGTGCTGCCCGCCCTGCTGGACGCGTTCCCGCCCGAGGACGGCCCGGAAGGCCCCGCCCCCTACGGAAGCGACGACGCGGCGACCCTGGCCGATCTCGCGATCTGCTGGTTCCTGGTGCAGTTGCACGAAGGCCGCATCACCGAACTCCACCACGCGACGCGGCTGTTCGCCCTGGTGACCACCCGCGACGAGAACACCGACGCGATGCGCCGGTTCTTCTCCGCGCTGTTCCGCGGGCGCGTGCGCGAGGCCACCACCACGCTCAACACGCTGTTCGGCCCCTTCTCCTCCGAACAGGACGAGACACGGGCGACCACCGCCCTCGACGCCGTGCTGGTGCTGCTCAACGCCGCGGAAGGCGAGCACGAGGAGTTCCGGCAGACCCTCGCGTGGTGGCAACGCCGCCACCCGAAACGGCACGCCCCGGACACCGAGCAGCTGCGCGAGGCGGGAAGCATGCTCGACCACACCACGGCCCTGGAACTGCTCCTCGGCAACCACCACGATGGACAGTCCCACCACGGGCGGTCCCGCGGTTACCGAGGAGTGCTGCACCACTACCACACCGGCGAGTGGGACACGGCGCTGTCGACGGCCCGCTCGCTGGAGGCGGCCCGCCCGCACGCCCGAAGTTCCCTGGCGCACCACCTCACCCGAGTGGTCGCGGCGGAGATCTGCGCGGCCCGCGGCCACTTCCGCCGTGCCGAGGAGTGGTTGGCCCGCATCCAGCACGGATTCGCCTGCGGCCACCTCGTCGCCTGGGTGCGCTGCGGCCTGCGGCACCGCCGCGGCCACACCGCCGCGGCCGTCACGGACGGGTGGCGGGACTACCAGCGCCACCGCGACCGGGGCAGCACGGCAGGCCTGGAACGACTGCTCGAACGACTGATCGACTACAGCGTCCGGATCGGCGACCGGGACGATGCCGAGCGGATGCTCGAAGAGCTGACAACGTTCGAGGCGCGCCACCGCACCTCGTCGGCCCGGGAGGCGGCGCTGATCGCGGGCGGAATGGTGCGCTCGGACCCGACGTCCCTCCGCGAGGGCATCCAGCTGGCCAGGCAGCGCGGCGACGCCCACCGGGTCGCCCACGGCTGCGCGGCGGCAGGAGACCTCCTCGACGAACCGCAACCGTGGTTGCACGAGGGCTACGCCCTGGTCAAGCGGTTCGGCTCCTCCTACGGACGCGGGCTCTTCAGCGACCTGATGCGCAGCCGCGGAATCGCGCTGACCCGCTCACGCGGTCCGAAGGAGCCGCTGTCGAGCACCGAGAACCGGATCATCGACCTGGTCAGCGACGGCCACACCAACCGTCAGATCGCGATGGCGGTGCAGGCCAGCGAGAAAACCGTGGAAAGCCACCTGACCAAACTGTTCGCCCGCACCGGCTACCGCTCCCGCGTGGAACTGGCCACCGCTCGGCTGGAGGGAAGACTCCCGAGCGGCTGAGCGCGAAGCGGCACGAACGCCGCTTCCGGGCACGCGCCGACCGAGCACGAGAAAGGACAGCGTTGATCATCGTCTCACCGGGCACGCCCGGCTGCCACCGGTCGATCACCGAAGCGGTGGAGGCCGCTCCCGCAGGGGCCACGGTGCACGTCGCCCCCGGGCACTACGCGGAGAACCTGGCACCGAGCACACCGGTCACGATCACCGCCGAGGACGGGCCCGACACCGTCGAGATCACCACCACGCGCGGACCGGTGGTCGCGGCCGAGGCCACCACGCAGCTCAGCGGGGTGACCCTGCGCTCGACCGACCCCGAAACCCCAGCGGCCGTGACCGGGGCCGGTCGACTGACCCTCACCGAGTGCCGAATCGAGGCGACCGCCTGGACAGCGGCCTACGCCCACGGCCACGGCGTCCTGGCGCTGCGCGACTGCTCGATCCGCAACCCCGAAGGGGCCGGAGCGGTGGTCACCTCGACCGGCGACAACGCGATCGAGGGATGCACCGTCACCGAAACCGGGACCTCGGGAGTCGTGGCAGCCGAGCACGGCGCGCTCACGCTGCGCTCGTGCACGGTCGAACGGGCGGAGGGCAACGGCCTGTGCCTGAACGGGCACGGCCGCATCGACGGGAGCGACCTCACGATCACCGGCGCGCTCAAACCCGCGCTGGCCGTGGAGGACCAGGCCTCGGCCACGCTGACCCGGCTGGCAGCGCGCGAGAACCGCGGCATCGGCTGCTACCTGGCCACCACCTCGACCGTGGAACTGACCGAGTGCTCCGTCGACGGGGCCGAGGCCGACGGGATACTGTTGGCCTCCCCCGGCCACACCGTGCTGGAGCAGTGCACCGTGGCCCGCAGCACCCACCACGGTCTCCGAATCACCGGCGGGGCCACCGGAACCGTCCGCGACTGCGCGATCACCGGCGTGCGCGGGACGGGAGTCACCCTCGCGAACGAGGCGAGCACCCAGCTCGAGCGGCTCACCCTCCACGAGTGCGCGGGAACCGGACTGACAGCGAGCACCGGCGCCACCCCCACGATCCACCGACTGCGGATCACCGACCCGGCGGGCGCGGCCGTGGAGATCACCACCGAGGCGCGGGCCGGACTGGACCACGTCGAGATCGAACGGGCCGGCGAGGTGGGCGTGCTCGTCGCCGACGACGGGTCGGCACTGGTGCACGGGTGCAGCGTGCGGGACACGAGCGGCTCCGGGGTGGCGGTGGTCCGCTCCACGAACGCCACCTTCGAGGACTGCGACGTCCACCGCTCCGGCGGCGACGGAGTCCACATCGGCGAGCGGGGCGGGATCCGACTGAACCGCTGCCGCGTGCGCTCCGGACGATCCGGCGGAACACGGATCGATCCCTCCGGCCGAGCCGAACTGTCCGAATCGGAGTTCGCCGAGAACGCGGCCGACGGCATCACTGTGCGCTCGGCGGAAACCGTGGTGATCCGCGACTGCACGACAGGCGACAACCGGGGAGCCGGTCTGCGGCGCGCGGTCCCCTCGGAAGCGCTGACCGTGGAGCGCCTCACCAGCACCGGCAACGGAACCCCGGACACGCACGACACCGCGAGCCGGGACGACGACGCGGCGACGCCCGAGGAGACGGCCCAGCGCAGCGAACCCATGCGGGAGTTGACCTCGCTGGTGGGGTTGGAAGGCGTCAAGCACGACGTCACCACGCTGGTGAACCTGAACAAGATGGCCAAGCGGCGCCAGGAAGCAGGCCTGTCGGCTCCCCCGATGAGCCGACACCTGGTCTTCGCCGGGGCACCGGGCACCGGCAAGACCACCGTGGCCCGGCTCTACGGCGCGATACTGGCCGAGCTGGACGTGCTCGCCTCCGGGCACCTGGTCGAGGTCTCCCGCGCCGACCTGGTCGCCGACGTCGTCGGCGGCACCGCGATCAAGACCACCGAGGAGTTCAACAAGGCGCTCGGCGGCGTGCTCTTCCTCGACGAGGCCTACACCCTGAGCAACTCCTCCGGCGGGTCCGGGCCGGACTTCGGCAAGGAGGCCATCGACACCCTGGTCAAACTGATGGAGGACCACCGCGACGAGGTGGTGGTGATCGTGGCGGGCTACTCCAGGGAGATGCGCGAGTTCCTGGCCTCCAACCCCGGACTGGAGTCCCGCTTCAGCCGGACCATCGAGTTCACCAACTACACCGCCGCGGAACTGGTCACGATCGTGCGCCAGGAGTGCGCCAAGCACGACTACCAGATCGAGGACGGCGCCGCCGACGCGCTGCTCGAACACTTCGAGGCGCTGCCCAAGGACGGCACCTTCGGCAACGGCCGGACCGCGCGCAAGACCTTCGAGCGGATGGTCGACCACCAGGCCTCGCGGCTGTCGGTCTCGCCGGACACCTCCACCGCCGACCTGACCCGGCTGACCGCCGAGGACGTCGACGGCATCAAGGCGGACGCACCGGGATGAACCGGACCGGGGCAAGCCGGCAAGCCCCGCGGACCGGGACCGGCCGGGATGGACGACCACACTGCCCACCCCGGCCCGTCCCCGCGTCCACACCGGGCGCGCCCGACCGCGCCCGACCGCGCCCGGCGCCTAGTGGTCGCGCCGGGTGACCAGGTGCGCCAGCGCGGTCAGCTCGTGCGTGCGGGCGGTCAGCCCCGCCGCCTCGAGCTGCTCCAGGGCCTGGGCGAGCAGCTGGTCGGTGCGGGCGTGACTCCACTCCCGCCCACCGGCGGCGTCGACGAGCTCGGCGGTGCCGGTCAGATCCGACTCCGAGGTCGGCGGCTGGTGGTAGTGCTCGGCCAGCCGCTGCCCGGCGGAACTGCCCGAGTTCAGCGCGAACACCACCGGCAGGGTCTTCTTGCGGGCGTGCAGGTCGGAGTAGGCGGACTTGCCCGTGACCGCGGGATCGCCCCAGATGCCGAGCAGGTCGTCGACGTGCTGGAAGGCCAGCCCGAGATCGTGCCCGAAGCGGCGCAGGTGCCCGCTCCGCCGCTCATCGGCACCGGCGAACAGGGCACCGAGCTCGCAGGAGCCCGCCAGCAGCGCCGCGGTCTTGGCCTCGGCCATGCGTTGGCACTCGGCGACGTCCACATCGCTGCGCTGCTCGAAGGCCAGATCCGTGACCTGGCCCTGGATCAGCTCCTGGACGGTGGAGTTCAGCAGCCGCAGACCGGGCAGCGCGGCCGAGTTCCCGCTGTCGGCGAGCACTTCGGACGCCAGCGACAGCAGGGCGTCACCGGCCAGGATCGCCGCGCTGGCCCCGAACACGGTCCAGGCCGTGGGACGGTGGCGACGCGTGGCGTCGGTGTCGATGACGTCGTCGTGCAGCAGCGAGAAGTTGTGCACGAGCTCGACGGCCACCGCGGCGGGCAACGCCTCCTCGACCGTGCCACCGACCGCCTCGGCGGCCAGCAGCGCCAGCGCGGGACGCAGCGCCTTGCCGCCGGAACCATCGCTGGAGTTGCCGTGCTCGTCGATCCAGCCGAACTGGTACCGAGCGATGTGGCGCATGTCCTCGGGCAACGTGTCCAGAGCCGACCGCAACGCCGGATCGACCCGACCACGCGCGAGATCCAGGGCGCGATAGGCCTCCTGGACCGGGACGGCGTGCGGGAGCACATCGGGGCTGGCCATGTGCGTGTTCCTTTCAGCGGGCGATTTCGACGTTCTCCAGCACACCGAGCGCATCCGGGGTGAGCACGGCGGCGGAGTAGTACGCGCTGACCAGGTACGAAGTGACGGCCTTGGCGTCGAGGCCCATGAACCGCACGTTGAGGCTGGGGGCGTACTCGTCGGGGATGCCGGTCTGGTGCAGCCCGACCACGCCCTGGTGGTCCTCCCCGGTGCGCATGACCAGGATCGAGCTGGTGTTGGCCGCGCTGATGGGGATCTTGTTGCAGGGCAGCAGCGGAACACCGCGCCAGCCGATCACCCGGGTGCCGTCCACGTCGAGGCTGTCCGGGTAGACCCCCAGGCGGTTGCACTCGCGGCCGAACGCGGCGATGGTGCGCGGGTGGGCGAGGAAGAACTCGGACCTGCGGCGCCGGGACAGCAGCTCGTCGAGATCACCCGGCCCGGGCGGACCACCGGTGGTCTGGAGACGCTGCCGCAGATCGGCGTTGTGCAGCAGCCCGAACTCGCGGTTGTTGATCAGGTCCGCCTCCTGCTGCTCGCGCAGCTCCTCCACCGTCAGCCGCAGCTGCTGGTCGAGCTGGTTCATCGGCTGGCTGTACAGGTCGTTGACCCGGGTGTGCACGCGCAGGATCGTCTGGGCGACGCTGAGCTCGTACTCGCGGGGGTTGAGGTCGTAGTCGGCGAACGTGCCGGGCAGCTCGGGCTCGCCGTCGTGCCCGGCGGACAGCCGCATGACCGCCTCGCCGTGCTTGTTGTGCTCGGGCCGGGCGCGGCCGCGCACCCGCTCCAGGTGGGTGCGCAGCGGCTCGGAGCGCTCGGCGAGCTCGTTCACGGCACGGCGGGACAGGCTCAGCACGATGCACGGGGTCAGCGCGGTGGCCGTGACCGGCCAGGCCTCCTGCCCGCCGAGCAGCACCTGCTCGCCGAAGTACTCGCCGTCGGCGAGCACGTCCCGCGAGGCCTCGTCCCCGTAGGGGCCCGGGGTGCGGGTGTTGACCTTGCCGTGGGCCAACAGCAGCAACGCGTCGGCGGGCTGGCCCGCGGTGGTGATGTTATCGCCCGCGGCGTAGTGGTGCTGGGTGAAGCTGTCGGCCAGCGCGGTCAGCACCGTCTCGTCGTCGAGCTCGCGCAGGGAGGCGATCTCGCGCAGTTCCGGCGGCAGCACGCGGACCTGGTCACCGGTGTTGGAGAACGTCAGCCGCCCGTCGCCGAGCTCGTAGGTCAACCTGCGGTTGACCCGGTAGGAACCGCTGGTGGTCTCGGTCCAGGGCAGCATGCGCAGCAGCCACCGCGGGCTGATCGACTGCATCTGCGGCGGCGTCTTCGTCGTCGTCGCCAGGTTGCGCGCTGCCCCGGTACCCAGGCTGAGCTGCTGCTGAGCGTCGTGGGCTGCGGACGACGCCGTCTCCGGCGCGCTGTCGGTCATGTGGAATCACCCATCGTGTGTCGGGGCGGGAAGCAGGAGCGGGAAAAGGCGGGATTCTTCGCTCAGTCGGTGCTGGAGGAAGCCGCACGGGCGGCTGCCCGCTCGGCCAGCCTTGCCGCCGAGGTGCCCAGTCCGGTCGGGCCGGCCAGCAGTCGCCGCACCGGTGTGGCCCCGGCGTCGACGTCCTGGTCCGGCGCGTGTGGTTCGACGGCGGACGGCGCACCGGAGGAGCGGGGCCGGTGATGAGCACGCAGCTCGGGCTCGGAGTAGCGCACCACGCACTTGCGGTGCCACGCCAGCACTCCCGCCATCCACTCGCGGAGCCCCTCGGCGTGCTCGGTGAGGACCCTGCGGGCCGACTCGTCGAGGTCGAACTCCGCGCAGAGCCGGGGCAGCTGGTCGGTGAGGATCCGCTCGAACTGGTGCCTGCGCGCGTTCATCAGGTCGACCACGACGTCGCGGGCCTGCCACCGGTCCACCTCGAGGAAGTGCTGCACGACCACCACCAGGTTGTGCATCTCGCCTTCGAACTCGACCTCCTTCTGGTAGGAGGTCAGATCGTTGACCAGGGCGGTGTAGTCCTGCGCGGCGGTTTCCAGCTGCCGCATCACCGTGCTCTGCTGCACCTCGGTGGGAACGACGTCGAGCTGGGTCAGCCGGGACAGGCTCATCGTCATGTCCGCCCCGAACGTCTTGCGCCGCATCTCCATGTAGTCGACCGGATCCGGCACCCGGTGCTGGATCTGGTTGGCCAGCTCCCACACCCAGCTGGTGGTCATCTCCTCCACTGCGGTCCGGAACTGGCGTCGCGCGGCCACGGTCAGCGGAGCGGCCGTCCGCTGCCACAGGTCGGCCAGGCCCCGCTCGACGGGATTGGTCGCCTCCGGAACGGCGCCGAGATCCAGCGGCATGAACAGCGCGAGACGTTCGTTGCAGGCCTTGGCCCCGGCGAGGTTGTTGGTGCTGCCGAACACCAGCGGGAAGTAGTCGTCCCCGTAGGTGCCCCAGGTCAACCAGTCGGTCGAGAGGTTGAGCTGGTCCGGATCCGCGTCGGCGTGGATGATCGCCGCGCAGTAGGCGAAGTCGAACCGGACGAACCGGGACTCGCTCCACACCCCACCGGCTTCCACACCGGGCACGGACTCGAACATGCCCATCCGGCGCGCCCAGTCGACCTCGTGGGCCCGCGCGCTGTCCAGGTGCGGGCTCATCCGGGTCGAATACGGCATGTCGAACTCGGGCAACGTCAAGTGCCCCACCGCCTGGAACGGCCGGTGGGAGTGCTGCCGCGCCCGCCGTCGCGCTCCCGGCCGCAACCGGGTGAACGCGTGTGCCGCCGAGGTGCCCAGACCGGTGGGCCCGTGCAGCACCGGGGCGCTGGACCTCGTGGTGACGTGCTCGTTCATGTACCGGCTGGACTGGGCGTGCCACTCGTGGCCACCGGCCTGCCAGTCCTGCAACCCCTTGACGTAGGCCAGCACGCTCGCACGGTCCGCGGGATCCAGGGCGTGCTCGTCGCACAGGGCCGGAACCTCGGTCGAGGCGGTGTTCTCGAACTGCTCCAACCGCGAGGTCAACAGGTCGTTGGTGAGCTCGGCGGCCCGCTGCGGACCGGTGCCGAAGAAGGTCTCCATGACCAGCACCCCGTTGTTGAGCTCACCCTCCTCCTGCGTCTCGCGCTGGTAGGAGAACAGGTCGTTGCGCAGGTGCACCCCGTCGGAGAAGGTGTCGGTCAGCACCCGCATCGGCCTGCTCGCCGCGATGACGTCCGGGACCTCCGCCCGAGCTGCGAGCTCCACGAGCCCGGCCGACCAGGGCGCCCCGCCGACCCTGCGGCGCATGGTGATGTACTCGGTCGGGTTGGGCACCTGGTTCTGGGTGATGTTGGTCAGCTCCCAGACGCAGTCCTCGAGCAGGTCGCGGGTGCTGGCGGCGAACCGGGCCAACCACTCCGGCGACATGATGGAGGCGGTGCGCTCCCACAGATCGGCCAGCCCCCACTCCACCGGATTCGTCGCGGTGGGGGCGTGGTCGGTCGGCCGCGTCGGCATGAAGGCCGCCAACCCCGTCAGGTACTCGCGCGCCCCGGTCAGATCTCCCGTCTTCTTGTAGTGCTCGAGGAAGTGGTCGTCGAAGTAGAACACCCACACGTACCAGTCGGTGACCAGGTCGAGATCCTCGGCGGTGGCGTCCGGATGGGTGTAGGCGCACAGCAGCGGGTAGTCGGCCGAGTCGAACGTGGCTTCGTCCCAGGCGAACGCACCGCTGCTGCCCACGTTGCCCTCGGCGACGAGCATCTCCATGTCCCGCGCCCACGTCCGCGAGTGCGCGCGGGCCGATTCCAGATGCGGATTCGCCCGGGCGGGCCAGGGCAGGTAGAACTCGGGAAGTTCGAACGGTTGCTCCGCCATGACTCAGCTTTCCCGTCCCGTCTGGACGTCGTCCAGCACCGCCAGCGCGTCCGGTACGAGCACCGCGGCGGAGTAGTAGGTCGAGACCAGGTACGAGATGACGGCCTTCTCGTTGATGCCCATGAACCGCACCGACAGCCCCGACTCGTACTCGTCCGGGATACCGGTCTGGTGCAGCCCGACCACTCCCTGGTTGGCCTCACCGGTGCGCATCAGCATGATCGAGGTGGTCCGCTGGTTGCTCATCGGCAGCTTGTTGCACGGGAACAGCGGCACGCCCCGCCACGCGGGCACCTGGTGCCCACCTACGTCCACATTGGCCGGGTACAACCCGCGGCGGCTGCACTCGCGGCCGAACGCGGCGATGGCCCGCGGGTGCGCCAGGAAGAAGCCCGGCTCCTTCCACACCAGCGACAGCAGCTCGTCCATGTCGTCCGGAGTGGGCGGGCCGGTGCGGGTGTGGATGCGCTGGCGCAGGTCGGCGTTGTGCAGCAGGCCGAACTCGCGGTTGTTGACCAGCTCCCGCTCCTGCTCCTCGCGCAGCTCCTGAATGGTCAGGCGCAGCTGCTGCTCGGTCTGGTCCATCGGCTTGTTGTACAGATCCGCGACCCGGCTGTGCACGCGCAGCACCGTCTGGGCCACGCTGAGCTCGTACTCGCGGGGCTTGAGCTCGTAGTCGACGAACGTGCCCGGCAGGTCCGGCTCGCCTGCGTGCCCGGCGGCCACCGAGACCGCGGACTCGCCGTCCTCGTTGTGTGCCCCCTGCGGACCGCTCCGCAGCTGGGCGAGGTGGCTGCGCAGCGCCTCGGACCGGTCCACCACCTCCTGGGCGGACTGGCGCGGCAGCGCCAGCACCGTGCACGGGGTCACGGCCTTGGCGGTGAACCCCAGCTGCCCTGGCCCTCGGCCAGCACCTGACCACCGAAGTGCTCGCCACCGGCCAGCACTCCCAGCACCGTCTGCTCCCCGTAGGGCCCGTGCCGATCTTGTTCACCTTGCCGTGCGCGATGAGCACGACCTCGTCGTCCGGGCGACCCGCCTCGGCGATCACGTCCCCCGCGGCGTACTCGCGCTGCACGAAGCGCTCGGCCAACCTCTCCAGCACCGTGGTGTCGTCGAAACCCCGTAGCGCGGGCAGCTGCAGCTCGCACCCCGACTGGATGACGTGGGGGCCGGCCGCCGGCTGCGGTTCGATGCCGAACTGTCTGAACAAGTAGGCGAACTTGTAGTACACCGGCGGCAGGTGGGCCACCTTCCCGACCTCGTTCACGGCCAGCCAGGTGCAGAAGGTGGCGATAAGCATGCTGGAACCGCCCCCGGCCAGCACCGCGTCCCGCTCGACGGAGGACTCGTCGTAGCGACGGTGGAACTCGGCGATCCGATCGCGCAGCAGCACGTCCTCGTCCACGGCCGCGTATCGCGTCACGTCTCCCAAACGGGGTAACGGAGTGCTAGCGAGCTTGCCGAGATATTCGTCGACGAAGGGGTGACCGCCGTGGTAATCGGACACGAACAGCCGGTCTCCCGGCTCCCGCCTAGCCGCGTCGAGCGCCTCGTAACCAGGGATCACGCTGAACAAACCGTCTGCCATGCGCGGCTCCCAGCACTCGAACTGCTTCAGCGCGCCGAGTCGATCGCGCTGTCACTGCCTCCCTTGGAAAACCCGTGGTTGCAGGGATAGCATCAGCTCCACTTCGGCCTCCCCCACTTCGCCCCCGTTTACCGGGGAGGGGTGTTCGCGAGCACGCCTCGAATCGCACGCGGTCGAGAACGGATTTCGCGTCCCCGGCAGGACCGGTGCCGCCAACGCGGGCAGTCGGGCTGTCCGCGATCCACACGGAAATTTCACCGTCCGAGTCCGGTTGGAATACGAGCAGAGATCGTCCCTGGGTAGGTCATTCCGGGCGAGCTCTTCCACGCGTTCCCCTAGCCCAGCACTTCGCAATCTTCCTATTTTGATCGTAGTTGCTCCCCCAGGAGAGATCAACGATGGACCGTTCCACCCGTGAGTGGATCAGCATCCGGAGCACCGTCGCCAACAGCCCCATCTGTCGGGTGTCCGCCCGGGCGGGAGCACTTCAACTCCTGACGCCCCGTCTGTCAGCGCGGCACGCGTGCGCCGGAGATCGGGGCAGCCGGGCGCTCCCTCGGCACGCCGAGACGATTCGCCGTCCGACTGCGGACCGCTCGGGGGCCGGGCCGGTGCACTCACCCCGGCGTCGAACGGGGGCGTCACTCGGCCCGGGGAGTGCCACGACGGCTCGAGGCGTGCGGCACGATGCCCTGCCGGCGGAGTGCCCGCGTCGCCTGCGGGCCGGTGGCCACGCGGACGCCACATACCGGCGCGGGTGCGACGGAGACCACTTCTTCCTCCGGGACGATGATTCAGCCGTTCCCGTCCCAGAACCGTTCGCCACGCTACGCCAGCTCCTCCTCCGCCCCGGCACACGTGGTCGCCCGATCACCCGGCTTCCACGACGTCACCCCACCGCCACAACACGGCCGCAGGCAACATCCGGAAGACCTGCCCTGACACATTGAGTGATCACGATCCGGGGCACGAGCTGATTGCGAACGTCAGCCGGCAAACGCTTAGCGTTGCCGTACCAGAAAACGGTGCGACAGCGTACTCGAGGTCATGGCACGCTCAATTCGTGATCGATCCTCAACTCGACGGACAAGTCGTTCTCGTCACCGGCGGTGCGGGCGGTATCGGGGCAGCGATAGCCGAGGCGTTCTCCACCCAGGGGGCCCGCCTGGCGGTGCACTACCTGGCCGGCGAACCACCCGCCCCCGCCGGGACACAGTGGCAACACCAAACCCCAACTGCTGAGAGCGCGGAGCGCTTCGCTCGAGGTCTTCCCAGCACTGCCATCACCGTCGAGGCCGATCTCTCGGACTCCGCAGCGATCACGCAGCTTTTGGACGACGTCGAAGACCGGCTCGGCCCCGTGGACGTGCTGGTCAACAATGCCGCCCACTGCGAAAGTCCGGACACCGTCGATGATCTGACCGGTGACGGGCTCCAGCGGCACTACCGCGTCAATGCGATCGCCCCGGCTGTGCTTACGAGCGAACTCGCTCGCCGTCGACGGGGCACTCCAGCGTGCGTCGTCAACATCTCGACCGACGCCGCAGGAACCTTTCCCGGACAGATTGGCTACGGCACCTCCAAGGCCGCAGTGGAAGCCTTGACCCGCGCGACTGCCCTCGACCTGGCACCGGTCAACATTCGCGTCAATGCCATCGCCCCCGGGCCGATCCAGACAGGTTGGCTCGCCGACGAGCACCTCGACCACGTCACCTCAGTAGTGCCTTTGGGCCGTGTCGGCTACCCCGACGACGTCGCCGACGCCGCGCTTTTCCTGGCGTCACACCAAGCCCGGTGGATCACCGGGCAAGTCCTCCAGGTCGCCGGCGGACACGCCCTCTAACTGCAGCTCCCGGGAGGCTTGTTCACAGACCATCCGGGTCTCGCCAGGAACGAGACTACCTCCACCACGCCCAGGAGGTCCGGCTACGGGGTCACGCTAACGCCCCGTGGACACCGTTGCGACGTCGTGCCCCGGTCGCACATGTCGATGCTGGCGAGCTCACTGCCGCCGATGCGGCCGAGCAGCACGACATCGAGAGTACCGCGATCTACGACTCGACGTAGGGCCCGGGAGCAGCACACCGGCCACGGGCGACCGTTCGCATGAGAGGCGGGACTTCGCCCCCCACACGAACGATCCCCGATGCACGGGCCACGCGGGCGAACTTCTGACCAGCGAGAACCACCAGTACGGCCCTTTCCGGCGCATCCCGGACCCGCTGCCACTCAGCCCCGAAGACCGCAGAGGTGCTGGTGCTTCAGGACCTGTCGTACTTCCAGCCGCTGCAGTTCGCGAAGCAAGCGAACAACTCGCAGTCCTTGCAGCGTACCGATGGTCCTTCGATGTCGGACCGACGGTACACGTGGATCTCGAGGCGCCGAAACACGACGGCACATCACTCCACGAGTGCTCGCTGAGCAGCACGTACACGATCGTGACGAACACCGCCTCGCCATCGACATCGGCCGTGCCGTCGCCCTGCAACCGCACCCGCACGACCGGCAGCGATGGTTCGTCGATCCCTCACGAGCCATCCGGGACGGTCCGGTAATGCGTTCCACCACTCACATCAAGATCAACAATTCATCACCACACAGCGCACGACCGTAGGACGGCACCGGATTTTTCGATGATCGTCACGGCCAGGCTCCACCGGAGCGAAAACCCTTCCCCACCAACTGACGCCGAACGCAGGGTAAGCAGAGAGCGCACGGTGCCAACTCCACCCGGAACCAGCTCCACCACCAGTCCGCCACCAAGGCCGGGACAGCATTGAACTACTGATTCCTGACACAACGCGAATCCACCGCTCTCGAAGCCAACCAGTCGCGGTCAACCGAAATCACCTATTTGGTGCTGCTGGACAACCGATTCTGCCGCGCGCCCCAGAAGCGAGGCACTGTGGGAACGTTCGTCCGGATTCCCACCACGTCCGCTGATATGAAATGCCACGGCGTGGGGTGCGGGGCGAGCACTTTACCGGTGGGTGGTGACGAAATCGAGCACGGAAGAAGCGATGAAGTCGATCATCTCGTCGTCCAGGCCCGGGTACACGCCCACCCAGAAGGTATTCTCGGTCACGATATCACTATTTCTGAGGTCTCCACTGATCCGGTATCGAACATCCTCGTAGGCGGGGTGCCGAGTCAAGTTTCCACCGAACAGGCGCCGCGTGCTAATCCGGCGAGACTCCAGATGCTCGACCAGGGCAGCACGGGTGAAGTTCGCATCCGGCGTGACGGTGAGTACGAATCCGAACCAGCTCGGGTCGCTACCGGGCGTGGGCTCTGGCAGCAGTAGGCCCGGAGCATCGTCCAGCGCTTCCCGCAGCCGCCGCCAGTTCCGCCGCCGGACAGCTCCGAAGTCTTCGATCCGGGCCAGCTGACTGAGTCCGAGAGAGGCCTGCAGATCGGTTGACTTCAGATTGTATCCCACATGCGAGAATATGTATTTGTGATCATAACCACGAGGCAACGTGCCTAATTGTTGGTCGAAACGCTTGAGACACTTGTTGTCCTGTCCTGGTTCGCACCAACAGTCACGCCCCCAGTCCCGAATCGACTCCACGATGCGGGCGAGCGCCAGATTGTTGGTCAGCACGCAACCGCCTTCTCCCATCGTGATGTGGTGAGCCGGGTAGAAACTAGTGGTTGATAGATCGCCGAATGTACCTGTACGTTGCCCGTCGTATAGCGATCCGACAGCATCGCAATTGTCCTCGACAAGGAACAATCCCCGGTCCTCAGCGATCTGTGCGATTTCCCGGACCGCATAGGGATTTCCCAAGGAATGTGCGACCATGATCGCACGAGTACGTGGCCCGATCGCGTTCTCGATTCGTTCCGGAGTAGCATTGTATGTACCAAGCTCGATGTCCACGAACACCGGCACCAGCCCGTTGTTGACGATCGGGTTGACCGTGGTGGGGAATCCGGCAGCGGCGGTCACCACCTCGTCACCGGGTCGGAGGCGGTATTCCTCGAGTTTGGGCGAGGTCAGCGCACTCAGCGCAATCAGATTTGCCGACGACCCAGAGTTGGTCAAATGTGCCTTGCGCAGTGAGAAGAAACGTGCGAACTGTCGTTCGAACTGCTGCGAGCTGGTCCCGGCCGCGATGCGCATGTCGAGCGCAGCCTCGACCAGGGCAACCCGGTCCTCCTCAATCAGGGAGGCGCCTGACGCCAGCAGCTGCGTCTCACCTGGGACGAAACGCCCCTGCTCCCGTGTTTGGTGATACTTGCGCACCAAATCCAGTATGAGTTCCTTGTTTTCGTCCATGCGTGATTCCTTTATCTGTGGAGGGAACCGGCGAGCGAACGGGCGCAGCTAACGAGCTCGGCCTGAGCTTCGATCGTGGGGTCGACAAGTGGACCGCTGACGATCGCCTGGACGAACGTCGAGATCGCGGCCTGGTACTGGTCGAAAGCAGGAAGCAGGATCTCCTCCTGGCGCTCCCCGACCTCGAGTCGCAGCATGGGGCGGTGTGTGGTCGGTGGGGTGAACACATGACTAGCCAGCATCGAGCCGCACGAGCCGATCAACTCGTATCGCGAAGTGTAGTGGTGTTCTAGACCGAAACCAGCTTGGGCGAGTACGCCGTCCCGGCTCTCCAGAATGACCTCACCACCGACGTCGACGCCGCTGGCACCCGGACGCAGGGCCGCTCCGGCTACTCGCAACCCAGGACCGAGAAATAGCTGCGCCGCGCGTAGAGGATAGCCGCCCACGTCGAGCAGAGCGCCCCCGCCGAGCTCGGGGCGCAGTCGGATGTCCCTGTCGGGGCGCCGTGGAATGGCGAACGTAGCCGAGAATGACCGAAGCTCACCGATCGAGCCCTGCGCGACCATCTCCCGAATACGAGCATGTGACGGGTGATGAACGAACATGTAGTTCTCTCGTAGCACCAGGCCGCGGGACCGGGCCAGTTCCACCAACCTCCGGCTCTCGGCCAAGTCGGTGGTCATCGGCTTCTCAGCCAGGACGTGCTTGTCGTTCAGCAGTGCCTGCCGGATCCACGGAGCGTGCAGTCCGGCCGGAAGCGGAACATAAACGGCATCGATGTCGTCGCGCTCGAGCAATTCCCGGTAGCCTTGTACCGGAGCAGCGCCAGTACCGCGCACGAACTCCTCAGCCCGCTCGCGTTCCCGACTGGCCACAGCCACCAACTCGACGCCGGGGACCGTGACAAGAGCTGGCAGCACCCGCCGCCGGGCAACGTCGGCGCATCCAAGCACACCCCACCACACCCGTCCCCGGCTCACGAGGCCAACTCCGTGACACGCTGGAACGTCTTGCCCCATAACACCAGCGGGTCACCGTCGCGCACCTGTGCCTGCTGGACCTCGCCGAGCAGGATCGTATGGTCCCCTGCCGGGTGTCGTGCGTATACCGAGCAGTCGAGCACGGCCAAGGCGTCCGCCACGGTCGGCGCGCCTTCGCGGGTGCCATGCATCCGCTTGTCGGCAAACTTGTCCTCCCCCTGTCTCGCGAAGCGCAGAGCCAGGTCAGTGTCCTGTACGGCCAGGACATTCACAGTGAAGGCGTCACTTCCAGCGAATACCGGATGGCACGCCGCCGAGTGGGCAAGGCAGAACGACACCAGGGGAGGATCGAGCGAGACCGAGGTGAACGCGCTGGCGGTGAGCCCGTAGGGTTGCCCGTGCTGATCTCTGGTAGTCACCACGGTCACTCCGCTCGGAAACCGAGCTAGGGCGTCCCGGAACCGTTGCGGGTCGAGTGCCTCGGGGGCAGTGTGTTCGGGTGTATCTTCACGACGCGTCGCGTGTGGCAATGTCATGTCTTCCTCTGCTCGTCAGCGGCCAATACAGGTGAGCAACGACCGGGCACCCACGTTGACGTGGTTGCCGTAACGCACGAAGCTGGTCAGCTGGTCGACTGTCATCCACACGAAGTCTTCCGGGACCTCCAGCGGAAATTCCTCGGCTACCTCGACCACCAGGTATCGGTTCTCCGCGTGGTAGAAACGCCCCCCTTCCTCCGAGTGCACGACATCGACAAGCACCCGCTCCGGCGGCGCATCGAGCACTTCCCGCAGGAATAGCGGATATTGGTCCTCAGCACCCCGGCGATAGTTCTCCGGAGTACAGTTCACCGTCGAGGACATCTCCACGACGTCACCGGTTCCGGGCTCTGTGCGGGCCGCGACCAACAGGTGCAGTTGTTCCCGTATGCGCTTGGCCAAGAACGCGATGATGCCGTGGCCGATCGGCGCGATCATCGGCTGGGACCAACTCGCCACCTCTCGGCTGGTGGCTCGCACGTCGACACCGATCACGTCGAAGAACAAATGGTCCTCGTGCGAGATCCGCTCGGCTGATCGCTCCCAGTGCTTCACCGCGGACAGATTGATCAGCCTCCGGTCGAGCCGGTAGCGCGACCGCGCTTCGGTGAACCAGCTCAGCAGCTCCTGAGTGGTGTGCAAGCCACTGCCTTGGCTATCACTGTAGAGGAAGGACATGCCGGAGAGGACTGTTCGAGAGTCCATATTGACCAGATTCGGTTCATGCACCAGATCGCGGAGCTCGTCGACGCTGACCCAGCGGAAATCGTCCCGGACCTCGATCTCGGAATCCACCTCGACGATCATGTTGCGGTTACGCTTGTTCAGGAACCAGGAACCCTGCTCGGACTGCAGCGCGTCGAACACCACCCGTCCACGCCGTGGAGACAGGAAATACTCCAGGTAGGGAACTTGGTTGCCGCCATGCACTTGGGTGTAGTTGCTGCGGGTGGCCTGCACGGTGGGCGAAAGCTGCAGCATATTGACGTTGCCTGGTTCCATCTTCGCCTGCATCAGGCAGTGTGTGACCCCGCCGAAGTCCTTGACAAGGATGCCGAGGATTCCGATCTCGGGCTGCAGGATGATCGGCTGACTCCATGCGCCGACCTCGCGGTGATCGGTGGTGACGTCAACCCCTTCGATTGTGAAAAAACGTCCGGACCGGTGAACTAGATTTCCCGATTCTGGGTCGCTGAGCCAGCCATCGAGCTCGTCCAGGCTGACCACCGAAACCTCGTAGTTGTTTACGGTCCGTCGCTCATCGAACCAGCGGTGAAACTCTGTATGAGCCTGAGACAAGGACCGGCCTCCGGGGTGAGCGAGGGTTCCGCACCGGAGGACGAGATTTGCGTTCCCATCGGTCCTTCCGATGCGCGCGGACACCATCCATACTCGTTTCCACTCCTCGAACCACCACCTGATTCCACTCAAGAATCGGTGAACGCCGTGCGTGTCAGCAGGGCATTACAGGCCAGGCGAGCACATGGCTTCCTCGGTCAAACTCAGTAAGGTCGTTCGGCCCTGGCGTTGGACAACGCCCGCGTCCACCAGGTCAGCTGATCGAGCATCACAGCTGCGGCCTCGTTGCGTCCCCGCGGATCCGTGGGGTTCCCGTCCACGTCAAACTGGTTCCGCGCTTGGGCAAGCCGAACGCACCACCTTTGATCACGCATGTAACTGAGCGAATGCCTTCCGCGAGTGCTCTACCGAGTGCAGTTCCCTGCCTGGCTCGTATAAGGCACGAACACCACCGGCTTGTCCGCACGCTCGCCGTGGGACCGGTCGATCACTCTCTTGAGGGCCACGAAGAAGCTGTGCGTGTGCTCCGTCGTGACGACGGCGGAGGCGTCCGCTCTGGCCGACCGCGGTGCCAGGGCACCGCGACCGTACGGGATGTCGGTCAGGTCGACGGCGTCGCCTGCGAGGCCGTCGTGCACGGCGGATCGGCCGAAGAACCATCGGACGATGGTGGAAGCGGAACGAGTCAACCCAGTACTACCTATGAGCACTGCCACTCCGATCTTCTAGGCAGGTGTTCTCGGCCGGTCTTCTCCCGCATTGCATGAGGCGTCGGCCCCGGGGGACCGACGCCGGGACCTCAACCAAAATTGAGGTCGATCATCTCGGTAGATCCGCTGTGATCATGGCCACGTCCCCTCGCGCGTGCCGGAGAACGCGATCACTCGGTTCTTCGAACACAGGGCGCCACGATCCCGGCTCCAGACTTCCACGAAAACAAGCGGCTGGTCATCAGCCGACATGCGGCCGGCAACCAACTCCGCCGTCTCCGGGACGCTGCGGGGGTCACCTCTATCCGGTTTGTCCCAGTGTCTCGACATCTCCCTGGCGACCATCCGCAGCGCGCTGGCCGGGCCCCGACGAGCCTTCCACCCACGAAGGCCGAGCGCTGCTTTCCGATGCATGACACGGTGCACTCAATGAGCGCGTCCTGCATCTGCAACGGCTGCGCGACCACCTGACAGACTGCATCGGGGACGGATACCCTTCGATCAGCACGCACCGACTGGGCGATCTCGAGGAAAGCTAGACAAACTTGTCCCGGGACCGCTCGTGCGTTGAGGAGCCTCGCTCATCATCCTGAAACCGACTCCGGGACGGCCTACGAATCTCCATGGTCGACGGTTTTCGCGAAATCATTCCAGCGCTGCCACTCGCTGAGACGCTCCTGGTAGACACGTGGGGCGAGCTCAGCTGCGCGACTCCCGAGCAGCAGTCTTAGCGGAGGGGCGTCGTGGTCAACCACGTCTAGCAGAACCTGCGCCGCCCTACGGGGATCTCCCGGTTGCCGATCAGCGAAAGCCCCGGACAGGCCGTGTCGCCACGTAGCCAGCACCTCGTCGTATTCGGACATTGGCTCGGCCCGGACCATCGAATCCGCGCTCCACGCGGTGCGGAACTCGCCGAGCTGGACCAACGTGACTCGAATGCCGTGCCCCTCTACCTCATGGGCCAACGTCTCGCTCATTCCTTCAAGCGCCCACTTGCTCGCGCAGTACATGCTTAAGTTGGGGTAGCTGGTGATGCCGGCGATGCTGGATATCTGGAAGATGTGTCCGCTGCCTTGCCGACGCATGACAGGTAGCGCGCCCTGCACAGCCCAGAGCATCCCGAAAAAGTTGACGTCCATCTGATCACGGACCAGCTGCTCATCGACCTCCTCGACACCGCCGGCGAGGCCATAGCCAGCATTGTTCACCAGCACATCGATCCCGCCTGTCAACTCGGCGGTATCGGCGAATGCGGAGAGCACTGCTGATCGGTCGGTGACGTCCAGCGTCAGCGGAACCAGCCGATTACCGTGCGCGGCCTTGAGATCGTCGAGCGCGCCGGGCTTCCGGGAGGTGGCCACCACGACCTCCCCGGCCTCCAGCACCGCCTCGGTGAAGGCGCGCCCCAGCCCTTGGGAGGCTCCAGTAACTAACCATGTTCTGAGTCGCTCATCGCTCATCGCTCCAGTGTCGGCGCCGGGGCTCGAGAGAGAGGACGGTGCGCACTTGAGATCGGCTCGATGCACCTGCTCGGAGTCGATGCCGGAGAACAGCGGTTGGAGCGAAACTTCCGAGCTGTGTGGACGGTCTGACGCCGTTCACCCGATGCGAAAGTACGCACAATGCCCGTCCGAGTTCAGCAAAGCCGAATGCTCCAACCGCCCCTTAACCGCCGAATGGCCTAACGGTGAGCCCGCAACGGCCAGCCAGTGGGGCCGGTTCCCGGGGCGGCGTGAGTACCGCCCCGGGCGGAGAGCTCAGTCGATCAGCAAGACGACCTTGCCCCGGCCGTGCCCGCTCTCGACGTCACGGTGTGCCTTGACCACCTCCTCCAGCGAGTAGGTAGCGCGCACGTTGATCTTGATCTT
The DNA here is from genome assembly GCF_011291845.1 of Actinopolyspora sp. BKK2. NCBI lineage: Bacteria > Bacillati > Actinomycetota > Actinomycetes > Actinopolysporales > Actinopolysporaceae > Actinopolyspora > Actinopolyspora sp. BKK2. The sequence continues at coordinate 71,446 of NZ_JAANTE010000012.1, read as the reverse complement.
GCCCTCGCTGTGCAGAGTGACCAGCTCGGCGAGTCGTTCGGCCGAACGGGTGCCGGTCAGATCCGGGACACCGAGCTCCTCGGCAGCTTCGAAAGAGATCATCGTGCGGATCCGTTGCCGGTTTTCAACCAACTCCGCCGACGCGCGCAGGGCCTCGGGGCCGGCCGCGTCCAAGGCAGCGTCGATTCCCCACGGAGCCACCTCCCGGACCCGCTCAACCAACCCGTCGCCGTAGGTAACCGGGACCACTCCCAGTGATCGGAGGTAGTCGTGGTTGGTTTCGCTCGCAGTGCCGATGACCGTATCCGCCCCCATCGCCTGCGCCAGTTGAACTGAGAACGTCCCCAACCCACCAGCTGCGGCGTGGATCAACACCGTGTCTCCCCGACCGACTCCGATGGCCTCCAGCGCCATCCGCGCACCCTGGCTGTTGCTGGGATAGCCGGCGGCAATCTCCCAGGGCATGGCGGCAGGTTTGGCCACCACCTGCTCGGAGCTGACCACCAGCCACTCGGCGTAGGCTCCTAGCATGCAATAGCCCATCACCTCGTCACCAACAGCGAAGCCGGTTACACCTTCGCCAAGCTCATCGACGACGCCGGCGAACTCGTTTCCCGGCACGACCGGCAGGTCCAGTTTCAGTGCCGGCGGGGTCCATCCTTTGCGTACCCGGACATCGAAGGGCAAGACGCCCGCAGCTCGAACCCGCACCCGGACCTCACCCGGCCCAGGGGACGGCTTCTCACGCTCAGTGACCTCCAATACTTCGGGAAGCCCGAATGATGACAGTGCTGCGGCTCTCACGAGGATCTTCCTCCTGTCGTATGCGATGCCGGGCCGATGCCGGATGCACCGGCCCCAGGGGCCTGGTCATCGTGACCGGGCACCCATGCGTTCCCGTGCGCGCCGTTCGGCGAACGCACTAGCTCCATCCAGCACGAGCCTGGCCTTCGTGCTCAGCTCGTTGCGGACGAACGACTCGGCAGCGTTCAGGTCGACTTCCGACCCGAGCATCTGCTTAGCTCCCTCCGGGTCGATGACCACGGTTTGGCTGGACGTGATCGTGGCCCCGTCGTCGGTCTCCTGTACCGCCCACCGCACGTGGTGCACGCGGCCGATCGGGGGCAGCACCAGATGTCGAAAGAAAAGGGTGCGTCCAGGTCGCCGGACACGTGCGACCCGCGTAGTCAGCTCCCTGCCCTCGCCCTCGTCAGTCACCGTCTCCACTATTTGGGTGCCCTCCGGGCCGGGCCGCACCGACACTCGCGCCACGTGGGAAAGCCGTTCCGTCCAGTGCTCAGCATCGTGCAGGAACTCGAATGCGTCATCCGCACCGCCAGTGGTCGAGACGGTGTCCTCGACCACCACCACCAGATCCGGGCGCGCGTGTTCCAGCTCAGCTGCCGCGGCGAGCGCGTCCAGCTCGCCTTCAGCGACCTGGTCGATCGCCCCGGCGACGTTCTCCTCGGCACCGGAGGGGTCGGTACGGTAGTCGTGCCGCAGCACCACCTCGGAGCGGTCCGAGCTCAGCGGACGCACCTCCAATATCCGGAGCATCTCAGTCAGGGGCGGCTGCGGGTTCTCCGGAGACATCTCGATGCGCAGCTCGTCCGAGTGGACGGTACGCCGAATCCCCCAGAAGTCGATCGCTTCTCCGGAGACCGTCCACACGTGAATCCGTTCCCGGTCCTCCACCGTGCCAACGGGCTCCAGGTGCACGAACGACGGGAACACCCGCGGCCAGTTCCCGAGGTCGGCGATCAGATCGAAGACCGTCTGCGCGGGGGCCGCAACCCACATCCGGTGAACTTGTCGACTTGACTCGCCTGCTGTCCCCTGTGCGTGCTGCACCTGCTTCCTCTGTTGCGTCATGATCTTCCTCCAAGCTTGTGGTCTGCGGGAGACGCTGCCAGCTCGTTGTCGCTGCATGCTCGATCCGAGCTGGAGAGCGCTCGGCTACGCGGACTCCACCGGGCGTCGCGTGGGGAGAAACCATGCCAAGACCAGCGCCACAGTGGTAAAAGCCATCGTCCAACCGAACGTTGCCGCGAATGCCGAGGCGACCGCCTCCGGACTTGCGACCCCGCCAGACGGTGCCGCCGATGCCAGCTGGAGGTTCAACACAGTCGCCACGAGCGCGGTGCCGAACGCCCCGCCGAGCCGTTGGGCCACGCTGACCGCACTTACCGCACGCGGCATGGCCGATTCCGGGAGCCCGGCCTGGTAGATCGAGGCCATCATCGGCACTGCCGCGGCCCCCAGACCGAAGCCACGCACCAGCAGCGAGGCACTCAGTAGTACCTCGCTGGTCTGCGGAGTGACCCATAGGTAAGCGACCGTGCCAAGCAGGACGATCAACAGGCCGCTGACCACCACCGGTCGGGCACCGTAGCGGTCGGCCAACGAACCGCAGACGAACAGCGCGGCCGCGATTCCAATGCCCTGCGGGGCGAGCAAGAAGCCCGCATCCAGTGCTGTGTCACCACGGGCCTGCTGATAGTACAACGGGAGGAGGAAGGTGACGCTGAACAGCGAGGAGCCGGACAGAAACACCAACGCCGCTGCAACTCCGAACTTACGGAAGGCGAACAGCCGCACGTCAATGATCGGGGTGCTGCGCATCCGTAGAGCATGCACAGTGTAGGCCCCCAGGAGCAACACCCCGACCAGGGAGCAGACCAGCACTGTGGCGCTGCCTGCGTTGGCCACGCCCTCGGCTCCCGAAATCCCGGACAACCCGTAGACGAGGGCGGCCAGTCCCGACGAAAGCAGTGTCAGCCCCAGCACGTCCAGGGACGTTGTAGCCCTTCCTTCCTCGCGTGGTAGTCCCCGCCAAGCAATAATCAGACCGATCAACACCAACGGAACGTTGAGATAGAACGCCCACCGCCAGTGCAGCGAGTCCACGATGAGGCCGCCAAGGACCGGACCGAGCACTGGAGCCAGCTGGGTGGGACCACCGAGCAGAGCCATCACGCGACCCATCTGGTCCGAGTTGGCGGCGGCCCCGAGGATGACCTGTGCGATCGGGATGATCATGCCGCCACCGACGCCCTGCACGATGCGGAAGACCACCAGACTGGGCAGGTCCCAGGACAGTCCACAACACACCGATCCGACCAGGAACGTGGTCAACGCGAACATCCACATCCTGGTGCCGCCGAACCGCTCAATCGCCCACCCCGTCACCGGGATCGACATACACATCGCCAGCAGGTAGCTCACGTTTACTGACTGAACGGTGGCCGCTGAGACACCGAAGTCCTGACCAATGCTGTGCACGGCGACGGCGAGCACAGTGCTGTCCATTGCTGACAGCATCGCGCCGAGCATCATGATTCCGACGAGCCGCACGAGTCGCGGTTCGAGTTTGGCAGGCCGCGTGGACGTCATGATGCACACTCCGTTCGGCGAGGCCCGTCCAGACCGGAGCCAGGTATTGTCACTGCCGCCTTCCCTCCAGAGATCGCCAGTCTCAGCACTCGTCGATCGAGCAATGAACAAAGCTTCCAACTTCAACCACGGTTGAAGTCAAGCCGACCCGCATCCAGTGGCTCTCGAGCCAGCCTCCGAAACCGGTCGAGATTCTCGGTCGCGCTGAGAACTCAACACTGACTCGTGGCTCGTGTCCGTCGGAAACCGTGCGGTGTCCTGCATGATCAACCGACAACCGCAGCAGAAAGCCGTTCTCCAGAGCACCGCCAACGGCTCACCGCGTCGTCGACGTGCCGCGGACCGGCGTTCACACACTCAGCGGAGCGGGACATGAGCGCACACGAGGAACCAACTGATGAAAATGGAGCTCGAATGCTCAACCGAAGAGGCATGATAAAGCTCGCGACGGCTGGTGGCGCGGTCGCCGCGATGCCCGCCGGAAATGGACTGGCGGCCTCCGCCTCTACCGACCCGGCACCGTCGAAGCCGTTCACTCTCCCCATGCCGATACCGCCTGTGCTCTCCCCGAAACGTAGTCTCGACGACGTCGACTTCTACCGGGTTCACATGACCGAGACTCGGACGGAGATAATCCCCGGTCTCCAAACTACTGTGCGCACGTACGACGGGACGTTTCCCTCACCGACGATCCGGGCGCGGCGGGGAAGGCCGGTGGCGATACAGCAGATCAACAATCTCGACGTCGAGACAGCGGTGCACCTGCACGGCGGGATCGTGGCTCCGGAACACGACGGCCACCCGACGGACGTCCTGGCTCCGGGAGCCAGCCGAACCTACTACTACCCGAACGAGCAACCAGCGGCCGGACTCTGGTATCACGACCATGCGCACATGCTCTCGTCGGAGAATGTCTACCGCGGCTTGGAGGCATCGTATCTGCTCAGCGACGAGAACGAACGCGCGCTACCACTACCGAGCGGCCGTTACGAGATCCCGCTGCAGATCAGGGACGCCCGTATCGAGAAGAACGGAACGCTGACCTACACACGAGCTCAGGACCGACCACACATGCTGGTCAACGGCAGGGAACGGCCTTTCTTCCGGCTAGAGGCCCGAAAGTACCGGTTGAGAGTCTACAACTTCTCGATCGATCGTCTGCTGAACCTTCAGCTGGCCGATGGGTCACCGATAACCCAGATCGGCACCGACGGCGGCCTTCTCGAAACCCCGGTCGAGCAGACCGAACTGCGACTGTCCGCCGGTGAACGCGCCGATATCGTCGTGGACTTCTCGCGCTACACGCCCGGGAGTTCGATCGTTCTGGAGAACACGAACGCATTGTCCACGGAGAACGCCGACGTCATGCGATTCGACGTTATCGCCTCCCGCGAGCCTGATCCGAGTTCAGTACCAGACCGGCTGGCCACGCTGCCGGCGGTGCCGGAAACCACGGTCCACCGTGACTTCGAGCTGCGATTCGATGAGGACGCGCGCAAGTACGTGATCAACGACAAGCTCTACGACCCCGATAGAGTCGACGTGCGCACCCGGCTCGGCAACTCGGAGATCTGGACGATCACTAACGCGGACACGCCCAAACCACCGCCCAATTTTCACCTCAACCACAATTTCCACACGCATCTCGCACATTTCCGCGTTCTGGAGCGCAACGGCGTTCCTGTCGGGCCCGTCGAAGCCGCGATGAAGGACGTGGTGCTGGTCGCTCCGGGCGACACCGTACGTATCGCGCTGACCTGGGGCCCCCATACCGGCCGCTACGTATACCACTGCCACCAGCTGCCGCACGCCGCCGAGGCCCAGATGGGCACCATTGAGATCCTGCCCTGATGACGCGGCGAAACACAGCACCCTCGTGGGGAATCGTCGATTCCCCACGAGGGTGCTGTTCCTCTGGTTCGGGTCGAAGCGACCCCAATCCAGGGACGTTCGCAGCGCGGACCTCAACCCGCCGGTATCGCGGAACGATTGGTCGCGAGCGCGGCCAGCTGCGGAACCATCAGATCCGGCCCCGGCTGTAGGGCTATGTTTCCTGCAACCTCCGCGCACCGACTACGCAAATTCGTATCGTCGAGGATCAGATCAAGATCTTCCTTCGTGAAGTCCTCCAATTCGCGTTGGAATCCGATTCCGCAATCCTCGATCATGTTCGCGTTGATCCAGTTGTCCGCGCCGTGCGGGATGGCCAGCTGCGGTACTCCTGCCTGAGCCGACGACAGGGTCGTGGCGCAGCCTCCGTGGTGGATGATCCCGTCCAGCGTCGGGAGCAGCGTGGACAACGGCGTCCATCCGACCGGTCGCACATTGTCCGGTAGCGTACCCAGCGGACTCAGATCGATGTCGTCACCCAGAGCCAGGACGAACTCAGCATCGGACTCGGCGGCGGCCTCGATCAACCCGTGCAGGCTACCCGCCCCGCTGACACCGGGTACGACCGTCCCGAGGGTTACCACCACCCGGCGACGCTCGCGCGGTCGCAGTAACCAGTCCGGAAGCACCGAACCACCCTGATACGGCGTGAACCGCACCGACCAGCCTTCACCCTCACCACGCATCATGAATTCCGGAGCGAAGTGCAGCTGCACTGTTTCAGGCAGCTCAACCGGGATTTCATGCCGCTCATAGAGGGGCTTGAGATACGGCAGGAACCTTCCGGGCAATTCCCCCTCGCGCAAGAAGCTGTACCCATTCTCCACCGCAGGTATCCCCATCGCACGAGCAACCACCAACGCCGAGCCCTGCACTCTGGAGTAGACCACCAGGTCCGCGCCCCAGGTGCGAGCCAGGGAGAGCGTCCCGTCGAGCATCCGGTCGTTCACCGCGGCGAAGCGATCAAGGATGATCTCCGGGGTGGCCAAGGTCTCGGTCATCTTGCGACCGCGTTCCCTCATCATCCTGGCACGATCCTCCGTGGATTCGGGCTTGGGAAACAGGGAAGCGAAGTCCACCCCTGGTGCCACGTCGACGGCCGCGAGCCCGGCCCGGGTCGCTGCGTCGGTGGCCGGACCAGAAGTCGCCACGACAACATCGTGGCCGGCGATACGCAGGCTCCACGCCAATCCAAGCGCCGGATAAAGATGGTCGAGGCCAGGTGAGATGGCGAACAGGACACGCATGGCTCACTCCTGATCTGTGTTTTCGGGTCGGGATCGGAAGTAGGAATGTCAGCCGGTACCATCGATACGCAGTCTGCGGTGGCACACCAGCCAGCTGGATCCGTTCGGAACGAGGTGATCGTGGCCGACGACGTTGCCGCGGACTTCCAGCTGGCCGCCCGGTGGCGTCACCACGGCCAGCGAGGAGAACCTGGCCCGCACACTGCTGTCGGGCAACTGTTCGACGTCGAGCATGCCAAACCAGTGACGGAAGTCCAGGCCTGCGGCTTCGATCTCGGTGACGCCGTCGCGCACCGAATCCCGGATCATCTCTCGACCACACAGCGCTTCCGGCATCGAGGTCTCCTCGAAGACCGCGTCCTCGGTGAACGTCGCCGCCCACTCGCTGACACGCCCGTCATCGAGCAGAGTCATCTGTCTAGTATAGAATTGCTGAACTCGGACGTAGGTGGACACCGAGGGGTACGTGCCGGGCTCCTCCGGTAGCTGTGTCACGTTCGATCCCCGGCGCACAACGAGTCAATGTTCCAGCGGACCGCTTGTGGCCCTTCCCCGGACGGCGTTCGCTGTCCTACTACGGTGCCGGCGCGGTTGACCGCGTAGGCCTCGCTGCTTTGCCTGCCGGACACCCCCAGGTCCACCACTTGGCCGTCGGGAGTCCACGCCACAGCGCTGGACTCTCCACCCGGGTTGTAGGAGTATCCCACGGCCACACCGGAATCACTCAGTCCGAACACCGCGGATCCGCTGAAACCAGGTAACGGCCGCAGGCGGGTGACCTCACCGTCAGGGCTCCAGCGCTGGGCGAGATACGGGGAGTCCAGTCCGGCCGATGACTTGAACGTGTTGCCGACCACGCTCCCCTTGTCGTTGATGGAGCTGGCCTGGCTGGAATCGTAGCCTGGAGCGACACCACCGAGATCGCGGACGTGGCCCCGCGCGTCCCAGAGCACTGCCCTTTGGACGTTGTCCGCTGTGGCCGAGTAGCCGGCTACCACTCCTTGGTCGTTGATGACGCTGGTCGCTCCGCCGACGTGACCTGGCAGGACAGGAAGCCGGACCAGCGCACCGCTCGGTTCCCAGCGGACCGGCTGGTAGAGCCCGTCCTGGTTGGCGGAGAAACCGGTCACCCAACCTTCATTGTTGATCGAGTAAGCGCGAGTTCTCTCACTGCCGGACAGGCCTGGCAGCGCGACCGTAGTCCCGTCGGGCTGCCAGCGCACTGCGCGGCTCCGCGTACCCAGGATCGATTCGCCGACTATGGTGCCGTCTCGATTGATCGCGTGGGCGGTTCCCTCGGTGTCACCAGCAAGCGTGCCCAGGTCGGCGACGGTGCCGTTCTGATCCCAGCGAACGGGCCGGCTACGTCCTTGCGCATCGCCGGATTGCCCGACTATTACCCCCTGCTCGTTGAGCGCGAACGCCCAGCTCGTGCTCCCCCCGGATAATGACGATAGATAGACCTGGTTCTTGGCAGCCACCGCCGACGCGGAGAACCCAGGCACCATGATTAGCGCACCGGCGAACACGGCCAGCAGCTTGGTAGTCCGTCGACGACGAAGATCATCAGCGCATCGTAGCATTGTCGGCACCCCCAGTCGCTTCCAGCACTGCTCGTTGCAGACGGTCGCGCCGCGCCGCGAGCTCTGCATATGTCGATCCACCGAACGCCTCGTCGGCCTGAGCCAGGAGTCGTTCGATCAAGTCCTCATCGAGCACCGGCTGCCCCAGCTCCTCCCAACCACGCTGCAGTCCGGCGCCGAGGGTGGTCAGCCACTTGCGGAGCCCTCCCTCGCCGCCACCGAGATGGAACGACTGAAATGGCCCGACAGTTGACCAGCGCAGGCCGATCGAGTTCGTTACCACGTCGTCGAGCTCCTCGACCGTCAGAACTCCTTCGGCAACCAGGTGAATGCTTTCCCGCAGCAGAGCCGACTGCAGGCGGTTGGCTGCGAACGCGGCGATCGGACGCCGCAATACGATCGGAACCTTCCTCGCTCCCCTGTAGAACTCAACTGCCGCGGAGACCGCGGTCGGGTCGGTGTGCTTTCCGCCAACGACCTCCACCAGCGGCACCACATGTGGCGGGTTGAACGGGTGCCCCACGACAACGCGACTGGAATCCCGCATGTCGGCGCCGATATCGTCCGGCAGCAGCGTCGATGTTGAGGACAGCAGAAGCGTATCCGGTCCTGCCAGAGTATCCAGCCGAGTGAACAACTCTCGCTTGATATCGAGGCTCTCCGGAGTGTTCTCCTGCACTACGTGCGCGCCGTCCAGCGCACTTTCGAGCTTGGGATGAATCTCCAGGTTCTTCGCCAGTTCCGCTGTGTCAATCGGTGCTTCGAGAAGTCCCGGCGCGAACAGCTCCAACGCTTCGTGCACCACGCCCTCGACCTCCGGGCGAGTGCTGTTCACTCGGACTGTGTGGCCACACGCCAGAAACTGCGTGATCCAGCCCAGGCCGATCGTGCCTGCCCCGATCACGGTCACTACTCGGGCTTGTGTGTCGTTCACCTGCTGCCTCCAATCAGGTCTGTTCGATCGAGAGCTTGGGGAGCACGCTGTCGACGAGCAGCCGCAACGTCGTCGCCGCGTCCTCCTCCGAAAGGTGTCCGGAGTGGATTCCCAGGCTGACGGTGATGTCCTCGCCACAACGCTCGGCGATCCGTTCGATCTGCGCCCGCACCTCGTCCGGATCGCCGATCAACAGCTTGTCGTCGGCAAGCTTGTCATCGAAAACGTCGCGCTTGCCGATGTCAGCCAGCCGTTCATAGCCCGGGTAGGCCGAGCTGCTGGTCTCCGCCCACGCTCGGACCGCCTGGCTGATGGCTGCGGTGTTTCTTTGCTCGTCGAGGTGGCCCATCCGCCGGGCCCGGTCCCCGTCCTCAGCGATCACACAGGGGAACGTGAGGTGGACCCGCCCGTCGTAACTATGCCCTGCAGTACGCCACTGCTGACGAAACAGGTTTACTCGCTCGTCCAGCTCTGACTTGGTCATAGCGTTCGGCACGGTCTGCAGGTGGTGCCCCTGCGAGGCAGCAGCAGCGACGGAGTCCAAGCTCCGGGCGGAGGTGACGAAGACAGGCGGGTGAGGGTGCTGCATCGGACGAGGTAATAGGGTCACCGGGCCGAATCGGTGGAATCGGCCGTCCCACACCGCGTCCTCGTTGGTCCAGAGCAGCTTAACCGCCTCGACGCTCTCGACGAACCGATCCCGACTCTCGTCCATCGGTATGCCGAAGGCTTCGAACTCGTCGGGCAGAAAGGCTCGACCGAAGGCGGCATCTAGTCGACCGCAGGAAATATTGTCCAACATTGCCAGTTTTCCGGCGAGCTTAACCGGGTGCACAAATGCCGGAATGGTCGCGCTGGTACCCAGGCGGATTCGCTCGGTACGGCCGGCCGCCGCGGCCAGGAAAGTCACCGGATCCGGGCTGTATCCACCGTAGGCGAAGAAGTAGTGCTCAACTATTTTGACGTGGTCAAGACCAAGTTCCTCGCCCAGGTCGGCCAAGCGCAGCGCCTCCTGGAAATATCGCGGCGCCGGCTTGTCGGTCGGACCCACAGTCGGGAAAAAGACGATTCCGAACCTCACCGCGGATCACCACCCGAGGCGTCGTGGGCCAGATCGCGGTGGCGGACCTGCCATCCATCCCCTACCGGGACCAAGTGATCGCGGCACACCACGCTGACGAAAACATCGAGGTCACCACCCTTGGGCGTGCGCATGACCAACGCGTAACTGCGGGCGCGCACGCTGCCGTCGGACTGCGGATGGACCTGCAGCATCCCAAGCCAGTGCCGGATCTGGACGTGCGCAGCGGACACCCGGTCGACGGTTTCCCGGGCCGAGTTACGGATGGCCTCCCGGCCGTGCAACGGCTCCATTCGAGCGGCCTCTTGGAAGACCGCATCCTCAGTGAACGTTTCTGCCCAGCACTCCGGCTCACGATCGTCCATAAGGCCCATTTGCCAGGCGTAGAACTGCTGAATCTGTTGGTATAGTTCAGCTGACGCGTAACTGATCGCTACCTCAGCTTGCTCGGTCATCGATATTTACCTCTTCATTTCGGAGGGATGTATCATTCGGGCCGGTACGCGCGCAGGAGATGGCTCCCGTAAGCGATACCGGATGGTTCGAGCTGCAGGGCGACGTGACTGGACAAGCAGTGCACGTCGCGCCAGAAACGCTGTAGCGCGCTGCTGCACAGCTGCCCGCGGGAACCGGCCGCGCGGAACAGTCGTTCCACCACCCCGACCAGGAGGTCAGTCGCGACCGCGCAGTCGTAAGCACCACGCAGTAACTCCTCATGGGTGGGGTCCCCCCGATCCACGACGTGCCCGACGCGACTCAGCAACAGCTCTGCCGCGTCGACCTCGCTTGCGCTCCGGGCTGCGACGGTTTGGACGGCGGGCTGCTCCGCACGCGACTGCCCGGAGCTGGAGGTGCGGGAGATCTGGCGAGACCACTCACGCAGCGCACCGCGAGCGGCCCCCAGCGCAGGTGCGGCGAACAGCAACCCACTGATCGCCTGCAACGGTGCGGTGTGACAAGACGCCGAAGAGCCAACCGCTCGACCGGCGAACATCTCTTCCCGGTCAAAGGCTCGATACGCGGGGACGACGATGTCGTCCAAGACCAAAGTGTTGCTGCCTGTCCCGCGCATCCCAGTGTTGAACCAGGTGTCCTCGACCCGGAACTGCGCACTAGGAACAGCAAAGAACCAAGTACCGGAAGGATCCGTGTGCGAGACTGACGCCGCTACGAGAGCCCAGTCCGCGTGGTCCACCCCGCTGGTCCAATCCCAGCGCCCACGCAACCGCATACCGCCGGCGACCGGTTCCGCGGTGCCCTGGGGAATAAGTGCACCGGCGATCAGAACGTCCGCGGTGTCGGCCCAGATCTCGGCCTGTCCCCGCTCTGGCAAGTAGACACCCATTCGAGCTGCCCCAGCAGCCAGCGCCCCGCACCAGGCCGCCGAGGTGCACTCGGCTCCAACCAGCGCGGTGGCCTCGAGCAGTGCGTTCGCACCCCCGTCTGCGCCCCCCCACCTGCTAGGCACGAAATGCCGGGCAAAGCCGCTGGTGATCAGCGCTCGAGAAACGACGGCGGGCAACATCCGGTTAGTGTCGGCAGCCTCGGCGTGGTGGGCCGCTGCGCCGACCGCTTCAGACACCGTCGCCGGTGTGACCCCATTCTGAACTGACTCCGCTGAGTCCATCGTGTTTGCTGTACTCACCGTCTCACTACCGATCCGTATGTCATGCCGTGATGGCCTCGAGCACTCGTCGGATACTCACGAGTGCTCGGCTGCCCGTTCGAGTCATGGGAAGTGGGGCGGCAGCCATCCTTCGCGGCGGATATCGTCGGCTGCTCGAGTCCTGCTAGACCGCGCTGGCTTCGCCCCGGTGCGCCGGCTCAGTGTCGCCGGGACTCCGCGTACTCCTTGGCCAGGTTGAGGGTGGTCAGGCTGTTACCACTCAGCGCTGTGCGCACGAACGATCGTGCTTGGTCCACATCGGCACCTGCGCCAAGCACGGACTCGACGTTCGCTTCGTTGATCGCAACTGTGTGCCGGGAGGTCACCTTGGTCCCGCTCGCAGTCTCTTCGATCGACCACCGCCCTGTGTGCAGCGTCATCAGGGCCGGCAGCACGGTTTGCTTGTAGACGATTTGGCTCGGAGCCGAGCAGACCCGCACGGATTTCGTGGTATGCGTGGACCCGTCCTTGGTCCGAGTGTCCATCTCTAGGGTCTGCAAGCCAGGGGTGTCCTCGGTGAGCGCGACCCGGGCCACATGCGGCAGTCGCTGCTCCCAGCGCTCAGCGCGGTCCAGAAACTCGTAAACGTCGGCCCCCGAACCATCGACGGTCACTGTGTCGTCGAAGGTGAGCAGCAGGTCCGAGCGGTTGCCGAGCAACTCGGCGTTGGTCTTCATCGCTGCCAGCTCGGCCTGGCTGTTGCGGTTCACCGCCTGGTCGATCCAGGCAAGGTCATCCGGGTCGTCATCGACGGCGCGGTAGTCGTGTAACAGTCGCACCCGACTACCGCCGTCGGCGCTGGGCTCGATAATCCAGGTACCGCCCATCGCGGCCACCGGCGGGGCAGACACCTCCTGACGGAAACGGACAGTCAGCGCCTCCGGATTCAACTCGCGCCGAGACACCCAGGTCTTCGGGTTTCCGTTCGCGGTGGCCCAGATCTGGATGCGCTCCTCCCGTTCGCCACGCTCGAGGTATTCGACGTGGACACTCGGCGGGAACAAGTGCGGCCAATTCTCTACTTCGGCAATCAGACGGTAGATGTCCTCGGGTTTTGCGTCCACCGTGATCTCGTGCTCGACTTCAGTCGTTGCGTCCAGTGTCATGCTGCGTCCTCGATTCGGTGTCGGTCTGGTGACGCCCAGACTCCGCGGGTCTGGACACTGGGATGGTCAGAAGTTGCCGAGTCCGCCGCAGACGTTGATGGCCTGCGCTGTGATCGAGCCAGCCGTGTCCGAAGTCAGGTAGCCGACCATTCCGGCGACCTCCTCCGGCGTGGAGTACCGTCCCAGCGGGATCTTTGCCTGGAACTGCTCGAGAATGTCGTCCTCGGTGGTGTTGAACGCGGTGGCGTAGCGCGCGCGGACCCCTTCGGCCATGGGGGTTTCAACGTAACCGGGGCACACCGCGTTGACCGTGATTCCGCTCGCGGCGAGTTCCTTGCCGAGAGCCTTGGTCAACCCGACGACCCCGTGCTTGGACGCCGAGTAGGGCGCTCCCAGAACCACGCCCTGCTTACCGGCGGTGGAGGCGATGTTGATAACGCGCCCCCAGGACTTCTCACGCATTCCCCCCGCGGTCAGAACCTCACGGGTCATCAGGAATACGCTGTTGAGGTTGGTGTCGACGACGTCGAACCACAGGTCGTCGGCGATGTCGGCGGTGACGCCTCCCCCACCACGACCGGCGTTGTTCACCAGGACGTCCACGGATCCATACTTCTCCACGGCAGTGGCGACGAATTGCTTGACGCTCTCCGGATCACGCACGTCGCAGCTCGTGCCCTGCACGTCGTGGCCATCCGCGCGGAACTGCTTGATCGTCGATGACACGTTGTCGGCGTTGCGGGCTCCGATGAACACGCTGTGTCCGCCATGGGCGAGGCTCCGGGCGACCTCGAGGCCGATTCCGCTGGTGGCTCCGGTGACTACGGCGATCCGCCGATCCTGTTCCGACATGCTTTTCCCTTCGATTCGTTGAGGTGCGTTTCGTTGAGCGCGAAACCGGTCACGCGGCGCCGGGAACATCGCGCGCGGGCTCACGCTCGCGGAGTACGTTGTCGACGACGGTCGTGGCGTAGTGACCAGAGTGGAACTCGGGATGCGCGAGCACGCTGCGCAGGAACTCGACCGTGGTGTGCACACCACGTCCTCGGACCCGGAACTCGGTGAGGGCCCGGTCCATCCGTTCCAGTGCTGCCGCCCGCGATGGCGCCCAGACAATGAGCTTGGCCAGCAGCGAGTCGTAGGAGGCCGGCACACGGTAGCCGGGATACCCATGCGTGTCGACGCGCACGAACGGGCCAGAGGCGGGTTGGAACTCCTCCAGCACCCCCGGTGTGGGGGCGAAGTCGAAGTCCGGGTTCTCCACGTTGACACGACACTCGATGGCCGCACCGCGCATCGCGACGTCCTCCTGCCGCAGCGTCATCTGCTGACCGCCGGCGATCCGCAGCTGCTCTTGGACCAGGTCGACACCGGTGATCATCTCCGTGACCGGGTGCTCGACCTGGATGCGACAGTTGACCTCCATGAACGAGAAGTTGCCCTGGTCGTCGAGCAGGAACTCGAAGGTGCCTGCCCCGACGTAGCCAGCAGCCAGAGCACCGCGCACCGCGACCTGTCCCATCTCCTCCACGATGCCGTCAGGAAGATGGGGCGCGGGACTCTCCTCGATGAGCTTCTGGTGCCTGCGCTGCACCGAACAGTCGCGCTCGCCGAGATGGATGGCGTTTCCGAAGTGGTCGGCCAGGACCTGGATCTCCACGTGCCGCCCGCTGGGCAGATACCGTTCGACAAAGACCTGTGGATCACCAAACAGCGCCAGCGCCCCTGCCCGCGTTTCCTGGTAGGCAGCGAGGAAATCGGCGCTGTCGTAGACGATGCGCATGCCACGCCCACCACCGCCGGCCGCGGCCTTGATGATGACCGGGTAGCCGATGTCGTCGGCTACCCGGTGGGCTTGTTCGGCCGATGTGAGCGGCTCCAGACTCCCGGACAGCATCGGCAGCCCTGCCCCGGCCATCAGCGACCGCGCTGCGGTCTTGTCGCCGAGCCGTGCCGTCACCTCGGGCGGCGGTCCGACGAACACAAGTCCATTGTCGTGGCACACCTCGGCGAAATCGGCGTCTTCGGACAGGAATCCGTAGCCCGGATGTACGGCTTCGGCGCCGGTGTTCAGCGCCGCTTCGACGATCGCGGGGATGCTCAGGTAACTGCGCTTCGCGGGGGCTGGTCCGATCTGTACCGCCTCGTCGGCGTAGGAGACCACAGCCGAGTCACGGTCCTCTGTAGAGTAAACCGCCACCGTCCGGATCCCCAGTTCTCGGCATGCCCGTGCCACCCGCAGTGCGATCTCACCACGGTTGGCGATCAACACTTTGCTGAACATGGCTTCCTCACCTCTCATCCCGCGTCGCTGGGGACGAAGGAAAACAGCGCTTCGCCGTACTCGACGGCTTCGCCATTGGTCTTGAGCGCTTCCGTGATCCGGCCCGCTCGTTCGGCCCGCACGGGAATCATCAGCTTCATCGCCTCGACGATCGCGACCTGCTGGCCCACTTCGACGGTGTCCCCCTCGGTGACGAAGGGGGCGGCGCCCGGCTCGGGTGCCTCGTAATAGACACCGACGGTCGGAGCGACGAGGTGCGCGCCGGGCGTGATCTCGTCCCCCGCCGGTTCAGCGGTAGCAGCCGCTGCCGGTATGGCTGTCGGCTCGGTGACCTGCTGCGCATCCGGCCACTCGACGTTGAAGGACACTTCACCGGCTCGGACTCGCAGGGAACGCGGCATTCGGGGCACATCGGCCAGGAACCGCACGGAGTGGTTCCGCACCTGCTCCAGAAGCTCGTCGAGATCCCCACCACCGGGATGGTCACTGTGGTCGATGCCGGTCCCGGCATCGGTCCCGAAGTCCTGTTCGAATCCGTTCATGGTGCGCTGGGTCATCTTTGTTCCTCGTCTCCGGCTGTGTGGCTGCTGGCGGCCCCGAAGGAGCGGAATCGTGCTCGCCTGTTGGCCACCAGGGTCGTGCGGTCCTGACGGACGAGTCGTTGCACCGTAGAGGTCAGCGCCCTCCTGACGCGCTGGGCTGCGAGGCAGTGGTCTGACTGACTGCCGTCGCTGGGCTCCGGGACGACACCGTCGACGAACCCACCCGCGAGCAGATTGCGGGCGTCGATCCCGAGTGCGGTCGCTGCCGTCGGTGCCATCGCCGGGTCGTTCCACAGGATCGAGGCGCATCCTTCGGGACTGATGACCGAGTAGGTCCCTCCGGAACAGATGAGCACCTCGTCGGCCGTCGCGAGCCCGAGAGCACCCCCGCTGCCACCCTCACCGGTGACGAGAGCGATCACCGGTACAGGAAGACTCGCCATGAGGCGGATGTTCTCCGCGATCGCCACGGCCTGGCCTTGCTGCTCGGCCTCGACACCCGGGTACGCGCCGGGCGTGTCGACGAACGTGATCACGGGCAGGGAAAGCTTGGCGGCCATGCGCATGAGCCGGGCGGCCTTGCGATAACCGTCGGGTGTGGCCATGCCGTAGTTGCGGGTGGTCAACTCCGCGATGATGCGCCCCTTCTGGTGACCGAGCACCATCACCGGCGCCCCTCCGAGCATGGCCGGGCCACCGACGATGGCCGGGCACTCGCCACCGATCCGGTCACCGCGCAGTTCCTCGAAGTCGTCGAAGATGTGGTGAACGTAGTCCAGGGTCGTGGGTCGATCGAGGTCACGAGCCTTCTGCACGACCTGCCATGCATCGAGTTCCGGCAACGCGGTGTGATCGCGTACGACCGCACCCGTCGGGTCGTCGGCCCCCGCGTCCAGCTCGGCTGGGAGGGCGGAGTCCCGGTGACCGCCAGCCGCCAGCAGGCGGGCCAGTGCCGCCCGTTGACGATTACGCGGCTGGACCGCGTCGACGAGTCCCTGCTCCACCAGCAGCTCCGCTGTTTGGAACCCGGGCGGAAGCGTCTGCCGAATGGTCTGTTCGATCACTCTCGGCCCGGCGAAACCGAGCCGCGCACCGGGCTCAGCGACGAGAACGTCGCAGAGGGTGGCGAACGATGCCGCCACACCTCCGTAGGTCGGGTCGGTGACTAACGCAAGCGTTAGGATTCCGGCCTCATCGAGTTCTCCGAGCGCCTGGCTAGTCTTGGCCATCTGCATCAGCGAGAGGGCGCCCTCCTGCATCCGGGCGCCTCCCGAAGCGGACACGATCAGCAGCGGAACGGAACGCCGGAGTGCCAGCTCGGCGGCTCGGGTAATGAGCTCACCGGTCGCGGCACCGAGACTGCCGCCAAGAAAGCGGAAGTCCATCACGGCCGCCACGAGCGGGTTTCCCTCGATGGTGCCGGTTGCCAATGCCACCCCCTCGTCCATGCCGGTGTTGGCACGGGCCTTGGCCAGCCGCGCCGTGTAGGGAGTGGTGTCGGTAAAGCCGAGGACATCGACGCTGTGCTCTGTGGTGTCGAGCCGTTCGAGTCCGTCGGCATCGAAAAGCTGGTCGATACGTGCGTGCGCGGTCATTCTGTGGTGGTGACCGCACTCTGGGCATACGTGCAGGTTCCGTACGAGGCGTTTGCCGTAAAGCATTTCCCTGCACCCCGGGCACACGATCCACGTGCCGGGCGTGCGGGTGAGTCCGGCGCCGCCTCTCACTTCGTTCGCCGTCACGATCACGATCCCGTCAGATACTCGAATTGATCAGGGCGAGCATTTGACGCGGAGTTCTCGCTGCGGCTATCGCATCGTCGTCGAGCGTGATGCCGTACTCGCGAGTAATCCGCGACGCGGTTTCCAGCAGGGCTAGCGAGTCGTAGCCCAGCTCGTCGAAGCCGAGATCGGAGATGTCGCCACCGAGGTCGACGGTCTCGTCCGCGCCCGCCCCCTCGCGCAGGATGCGCACTAGGTCGTCGAGAGTCACCTGCTGAACCTGGGTCATGTCATCTCCTTAGTTGCTGGGTCATGGACAAATCGGAAACGGTCGTGGCCAGGACGACAGCGGAGTTGAACCCGCCCTGTCCCCTGCCGAGTACGAGCGCGTGCGTGGCTTCGGGGGCCGGTCGGACGGTGGTGACCAGGTCGAGTCCGTAGACCGGGTTGGCCCTGGTGTTCACCGTTGGGGGGAGCACTCCGTCGCGCAGACAAAGCAGTGCGGTAGCTACGTCCAGGGCGCCAGCACCGGAGTAGAGGCGCCCGGTGGTGGTCTTCGGTGCGGTTACGGGGACGCCTAGGTAACCGAATACGCCGCCGATCGCCTCGGCCTCGACTTGGTCCAGATCGGGCAAGCCTGCAGCGTCGGCGAACACAACGTCGATCTCACCGGCTGCCACGTCCGCGTCGGCCAGTGCCAACTCAATCGCCCGTCGGAGTCCCGGCTCCCGACCGCGGTCGGGAGCGGGGTCGAAGGTCGCGGCATAGCCGGCGATCTCGCCATAAGATATGGCGCCGCGCTCGCGGGCCATCTCCCCCGACTCCACAACGAGAACCGCCCCACCCTCGCCCGGCACGTGCCCGCTGGCCTCACAGTCAAACGGCACATAGGCGCGGGCGGGGTCGTTGTTGGTGCTGAGACGGTCACTGGCCATCAAGGCCACCCAGCCCCACGGGCACAGTGTGCTGTCTATCCCTCCAGAGACGATTACCTCCGTACCTCGGCGGATATGCCGACGGGCCTGAGCGAGCGCGTCCAGACCACCGGCCTGATCGCTGACGACCACACCGCTGGGACCTCGCATCCCGTTACGGATCGAAATCTGACCGGTATTCACCGCGTAGAACCAGGCAAAGGACTGATAGGCACTAACGTGTTCGCTCCCCTTGCTCCACAGGCTCTGCAGCTCTTTCTGCCCGAACTCAAATCCACCAGAGGAGCTGGCGGTAACCACGCCCATGTCGAACTCGCCTACCTCGGCGGACTGAACCCTGGCATCGGCCAGCGCCCAGTCCGCGGCAACTAGCGCCATCCGGGTCATGTGATCGGTCTGCGGCAGCAGGCGGGCGGGCAAGTATGCCTTTGGGTCGAATCCAGTCACCTCACCTGCCAGAGGGGACGGATAGTGGGTTGGATCGAACCGGGTCAGCGGGCCGATCCCGCTGCGTCCGTCGCGCACCGCACTCCAGTACTCCTCCGTCCCCAGGCCATTCGGCGCTGCCGCTCCGATCCCGGTCACCACTGCACGCGCGTTCATGCCGCCCTCCGCTCAGGTGCAGCCAGCACCATGGCCGTCTGGAATCCGCCGAAACCGCTGCCGACCGAGAGCACGACATCGGTGCGCTGCTCGCGGGCGATGCAGGGCACGTAATCGAGATCGCAGTCGGGGTCGGGCTCGGTGAGATTGGCCGTGGGCGGCACAACATTGTTCTCGATGGCCAAAATCGAGGCTGCGATCTCGATCGAGCCGATCGCCCCCAACGAGTGCCCGACCATCGACTTGATCGAACTGACCGGTACTCGGTAGGCGTGCTCGCCCAGGCTCGCCTTGAACGCGGCGGTCTCATGCCGATCGTTCTGTTTGGTGCCCGAACCGTGCGCGTTCACATAGTCGATATCGCTCGGAGCGACCTGCGCCTCATCCATCGCACACCTGATCGCCTCGGCCATCTCGCGGCCGTCTGAACGCAAACCCGTCATATGGAAGGCGTTGCAGCGGGAGGCATAGCTGGAGACCTCAGCGTAGATGTGGGCGTTGCGGGCCTTGGCGTGCTCGTACTCCTCCAGCACGAACACAGCGCTGCCTTCTCCCAGCACAAAGCCGTTGCGACTGGCAGAAAACGGACGAGAGGCGTGTTCTGGGTCATCGTTGCGCGGAGTAGTGGCCTTGATCGCATCGAAACAGGCCACGGTAATCGGCGAGATCGGCGCGTCGGTGGCGCCAGTGATCATCGTATCGACACTGCCCTCACGAATCAGCTCGCAGGCGTGGCTGACAGCGTCCAGGCCAGAAGTGCAGCCTGCGGAGACCACTGATGTTGGGCCCTCTGCGCCGATCGCCCAGGCCACCTCTGCGGCGAACGAACTCGGCACCAGGTAGCTGTAGAGGTGCGGCACCGCGTACTCATGATCTACTAGCCAGGTGCACCCGCCATTGCTGACGATGCGGTACTCCTCATCCAGCCCCATAGTGGCGCCGACCGCGGTACCCATGGTGACACCGGTCCGCTCCGGGACGGTTTCCTCGAACTCCAGACCGCTGTCCGTAACCGCGTCCCGCGCTGCCACCACCGCGAACTGGGCGGCGCGGTCCATCCGCCGGCTCTCCTGCGGTCCCAGGCCCGACAGTTCCGGGTTGAAGTCGACCTCGGCCGCCACCTGTGATCGGAACGGTGACGGGTCGAAAAACGAGATCCTTCGCGTCGCGGTCCGACCTTCCCGCAGCATTTCCCAGAATGCCTTGACGCTCGTTGCACCGGGGGCCAGCACCCCGATTCCTGTGATCACCACGCGACGACTCACAAGTCTGTCCCTCCCACTCGGCACGACCGCCGTGAACTCATGCCTGACGCCGATCTCCTCGACAAGCCGTGGTGTCAAGTCACGGTCGTTATGTGCGGATTCAACATTCACAGAGCATTCTCGAGCCGTGCCAGAACGATTCCTGAAGAGCCACTAAAGCCGAGCTAGAGGAATTCACACGATTCGACATCAAGCGTTTCTGGATCAGAGCTGGCTTCGCGTGTGGCGAGACTGCACACCCGTGAGATCAGGGCCAGCGCCAAGCAGACCGGCAGGGCCCAGTACGCCGAGGAGTACTCGTGTCCGAGCAGACCCCACCCGACGCCGAACTGATCGAGGTCGCCCCGGGCGTTTTCGCTTATGTCCAACCCGACGGCGGCTGGTGTCTGAACAACGCCGGGGCGGTGGCCGACTCCGGCGAGGTCGTGGTGATCGACACCGCGGCAACCGAGGCCCGTGCCCGCAGCTTGCGTACCACCTTGGCAACAGCCACTGGCGCACCGGCTCGGACCGTGGTCAACACCCACTTCCACGGTGACCACATGTTCGGCAACTTCGTGTTCCGCCCGGAGGCGGCCGTAGTCGCCCATGAGAGGGCTCGCACTGAGGGCGCAGCCGCAGGCTTGGGCATGAGCGGGCTCTGGCCGGACGTCGAGTGGGGCAACATCGAACTGGTTCTGCCCACCATCACCTATCAAGACAGATTGACGCTGCACGTCAACGAGCAGCGGATGGAGCTGTATCACCCGGGACCCGCACACACCCTGACCGACACCGTGGTCTGGATCCCGGAACACTTAGTACTGTTCACCGGAGACATCGTGATGAGCGGGGCAACCCCGTTCTGTCTGATGGGGTCGATCTCGGGATCGCTGCGCGCGGTGCGCCGACTGCGTGAGCTCGGCGCGCGTACAGTTGTCGCCGGGCATGGCCCAGTCGGCGGACCGGAGCTGTTCGACAACACCGAGTCCTACCTGTGTTGGATACAGCGAATCGCTGCGGACGGTTACGAACGGGGCACTCCCCCGCTTGAGCTGGCCGCCGAGATTGACTTGGGCGAGTTCTCCGAGTTGCTGGATCCGGAGCGCCTGGTCGGCAACCTGCACCGAGCCTACGCCGAGTTGCGCGGTGATTCGGAAGGATCCGAGCTCGATGTGCTAGCGGTCTTCCGAGAAATGATGGAGTATCACGGTGGACCGTTGCCCTGCATGGCTTAACTCACGCGCGGAAGCGGTCCGAGAGGTTCGCTCCACACAGTCCCAGACGAGCTCGGATGACGATCAATTCCGGGGCGAAGTCCGACTGGCCCACCAAGACCAGTTGTCGCGGTACCAGCGGACGGTGTCGGCCAGTCCCTGCTCAAACCCGACTCGAGGTACGTAGCCCAGTTCCTCTCGGATCTTGGTCGTGTCCACCGAGTAACGTAGGTCGTGGCCCTTGCGATCGGGCACCCGGACCACCGCCGACCAGTCCGCACCAACCGCGTCCAGCAGTCGTTCGGTCAGCTCCAGGTTGCTCAACTCCGTCCCGCCTCCAATGTTATAGACCTCGCCCGGACGGCCCTTCTCAGCCACCATCGCGAGGCCATGACAGTGATCATCGACGTGTAACCAGTCTCGTATATTGCGGCCGTCGCCATAGAGAGGCACCGGCTTGCCACGCAGGAGATTGGTCAAGAACAGCGGGATGACCTTCTCAGGGAACTGATAGGGCCCGTAGTTGTTCGAGCAACGAGTGATGCACACAGGAAGCTCGTGCGTACGGTAGTAGGCCTGGGCCAACAGGTCAGAAGAGGCCTTGGAAGCCGCATAGGGCGAGTTCGGTCGCAACGGGTGGGTTTCCGGCCAGTGCCCATGCTCGATGCTGCCATACACCTCGTCGGTGGACACATGCACGACTCGACTGACGCATGCGTCCAGCGCAGCGTCCAGCAACACACCGGTACCAAGCACGTTCGCGCGCACAAACTCCGCCGACGAGTTGATAGAACGGTCCACGTGCGACTCAGCAGCAAAGTGAAAGAGCATGTCCGTGCCGCGCATCACATCGGCGACCACAGCACTGTCCGAGATGTCGCCCACCACCACCCTAAGTCGTGGGTGCTCCGCCACCGGATCCAGGTTGCGCAGATCACCGGCATAAGTGAGATTGTCCAGGACGATGACCTCGGCACCGTCAAAGGCCGAGTACGCTCCAGCAAGCAACCTCCGCACGAAGTTAGACCCAATGAATCCTGCCCCTCCGGTAACCACGACCCGCATCAAACTGCCCCCTCGATCATTCCCGACCGGAACGCTCCGTCCTTGCTCGCGACCTCCAGCACGTATTCGCCGTAGGTTGAATTGCTCAATTCAGCTCCCAACCGGTAACATTGCTCAGCACTGATGAAACCCATGAGCAGCGCGACCTCTTCGATGCAGGCGATTCGCAGTCCCTGACGTTCCTGCACGATCTCGATGTATTTCCCGGCTTCCATCAGCGAACGCGGGGTGCCGGTATCCAGCCAGGCGAACCCGCGGTCAAGCTCGATCATCGAGGCAGTACCACGCTCGACGTAGACCCTGTTCACGTCTGTGATCTCCAGCTCGCCGCGCTCCGAGGGCCTCAGGCCGGCGGCGATCGACACCACGTCGTTGTCGTAGAAGTACAGCCCGGTCACCGCGCAGTCCGAGCGAGGCAGCAGCGGCTTCTCCTCCAGCGAGAGAATCCGCCCGCCAGGCCCGACCTCAGCAACACCGTAGCGCTGTGGGTCGTGCACCCGGTAACCGAACAGCGTGGCGCCGGACACGTTGGCCGCAGCCATGCGCACCATCTCGGAGAATGCCGAACCGTGGAAGACGTTATCGCCGAGCACCAAGGCAACGTCGTCGTCCCCTATGTGCTCAGCACCCACTAGGAACGCGTCAGCCAAGCCGCGTGGCACCGACTGCTCAGCGTAGCTCAGCCGTATCCCCAGCTGCGAACCGTCTCCAAGCAGTCCCTGGAAACGGGGCACGTCCGCAGGCAGGGAAATGATGAGGATGTCCCGGATCCCGGCCAACATGAGAACCGAGAGTGGATAGTAAATCATCGGCTTGTCGTAGATCGGGAGCAGTTGTTTCGAGGTACTCAGAGTGATCGGGTGCAGTCGGCTCCCACTGCCCCCCGCCAGGATTATCCCTTTCATCGCATCCGACCCTTCTCGCGAAATGGATCACTGCTTGCTTCTGAACTGTCTTCGGCAACGGTGGTGACAAGCTCGAGCGGGTATGGAGGACTAACAGCTCGTAGTTCGATCGCTCACTGGCCGGACAGCGCCTCCAGCAGCTGCCCACTGAGGATTGAGCCGGTGTCGGCACGCTCTAGCGTTCGTACGGACTACGAGAGGACGACAGAATGATCAACCTTTTTCAGCCTCAGGTCGGAGAGCTCGAGTCGACGGCGATCACGGAGGTGATGGACAGCAGGTGGATCGGGCACGGTCCGCGCACTACCGCCTTTGAGGAGGAGTTTGCCCGGCATCTCAAGGTAGAACCGGAGCACGTGCTGTTCCTCGCTTCCGGCACGGCGAGCCTGTTCCTGGCGGTCGAGCTACTTGGCCTGGGCCTCGAGGACGAGGTCGTCCTGCCTTCGGTGAATTTTGTGGCCGCAGCCAACTCGGTGTTGGCTTCCGGCGCCACTCCGGTGTTCTGCGACGTCGATGAGCGCACGCTCAATCCATCCGTAGAGGACGTCGCGGCCGTAGTCACCCCGCGGACCCGAGCAGTGATCGTGCTGCACTACGGGGGCCACCCCGGCGATATCACCGCGATCACACGGTTCTGCGCCCAGCGTGGCCTTGAGCTGATCGAAGACGCCGCATGCTCAGTGGCCTCTCGAGTGGACGGGCGAGCGGTTGGCACGTTCGGGAACATGGCGTTCTGGAGTTTCGACGCCATGAAGGTTCTCACCACCGGAGACGGCGGAATGCTCTACATCCGGGATCGTGAGCGGGCTGAACAGGCGCGACGTCTGGCCTACCACGGTCTGGCCGTCTCTAGCGGCTTGCGCGGGGCGCGGATCGCCGGGCAGTGGTGGAAGATGGACGTCGCAGAACCCGGACGACGGATCATCGGCAATGATCTGACCGCTGCGATGGGGTCGGTGCAACTGGGCCGACTCACCGAGTTCATCACCCGACGCCGGGAACTTACCGAGCTCTACGACTACCACCTCGAAGGTGTCGAGGGGCTGGATTTGCCGCCTCCGCCACTGGCTGGGCACGAGTCATCGTACTACTTCTACTGGGTACAGATCGACGCCGATCTGCGCGATGACGTGGCCGCTGACCTCTTCCGAGCCGGAATCTACACCACTTTCCGCTACGAGCCGCTGCACTTCGTACCGATATACGGCTTCACCGGCTCGCTTCCACACACCGAGAGGCTGGCCCGCCGGACGCTGTGCCTGCCGTTGCACCCCGGACTCAGCAACGAAGACGTCTCTACGGTGTCCGCGGAGTTGATCCGTTCGTTGGCACACCGGCGAGCATCAGTGCAGACCGCCGACAACTAGTTAAAGCGGGCCGAGAGCGGAATTCGCGACTGCAGTTAAGCCATCGCGCCAGCGCTGCTCGCGCCCGTACTGGATTTACTCGCCTAGTAGCTGTGACAGTCTGTCGGGGTCAGTGACTCGAGTTCACCGGCATTCCACCGACGTACACGACGCGCAGGCTTGAAGAACACGTCCTGAGCTTGCTTTCCCGCTGTTCAAGATGACGGAACTGTGCCTGAACGTGCTATCGATCTCTGCTCGCCCTTCGAAAGAAGAACGCCGGATCAGAGCAGGATTCATCCCCACATCGGGATCCGCGGCCACCCAATTCCCTCTGGCATCAACCGATCTGGAGTCTCCCCGTGTCCCAGCTCTTACCGTCCCAGAAAACCTCCTCCACCAGTACGGGCGGTCCCGTGCACACTGTCGAGCTGAACGCGGGTGACCTCGTCCTCTCCGGACTACTTGCCCTGCCGCAAAAGTCCCCGCCCCGTGCCGTACTGGTGGCGCTGCACGGGAGCGGAATGCACGCTGGCTACTTCCACGGTCAAGCTGAGCCCACTACCTCCCTGCTCACTCTCGCAGCCGCATGCGGTTACGCGGCCCTCGCCCTGAATCGTCCAGGATACGGAAGTTCTGCGGCGCAGGTTACCGAGGGACAGGGCATGGCGGCTCAGGGAAAATCCATTCGGGAGGCGCTTACCACCTATGCACGGAATTATCCCACTGGCGGCGGCTTCTTCCTAGTCGGTCACTCGCTCGGCAGCAAGATCGCGCTCGTGACCGCAGCGGGCTGGGGCGGCGACAAACTGCTGGGCGTGGACGTCTCCGGAATCAGTGACCGTTGGGCTGTCGACCCCACGAGCCTCACCGACCCCGGCACGCATCGTGCCCACAGCCTGCACTGGGGCCCACTCTCGCTCTACCCGCCCCGCACCTTCCAGCTCGCTGGACGATTGGTAGCGCCAATCCCCACGAGAGAAGCCGAAGAGCTACCGGACTGGCCACGCGTCTACGCCGAAGTAGCCGACACCATACGGGTACCGGTGAGGTTTGTCTTCGCAGAGTACGAGCGCTGGTGGCGGTGTGACCCAGAGACTGTGGGGGCGATGGTGGCCCGACTCTCAGCGCCCGTGGTGTGGACAGAGCACCTCGCGGATTCCGGGCACAATATCAGCCTCGGCTGGACAGCTCGCAACTACCACCTGCGTGTCCTTGCTTTCCTCGAGGAATGCCTGAACCGGCCGGAAGTTGGTACGACGTGAGTGTCTCAGCTCCGCTGCGCGCGATGACTGCCTCGCTGCGGATCCACAACTTCCGGATGTTCGCCATGGGACAGATCGCCTCGGTAACCGGCACCTGGATGATGTTCACTGCCCAGGACTGGCTGGTACTGCGCCTCAGCGACGACTCAGCGAAGGCACTGGGCTTCATCACCGCCGCCCAGTTCGCCCCCGTTCTGCTGTTAACCCTGGTGGGCGGACGACTCGCCGACCGGTACGACAAGCGCACGCTACTGCTGGCGGCTAATGGTGCTTCGGCGTTACTCGCCACAGCACTGGCCACTGCAATCCTCGGAGGCTCCATACGGCTGTGGCACATCATCGCGTGCGCATTAGGGTTCGGCTTGGTCAACGCAGTGGAGATCCCAGCAAGGATGTCGTTCGTCGGCGAGATGGTCGGCAGTGAGTTGTTGCCCAATGCCTCTGCACTCAGCGCTGCTTACTTCAACACCGCACGAGTGGTTGGGCCTGCCGCCGCAGGGCTGCTCATCAGCGTGTGGGACGTTTCCACCGTCATCTTGCTGAACGCCGCCAGCTATCTGGCCACCGTTCTCGCTCTCTGTTGCATGCGACCGACGGAGCTGCACCGCAGCTCGGCGCGCTCGACTCATGACAAGGTAACAGCGGGCCTGCGCTACATAGGAACACGCCGGGACTTGCTGCTGCCGCTGGCGCTAGTTGCCGTCGTCGCCCTTGTCGGTTTCAACTTCCAGGTAACGCTGCCGCTTCTGACGAAGACAGTATTCGAAACCGGACCTGCCTCCTTCGGTTTGCTCACCGCCGCGATGGCGGGCGGATCGTTGCTTGCAGCCCTGGTCACCACGGCCCGTCGGAAAAGGCCGCGGGAACGTACGGTACTGGTGGCCGCACTCGCTTTCGCCGTTCTGGAGATCTGCTCCGGCTTTGCGATCACTTTCCCAATAGCCCTGTTCTGTCTCGGCTTGACCGGTTTCGCCGTGATTCTATTTGCACAAGCGGCAAACCACCGCGTTCAATTGGGAACCGACCCATCATACCGGGGCCGCGTGATGGCCCTTTACACCCTGATATCCCAGGGCACCACTCCGTTGGGAGCACTGCTCATCGGCTGGCTGGCAGAGCACACGGGCGCGCGTACCGGACTGTGGGCGGCGGGCCTGGTTTGTCTCGCTGCGGCGCTTGCTGCGCTCGCTATCTCCGAGGGTGCGGGACCGCAAGCGTCGGGCAGGTCAGGGGGTGAGCTACAGCCTCCGGAGCGACAGCTGAGGCCGTCCTCCTCACCGCAGTGAGAGACGAACGACTTACACCCCTGTGCCAGGAGAAATCCGGTTTGGACGGGGACACCGCACGACGCGGGGCGTGGCCAAGGCTGCGGAGCTGGAGGACCGGCTCGGTCGACGGTCGGGAAATAGTCAGTCGGTTTCGTGGTTCGACCTGGTGGAGGGGACGCGTTCGACGAGCAGTTCGCGAACCAACTCGGCTAGCTCGGGGTTTAACGTTTGGGGCGTGTGCCGGGGGTACAGTTGATCATTCTTGTTGCGACGGAAAAAACGAACGCTCCGATGGAATCGGTTGGTCAATGTGCACGAGACTGGCATGTCCGGGGCGTCCGAGGACCTGACTGGCTCCCGGCAAGGGTTCTACACGTGTCCGTCCCAGGGGGACGTGCTGTTCGA
Source organism: Actinopolyspora sp. BKK2 (assembly GCF_011291845.1). Classification (NCBI taxonomy): domain Bacteria; kingdom Bacillati; phylum Actinomycetota; class Actinomycetes; order Actinopolysporales; family Actinopolysporaceae; genus Actinopolyspora; species Actinopolyspora sp. BKK2. The sequence goes on along the minus strand of NZ_JAANTE010000012.1, from coordinate 43,746 downwards.
GCTGACCGACGCGGTGTCGTGTTCGGCGGAGGTGCCGGTACGACCCTTGCCGGGGCTATCGATGTTCACTGAATACAGTCGGGACACAGTGAATTGTGCGCCGGTCTGACTCACGGCTGGGCCTGGGGTGAAGCGCGGTCGTGGACTGCCGGTGACGGCTCCACGGCGTTGATCGATGACGAGCATCAGGCGATGTTGGACGGTCCACTGGAGAGCCTCGAGGGGAGCGCTCGTCGCGACTGGGCACGTTGCGGCGTCCTCTGGCACGGGGGCCCGGGCCCGGGTACGGGGCTGCGCTGGAGCGGACCATGGGGTCGGAGTTTGAAGTGTGCACGGCGGTGGTTCCACCACCGCCACTGAGAAGTCCACGACGAGGAAATCCCCGCCCCTACCCGTTCGTGCACGACCACATCAACATGCTCGGCCGCCACTCCCCTTCCGCACCCGAGTTACCCGGGCCACGGCCATTGCGCACCCCGTCCGCCCCGGGCTACGACGAGACCGCGTAATACCCGCACGGCCGGACAGGTCTTGCTCGTCGACGGTAGAGACCATCGTCCTGGTCCGACGGGAGCCCGAGCGTGCGTGGAATTGGAGTGGGCGTCTCCGACGCTTCCGCCAAAAAACACTGATCTGGGAATGGAAGAGGCGTGTGTAATTTAGCTGATTCTTGAGTTCAAGCGCACTCGAAGTTGCAGAGTAGACATATGCGTGCTGTGCGGATGAAGAAATTCGGCCCGCCCGAGGTGCTGGAGCCGGCTGAGGTACCAGCCCCGGTCGCGGGCGAAGGCCAGGTGCTCATTGAGGTGGTTTTCGCCAGTATCACGTTCGTCGAGACCCAGGTACGCTCCGGGCGTCTCCCCTTCCTCGACGGAACGGCCATACTTCCGATCATCCCTGGTAACGGGGTCGGTGGAGTGGTTCGGTCAGTGGGAGAGGACATCGCTTCGGAACTCGTCGGCAGACGGGTGATCAGCACCACCGGCGGGTCTGGTGGTTACGCCGAACAGGTCGCCGTCGACGCCGCAGGCGTCGTCGAGGTGCCCGATGGCTTGGCGACCGACGTCGCGGTGGCGCTGCTGGCCGACGGACGGACCGCCATGGCATTGTGCCGAGCCGCAGCCCCACGTCAGGGAGAACGCGTTCTGATCGAAGCGGCGGGCGGCGGGGTCGGCACACTGCTGGTACAACTCGCTCGAGACGCTGGTGCCACGGTCATCGCGGCCGCCGGCTTCGAGACCAAGCTCGATCAAGCCCGTGAGTTGGGGGCCGAGTTCACCATCGATTACAGTGCGCCGGGTTGGGCGGATCTCGTGCGGGACATGAGTGGCGACGTGGACATCGTCTTCGACGGCATTGGTGGTGACCTGGGCCGCACCGCATTCGATCTGCTCGCCTCTGGAGGACGCATGTACAGCTTCGGCATCGCGGCGGGAGCGTTTCCGGACGTCGATGACGAGCAGGCCGCCCAGCGCGGAATCACCGTGCACCGCGGAGTGCCGGTGTCTCCGGTCCAGGCTCGTGAACTCACGTTGAGTGCTCTGTCCCGAGCTGCCGATGGACAGCTGCGGCCGATAATCGGCCAGCGTTTTCCGCTCAATGACGCAGCGAGAGCCCACACGCACATCGAGAACCGGGCCACTGTCGGTAAGACCCTGCTGGTGCTCTGACCTCGCGGCAGCGATCTCCAACTGCCCCGTCGGGAAGTCCACCACTGCGGTGGGCACCTTCCAGCAGGTCCGTCACGAACGTCCTCTACCGCACCGTGCTCAACTGGAGAACGAACTCCAGTCAGTTGTGTACTGCCCGAATACCCTCGGATCAGCACCCGATCGCGCCACCGAAGGGGAAGTTCGGGGTGCTGTACGAGGCGGCAGCGGAAGGGGTGCTCGACGAGTACGGCGGCATCCGCGAGCGTTGACTCTGCAGGACCGCCAAGATAGCTACGCGGGACTGCAGGCCCGGCGCAGCTACAGGGCCATCACCGTGGGGATGCACCGGCCGACCTCGACGATCTCTCGTGAGGTCCGCCGCAATGGCGACCGCGAGCACTACCGGCTGCAGCAGGCCGAACAGGCCGCGGCCCCCGTGCCCGGCGCCCGAAAACACCGAAACTGGCTACCCGGCCGGTGCTGGCCATCTCCATCTCCGACCGGCTGCAACACCACCGCTGGTCACCCCGACAGATCGCCACCAGCTACCACGGGAATCCCCCATGATGCGGGTATGCGCATCTGCCACGAACCAATCTACCGCAGCCTGTACGTGCGATCCCGCGGCGAGTTCCGCCACGAGCTGACCCGGTACCTGCTGCGACGCCAACCCCACACCCGCACGCACGAGGCACGGGGCCTCCTACCGGACGCGGTGCCCCTGTCAGAACGCCCCGCCGAAGCCGCCGACCGCGCGGTTCTCCTCGGTCACCGAAACCCCCGTGTACTTCTGCCCCCGGCGCCCCTGGCTACGCGGCAGCAACGAAAACACCAACCGACTGCTCCGCGACTTCCTGCCCGAAGGGGCCGACCCGTCCCAACACAGTCAAGAGGACCTCGGTACCATCGCCAACACGCTCCACCCCACCCCTGCGCTCACCCCATGATCCCACCGGTGTCTCCGCTAATCGGCTTATGATTGTTGCCCCAAACGGATCTCGCGATATGGAAGACTTCCAGTAGACTGCGACAGGAAAGACAGCATTGGGGGTTCTTTCTGGATAAACGCAGTCTTGTTATCCTTGCCACTCAAGTTTGGAAACCGTATTGTCAGCACCAAGAGCGCGCAATGCAGACCTCCCTCCCCTGAGAGTTCATGTTGATACCCGAGAGGAGTCCACATCTGCTCTGAGCTAATTAGCGAGCGCATTCCGAAGCCGGAAGGAACAGCAGAGGAACGGATACTGCCGCATTTAGATTACTGCTGCCCTTCCGGCGGGTATCACCTCTTCAACATTGGAGAAACAAGCACCAAAGCAGGTTAAATGAGCGCTTTTAACAAATTTTGGGGTTCGGAATGACCTACAAGGGCACGATGCACAGCACCACATCAGCCAAAAACAGCAACCCTGAAAACGCCAAAAGACCTGTCCGTGAAGCGCAATTCAACGTACTGGGCCCATTGGAAGTAATTGACGAGAGACGCGAGTGCACGCCAAGCCCTCCCAAAGTGCGCCAAGTACTCGCTCTGCTGGTATTGCGCGTGAACCAGGTCGTCTACACGGATTCTCTGGTTCAGGAGCTGTGGGGAGAGAATCCTCCAGCTAGTGCTCTGACGACCATACAGACATACATCTATCAGCTGCGCAAGCTAATCGAACGGGAGGGACTCTCCTCCGAAGGAGAAAATGTTGTCGTCAGCAGGTCACCCGGATATTCACTTCGGGTTGAATCCGAACAAATCGACCTTATTCGTTTTAACTTACTTAACCAATACGGCCGTGAGCACCAAAAAGGAGGGCGCTACACAGAAGCGTTGAACAAATTTAGGGAAGCGCTCGACCTGTGGACGGGCGACCCGCTGGCCAATGTCAACCTCGGCCCGCAATTATCGGCATACGTGGCTGAAATTCAAGAGCGCCGAATGAATACATTGCAGCAGAGGATCGAAGTTGAGATGCAGCTGGGACTGCATCGAGAACTGCTCGGTGAACTACGATCACTGGTGGCTTCCCACCCGTTCGACGAATGTTTACATGGCTACCTCATGCTCACTCTGGACAGATGCGGGAGACGTCGGGACGCGTTAGAAGTTTATCATCGTCTGCGCAACTCATTAAACGAAGAGCTCGGACTCGATCCTTCACAACACACACAGGAACTGCATCATCAAGTATTAAACAATACTACCCCTGACCTCAGGCCGTGAACATCATTCGAAACACATAACGATACAAATAAAGCAACACCCAGGCAGGACCATGCTCCGATCAAATAATACGATCGAACCGAGAGGCCAGTTATGTTTCCAGTCTACGGTAGACCTTGACGAGGACCGGGCACGGGAGCTCGCTGCTCGCCTGCACGACATCGTTTCCCCTGGTCCGATCCGGAAAGAGCGACCACCCGCGCTGGGGGTGTATCCGTTACTTCCTGGTCATCTTTCCCCTGCTGCGTTCAAACCCGGACCAGGCGACGCTGGTCGAGCTGTCCGGAGTCAGTCAGCCCACGATCTCGCACATCTGGCGCGCGTTTCTCCGCTGATCGAGCAGGCTCTGCATCTGCATGTCCCCTCTCGATTCCTGATGAACCGTGGAGACAAGCGGCGCCGAAACACCCCGGGAAAGAGCCGCCACGCTGGTCTCAACGTGCAGATCCCCGCCGAAACGGACGACGCACTGCTGGCGGTGTCGCAGCCTCTGCGGAGATCTAGGTGTATGAGGCCTGGAGGTTGGTGACGCCGGTGTGGAGCCGGGTGGCGGGTGGCTGGTTTCCGGCGGCAGTGTGTGGCCGATGGTAGTTGTAGTGGATGTTCCACACGTGTAGAGCCTGGGCACGCTGCTGCTCGCTGGACCAAGTGCGGGCGTAGAGGAACTCCTCGGCCAGGATCCGGTTGTAGCGCTCGACTTTCCCGTTGTGCCGGGGCGTGTACGGGGTGATGCGCTGGTGCCTGGCCCCGTGCAGCACGGTGGCGAAGTCGCCGGCGCGGTAGCAGGCCCCGTTGTCGGTCACGATCCGCTGGATGTGGGTGATGCCGTGGGCGACGAAGAAAGCGCGTGCTCGGTGGGTGAACGCGATTGCCGTGCTGGCCTTCTCATCGGGCAGGGCTTCGGTGTAGGCCAGTCGCGAGTAGCCATCGACCGCCGAGTGCAGGTGGACATACCCGGCGCGAGCACCGGCGGCCTTGCGGCGTTCGACGGTCTTGGCGTGGTGGCTGCTGCGGCCGTGGGCGCGCCAGCCTCCGCCGTCGGGGATGCGGCCGACCTTCTTCACATCGAGGTGGACCATGTGTCCGGGACGGCGGGCGGTGATCCGTCGGGGCGTGCGGTTCGAGTCGCCGGTGGGATCGATAAACCGGCGACGTCCCAGGCCCAAGCGTCGTAGGTGGCGGGTGACGGTGCGGCGAGCAATGCGCACCCCCTCGGCATGGAGGTCAACGGCGATTCGGTTCGCTGACCACGTGCGGGCCCGCCGCAGTGACTCGATGCCGGCCACGATCTCGCCGGATGTGGCCCTCGGTTGCCGGTGCGGCGTCGATGGCCGGTCGATCAGGCCGAGTTCACCGAACCGGCGATAGCGGTTGATCCACTTCGAGGCGCATTGCCGCGAGATCCCCATCTCGGCGGCAACGTGGGCGATCGGACGATGCTGGCACCGAGCGACGAGACGACGACGGCCCTCGACAGACAGCGGGGCGTTACTGTGTGACACGGGACGGGTCCTTGCGGTTCGACGGACGAGTGACTTGGCGGTTCTCATCCTGCCGCCGCAAGACCCGTCCCCTTCACTCCGGCCTCACCCCAGCGTCAACAACCTCCCGACCCGCAACACCTAGGCACGAGCGCAACCCCGTACCGAAACAGATTGGGAAGAACTCCTGATCGATACCTCGGTCATCGACGAGCTCGCCTAACGAGGAACTCACGTCATCACACAGACGAGGAAACCAAGCGCCGTGGCGACGATTCCGACAAATCCTAGGTAGCGGTGGTAATAAAGTTTGTAGCGGATGGTTAGGTCCGTGATGATTGTAGTAGTTCAGGTAGACCGGTAGTGTTTTGCGTCGCGATCTGGCGATTCGCTGAAGACCGCACGGTAGGCCCACTCGGTCAGCAGGGTGCGCATGAATCGCTCGGCCTTACCGTTGATGCCGGTCCGGTGGGGGCGGTGCGTCGGTAAGGGGATCTGCACCCGGTGGTGGTCTGGCTGAACAGGAACGAGCGGTATCCGGGGTCGTTGCCGATGAGGATCTCACGCGCGGTGACACCGCGGACGGTGAACTAGGTCAGCGCACGTCGGGGGAATCCAGTGTCGGCCTGGCCGATTTCACCGGTGTTGAATCCTTCGCGGCAAAGCAGCCGTGTGGCACCGCCGGTAACGACGTGGAAGTATCCCCCATCCGGATCCGGTACTTTCCCCGTGGCGTCGATCTCCGGGGGGCGATTGCCCGGTGTGGTGCATCGGACCAACTTCTCGACATCGGGATGCAGCAGCGAACCGGACTGATCACGCTGGTAGTGGTTGGGCGGACCGGGTGCGTCGCCGGTCCAAGCCCCCATCCTCCGCACCACGGTTTGTGAACTCTGAGTGGGCGCGTGCAGCCAAAACTTCGCGCCCTCACCGTCCTGGCCCGCCCCAGTCCCGAGGATGTCGCGTTCCCCGTTGACGGTGCCTACGGATCGGTTGGTGAACTGCCTGGCACGGATCCTGACCACGAGGGTGTCGATGACCATCACCGGATAGACGTGGCCAGGTGTGCCGGGGTCCTGCCTGTGGTCATTCCCTTGGCGGCCAGAGCGACAGCACCATCTCATCACCCCCGTGCAGTCGACTTTGCCACCTGCGCACGGTTCTTGATTCGAACGAGCCCTCCCGGACGTGGGGGATCTCGAGCTCGACCGGGCGAGCACTCCCCCAAACCTCGTCGCTGCTTAGAGCGACACACCCAGCCGACGGGGTCAGCGGGACGGTTCCGCCCAGGTGACCGGCAGCTCGTGGACGCCGTAGATGTTCATGTCGGTCTTGAGCTTCACCTCGTCGGCGGGGACGGCGAGCCCCAGGTTCGGGAAACGACGCAACAGCCCGTCGAAACCGGCGCGCAGCTCGATACGGGCCAGTTGTCGTCCGAGACACTGGTGGATGCCGTGGCCCAGGGTCAGGTGACCACGGGCCTCCCGGTGAATGTCCAGGGCGTCCGGGGCGTCGAAACGCCGGGGATCGTGGTGGGCGGCCAGCAACGAGACCACGACGGTCGAGCCCTTGCCGATCGCCTCACCCCCGACGTCGACGTCCTCGGTGGCGTAGCGGTGGACGGAGTCGACAACGGACAGGTACCGCATGAGCTCCTCGACGGCACCGGGCATCAGCTTCGGATCGGCGCGCAGCTCGGCAAGCTGCGCGGGATGCTCCAGAAGCGCGAAGGTGCCCATCGCCAGCATGTTGGCGGTGGTCTCGTGCCCGGCGAGCAGCAGCAAGACGGCCGCGCCGGTCAACTCCTCGACGGTGAGGTCGTCGTGCTGGGCCAAATCGGACAGCACGTCTTCATCGGGAGCGGCGCGTTTGCTCGTGATCAGCTCGGAGAGGTACGTGGTCATCGCGCCGTAGGCGGCGAACTTCTCGTCGAGCGAGATGTCCTTGGCCAAGAACTTGGCGGAATTGCCCTGGAAGTTCTCCCGGTCCGCATAGGGGACACCGAGCAGTTCGCAGATCACCAGCGACGGCACCGGCAGCGCGAACTCCTCGAGCAGGTCGACCGGCGGGGTCAGCCGCGCCAGCTCGTCCAGTTGCCGCTCGGTGATGTCGATGATGCGCTCCTCGAGCTGCTTCATCCGTTTGGCGGTGAACGCACCGGTGAGCCTGCGCCGCAACCGGGTGTGGTCCGGCGGGTCCATGGTGACGAACATGCCCGGCACCTGCGGGGACGGCTCACTCGGCGGGGTCGGATCGGACGTCTCGTAGGGAACGTGGGTGATGTCGAGGTCCTGCCGGGAGCTGAACCGGGTGTCGGCCATGACCTGGCGGACCGCCTCGTAGCCGGTGACGATCCAGCCCTCGTGACCATCGGGAAAGACCATGGGGCTGACCGGACGCTCCTCGCGCAGTCGGGTGAGCCGGCTGGGCGGGACGAAGGGGCCCGCATCGCGTTCCACGGGCAGGCCGTGCGGGACGGGAACCGTGCTACTCATCGAAAGCTCCTCTCGTGGCGGTCGCGGTGCTGCCTCGATCGCCGCCACGGTCCTCGGCGAAGACCGTGGCGACAGGTGGCTGACCTCCTCGGCACGCCCGCCGAAGGCCCCCTTCCGAACTCGACACCCGACATGCTGGACAAGCACACGGGCGAAAGCAGCAGGAAGATGCTCGGCGGCTCGAGAAGTCTCAGCGTCGTCGACGGCTACCGCGACCAGTAGCCGAGAGGCCGACGCGGCATTGTCGCTGATGCACACAACGGAATGGTTCGAGCACTCGGGGTAGCGATGGTCATCAGCGAATCACTCTCTCATTCCCGCCGCTGCCACTCAGCGTCAGGACGACGCCGGTGGGCTCGGGGTGGGACGGAAGAGCCGCTTCCGGTACCGCGTGGACCCGTAAGGCTGCGATTCCCCCTGCTCGAGCGGCTTCCGTCGCAACGACAGAGACCACCCGAGCCAGGGGGAGATGAAACACCCAAGGGGGATGAGACACAGGTGTCCCCTCAGCACGAGCAGGTAAGACACCCCGCAGGTCACAGGGATCCGTGAGGAAGAAGGCGTCGTCAGCGAACCCGGCCGGTGAAGCGCTGCTGGGACCGTTTTCCTGAGCTGCTCTGCTCAGCGCGCCGCTCCTGATCGGCACACTGCAGGGCGGACAATGCCGCTTGCATCAACCAGGCATTGACCGAGCACCCCTCCTTCGCGGCAGCCTCCTCGACCACGGCCTTGAGCTGCTCCGGAAGGCGTACGTTGACCCGCGTGGCCGGGCCGTCCTCGGCGATCGGCGGACCGCTGTCCGGCGCGGCCTCCGTGCCGCCTTCGGCCGCGCCCTGTGGTGGCTCAGCGAACGACGAGGTCACGACGAAGCTCGGCTCCCGCCCGCGCAGGCGCAGCCCCACCGACCCTGGGGACAGCTCCCGGGTGATCACGTCGGCGGCATCCGAAAGCACACTCAACAACGTCATCCGGATCGCCGACTCGAGTGACCCGGTCAGACGCTCCGCCAACGCCCGCGCCTCCTCGTCACCGCCGGCTTCGGCCAGCGTGGCGAACTCTCGTCCAAGGTTGCCACATGCGGAGTCAAATCCATGGCATCATCGCAGGCCTAAGTGACTCACTTTGGACACCACGTGGCACCACCCGGCGTCGTTGCAAGACAAACGCTGGTCAGGCGCGGATACGATGGAAGACGCCGCAGGACTCGCCGATGGCCGCCCCGCGCACGGCCCTGGAAACCGAATCGCCCCGGCCCGCCCTCGAGCCGGTTACAGGCCACGATGCCCCGATTTCCCCGGACGACAGCACATCGAGCGCGCTCGTCCCCTCCCCAGGAGTCCCACTGCCGGGCACCGAGTTCGCCGGAACTTCGGGGCGTTGGTCGAGGATACGGAGAACAGCTCGGTGGGATCGGTGATCGTGTACTCGCCGGTGGCGCGCATCCGCCGCAACTCGGCTTGCTGCTCGGGCAAGAGCTCGGGCTGTTTCCCAGAGCTTGCCCCCGACCTTCGCGACGCCCGTGCCTCACGGGGACACACGCACAGGAAAGTGTCGATCCGCCACGACCAAAGTCAACGGCGCTGACTGACATGCTCGGGACATGCGCGATCGAAACTACGGACGACGCGCGGCGTGGCACACCAGCATGACCGTCGCGCTAGGAGTCGCCACCGCGGGGTGCTGGCTGGTCTGGTCCGGACTGGCTGGTGAGGACTACGGCGCGTCATGGCGGATTGCTGGTTTTCTGACCTTCTTGGCCCTGATCGTGGTAGCCGCTGTCCGGTGGCTACACCCGGCCATCACGATGCTGGTGATACCAGCAGTGTTCGGCCCCGTGTACTCCGCGACCGTCGTCGACCAGGTCGGCCCGAAATGGGTCGGGCCGCTGGCGCTCGTCCTCTCGGTTGAGCTGCTCTGTGGCACCGCGGTGGTGGCATTCGTCGCCGACTTCGTATGGCGCAAAGTTGCGCGCGATCCCCCAACCAGCAGAACCCTGCGGCGCCGCTGAGGCCGACCACCACCTCCGTAACCGCGTCGCCCCACCACGAGAACCACCCCTGGCCTTTCGAGTTCACCCACGGGAACACGAGGGTTCGACGCGGGTCCACGGGCATGTGGGAACACCGGTTTTACCGGCCAATACGGACGGTTGGTCCGGCGGGAGCACGAGCCCGACGACCACCCAGCGGCGGTGCCCCGACGGAGGCACCGCCGCTGGGTGTGCCTGCGAATCGCGGATCCCCGTGTTGGCGTGACCCGATGGTCGAACGGGGCTCAGGCGACCACGGCAGCTTGCCGGTGGGCGAGGTATTTCGCGGGCTCACCGGAGATCAGCACTTCGAGGTGAGTGCGGTTGCTCCTGGAGTGCAGCCGCAGAAATCGCCCTCGGCGCACCTCGAGCACCATTGCCTGGGCCGCTGCCCGCGCGATACCGAACTCGACGGACAGGGCTTCCACGCCACGCGCCGCTGCCTCCGGGCCACGCGGAACGAACCCGGTCAGCGGTTCCGCGTGGGGCCGCAGCCGCCAGAGGAGTTCACTGCTTCCGCGCCGTCGCCGCGAAACGCGGTCTCAGCTGAGCGCGGCGAGGGCGGACAGCAGGGGACGGACACCGGGATAGTTGACGATCTCCGGAATGGTCTTGCGCCCGGTGAGGTAGTCGTCCACGCGCCGCCACACGAGGGGAACCCCAACCAGCGCCGCGTGGACCACTGCGGGCCGCGCGAAGTAGATCTTGGCCAACTTCTCGCTGGCATACATCTCGGCTGCCAGTTCACGTTCGACGGAACGCGCGTAGTCGCGTTCGGCGGCCTCTGTGTCGGACCGCGTGGCCGAGCCCGCGATCGCGACCGCGGACCGCCCCGCCAGCTCCCCGGAGCGCATCGCGAAGGAAATGCCCTCGCGCAGCCAAGGATCGGCCAACCCCGCCGCATCGCCCGCCACGATCGCGCGGTTGTGGGCGAACGGCGAGTCGGCGTACCGGCAGCGGGTCAGATGCCCGGTGTCGTGGAGCGGCTCGATCCCGGAAAACCCCTGGCGCTCGACGAAATCACGCATGTACCTGCGCGTCTCGTCCGGACGGCCGCGGCTGCCCACCACCCCCACGGTGCTGATGTCGCCCTTCGGGAACACCCACCCGAACGCGCCGGGGAAAGGCCCCCACTCCAGCAGCGCGCGCCCCGCCCAACGGCGCGACGTGGGGCTGTCGACCGGCACCTCGATCTCCAGGGCCAGGTCCACCTGGCGGCACCGCACCCCCACGAACCGCGCGACGCGACTCGCGCTGCCGTCCGCGCCCACCACGGTGCGCGCGTGCATCACCTCGCCGTTGCCGAGCCGCAGCGACACCCGGTCCGCACCGCTCTCGACGCCTTTCACGAGGCACTTGTCGCGCACCGCGACACCGGCCTGCGCGGCTCGCTCGACCAGCGCCGCGTCGAACTCGCTGCGAAACACCATCTTCGCCAGCGGCGGGCGGGAGGGCATCGTGCGCTCCCGCCTGCCGTGCATGGACAGGGTCACGCGGCTGAGCTCGTCGCAGATCCGCACGTCCGCGCCCTCCGGCAGGGCCGCCAGCGATGCCCCCACCAGCCCCCCGCCGCAGGTCTTGTACCGCGGGATCGCCTCCCGCTCGAGCAGCAGCACGCTGCAACCGCTCTCGGCCGCGATGCGTGCCGCCGTCGCTCCGGCCGGGCCTGCGCCCACGACCGCGACGTCCCATACCGTCGAGTGCGTCGTTCGCGACATGCTGCGGATTCCCCTTCCTGGTGCGGTGATCGAAGGCGTCCGGCTCCGCGCGCTCACGCGTCCGCGGGGCCGGTGGTGCCGTCGAGGAGCCCGGCGAGGTACGCGGCGAGCGAGGACGGCTCCGGGCGGGCCCACAGCTTCTTCGTCGGCACCCGGACCCGGAGCGCCTTGTCGAGCCGGGTCCGCAGCTCCAGCCCCATCAGCGAGTCCAACCCGTAGTCGAGCAGGGACCGGCCCGGGTCGACACCGGCCGGGTCCAACCGCAGGATCGCCGCCGCCTGAGCGACGACGAACTCGGTGAGCAGGTTGACAGCACTGGCCTCGTCCGCCTCGGCGATACGGGCCAGCAGCTCGTGGTCGGTACCGGACTCGTCCCCGTCACCACCGGACCGCGTCATTTGCGGCGCGAAGAACGCGGAGCCGCGTGCTCGGTCGCCGACCGCGTCCAGCCAGCTGCCGTCGGCCAGCGGCAGGTATCCGGTCCGGGCGCGCGCGTACCGGAGGATCCGCTCGCAGGCCTCGATGCCTTCCGCCGGTTCGATCATCGCGAACCCGCGATCGGCCATGTCCGCGCCCCGGCCGTGCTCGGCCCAGGCGCCCCAGGACACGCTGGTGGCGGCGAGCCCCCGGCAGCGCCGGTACGTGGCCAACCCGTCCAGGAACCCGTTGGCCGCCGCGTAAGCACCTTGCCCGGGATTCCCGATGAGTGCGGCGGCCGAGGAGAACAGCAGCAGCCAGTCGAGCTCGCCCTCGTGCCCGCCCGCGCCGAGCGCGTCGTGCAAGTGCCACGCCCCGAGCGCCTTGGGGCACCACACCCGGTCCGTGCCCGCGGCGTCGAGGCGGGACACCACGCCGTCCTCGACGACCGCCGCCCCGTGGACGACGCCGCGCACCGGCACACCGTCCGCTCCTGCCTCGCCGAGCAGCCCGCGGGCGGTGTCCGGCTCGGTCAGATCGCCCAGCACGACCCGCACATCGGTGCCCGCCGCGCGCAGCTCGTCGAGCACACCGGCAGCCGCCTGACCCGGCTCCCGACGCCCGTTGAGCACCACCCGTGCCGCGCCGGCCTCGCTCAGCCAACGGGCCACCAGCAGGCCGAGCCCGCCGAGTCCGCCGGTGACGACGTAGGCGCCGCCCGCCCGCACCACCGGCACGTCGTCCGGCTCCACCGGGACCTGCCGACTTCCCTCGGTGGGGATGCGCAGCACGATCTTGCCGATGTGCCTGCCCGCACCGAGCGTGCGGAAGGCCGCGGAGAGCTCGTCCACCGAGTAGGTGGTCAACGGCAGCGGGACGAGGCTGCCGTCTGCCGCACCGCGCTCGATCTCGCCGAGCATGCTCGCGGTCAGCGCGGTGAGCCGGTCGACCACGAGGTTGAGATCGATGCTGGCGAAGGTGAGGTTGTGCCGGAACGGCGCGAGGCTGATCCGGTGCTCGGCGTAGATGTCCCGCTTGCCGATCTCCAGGAAGCGGCCCCCGGCCCGCAGCAGCGAGATACCGGCCCGCTGGGCGGCGCCGGTGACCGAGTTGAGCACCACGTCCACCCCCGCACCGCCGGTGGCGGCCAGCACCTGCTCGGCGAAGTCCAGCGAACGCGAGTCCATCACGTGTTCGACGCCGAGTTCGGCGAGATAGGCGCGCTTGTCCGGGGTACCCGCTGTGGCGAAGACCTCCGCTCCTCTCGCGCGTGCGATGTGGATCGCGGCCAAGCCCACGCCGCCGGTGGCGGCGTGGATCAGCACCCGCTCGCCCACCTCCAGGCGGGCCAGGTGGTTCAGCCCGTACCACGCGGTCAGGTAGACCGCAGGCATGGTGGCGGCTTCCTCGACCGAGACGTGCTCGGGCACGGCGAGCACGTTTCCAGTGGGCACCGTCAGGTGCGAGGCGAGCCCGCCCCACATCATCGCGGCGACGCGGTCGCCCGGACGGTACTCGGTGACTCCCGCTCCGACGCGGGAGACCACTCCCGCGCAGTCCGCTCCGAGCGGCGGCGGATCGTCGTCCACGGTGTTGTACAGGCCCATCGCGTTGAGCGCGTCCACGTAGTTCAGGCTCGCTGCGTGGATCTCGATCTCCACTTCGCCGGGCCCGGGACGCACCCGTTCGCGGGCGGCGAGTTCGAGCGTGTCCAGATCTCCCCGGCGCGCGGTCTGCACACCCGCACCGTCCCGGCCGAAGTGGACGGTCTCTCGGAGACGTTCGTCCACCGACAGCGGACTGTTCCGCAGACGCGCGAGATAGCGCACGTCACCGCGCCACGCGACTTCGTCCTCCTCGACGGGGGCGTCCAGCAGCTCGCCGACGAGCCGGGCGGGATCGGTGTCCACGCCGTCGACTACGGACACCCCGAGTTCGGGGTGTTCGTGCCCGATCACCTTGGCCAGACCGCGCAGCGGCGCCTGCGCGAGGTTCGTGCCGTCACCGCCGAGCACCTCCTGCGCGTCGTGCAGCACGACGGTCAACGCCGACGATCGGCCGTGCTGCCCGTCGACGAGTGCCTGGGCCAGCGCCGTGAGCCGGCCCACCCGCTGCCGCGAGGTCGCCGCCGGGTCGCGCCGATCGTGCTCCGGCGAGGTCACGAAGGCCACACCGTCGACACCGTCCGAACAGGAGAGCACCGCCGAGCCCAGCTCGTCGGGCTCGTCGACAGCCAGCACGGTCGCGGTGCCGCCTCGCGAGCGGAGTTCGTCGGCGAGGCGATCGGCGCGGGACTGCCCCGCGGGCTCGGTGACCAGCAGCCACCGCCCGGCCGCCGCGCGCGTCGCCTGCGGTGCGGGCGCCTCGTCCCACTCGACGGCGAGCAGGCGCCGCTCGAACACCCGGTCCGGCGCGTCCTCGGCCGAGGTGCCGAACCGCACCTCGCTCACCTCCACCAGCACCGTGCCCCGCTCGTCCACCAGCTGGGCCTGGCCGAGTCCGGAGCGGTCGCCGGACTCGTGCACCGCGGCCACGCAGTAGCGGGCCTCGCGCGCATCGCCGAACACCCGCAGCGTCCCGATGCCCAGCGGCAGGAACAGGCCGCTCTGGTCCATCAACGCCGGGTGCGCGGCGATGGTCTGCAGACACGCGTCCAGCAGCACCGGGTGCACCCGGTAGGAGTCCGCCTCCGCGCGGCGCTGGGCCGGCAGCCGCACCTCACTGACGAGGCCGCTCCGGCCCCGGCCCTCGCGGTGAATCGCGGTCAGCGCCGCGAACCCCGGCCCGTGCTGGATGCCCAACCCGCGCAGGTTCGCGTAGTAGGCCTCGGGGTCCTGCCACTCGGTGTACTCGGCCAGCAGGGCGGCGAGATCCAGCCGCTGCGGCGCCGCCTGCTCGTCGAGGGCCCGGGCGTGGCCGTGGGCGTGGACCACGGCGCCGCCGTCGACACCGCGGCCCAGCACGCTCACCTGGCCGCGGTGCTCGGTGGTGCGCTCCACCGTGGTCGACAGGGTCACCGAGTCGTCCAGCACGCAGGCGTTGTCGAAGGACAGTCCGCACACCTCGACCGCGGAGTCGGCGCCGAACACCTCCTCGGCCGCGGACAGCGCCATCTCGCCGTAGCCCGCGGCCGGCATCATCGGCGTGCCCCGCACCCGGTGCTCGGCCAGCCACGGGTGGGTGTCGGTGCCGATGTCGGTCTGCCAGACGTGCTCACCGTCACCGCGCGGGGTCTCCACGTGCGCGCCCAGCAGCGGGTGCCCCACCGCGGGAGCGGACCGCTCCGGCCCGGAGTTCATCAACCAGCGGTGGTTCCAGGTCGGCAGCGGCACGTCGAGCAGCCGCCCCTCCGGGTGCCGCGCCGACCAGTCGAGGCGACCGCCCGCGCAGTGCACCGCACCGATCGCCGAGAGCACCGCGGCCGGATCGTCCTCGTCGCGGCGCAGCGCCACGGACACGGCCACGTCCACCTGCCGCGCGGCGGCGGTGTCGCCGATCGCGCGCGTCAGCAGCGGATGAGGGCCGAGCTCGGCGAACACGCGGTGCCCGTCGTCGAGCGCGGCGGAGACCGCATCGGCGAAGCGCACGGGACGGCGCAGGTTGTCCGCCCAGTAGGCCGCGTCGAAGGACAACCGCGAGCTGTCCTCGCCCGGCAGCACCGTGCTGTAGAAGGCCACCTCGGGACTGCCCGGAGTCAGCGTGCACAACGTGGACAGCAGAGTGTCCAGGATCGGAGCGACCTGCGGCGAGTGCGAGGCCACGTCCACGGCCACCTCGCGCACCATCCGATCGGCCTCGTCCCACCGCCGGACCAGCCGGGCCACCTCCTCCGCCTCACCGGCGACCACAGTGGACTCCGGTGCGGCGACCACGGCCACGACCACACCGCGCGCCCCGGCCGCGGCGAGCTCGCGCTCGACCTCCTCGGCGGGCAGGTCGACCGAGGCCATCGCCCCCGCCCCGGACAGCTCCAGCATCAACCGCGAGCGCCTGCAGACCACCGTCGCCCCGTCGGTCAGCGACAGCGCCCCGCTGACCACCGCCGCGGCGACCTCGCCCATCGAGTGGCCGATCACCGCACCCGGCCGCACGCCGTGCGAGCGCCACACGGCCGCGAGACCGACCTGCACGGCGAACAGGGCGGGCTGCACCTGGTCGATGCCGGTGACCACCTCCTCGGCGCAGAGCTTGTCGCGCAGCGAGAACCCCGACTCGGCGAGCACCACCGGCTCCAGCTCCTCGACGGTCTTGGCGAAGGCGGGCTCCTGCTCGAGCAGCCGCCGCCCCATGCCCGGCCACTGGGCACCCTGCCCGGCGAAGACCCACACCGGGTCGCCCTCGCGCCCGGCGGCCGCGGTGCCCACGGCAACCCCCGGAGCCGGATCACCCCGCTCGACGGCGCGCAGCCGCTCGACCAGCTCCGCCCCGTCGGAGGCGGCCACCGTCGCGCGCGCCGAGCAGTGCCCGCGCCGCACCCCGGTGGTGTGGGCCAGATCGGCCACCGAGACGTGCTCGGCCCGCTCCATCCACGAGGCCACTCGGCCGGCCGTGTCGGCCAGCGCGCGCGGCGAACTCGCCGAGAACGGCACCAACAGCGGCGCACGCCCGGAGCAGGCGGACTCCGGCTCGGCCGCGGGGGCCTGCTCGAGCAGCACGTGCGCGTTGGTCCCGGAAAAACCGTACGAGGACACCGCCGCGAGCCGGGGCCCGTCCCCGACCGGCCACGGCTCGGTCCGCGTCGGGACGAACAACCGCGTGCCCGCGGGATCGATCTCCGGGTTCCACCCGGTGAAGTGCAGATTGGCCGGGATCTCACCGTGCCGCAACGCCAGGACCGCCTTGACCGCCCCCGCCATGCCGGAGGCCGTCTCCGCGTGGCCGATGTTCGTCTTCGCCGAGCCCAGCGCGCACGGACCCGCGTCCCCGTGCCCGTAGCTGTCGGCCAGCGCGGCGAACTCGATGGGATCACCGACCGGGGTGCCGGTGCCGTGCGCCTCGACCAGACCGACCCGGCGCGGGTCGACCCCGGAACGGGCGATCACCTGCTGCTGCAGCTCGCGCTGGGCCTCCCCCGACGGGGCCGTGATGCCGTTCGAACGGCCGTCCTGGTTCACACCGGACCCGCGCAGCACGGCCAGCACCCGGTCACCGTCCCGCTCGGCGTCGGCGAGCCGCTTCAGCGCGAGCACCCCGCAGGCCTCGGCCCGGACGAACCCGCTCGCGTCGACGTCGAACGCCCGGCAGCGCCCGGCCGGGGAGAGCATCCCCCAACTGGAGAAGGCCACCGTCGTCTCGGGCCCGAAGATCAGATTGACCCCGCCGGACAGCGCCAGGTCCGCGTCACCGACCTGCAGGCTCCGCGCCGCGAGATGAGTGGCGACCAGACCGGACGAGCACGCCGAGTCCAGCACCACGCTGGGCCCGCGCAGCCCGAGCAGGTAGGAGATGCGCCCGGCCGCCATGCTGCGCGCGTTGCCGGTCATCGCGTAGGGATTGGTGAACAACTCCCCGCGGGGAGTGCGCATCATGTAGTCCTGGCCGGAAATGCCCAGGAACAATCCGGTCGGCGAATAACCGAGATCGCGCGGCCGGATACCGGCGTGCTCCAGCGATTCCCACGCGGTCTCCAGCAGCAGGCGGTGCTGCGGATCCATCGCCTCCGCCTCGCGCTCGGACAGGCCGAAGAACTCCGGGTCGAACCCGCCCACGTCGTGGACGAAACCACCCCACTTCGACACCGTTTTCCCCGGAACACCCGGCTCCGGGTCATAGGCCTCCTCCACGCTCCACCGGTCCGGCGGAACCTCGGTGACCATGTCCCGGCCCCGGCGCAAAACCTCCCAGTACGCCTCGGGCGAATCCACGCCTCCCGCGAATCGACAACCGATGCCGACCACGGCGATCGGTTCGTACTTCGGCCTGCTGAACGATGCTTCCGCTGCGCTTTCGGACACGCGGGAAATCTATGTGCCAACCGGCCGTCTTCAAGTCGCTCAATCGGGCAACAATGCGCTGGGCACCCCCGATTGAGGGATTGAAGGAACAGCTGCTCCCCACAGATCATCACGATCGTGTCAGCCCGGCAACGCACACCCCCGACACCTTGGCCGCGACGACTCGCCAGCCGGTTGAGCCACCGAGCGTGGGTGTGCGAACTGGCCCGGAAACTCACCGCCGTGGAACGCCGCGCGCTGCGCAGCACCGGCGGACGGCACAGCCTCAGCGGGTCGCTGGGCGTGCCGCTGCTCCTGCTGTGGACCCGCGGCGCCCGCACCGGACGGTGGCGCAGCGCCCCCCTCGTGCACACGCGGCTCGGGGACTGCTACCTGGTGCTGGGCTCCAACGGCGGACGCCCGGAACATCCGCAGTGGACAACGAATCTGCTCCGGAACCCGCGGGCGTGGATCACCGTCGGGGGAACCACCGTGCCGGTCCACGCGCACCCGGTCACCGGCGGCGAGCGCGCCGCGCTGTGGCCGAGCGCGCTCGAGACCTGGCCGCCCTACCGGACCTACACCCACAGGTCCGGCAGACAGCTGCGCATGTTCCGCCTGACCCCCGACCACCGGAGCAGCCCCGGCACCTCCACGGCCGCGGCCGACCCGACCGAGACCGACCCGGCCGAGATCACGCAGCGGCACGCGCAGCGCAACGTGGTCGGCGACCGCTGACCGCGCGGGCCGGGCCGAGGTGCTTGCCACCGCGGAGGGACGGGTATCACCAGGGTGAACCCGGCAGCACCAGGCGGAAGGAGACAGCCTGTGGAGCACCGTGGTGATCGGACCCGCGAACCGGGCACACGCCGGCCCCGCAGGGGCGTGGCCGCGCTGAGCGCGGTGACGAGCCTGGCCGCAGCGGCCGCGACCGCGGTGGCCGTGCTCGCACCGTCCCCGCCCGAGGAGCCGGCGAGGCAGCAGGCCGCACCGGTGATCACGGCCACGCCCGGAACCGTGCAGGAGGAGATCGTCACGGCCGCGCGGGCCGAGCTCGGCACCGCGGAAACCGCGAAGAACTGCCACAAGTACTCCGAGCAGTGCGTCCCCTGGTGCGCGCTGTTCGCCATGTCGATCTGGGAACGAGCCGGCGTGAACGTCGAGAGCGAGGAGTACGCCTTCACCGGCGACGTCTACACCACCGGACAGACCAGGGGCACGGCCTACGGCCGCGCGCACCTGGACACGACCCGGCCCGGCGACGTGCTGCTGTTCGGCACCGGCCCGGCGACCCCCGACTCCAGCCCGCACATCGGCGTGGTCGAAAAGATCCGGGGCGAGAAGGTCACCCTCATCGAGGGCAACACCGGCGACAACCCCGACAGGGTCATGAGCAAGACCCACCGACTCAGCGAAGCCACCTTCTACGGCGGCGTGCGCCCCTGGTGACCACGGCCGGGGATTCGTTGGTGGCGGCGTGGCGGGGTGCGCGGTGCGGTCGGGGTCGTTCGACGCGGAGACTCTCCGCTGGACGGTTCCCGAGTCGTCGTGGCCACCGCGGCGCGCCCCTCAGAACCCGCCGGCCTCGTCGGACCGGTGCGTGGTCGTCTCCCGAATGTGCTCCACTTCCGCCCAGTAGCCCTGGGCCTGCGCAAAGGCCTGATCCAGCACGTACCGCAGATTGCTGAGATGCTCGACGGCCCTGTCGAGCGCCTCGTGAGGGTGATCGTGCAGGGCTTGCCGGTAGAGACGGTCGCGGTCGATCTCGTCGATCTGGCCCATCAGCTCGCCCGCCACCCCGGCCATGGCACCGAGCGTGCCGACCAGGGCCGAGCCGTAGGCGGTCCAGTCCATCTGATCCAGACGAGTGTGCTGCTGGGCTTGCACCGCCTCCTCGAGCTCGGCCCGTGCCTTGTAGATCGCTTCCAGCGGGTGCTCCTGCGTGCTCACCGGTCCATGCTCCCGCGGCAGCCGAGCACGTGCCCGCCGAATCCGCAGGTGGCACCGGACCGACCCCGCAGTCGAGCACGCGCCCCGCCCCGACCGGAGAACACGACGAGATGCTCATCGACATCACCGCACGATCGCGTGTTCCGGAAACGATCCACGACGGCGGAATTCACGACACCGAGCATTCCTGCGGACGAGTGCGTCCACCACCCTCGTCCGGATGACGGGGAAGCATTCACTCTGGCACGAGGGATCGCACCGGAGCATACCGATCACTCAGAAAGTACGCAGCAGAACCACGGAGGCCTCGGAGAATTCAGCGCGTCCGCTTCGTGCTGCTGCACACCCCGAATCACGAAGGTGATCGACGTTGAACACGAAAAAGTACTTTCCCGTGCTGCTGGCCGGCATCATCGCCACGAGCGGATTGACCGCGGCGACACCGTCGCTGGCCAGTGACCAACAGCAGCGGGCGACTCCCCGGTGTCACCTGACAGCATCGGAACCGACCACGGACGGCCGCTACATCTACGCGACAGGAGGCAGGAAGGGATGCGGCAACCGACTCGAATGGGTGACCGTATCGCTGTGGCGCGACATCAACAACCTTCCTGACTCCCTCGCGAAGAGAAGACAGATAAACGGCCCCCGAAACGGAACATGGCAAATTTCCGCAAAATGCCATTCGGCTGATGACAAGTGGCCGTACTACACGATCGTCCGCAGCGCCAAGGGATACACGGTCCAATCCGCTCATCCAGTATTGTGCTGACCGGTGGCCCCGCCTGCTCGCGGAAAAACCGGTGGGAGAGCAGCCCGCGTGAATCCTGGCCGCCAGGAGCGGCAACTCCCCCGTGAGCAACTCCGCTCGACCCGCCAGGCCCCGCCACACGCCCCTGCCGGGGCCGGAAAGCGACCGCTTGCCGGCCCCGACGAGGCGAGGGGATCACAGCGTCCGGGCGAGCCTGTTGGCCAGCAGACTGGTGAACTGCGCGGGCTCGCGAAGCTCACCGCCCTCGGCCAGCAGCGCCATGCCGTGGACGAGCTCGGCCGTCTCCTCCAGCTCCTGGCTCTGGCCGTTCTTCTCGTAGGAGTCGCGCATCCCGCTGACGAGGGAGTGGTTGGGATTGACCTCGAGGATGCGCTTCACCGGCGGCAGCTCGTGGCCCATGGCGCGATACATCTTCTCCAGGGTCGGCCCCATGTCCTGGCTGTCGCTGACCACGCAGGCCGGTGACGAGCTCAGACGCGAGGACAGGCGCACCTCCTTCACGTCGTCGGCGAGCTTGGTCGTCATCCAGGACAGCACGTCGGCGAACTCCTGCTCCTGCTGCGCCTTCTCGGAGTCCTTGCCGTCCTCGTCCTTCTCGTCGAGATCGACCTGACCCTTGGCGATCGACTGGAACGGCTTGCCGTCGAACTCCGGCACCGACTCCACCCACATCTCGTCGACCGGGTCGGTCAGCAGCAGCACCTCCAAGCCCTTGTCCCGGAAGGCCTCGATGTGCGGGGAGTTCTCGACCTTGGACCGCGAACTACCGGTGATGTAGTAGATGCTGTCCTGGCCCTCCTGCATCCGCTCGATGTACTCACGCAGCGTCGTCTTGTCGTCCGCATCGTGCGTGGACTCGAAGGAGGCGATCTCCAGGATCTGCTCGCGGTTGTCGACGTCGTTGAGCAGCCCCTCCTTGACGGCCTGACCGAACTGCTCCCAGAACTTCGCGTAGCTGTCCGGGTCCGAGCTCATCATGTCCTTGACCGTGGACAGGACCTTCTTGACCAGGCGCTTGCGCATCATCTGGATCTGGCGGTCCTGCTGCAGGATCTCCCGCGAGACGTTCAACGAGAGGTCCTGGGCGTCCACCACACCCTTGACGAAGCGCAGGTACTCCGGCAGGAGCTCCTCGCAGTCGTCCATGATGAACACGCGCTTGACGTAGAGCTGGACACCGCGCTTGTGGTCCCGCGTGAAGAGGTCGAAGGGAGCGACCGAGGGGATGAACAGCAGCGCCTGGTACTCGATCGTGCCCTCGGCCCGCAGGTGGATCGTCTCGAGCGGATCGTTCCAGTCGTGGCTGATGTGCTTGTAGAACTCGCGGTACTCCTCCTCGGCGACCTCCTCCTTGGGGCGCGCCCAGAGCGCCTTCATCGAGTTGATCGTCTCGACCTGCCGCGTGGTCTCGCCCTCGGAGTCGGTGCTGTCGACCTCCATGCGGATGGGCCACGAGATGAAGTCGGAGTAGCGCTTGACGATGTTGGTGATCGTCGTGCTGTCGGTGTAGTCGAGCAGGCTGTCTTCCTGGTCCTCGGCCTTCAGGTGCAGCGTCACCGCCGTGCCCTGCGGGGCCTCCTCGACCGTCTCGAGGGTGTAGGTGCCCTCACCGGTCGAGTCCCACCGGGTGCCGGTGGTCTCGCCCGCCCGCCTGGTCAGCAGCGTCACCCTGTCGGCGACCATGAAGCTGGAGTAGAAGCCGAGCCCGAACTGCCCGATCAGCTCCTGGGCGGCCGCACCGTCGTTGGTCTCCTTGAGCTGCTGCAACAGCTCGGCCGTGCCCGACTTCGCGATCGTGCCGATCAGGTCCTGGACCTCGTCGCGCGACATCCCGATGCCGTTGTCGCGCACCGTCAGCGTGCGGTTCTCCCGGTCGGCCTCGAGCAGGATGTGCGGATCGGAGGTGTCCACGTCCAGGTCCTTGTCACGGAAGGACTCCAGCCGCACCTTGTCGAGCGCATCCGAGGCGTTGGAAACGAGCTCGCGCAGGAACGTGTCCTTGTTCGAGTAGATGGCGTGGACCATCAACTGCAACAATTTGCGAGATTCCGCCTGGAATTCGAACGTTTCCGCCTGTGTACTCACTGATCCCCTTTCCCGAAATCACGTTTCCCGCGCCTCGCTTCGAACGGCGACACGGGTACGACCAGGATTATAGGAGCTCGCACGAGCACGACGGTCATCCCGCCCGCCCCCGGTGGGGGTGAATTTCGACCACGCGAGGCGTTCGCAGTGAAACAGCCGGAACACTCCGGGACCGTCCCGGAGCTACGCCGAGATCTCCCTGCGAAGGACCACTCAGCCCACGACCGCACCTCCGTGACCGACGAGGCACAGCGTCGCGCGGCGGGCGCACACCAGCGCGTGACTCACACCCCCCTCGTTATGATGCTGCGTGTTCAATCGGGTACGAACCGGGCGGAGAAGCCTTCGCTCCGGTATAACAATCGGTCATGGGTGACTACCAACACAGCGCCACCGTGCGCACCGACGCAGCGTCCTTGTTCGAATACCTCGCCGACGTGAACCGGCTGCCCGACTACTTCGAGGGAATGGTCTCCGTCGAGTCCACCGGGCAACACACCGTGCACACGGTGGCCCAGGTCGAGGGGCAACGCCGCGAGGGCGAGGCCTGGCTCGAAATCGACACTTCGTCCCGCTCGATGCGCTGGGGCACCGAGGGCGATAATCAGTACCACGGCGAACTCGAGGTCGCCGAGGCCGGAGACGGACAATCCACTGTGACGGTCTCGCTGCACACCGAACGGGCCGATGGTCCAGGAGTCCGCGCGGGTTTGGAGCAGACCTTAGCTGTTGTGTTCGGTGAGGTTGGTGACAGTGGCCGGATGCTGACGATGGGCGGGTCTTCCCCGCAGGGTGTGTAGCGCGAACTCATGCACCCGTCAGCGGAGGAAGACCCGCACGATGCACCGTAACGCGCCGTTGACGCCGGAGGGACGCCGTCGCCTGGTCCTGCGCGTGACCGAGCGGAAGCGACCGATCGGACACGTGGCTGCCGAGGCCGGCATCGCCCGGCAGACGTTGAGCAAGTGGGTGGGCCGGTATTGCCGCGAGGGCGAGTCCGGCCTGATCGACCGGCGTTCGAGACCACATGCCAGCCCGAACCAGACCCCGGCCAGCACGGTGGCCCGGATCGAGCACCTCCGGCGCGAGCACAAACTGAGTCCTCGGTTGATCGTGCGTGAGCTGGCCGGCGAGGGCCGCGAGGTCGCGCTGGCCACGGTGCACCGGTGGCTCGTTCGCCTCGGCATCTCCCGGCTGCGAGATCTGGATGTCACCGGCAACACCCAGCGGCGCGTGCGCCGTATCCACCCGCGCGAGCCCGGCCACATGCTGCACGTGGACGTCAAGAAGATCGGGGCGATCCCCGAGGGCGGGGGCTGGCGCATTCATGGCCGAGGTAGCAAGCAGGATCGACATGCCCGGCGGCAGAAGGTCGGCTACCGCTACCTGCACACCGCCGTGGACGGCTATACCCGGTTGGCCTACACCGAAGTCCTGCCCGACGAACAGGGCCGCACCGCCGCCGCGTTCCTCGCCCGCGCACGCGCCTTCCTCGCCGCGCACGGCATCCACACCATCCAACGTGTGATCACCGACAACGGGCCGTGCTACCGCTCACGGGCCTTCACTCAAGCCGTTCCCGTCAACGCTGAGCATCGCCGCACCCGGCCACACCGGCCGCAAACCAACGGCAAGGTGGAGCGCTACCAGCGCATCCTCACCGCCGAATTCGCCTACGCCCGCGCCTGGAACAGTGAAACCGAACGCAACCAGTATCTACACCGCTGGAACATCCACTACAACTACCACCGCGCACACACCGCGATCGGAAACCAGCCCCCAGCCTCAACCACCCCACACCGCGTCACCAACCTCCAGATGCAGAACACTTAGCCAACATCAAACGCCAGATCGAGGGAAGAAGCACCAACCCCGCATGAGCCCACCGGGAAAACCGCCGTAGGTACGAGCCCGGCGAAGCCCCCGAAAACGGCCATTCGGCGGCACCCCACGCCATACGGTCGAGCAACAAGACAGCCGCGAGGGCAAGCCAGCTCCCGCAGGGTTCTCGCCGCAGTATGAGAAAAGAACTCGCGTTCCTTCGGAACGGGAGCTCACGGCGTGCGGCGCGGCCTGTCGGACACCGGCCAAACGGCGGGGAGATCGGGAGGCACGTCGGGAAACCACTCCTCGTAGTACTCGGGGGCTTTACGCACCAGCGCCGATTGGTGGGCGCGGTGAAACACCGGATCACCGAGCCACGGCGGCAGCTCCCCAGCCTCGGCCAGCGCGTCCTGCGTGCGCACGCTCTCCAATCCGAGACTGCTGGACAGATCCGCTCGCAGCGACGCGGCACACGTGTCGGCTCGCCCGGTGGCACACCAGACCCGGCAGATCTCGAGACCATAGCGGGTCAGTGCCTCCTCGTACCCGGCCCACATGCTCGCGGCGGGGTGATGGCGCCAACCGTAATGGACGACGGTCAGGGCACGCAGCACCTGCAACGCTTCCACTCGCTGCTTGCCCAGCCGCTGTGGATCGAGGACTCGCGCGACCGCCGCGAAATCCGGCCAGGGAAGGAACGTCTGCACGGTACTCCTTCCGGAAAGATCTTCCGAACCGAGGTTTCCACTGGACCGGTGCCCCGCGCCACTACGAGGCAGCTAAGCACACGAGCGCCGAGCACGCTGCGGGGTGGCCGAGCCCCCGAGCAATGGGGCGGGGTGGCACCTCGGCGTGAGATCACGGCGGGGAGGGCGTGGTGCGAGGAATACGGTCGACGCACCCCGCGAACGAGGCAGCCGCGGCTCACGGCGTGCCCGCTGACCTTCACGGAACGGTACGCGCTCACCGAGACGTCAGCAGGGCTGGGAGCCACCCACCGTACGGGGAGGGCAGAGACGGCGGGAGGAGGATGTCCTCGGCCCTCTCGAGCAGCTCCCCGAAACAGCGGTGCCGAAGGTACTGGTCCTCACCTATCTCCGGGCGCGCTCCCCGGAACCGGATTTCCACGCGCGCTTCTTCGACCCCGATGCCCCCGCTCACGCCCGCCACGTACATGCGGAAGTGGCACGACAGTGGACAGGATGGTTAGAAATGGGCACGCATACCCGCGCCGGGGAACTCGACCTCCGGACCGAACAGGCGGGCCAAAAAACGAACGCCCTGCTCATCGGCGGACTGGACGACACCGTGGAGTCCTGGCAGTTCCAGCTCGGCGGGCTCTCGGACCGCTATCGCCTGCTCGCCTTCGACAACCGTGGAGCGGGGCGGACGGCTAGAGCGTGACTGATGGATCTTGGTTTCGTTGGTTGGGTGTGTCGTACGGGGAGTTGTCAGGTCGGGAGTGGGCGCGGTTGGAGCCGCTGTTGCCGCAGGTGAAGCGCCAGCGGGGTGGTCGGTGGCGAGAGCACAGGCAGGTGCTCGAGGGCATGATCTTCAAAGATCGCACCGGCTGTCCGTGGCGGGACCTGCCGGAGCGGTTCGGCCCGTGGCAGAGGAGTGCAGCACCGGTTCTACCGGTGGGCCGAGCAGGGGATCTGGGATCGGATCGTGACTGAGCTGCAGCGTGCCGCCGACGCCGCCGGTGAGCTGGATGGGACGGTCAGCATCGACTCGACCGTGGTGCGGGCGCACCAGCACGCCGCCGGAACAGAAGGGGGCGTTCACAAGCCCTCGGACGCTCCCGCGGTGGGCTGAGTACCAAGATCCACCTCGCTGTTGACGGGCATGGTCGGCCGTTGACCGTGCTGGTGACTCCGGGGCAGGCCGGTGATGCGCCGCAGTGTCTGCCGCTGCTGGAGGGGCTATCCGTTCCTCGTAGCGGTCGTGGACGCCCTCGTTCTCGGCCGGTGCGGGTGCTCGCCGATAAGGCGTACTCGTCGCGGGCGATCCGGACTCATCTGCGGCGTCGGGGTGTTGCGGCCACCATCCCGGAACCAGCCGATCAGGCCGGGCACCGTCGCCGGCGTGGCTCGCAAGGCGGACGGCCGCCCACGTTCGATCCCGTTGCCTACCGACAGCGCAACGTCGTCGAACGGGGCATCAACCGCCTCAAGCAATGGCGCGGCATCGCTACCCGGTTCCACAAGAAAGCCTGCTACTTCCACGCCAGCCTGACACTGGCCAGCATCCTCATCTGGCTCCGGACTCAACCATCAGTCACGCCCTAGCCCGGCGATCCCCGACTCCAGCCACCACATCGGTGTGGTCGAGAAGATCCAGGGCGAGAAGGTCACACTGATAGAGGGCAACACTGGGGACAACCCCGACAGGGTCATGAGCAAGACGCACGAGCTCGGCGAGAACACCTTCTACGGCGGCGTGCGCCCCTGGTAATGACCCAGTGGGCACCGGGCCGGCCGCGCTCCTCGTGACCCGCCCGTGCCTCGGGGCCTCGTCCGATCAACGCCCCCACCCGCTGCCGGAGCCCACCGCGCTGAGGAACTCCGCGGGCCGCAGCGCGCGGGCGGTGATCCGGGCGTCGCCCAGCGAACCGTGGAACCCCTGCCCGTAACGCCCCGCGCTCTGCTTGCCCCCGAGCGCGAACGGCTCGCCGAGCGTGGTGATCCCCGTCGACCGGGCGGTGGCGTTGCGCACCACCTGCGAGCGGTCCACGTACACGGTGGTGTGCCCGCCGTCGTTGACCACGGCCACGTGCACCCACTGCCCGAGCGGCAGCGCGTGGCTCCAGCACGTGGGATCGTCGTCGACGTTGTGCGGGTACACCACGAACTGGAGGAACCGCTCACTGGACAGGGCGAGGCTGCACGGCGCGTCGTCGGGCGAGTAGCCGCCGTTCTTGCCCGCGTCCCCCGCGCGGCCCTCCCAGCCGAAAACGCCCATCCAGGCGTGCGACCCCCGGAATGGATCGGGCAGCTTGAGGAACGTCTCGATGGTGTAACCCCGGGTGAAGCCCATGCTGTTGATCGGCGCGTCCTTCCCCGTCCGCAGCACCGCTCCCCGATTCGGGTCCTGGCCGCCGTCGAACCGCAGGCTCGCGTGCGCGGGCGCGGCGTCGTGGTGCTCGGCCGAGAAGGTCAGCACCTCCGGCGGCCCGTCGTGCAGGCGTTGCACGGTCAGGTCGTTGCCGTTGCCGCTCAGGTCCCGCGCGACCGCGCCCGCCGCCACCGGGGCACCGTCGTCGCCGGCGACGAAGCCCGAGCGGTCGAACCGCCAGTAGGCCACGGTGTCGCGGCCCAGCACCTCCGTGGCCGGGCGCTCCCACGAGACCGGTGGGGCGAACCCCGCGAACCGCTCCGCGAAGTCGATCTCGACGCCGAACCGGTCCACGGTCGTGGTCAGCTCCGCGTTCTCGGCCTCCAGCGGCGCGAGCCGGGCGGCCCGCTGCTCGCGCAACCACGGCGAGAACGTCTCCACGTCGATCATCCCGCGCGCCGGGTCGAACGAGTACGACCGGATCATCCCGGCGCCGCCGTAGTAGCGGTCCTGGTAGTTGGCCAGGTGCAGGTGCACGGCGTTGCCCGCGTCGTTGGTCAGCGTGGTGCGGCCGCACGGCCAGTAGTGCCCACCGATCGCCAGAAAGATCTGGTCGTTGCCGCGGATGAGCCCGTCCCATAACCCGCGCCCGTGCTCGGACAGGTGCGCCATCCCGTCGTCGTCGGCCCACACCAGGTCGTGGGTGGTCAGAATCGCGGGCAGCTCGGGGTGCTCGTCCAGCACGCCCTGCGCCCACCGCATCCCGCGGTCGGAGACGCGCCAGTCCAGCGCGAGCAGCAGCCAGCGCCGCCCACCTCCCTCGAAGAGGTGGTAACTGTTGTAGCCGTCCGGCGAGGAGCCTCCGTACGTGCTCATCCCGGCGAACCGGTCCGGCCCGAACGTCCGCAGATAGGGCGTGTCACCGCGCTGGTCGTCGCCGGAGACGTCGTGGTTGCCGCCCAGCACGCTGTAGGGCAACTTGCGGCCGATGCCGCGGAACACCTCATCGGCGGTGCGCATCTCCTGCTCGGTGCCGTGCTCGGTCACGTCGCCGAGGTGGGCCAGGAAGGCCACCTGCTGCTTCTGATGCCGGTGTGCCACCCACCGCAGCCCCGCGCGCACCGGTTCGGGATCCGAACCGCCCTCGTCGATCAGGTACTGCGTGTCCGGCATCACGGCCAGCGTGAAGCCGGAACCGTCGGAGTGGCCGCGCCCCCGTCCCTGCGCGGCGGCCGAGTCGGCCGCGGCACCGGTCGCGGTGACCGACGAGGCCGCCACCGCGGCGGAGGTGCCCGCCGCGGCGCGGAACAAACTGCGGCGGGTGACGTCATGAGAGCCGGAAGATCTGTCCACGGTGTTCTCCTAGCGGGTTGTGGTCGCCGCCAGCCTGGTCACCGCGCCTGGCGCGGCGGTAACGCGCGACCGAACCCCGCCCCACGACCGGATGAGAACGAGCCATCGATGGCGCTGAGCAGGCCGAGTGAGCACACCGCGTGGAGCAGCGCTCTCCGACGGTAGTGCCCCTCCGGGACGGCGATGCGGCTCACCCCGATGTTCCTTCGGCGTGCTCGCTGCGCAGCACCACCACCAGCGTGGTGATCCACTGTGGACACAGTTCGCCCCGAGGTCCTCCAGCGTCCGGTCTCGACCGGACTCCCCTGATACCGCCCCACGCCGCGGCACCGGTGCCGACTCAACCGCCGACCGCACCCGTGGTGGCGAGATCGACGGCGGTCCAGGCCATCGCGGTGGCCCCGTCGAGAACGGCGCGATCGGCCTCCGGGGTGATGCAGGCGGCGGTGAACTCGGGCTGGTGATTGACCGCGGGGTGGCAGTCGAGCCCGAGCATGGGATGAATCGTGGGGATCCGGTGGGAGACGTTGCCCATGTCGGTGGCCGCGCCCGCGATCCCCGCGGGCAGCTCGGGAAAGGTGCGGCCGAGCGCTTCGGCATTGGCCCGGTACAGCGCCAGCAGCTCCGCATCGGGACGCAGGTCGGCATAATCCGGCCCGAGGGGCCAGGTGGTCAGCTCGGCCCCGGTTCCCAGGGCACCGGCCTCGAAGCAGCGTTGCACCCGTTGCTTCAACTGCGCCAGCGCCTCCGGGGTGTCCGAACGGACGATCCACCGGCCACGGCTGCTCTCCGGGATGACGTTGGCCGCGGAACCGGCCTCGGTCACGATGCCTTGAACGAGGTCGACGCTGCGGGTCTGCTGGCGCAGCAGCCCGATGGCCACCTGCGCGATCGTGAGCGCGTCGGCGGCGTTGATGCCGAGCTCGGGACGCATCCCCGCGTGGGCGGACCTGCCCCGGTAGCTCACGTCGAACTGGGCGGTGGCAACCCCCGGCATCGCGGTCGTCTCGACCGCGGCGGGATGCACCATCATGGCGGCGTCGAGCCCGTCGAAGGCACCGCGGTCGAGCATGAACACCTTGCCACCACCGCCCTCCTCGGCCGGGGTGCCCAGCACGGTCACGGTCAACCCCAGATCGTCGACGAGCTCGGCCAGCCCGATTCCGGCCCCCACGGCAGCGGCCGCGATGACGTTGTGCCCGCAGGCGTGGCCGAGCTCGGGCAACGCGTCGTACTCGGCACAGAAACCGAGGTGCAGCGGCCCGGAACCGACCGTCGCCCGCACCGCGGTCGGCAGACCGCAGCAACCGTGCCGCACCTCGAAACCGGCCGTGCTCAACGCGTCGGCGACCCAGGCGCTGGCCCGCTCCTCCTCGAAGGCCAGTTCGGGATGGGCGTGGATGCGGTGCGAAAGCCCCACCAACGGCTGAGCGGACTCGCGGATCCGCCGTTGAACGGCGCTCCGGGCCCCGGCGCGGCTGAACGTCATGCGGTGCTCCGCGCCGGGGCTGCCGCGATGTGCACCGAGGCGGAACGCGTGGCGGCATCGTAGGAGGCCCGGGCACCGGTCGCTCCCATCCCGCTGTCACCGGCCGGTTCGTACACCATCTCCGGACCACCGCCCTGCCACTGGTTGACCCAGGTCACCCCGGCGGGAATGCGCTCGGCCGCGGCCATGTGCTCCGGGTCGTCGGTGTAGACGGTCGCGGCGAGCCCGAACCGCGAACGGGAGGCGCGCTCGATCCCCTCCTCGAACGAGTCGACAACGACGACCGGAGCGAGCGGACCGAACGTCTCCTCCGTCATGACCAGCATCGACTCGTCGACGTCGGTCAACACGGTGGCCGGGTAGAAAAACCCCCTCCGCTCCGGCACGACTCCTCCGGTTCGGACCGTCGCACCGCGCTGCACGGCGTCGTCGACGTGGTGCCGGACGAGATCCCGCTGACCTTCGCTGACCAGCGGGCCCAGCACCGTGTCGGGCGCGCGGCCGTCACCGAAGGCGTACGTTCCGGCCACCTCCACCAGCGCCTCGACGAACTCCGCGGCGATAGCGCGGTGGACGTAGACGCGCTCCATCGACGTGCAGATCTGGCCGGTGTTGACGAAGGCCCCGAACGCGACGGCCGAAGCCGTGGCCACCGGATCGACCCCCGCATCGACCACGACGGGATCCTTGCCGCCGAGTTCGAGGACCGACCGGTGCAACCGCTCCCCGGCACCGGCACCGACGCGACGCCCCGCCCCGACCGAGCCGGTGAAGTGCACCAGCTGGATCCGCTCGTGCTCGGCCAACGGTTGACCGGCCCGCACGTCCCCGAGAACGAGGTTCACCACCCCGGCGGGGAGGTCAAGCAGCTCGAACAGGCGCGCGACGGCCATCGGCGAGCGCTCCGAGGGCTTGACGACCACGGTGTTGCCCGCCGCCAACAGTGGACCGAGAATCCCGAGCACCATCGCCACCGGGAAGTTCCACGGCGTGATCACTGCTGCGGCACCCAGCGGATGCCGCAGCACCCTGACGCGACTGTCGTCCGACACGACAACGGTCCGCTCGAACTCGTAGGACAACGCCTCCGTGGCCGAGTTCTTGAGCGTGTCCACCGCCCCCTCGACGAAAGAACGCCCCAGAGCAACGGGTTTGCCCATCTCCCGGCACTCGAGCTCGGCCAGCTCCTCGGCGTGCTCGGCGATGACATCGGCCCGGGCGCGGATCCACGCGACGCGCTCGGCCACGGGCAGTTCGGCCCAGGCGGACTGCGCCCGGTGAGCCGCCTCGACCGCGCGGTCGACGTCCTCCGGCGATCCCCCCGGCACGCGGGCGATCGCCTCCTCGGTCGCGGGATTCAGCAGATCGAACGCCTCCGGGCTCGCGGAGTCCCGCCACCCGCCGCCGATCAGGTTCTGCAACGTCCGCATGCCAGCAGTGCTCCTTCGCTGTGTCTTGATCCCCGGGAGTCCGCGGACCACGGGCCGGGAGGTCCGCCCGACAGGACGACGCCTTCAGTCGATCCGGTCGGCCATGAGCTCGCCGAGCATGATGGTGGCCAGGTTCGTGTTGGCCCGCGGCACGGACGGGAAAATCGACGCGTCGACCACGCGCAGGTTGTCCACACCGAGCACGCGGCAGGAGGGGTCGACGACCACGTCGGCCTCCGCGGCCGATCCCATCCGGCAGGTGCTGGTGCCGTGCTGGGCATCGGCCACCGTCGAGAGCAGGTGCTCGTCGAGCTCGCCGTCCCTGTCGAGCACACCGAACAGCGCCGCGTTCTCCTGCTCGAGCGACCCCGCCAGGATCGCGGTCACCTCGGGCCGTTCGGCCAGCCCGACCAGAGCCCGCAGCCCCGCGCGCAGCCGCGACCGGTCCCGCTCGTCGGAGAGCATCCGCTGCCGCACCCGCGGCTGCTCCCCCGGATCCGCCGAGACCAGCCGCACCGCACCGCGGGAGTGGGCCCGGTTGAGCCAGACGCCGAAACCGCCCCGGGCGGCGCTGCCATCGGCCTCGCTCATGGCCAGCACGTTCTGGTTGAGCGCGACGTACATCAGATCGTTCGCGAACGGGCCACCGCTGCTCCAGCGCACGCAGACGTTGGTGTGGCGATCGTGCGGCGTGCTGATGCCCGCCTCCACCGTCAGAGGCAGCGAGACCAGCGCCATCGGGTGATCCTGCAGACCGTTCCCGACCGGGAGGTCCTGCCGGACCTCGATCCCCAGCTCGCTCAAGTGCCGAGCAGGGCCCAGCCCGGACCGCAGCAGGATCGCCGGGGAGTGGATCGCGCCCGCGCTGAGCACCACGGTCTCGGCGTACTCGGCCACCTCCGCTCCGCCGACGACGGCGCTGACACCGACCGCGCGAGTGCCCTCGAACAGCACCCGGTCCACGAGCGCGTCACCGCGAACGGTGAGGGTCTCCAACTCGCGCGCCGCCTCGAGGTAGGCGTCGTTGACCGAGACCCGGCGGCCGTGGCGGGAGTTGATCGGGTACGGCGAGACCCCCGTCGCCCGCGGCGCGTTCACGTCTGCGGCCCACTCGTGCCCCGCGGCCAGCGCGGACCGGGCGAGTGCCCCGTCGACCCCGCCCCAGTGCTCCGCGGGCGTGCGATGGATCGGGGTCGGCCCACCTCGCCCGTGGTACGGCTCGTCGCCGAACTCCTCGTCGTCCTCGAGACGAGCGAAGTAGGGCAGCACCTCCTCCGGTGACCAGCCCGCGCACCCGTGCCCGGACCAGTCCTCGAAGTCCTCCAGCGGAGGGCGGATGGCGATCTGCCCGTTGATCGACGAACTGCCACCGGCGCCCCGGCCGCGCCAGTACGGGGCGGCGGACTGCTTCTCGGTGCGCGCGGCGTCCAGACCCGCCCAGACCATGCCTGCGGCGGCCGTGGGATGCAGCAGCGCCACGGCCGGGTTCGGCGAGCGCCACTCCTCGGGCATCTCGGCCGAGCGGTAATCGGAACCGGCCTCGAGCAGCAGGACCCGCTTGCCCCTCCGCGCGGAACGAGCAGCGAGCGCAGCCCCCGCGGAACCCGCCCCCACCACGATGACGTCCCAACCAGCCCTCGCCATGCCTGCTCCCGGAAATAGGCTTGAGTAACGGTGTCCCGCAGGATCGTTCACCTAGACTGTTCCCCACCCCTGTGTTCAGTCAAGAGTGAATATTCATTTTTTTGTGACCACGACGGAGGTGTCGATGTCCCTGCCAACCGAGGGCGGGTCCGATGAGCACGACGACGAGCGCTCCCTCGTCGAGGACTTCGGCGTGCACATCGGCCGCACGATGGGATGGCCGCCGATGGCGGGCCGGGCCGCCGGAGTGCTCATGCTCAGCGAAACCCCCCTCACACTGACCCAGCTCCAGCAAGCCCTGAACGCCAGCAAGGGCTCGGTCTCGGAGACCACGCGAACGCTCATCACCAGCGGCACCGTCGAACGGTTCAAGGAAGCCGGCAGCCGCCAGTTCGTCTACCGCTGGCGCGACGACGCCTGGATCGGCTGCCTGCAGCACCAGCTCGACCAGACCACCCGGCTGTTGGCGATGGCCGAGAACAACTACGACCGCGGCGAGACCTTCTCCCCCACGCAGCAGGAGCGGCTGAAGCAGATGCGCGACTACTACCGGTTCATCGTGCGCAGGCTCGACGACCTGCTGACCGAATACACCGCCCAATGGCAGCAGGACCGCACCGAAGCCCGTGGCTGAGGAAGTCTCCCGCCGAACGAGCGCGCTACGCGAACGGTGAGGTGAGCTGGGCCAACAGCTGCGCCGGCGCGTCTTCCTGCAGCACGTGACCCGCCCCTGCGATCCAGTGCAGCTCGGCGTGCGGGATCCGCTCGTGCAGCCACCGCGCGTAGGGGGGAGGCAGGATGCGGTCCTCGGTGCCCCAGATCAGGCGCGTCGGGACGTCGATCTCGCCGAGCAGGTGCTCGTAGTCCGCCGTGTGCTCCTGCTTGATCTGGCTGTACTGGCGGTAGAAGGCGGCTTGGCCTGCTTCGCCGCGCCAGGGAGCCAGGAACGCGTCGAGAACCGCCGGTCGGTGGCCGAGGCTCGTGGCATGGCGCAGGTGACCGGCGACCATTTCCTCATGGGCGTAGTCCGGAAGCTGGTGGAACACCTCGGCGTGCTCCAGAATGAGCCGGAAGAGGCCGCGTTCCCACTCACCGCCGCTCACGGCGTCGAACAGCGTGAGATCGCGGAAGCGCGCCCCCTCCAGCAGCATGCTGCGCAGCGTGACCGCGCCGCCGATGTCGTGGGCCACGACGCTGGGGGCCGACAGCTCCCAGTGCTCGAGCAGCCGGGCGAGGTTCCGGGCGTGCGCGGCCAGGGTGAGGTCCTGGCCCTCGCGTTGCTCGGACTGGCCGAAGCCGAGCAGGTCGAACACGTAGACCCGCCGCGTCCGGGCGAGCGCAGGCGCGAGGTCGCGCCAGAGCAGGGACGAGTACGGCGTGCCGTGCACGAGCACGAGCGGTTCCCCGCTTCCCAGCGCCGTCCACCGGATCATCCCGCCCGGTGTTGCGAACTCGTCGTCCAGGGACCAGGTCATCGCGATCCTCTCCTATACTGACCTGTGAAGTTACTCATCCGAGAGTAGGTACACAGGCCTGTGAAGTCAATTGGAGTGACGATGAGCACCGACACCACCCCGGAGCAACCGCTGACACCAGGTGCCCGGCGAATCCTCGACGTCGCCTCGGAACTCTTCTACCGGCACGGCATCCACGCCATCGGCGTCGACACCATCGCCGCCGAGTCCGGCGTGACCAAGCGAACCCTCTACGACCGGTTCGGCTCGAAGGACAACCTCGTCGCCGCCTACCTGAACGCCCGGGCCCG
This sequence comes from Actinopolyspora sp. BKK2, assembly GCF_011291845.1. Classification (NCBI taxonomy): domain Bacteria; kingdom Bacillati; phylum Actinomycetota; class Actinomycetes; order Actinopolysporales; family Actinopolysporaceae; genus Actinopolyspora; species Actinopolyspora sp. BKK2. Next base: position 8,446 of record NZ_JAANTE010000012.1, on the reverse strand, counting down.
GCGCTGGCGCGAGACGGTCACCACCCGCCTCCACGACGCACCCCCGGACCCCGTGGCCCGCGCACTGGTGCCGTTCGACGTGCTCCCCGACTGGCTCACGCCCAGCACCCGAGGCTGCGGCTTCATCAACGCCTTCGCCGAGCTGCCCGAGCCCGACCACCCCGGCCAGCGAATCGTCGTCGCCGAGAAGCAGTGGCTGCGCACCCTGTTCCACGACCTGCTCACCGAAGCGGGAGCAAGCCACGACGACGTCGACCCCCTCACCACCCAGCTGCTGAGCCTGCACGAAGGCGCCATCATCAGCTACGCCATCGCGAACGACACGTCAGCCGCGGTCGCCACTCGCGCGGTCGCCAAGACCCTCATCACCGGCGCACTGCCGGAACCTGCGGCCGAGTAAGTCCTCGCCCCATCAGCCCCCACCGGGGACGCTAGCCTGAGCAGCGCCGGATCCACCGGACCAAACTCACCGCCGCGGCCGTCACCTCCGACTACGTCATCGGATCAGTTTCCGCCGAGAACTCCCGGCAACACGTCGCCCTCCACCCCACCCGATCCCCGTTGACACCGCGTGGAGATGCCCAGCTCGCCCGAAGAACGGGCAAGCGTTACTCTCTCGATCACGTCCGGAACGGTGGTTGGCTGCCTCCGTAGCTCCACCGAGGGGGCACAACCACACCATCCAACGTGAACACTCGGTCGAACTCGGCGTGGACACTGACCAGTTCCACCTCGACCACGGGTACACCGACACCCAACGATTCACATCGAGACGCGGAACCTCGGCGTGCTCGGCGGCGACCGCTCGGACTCGCCCCCGAACACGGCGAAGTACACCGAATTGGAGGGAGAAACGATGACGCAGCACTCGACCGGCCTCCGGTCGTTGATGTCGCCCGGCCGGTACGTGCAGGGACGTGGCGCCCTGACCGAGCTCGGCACGCACGTGGCCCGGCACGGCGAGCGGCCCCTGCTGGTCGCCGACAACCAAGTGCGGGAGTTGACCGAGGAACCGATCCGCACCTCGTTCGAAGCGGCGGGGCTGCCAGTGCTGTTCGAGACCTTCGGCGGTGTGCCCAGCCGCGTCGAGAGCGAACGGATCGCGGCGCGGTTGCGCGACCACGGCGCCGACGTGGTCGTCGGTGTCGGTGGCGGTGCGCCCATCGACACGGCCAAGGCAGCAGGCGACGACCTCGGCGTCCCGCGGATCAGCGTGCCCACGGTGGCCTCCACCGACGCGCCCACCTCGGCGCTGTCGGTGGTCTACACCGAGGCGGGTGCGTTCGAGTCCTACCGGTTCTACGACCGCAACCCGGACGTGGTCGTCCTCGACACCGAGCTGGTCGCCAAGGCCCCCACCCACTTCCTGATCGCCGGCGTCGGTGACGCGCTGGCCACGTGGATCGAGGCCCGCGCCGTCTCCCGCGGTGACGGCACGACGATGATCGGCGATCGCGCCACCCGCGCCGGCACGGCCCTGGCCAAGCTGTCCTGGGACATCCTGTGGGAATCGGCGTTGCCTGCGGTGCGGGCGGTCGAGCACAATCTGGTCACGCCGGCGGTGGAAGCGGTGGCCGAGGCCAACACGTTGCTGTCCGGCCTCGGTTTCGAGTCCGGCGGGTTGGCCGCCGCGCACGCGATCCACGACGGACTCACCGCCGTGCCGCACACCCACGCCCTGGCACACGGGCAGAAGGTCAACATCGGGTCCATCGCCCAGCTGGTCCTCGAAGGAGCACCGAGTTCCGAGATCGAGGAATTCATCCGATTCACCGCACGGGTAGGGTTGCCGACGACGTTGACCGAGGCAGGCCTGGGAGACGCGACCGAGGATGTGCTGCGCACCGTCGCGGAGGCGGCCACGGCCCCGAGCGAAACGATCCACAACCTGCCGTTCGCCGTGACGGTCACCGACGTGGTGGACGCGCTCGGAGCCGTGGAGGTCCTGGGGCAACAGGCGCGGGACGAAGCGGGACTGCCACGGGCGCAGGCGCCCATCAGTCACGGGTAAGCGGCGCGGGCTCGCTCGGTCCCAGCCACCCGATACCGGTGTCGAGGCGGGGACAGGATCGCGGGGAACTGAGTCGCCGTTCGATCCAGTGCTGTTATCCGTCGGACCCCGTCTCGACTCAGCTACCTCGCGACGCTAGTTGTTCTGCGTCTGGAGATCGATGATGCGGGGCGGTTGCGGCGAATGGCTGGTTCCCGGGGCGCGGTAAGCACCCGGTGGAACAGGGCATGATCGCTTCCCGCGCATCAGCCGGCCCACACCGGGACGACTCCGGTGGCAACGGCAACGACCAGTGTGAGCAGGCTGATTCCCCACGCCCACGGCGCCATGTGCCGGATGTGACGGCCGATATCGACCCGAGCGAGACCGACGAGCAGGAAGAAGGACCCGGTCATCGGGGTGAGCGGGAACCCGAGGGTCTCCTCGCCGAGGATCGACGCCTGGGCGAGGTCCTGCGGAGCGACACCGAACTGCTCCCCCACTCCGATGAGCACGGGCAACACGCCGAAGTAATACGGATCGGGTCCGAACAGGAACGACATCGGAACCGCGAACACCCCCACGAGCAGCGGCAGCAACGGCCCCAGTTGAGGCGGAACACCTTCGGCCAGTGCCGTGGCCATCGCCCGGATCATGCCGGTCTCCTCCATGATCCCGAGGAACGCTCCGGCCGCCAGCAGTGTTGTGGCCATGAGAACGGCCGACTGGGCGTGGGCATCGATGCGCGCGTTCTGGCGGCGCATACCGGGGTAGTTGACCACCAGGGCCAGCACGAGCGCCACCATGAACACCGCTGCCGGTTGCGCGATGCCCGAGATCAGCGTCCCGACGGTCACCGCGGCCAGCACCAGGTTCACCCAGAACAGCCGCGGTCGGATCAACCGCACGTCACTGGAGACCGTCATCGCCGCCGATTCGTCCCGGGCCGGGCCCGCCCCGTCGTCGGCACCGATCACCGCGGGGTCTGCCGCGGTGTCGCTGGCGGTGGCGGCACGCAGACGGTCACCACGGGTGAGCCGCGGCGGTGATTCCGCACTCGCGGCCAGGCGACACCTTTCCCGACGCCCCAGCCAGGCGGCCACCCCCAGCACCGCTGCGACCCCGGTGAGCTGCGCGGGCAACAACGGGGTCCACAACGCGTTGGCCTCCACGTTGACCACGCTGGAGGCACGAGCCGTGGGGCCGGACCACGGAACCATGTTCACCGCCCCGGCTGCCAGACCGGTGACGGTGGCCAGCACCAAGCGGCTCATGCCCATCGCGTCGTAGAGCGGCAGCAACGCCGAAAGAGTGATGACGAACGTGGTGGCACCGGCGCCGTCGAGATGGCACACCAGCGCCAGCAGAGCAGTGCCCACCGCGATCGTGACGGGATTGCTGCCGGCGTACTGCAGGACGCGCCGCACGATCGGATCGAACATCCCCGCGTCACGCAGCACTCCGAAGAAGAGGATCGCGAACACGAACATGGCGACCACGCCGACGATGTCGTCGATGCCGGCGCTGATCATCTCCCCGATCTCGGTCGGGCTGCTGCCCGCGAGCAGCGCGGCCACCACCGGCACGCCGATCAACGCGGCGACGGCAGCGACACGACTGGTGATCAGCAACAGGAGGATCGCGATGATGGCGGCGAAACCGAGCGCGGTGAGCATGCGGCCTCATTCGATCGAGAGCGGACACCCCTCCTGGCGTGGTATGCACCACATCCGGAGTGAATGTCGGTCATTTTTGAGCGCACGCATTTTGCTTGTCCAGCATCGCTGAGACATATGTCCATGCGATCGACGCATCAAAACGGCACGAAGCCCCGGGAAGGGGAACTGCCGCACATCCGTTCGCAGCAGCGACCACGCGGCCTATGCTCCGGAGCATGGATGCCACGGTGCGCCAACTCGCCGCGTACGCCGCCGTCGCCCGAGCGGAGAGCTTCACCGCAGCGGCAGCGCAGCTGCACGTGTCGCAGTCAACGTTGAGCCGCACGGTCGCAGAGCTGGAACGATCGCTCGGTGCGCAGCTGCTGGAACGCGACACGCGCAACATCGCGCTGACTCCGACCGGCGCGGAAACGCTGCGCGTCGCCGACGACGTGCTCAACGCCCACCGAGCGGGAATGCAGGAGCTGGAGCGGTTCGTGCTCGGGGAATCGGGCACGGTGGCGGTGTCCACCCTGCCGTCGATCGCAGCCGTGCTGCTGCCGGAGGTCATCACGCGCTTCCGCAGCGAGCACCCGCAGGTGGCAGTGCGGATCATGGACGGGCTGGAGCGCGCGGTGCTGCAGCGAGTCAGCTCGGGTGATGCGGATTTCGCGATCACCACGATCAACGAGTCCACGAGCCGTCTGGAGCACGAACCGTGGGTGCGGGACCGCTTCGTCGCCGTGCTGCCGCAGGAACATCCGCTCGCCGCGCAAGAGGAGGTGACCTGGCGGGAACTGGCCGCAGAGCCGCTGCTCGCCGTGGGACGCGATTCGAGCGTGCGCCGACTCGCCGACGCCGCCTTCGCCCAGGTCGATGCGCACACGCCCCCGGCCGCCGAAGCGGGCAGCATCGCCACTGTGGGAGGGCTGGTCTCCGCTGGTTTGGGGGTCGCGGCGATGCCCGCGCTCGTGCTGCCGCTGATGGCCACCGAGTCAGTCGTGCATCGCCCGCTGGTCGAACCTGTCGTCGACCGGCGACTGGACTTCGTGCAGCGGGCGCACCGACCGCTGACCGCAGCGGGACAGCACTTCCGGGACGTGCTCGAGCGATGCCGGTGCAGCGACCTCACCCTGCCCGCGGGGGTGTTCTGGGCCTGACCAACGAACCGATGCACCATCCGCATGAAATAATCCACTGATCTTGCTGGACGTGCATACGCGCCGCTCGCCACACTGCACTCCCGACCTCGACCGACCGAGCACGCACCGAGGAAAAGAGCGGCAATGTCGCAACAGGACCCGAAGACCAGTGGACGGGGCCAACTGGGCGGACTGAAAGTCGTCGAGTTCGCCCACGTCGTGGCCGGACCGATGGCGGGCTCCATGCTCGCCGACCAGGGCGCGGACGTCGTGCACGTCGAGCCGCCGGGGACCGGCGACGCGGCCCGGTCGATGGGCCCGAAACGCGACGGCACCCCTCTGTGGTTCAGCGTGGCCGGACGCAACAAGCGCTCGGTGACGCTGGACCTCCACCAGGAATCCGGCCGCGACATCGCCCACCAGCTCGTCGCCTGGGCCGACGTCGTCATCGTCACCGTCCGCACGGGACGCCTGCGCGAGTGGGGACTGGACTGGGAGTCCGTGCACCGGCTCAACCCGACGGCGATCCTGCTGCAAATCTCCGGGTTCGGCGCGAACACCTCGCTGGCCGACGCCCCGGGGTTCGGCAAGATGGGCGAGGCGCGCAGCGGAGTGGTCCACCTGACCGGATTCCCCGACGGGCCTCCGGTGCACACGGGGTTCTCCCACGGCGATGCGGTCACCGGCCTCATGGGCGCCTACGCCGTGATGGCCGCGCTGTACCGGCGCGAGACCGATGACGACTTCGACGGGGAATGGATCGACCTGGCCCTGTTCGAGCCCCTGTTCCGACTCGTGGAGTGGCAAGTCGTGCTGCACGACCAGCTCGGCACCACGCCCGAGCGCTCGGGCAACCAACTGTCCGTCGCCCCGGCCGCAGTGATCAACACTTACCGATCCGGCGACGACAACTGGATCACCGTCACCTCGGCCACACCGCGATCGGTGGTCAACGTGGCGAAACTGCTCGGCTTCGACGCGGCGGAGTTCGCCACCACGGACCAACAGCAGGCCCGGCGGCACGAACTCGACGACGAGCTGCGAAAGTGGGTCGCCGCACGCAGCACCGAGGACTGCCTGGAGGCGTTCGCGCGAGCCGAAGTCGTGGCTTCCCGCGTGTTCACCGCAGAAGACATCGTCACCGATCCCACCTACGCCGAACGCGGCGACATCGTCACCGTCGACGATCCCGAACTCGGCCCGGTGCGGATGCAGGCCGCACTGCCGCACTTCCGGCAGTGTCCCGGACAGGTGTGGCGCACGGGGCCGGCGCTGGGCCAGGACAACCACCTCGTCTACGCGGACTGGCTCGGCCTGGACCGGGAAGAGCTCGCGCGTCTGGAGGACAACGGTGTCGTCTGAACCCCACCGCGCGGTGCCGCGCGTGCCGCTGCGGTCCCTTCTGTTCGTCCCCGGCACGAAAACCGAGTGGCTGACCAAAGCAGCACGAGCCGGGGCCGATGCCGCGATCATCGACCTGGAAGACGCCGTGCCAGTCGCGGACAAGGTCGACGCCCGCAACAGCGCGGTGGCCGCGTTGCAGCACCACGTGGCGGACCACCACCAGTCACCGGCACTGTTCGTCCGGGTGAACGCACTGGACACCTGGGACGGCGCCGATGACGTACGTGCCGTGACGCTCCCCGGCCTCCACGGCATCGTTCTCCCGAAAGTGGACGCTCCGGAAGACGTGCGCCTGGCCGATCGGCTGCTGACGTGGTGCGAGCGCGAACAGGGCTTGCCCGCGGGATCGACAGCACTGGTTCCGCTCCTCGAAACCGCACGCAGCCTGCGCGACGCCCACGAAGTCGGAGGGGCGGCGCAACGCGTGGCCTACCTCGGCGCACTCACCGCCGACGGCGGAGATGTCGCGCGCGCTGTCGGATACCACGGGACCCCGCAGGGCACGGAGACGCTGACGCTGCGGTCCCGTGTGCTGCTCGACGCACGCGCCGCGGGCGTCGAGCATCCGGTCGCGGGGTTGTGGACGCGGCTCGACGACCCCACCGGCCTGCGCGTCTTCGCCGAGCAGAACCGGTCCCTCGGTTACGAGGGGATGATGGCCATCCATCCTTCGCACGTACCGATCATCAACGAGGTCTTCTCCCCCAGCCCCGAAGAACTCGCGCGCTGGGAACGTCTCGTGGCCACCGTGGAGCAGGCCCGGTCCCGCGGCGAAGGCGCCGTGGCGTTCGAAGGGCAGATGGTCGACGAAGCCATGGCAGCCACCGCCCGCCACCTCCTGGCCCGCCACGCCGGATCGGTTTGACACCTCGCGAGAGCGAGGTCGACAGCACGTACCGTCCTCGGCCGACGGATTCAGTCCGGTACTGACCGGACGCCCATCGAGTCGCGCCCCGCACCACCCCGGCCACGCGGGATGAGGTCACTCCCGGAACAGGGCGCTGTAGGCGTTCAGGGCGGGCTGGCCGCCGAGGTGCACGTAGAGCACGTTGCTGTCCGGCCCGATCTCCCCCGAGGTGACCAGGTCGATCAGCCCCGCCATCGATTTGCCCTCGTAGACCGGGTCGAGGATGACGCCCTCGAGCCTGCCGATCAGCCGGATCGCCTCCAGCGTCGAGTCCACGGGGATCCCGTAGCGCTGCCCGGCCCAGCCCGCGAGCACGGTGATCTCCTCATCGCGCAGCTGCCGACCCAGCTCGATCTTCTCCGCGGTCTCGTGCGCGATCTTGGTGACCTGCCCGCGGGTGCTGTCGGTCCGCGCGGAGGCGTCGATGCCCAGAACCCGGCGAGAACGGTGCTGCTCGGCGAAACCGGCGATCATGCCGGCCTGGGTGGAACCGGTGACGCTGCAGACCACCACGGTGTCGAAGAAGACGCCCAGCTGCCGCTCCTGCTCGGCGACCTCGTGGGCCCAGTTGGCGAAACCGAGCCCGCCGAGCGGGTGATCGGAGGCACCGGCCGGGATCGCGTACGGCCTGCCCCCTTCCGCGCGGATCTCCTCCAGCGCGTTCTGCCAGCTCCGCTTGACCCCGATGCCGAAGTCGGCCTCGGTGAGCTGGATCTGCGCACCCATGATGCGCGACAGCTGGATGTTGCCCACCCGGTCGTTGACCGCATCCGGCCAGTCCACCCAGCTCTCCTGCACCAGCCGCGCCCGCAAGCCGAGCTTGGCGGCCACGGCCGCGACCTGCCGGGTGTGATTGGACTGCACCCCACCGATCGAGACCAGATGGGTCGACTCGTCGGCCAGAACGTCCGGAACCAGGTACTCCAACTTGCGGGTCTTGTTCCCGCCGAAGGCCAGCCCGGAGTTGCAGTCCTCCCGCTTGGCCCACACCCGCGCCCCGCCGAGGTGCTCGGTCAACCGCTCCAGCGGATGAACCGGGCTGGGCCCGAACAGCAGCGGATACCGCGGAAAATCACTCAGGGACATGCTTCTTCCGTCCGTCCGACGACCTGCGGGGAGCTCACCCCGCCCCGGGAATCGTGCTCCACCCGTGCCGCCACGTCCAGCGACGCGATCCACCGATCGCACCCGCACGCACCGACACCGAACACGGCGCGCCTAGGTGCTGTTTAGGAATTGATCTTGGCGAGGTCGGCGAGCCAGATGTTGATGGAGGCAATGTGCACGGTGGCTTCGTAGCGGACGGCGAGTTTGTCGTAGCGGCTGGCGACGGCGCGGTGGTGTT
>NZ_JAANTE010000011.1:0-185776 GCF_011291845.1 Actinopolyspora sp. BKK2 | reverse complement strand
ACTCCAACAACGCCGGTGATGTGTACGTTTCCCTGTCCACCGGCAGCAAGTTCACCGAAGACAACCAGAAGTGGCACGACTACTTCGGCCTGGACGACGAGCGTCCCGCCGTCGGTGACTTCAACGGCGATGGCAAGGACGACATCGTCACGTTCGTTACGGGAACGGAGGGACAAGTCTACGTTTCCCTGTCCACCGGTGATTCCTTCGTGGAAGACAACGACCTCTGGGGGAGCGGAATCTGCCAGGACTCCGACTCGTTCTTGAACCCCTGCAACAAGATCCCCGGGATCTAGCTTGCTGGGTCAACTACCCGGTTTGCCCGGTCAGTTGATCCACTGAGACCGTGTCCGGCGTCCCCGCGAGGAGACGCCGGACACTTTGCGTCACAGAACGGCCGAAGAGCCCGCAGCTGAACACGCTCCAGGCCGTGTTCGCGGATACGAGCAGCGCACTCCGAGCGTTCCGCAGCGTCGAGTTCGAGCCACACCCTCGCCGGGCTCGCTTGCGGGAAAAGCCCCTCGTTCAGCAGACCGTGCCGGAATCCGCCGCCGTTCTGGCCCTTGCATCGCCACGTCGGAATTCCGCGGAGGGCACCTCAGTAGCAGGAGTACTCCGGCAGCGGCTGGCCCGAGACCTTGCGCAGCGACTCCGCGACCCGGTGCAGCCACCACACGGCGAAACGCGCCGGAGTGAGCGGGTCGTTCCAGTCCGCGGTCTTGTCGAAGTGCTTGTCGATCGGGGGACAGCCCGGCCCGAGGACACCGTGCTCCACCCCGTAGGCGATGCGCATGTTGACCAGCACCCAGAACCACGCCTCGACCTGCTCGGCCGTGTGCAGCAGCAACTGATCGCCTTCGGCGGGCAGGGTGGACAGCACCAGGTCCGCGTCATCGCGCAGCCTGCTGACCAGGTCGGCTTCCATCCAGTCCCGCAGCGCGTCGTCCTCGACCGGGTCGCACCAGTTGTCCCGCAGCGCCCGCAGCATCGTGGAGTCCAGCGGCGTGACGGGCAGCGGGAGGGAGAGCCGCTCGCAGAGCCAGTCGTATTCGCGGTACTCGTCCAGGCGAGCCTGGATTATGTCCCGGTAGCGGGGAAGTGAAGCGCGTAGCCACCTGAACATGGTGGGATCGAACTCAGCGACCAGCATGTTGTCCACAATGGAGCACTTCACGGTCATATCCGAGTCTCCCATCGCCCCGGCCCCGAATCCACAGTCGATTCTCGCAGCCGACTCGAATGGCCGTGCAACCGCGTCCGAAGTGCTCCGATCCCGGATGTCACCATCCGACGAATCCGCGTCGAGGATGCTTCACATCGGTCGCCCTCCGGGCGGCGTTCCGGCCGGAACGCCTGCTCAAGTGATGTTCGGCGGGAACGGAGGTGCCCGTTCCCGCCGCTTTCGCTCGCGGTGGCGAAAAGAACCGGCCCGGAAACCGACCGCCGGGACGGCGAGTGGTGTTCACGCATTCCGCGGAAGAGCCCAGCGGCCCCGCAGGGGGAACACCACCCACCGGCAACGGGATCAGTAGCGGTGCGCGGTGGCCTTGCCAGTGGAGGCGTTCCAGTAGATGTAGCCGCCCTGGAAGTCGCTGCGCCTGCCCCCGGGGACGCCGTACTCGTTGGAGTCCGGGTAGCCCAGCCAGGAGGTCTCGGCCCCTATGCTCAGCCACAGCTCGCGGATCGTGCCGCGCACCGAGTGCGTTCCCGTCGCGCGGTTCCAGTAGACCGAGGCGCCCGCGTGGTCGGCCCCCCGGAAGTGGGTGTAGACGCCGTCGCCCTCCTGGGTGTCGGCCGTGTCCGTCACGGGGTAGTCCAGGTAACCCCGCTCGAAGCCCCGCTGCCCCCAGAACTCGCGCACGGGGCCCCAGACGCCGTGCGCTCCGGTGTCCGCGGTCCAGTAGATCGAGGCGGTGCCGATGGCCTCGGTGCCCGCGAAGTGGTTGAACCGACCCACCTCGTCCGGAGTGGGAAGCTCGTCCGTGATGGGCACGTTGTAGTTGGAGTGCCCTCCCAGGGCCTCGTAGCGGTCCGAGATGGCGCCGTGCACCTCGTGGGCGCCGGTGTCCTCGGTGTGATACATCCAGCCGTGCTGGTACTCCTGGTAGGACATTCCGTTGGTGCTCTGCTCGGAGTCCACGGGGTTGCCGAGCACTCTGCGCAGGTGCGGTTCGTTCCAGTATCTTTCCTGGATCGGGCTGAACTGAGCTGGTGCGGGCGCGGCCTTGGTGTCCTGCGCACCGGTCTGCTGCGCACCGGTCTGCTGGGTGACGTCACCGCTGGCCGTGCCGGACAGCCCGAGCGAGAGCGTCGCCGCGAGCAGGGTGGCGGTGCTGGCCGCGCTCTTGCGGAAAATGGAACCCTTTCGGGAAGTCACGGAAGATCTCCTGTTCGCCTCGGTGATCCGGACGAACTCAGAGTGCGCGGGCCAGGACGGAAGTTGTGGAACGAACACGGCTTCTCACGCGTTGGTCTTAGTTTTTTCACCCGTCCGTGAGAAAAACGGAGGGCCTTCCGGGAAGCCCCGGAAAGCCCTCCGAAGTGGTTACCGCCGAGTGGCGGGATTCCGCGGTCCGCGGCTGCTCACCAGCGCCGGTCCACGATCTGGCCGGAGTCGAGGTAGAAGCTGATGTGGCCGCCCTCGAAGTGGTTCCTGCGACCGCCCTCGATCTCGAACTCGCCGGTGGTCGGGTAGCCCAGGTAGGACTTCTCCCAACCCATGCTGGCCCAGTGGTCGCGGATGCCGCCGTAGATCTCGCGGGCCCCGGTGCCGGGGGTCCAGTAGATCGAGGCGCCGCCGGCACCGTTGAAGTGGTTGTACTTGCCCCTGCCGTCCGGGGTGTTGCTCTCGTCGGTGGTCGGGTAACCGAGCACGCCGCTCGGGCCACCGAGTTCCATGTAGCGCTGGGCGATCCAGCCCTGCACGGTGTGCGCCCCGGTGTCGGGGCTCCACACGATCCCGGCGGGCAGGCCGTCGGTGCCGGTGAACGTGTTGTACTTGCCGACCTCGTCGCCTGCGGTGATCTCGTCACTGGTCGGGTAGCCCATCGGGCCGCGCTCCCAGCCGGTGGCGGACCACTTGTCCCGGATCGCCCCCCGGACCACGTGGGCGTTGGTCTCGGCGGTCCAGTAGATCGAGGCGTTGTTCTCGAAGTGGTTGTACTTGCCCCTGCCGTCCGGGGTGATCCCCTGGTCGGTGGTCGGGTAGCCGAGCTTGCTTTCCGGGCCACCGACCTGATCCCACTTGTCCCGGACCTCGTCCCGCAGCACGTGGGCACCGGTGTTCCCCGTCCAGAAGATCGTGGCATCGTTCTGGAAGTTGTTGAACGTGCCCCGCCCGTCTCTGATCAGGTAGGTGTCGCTGATCGGGTAGCCCAGCTCGTCGGCTCCGCCGACGGAACGCCACTTCTCCAGCATCGGACCCACGATCGCGTGCGTGCCCGCCGCGGAGTGGTCGTAGATGGCACTGGTCGTGTCACCGTTGGCGTCGCTGTAGACGAACTCGTTGTAGGTGGCTCCGTCATCGGTGGTGAGCTCGTCCGTGGACGGAACACCGAGCGACTCGTGCCCGCCGAGCTGGATGTACTTGTCCAGCACCGCGCCGAAGACGATCTTCACGCCGTACTGCTGGGACCAGTAGAACCGGGCGTTGGAGTAGTCCTGGTAGCGCAGCGAGTCGCTGACGACGACCTCGTCGCCCTCCTGCTGCCCGACGCGCTCCTTGGTCTGCTGGTCGAGCCCCTCGTAGCGCTCCTGGATAGCGCCTTCGCCCGCGTCTCCGGGCGCTGCCTCGTAGGTCTCGAGGGATCCCTGCTCGTCCGCCTCCGCCGAACCGGGCGTCTTCGGGGTCTCGCCGTAGACGGGGCCCCGCAGCGGGTCGCCGGTGCTCGCGGTGCTCCGGGAGGTGGTGGACTCCTCGCCCGCGGGCTCCGAGCTCGGCTCGACCGACTCCTGCTCGGAGGAGCTCCGCTCGGTCGCGCCCTGCTCGGTCGTCCCCTGCTGGGCCGAGTCCGTCTCGGTGGAGTCCGCAGTGGACTCCTCGGCGGAGGTCTCCTCCGCGGTGTCCTCAGCGGCGTCCTGCTCGTCCGTGCTCTCCGAGCTCTCGCTCGACGGCGCGGGCTGCTGAGAACTCGTGGCGCTCGGCTGCCGGTTGCCGGAGTCGTTCTGCTCGGCGTTCTCGGCCGCCGCGGGAGCGGCCGTGACCAGGGCTGCCGCCGTGCTCAGCGCGACGGCATGTCCCACAAGATTCTTGACCTGCACTCGTTCCCCTTTCGATTCGAAATCCATGATCGAACGAAAGGGGGCTGGATGTCTCGTTTCGTTACCGTTTCGAAGTCGAATTTACCCGTGCAAACGGATCGAATCGAGTGTAACGCGGTGAGCTGGGTTACAGTAATCCTTTTCCGGTGGGAGCGAGAGCCTCACCGGAGTCCGCGCGCCACGTGCGAGGCCCGGGAAATCCGGACCTCCGGCTGTTTCGCGGCGCCCTGTCGGAGCGGTGCGGAGGAGTTTTCTGTTCCGGGAGCCGGGAGGCCGCGCGGACGAGAATCATCCGCACGGCCTCCCGAGGACTCAATCCTGCTCGTCCTCGTTCTGCTCCTCCGAATCGGTTCCGGCGTTGTCCGGGATGTTCGGATAATCGTTGTCCGCCAGGGTGGGCAGTCGTTTCCAGCCCCACCGCGTTTTCTCGCCCACTTCCAGGTCGAATTCCCCGACCGGGTGCTGGTAGCGCAGGACGTAGACGTGCCCCCAGGGCTTGCGCGGCGGACCGCTCGGCCGCAGTCGCGCGGGCAGCCTGGTCTGCACCCACTCGCGCGAGGTCTGCTCCCACGCGCCGCCCCAGGGCAGGTTGCTGATGTTGTCCGGCCAGTCCGGCGGCAGCAGCTGGTCGACGGTCATCCGCACGACCGGTGTCCCGGTCAGCCCGTTGTCCACCTTCACCTGGTTGGCGCACGGCCACTCGGCAGCCCCGATGTGGTTGGCCAGCACGGGGCGGTCCCTGGTGATCTCCGAGATCGGGTTCTCCGCGGTGAGCCGCGGCTCGGCAGCGGCGATCCACGAGTTCGCCCCGGTCCTGCGGTCCGCCAGGGCCAGGCGCACTCCCCGCGCCCCCTCGGGAACTTCGACGGCCAGCTGCTGCCACTCGTCCAGCGGCATGCGCGTGTCCGGTTCCAGGCGCCGCGAACCGGTCACCCGCCAGCCGCCCCCGGAGGGCTCGCCGAACTCCACCCGCAGGTCCTGGTTGCCCAGCGCTCCCGCGAGTGGAACCGTGACGTGGGTGCCCGCGGTCTCAGCGGGGATCCGGTACCAGCCCGTGGTCAGCTCCCCGGTTCCGGTGCTGGTCCCGTCCGGCACGTCGTCGTGCCAGGCGGTGGTCGGGTCCGACCACGGGGGAGCGGCCAGCGGAACGGGCCGGTCGTTGCGGAAGTCGCCCTCCAGGCGCGGCGGGTTCGCCGGGGCCTCCGGCTGGCGCTTCACGGGCAGCTGCACCTTGACCGCGTCGGCGAGGCCGCAGCCGTCCCCGAACATCGTCCGCACCCCGGAGCGCGCGATCGTCCAGCCCGGGGACTGCCCGATCGGGGCGTAGCTGAACGTGGCGAGCAGCAGCACCACGGCGGACAGCGAGGCCGCGCCGAGCACGGCGCGGTCTGGTTTGAGCAGCACCGGCAGCCCGCGCCGCCTGCGCCAGTAGCCCCAGGCCAGCGCCAGCGCCGCCACGCTCAACCAAACTGCGGGGTTGCGCAGGTACAGCCACTCGAAGTGCGGCTGGGTGTTCGCCGTCTCCGAGTTCGGGTCCAGGTGGTTGCCGAAGCGGTGTCCCGCGTCGGAGAACGGGACCCACCAGGTCCCGCCCGCGTAGCTCAGCGAGACCACGCCGACGAGCAGCAGCAGGCTGGCTGTGGACGCCACCTGGGCGCCCCTGCGGGGCAGCGGTGAGCGGACCAGGGCCGCCGCCAGCAGCACCGTCGGCGCGGCCGCCACCGCGTGGAAGTGGTTGACCCACTTGGTGGGGCTGAAGGCGATCATCGCCAGCGCCACGGCACTGGCGACCGCGCTGACCAGCAACAGCCTGCGCACCGGGTCGCGGCCCATGTTGACCCGCCCGCTGGCGATGGCCACCGAGGCGATCAGCGCGAGCGTCAGCAGCACCGGGAGCCTGCGGGCCCAGCCCGCGGTGTCCAGCAGGGTGTTGTAGTGCTCGAACTCCTGGTACCAGGAGAACGAGAGGTAGTACCACTGGTGGACGTCGTAGGCCTCCAGCACGTCGCCGAGGCTCGCGTCGGCGAACCCGATCGGGACCACCACGGTGGTGGAGGCGACGGCGAGCAGCACCGCACCGATGCGGGCCGACCAGGGCTGCCGACGCAACCAGCGCACCACCCACGGCAGGCTCAGCACCAGCGGGGCCGCTGCTGCGATCCCGGTGGGGGAGGCGGTCACCCCGAGCACCGCGCACACCGTGGCCACGGCCAGCATCCCGACCGACCGCCGCAGCAGCGCAGCCTCGGCGAAGACCAGGGTGGCCGCCGCGCACACCACGATCACCGGCTCCGGGCGCAGCGTGGTCCCGTAGGGCAGGTACCAGACCAGGTGCGCCACGAGCAGCGCCCACGGGACGATCCGCAGCCTGCCGCCGGTGCGGCCCAGCACGGTGGCGAGCAGGACGCGCAGCAGGAACCAGGTCCCGATCCCGCACAAGGTGGGCACCACGCGCATCCACCACAGCGACCAGCCACCGAGCTCGCCCCAGAGCTGCAGCAGGTACTGGCTGAGCACGAACGGGTTCTCGGTGACGTTGAACATGTAGACGAAGTTGCCGATGTACCCGTTCTCGACGGCGTTGCGCGCCATCATCAGGTACCAGCCGTCGTCCATATTCGTCGGCCCGAGGAAGATCCAGGCCAGCGAGACGAGCACCAGCACGGCGTCGGCGGCGCCGAGCCGGGGCATCCGCAGCCTGCGCATCGACCGGGTTCCGCGCCAGTGCCGCCAGGCGAGCACGAGCACCCCGGCCAGCGCCAGCGCGTGCGCGATCAGCAGCCCGAGCTTCAACGCGCTCGGGTGCGACTCGTAGCGGGCGTCGGTGTGCAGCCGCACCGACAGCCCCTGCGCCTGGGGGGTGCCCTCCGCCGCGGTGGAGAACTCGGCCACCTGCGGTGGGAGGAGCTCGGGACGTTCGGCCAGCGTGGTGCCGTCGCGCAGGACGCGCACGCCCGAGTCGTCGGCGACCACCCGATAGGTGCAGTCCCCTTGCGGGAGCGGTTCGGTGTGGACCAGCTCGCCGGAGACGTGGAACCTGGCGGTGCCGTCCGCGGCGGTCACCCGCAGCCCCTCCTGCCCGTTGGGCGGCTGGGTGCGCAGTGCTGCTGCGGGCTCATCCGCGGGCGAGGTGCCGTCTGCCTGCCGCAGCGTGGAGCAGGGGATCTCGGCGTTCATGCTCAGCGGCCGGTACGGCGACAGCGGAACGACCGTCGAGGTGGCTCGCTCGCCCTGCTGCGGCCAGGTGAGCACGGGGTCGTCCACGCGCACCGGTGCGAGCACGGCCAGCGCGCCGAGCAGCACGGCGAGCCCGGCAAGCAGCGCGATCCGCCATTCCCGGCGTCGGGAGACGCCGGCCGACGGTGTGCCTGTGCCCTCGCCCCGTGGCGGTCGTGCCGGTGGTTCTTGGACTCCCATACCCCGTGTGATCTCCCGGCCGGCCGGTTCGTTCACCGCATCCCTGTTGCGATTCGGTCACGATACTGGCGGTGTGTTGTTGCGGAATCGGCGGTTGGAGGGCGCGGCGGCCCCACCCGGTCAGGAACTCCCGGTCAGGTGCTCCCGACCAGGAACTCCCGACCAGCAGGACCACGCCAACGTGAGCGCTGTGAGCCTGCGCGGTCGGCACCGCCGAGAGCGAACCGAGTCGCCGCTCCCGCCAGGAACTCCCGATAGAAGGGCACCGTTCAGCCCAAGCGCTTTGAGCCCGAGCAACCGGCGCCGCCGCGGGTAAACTGAGCTGCCCCGAAAACCCTGAACAGGCACTCCAGGTAGAAGGGCACCGTTCAGCCCAAGCGCTTCGAGCCCACGCAGCCCGACCGCCCGCGGGTTCTCAGTCGAGTGCCCGGCGAGGACGGCCCCGACGTTGTGTAGGTGGCTACCCGATGTCGGGGCACCCGCAGCCGGGCGCCGACTGAGGTTCCGCCACGGAACCACCTACGCCAAGGGGTGGACGGAAAGCGTCCCTCAGAAGGGAAGCCTGCGGAAGACGACTCGGGGGAGATGCCGCAGCACGCTCATCACGTAGCGGAACTGGGCGGGCGCCCACACCAGTTCCTTGCCCTTGCGCACCGAGTCGACGATGATCCCCGCGACCTGCTCGGGGGTCTGGGCCAGCGGGGCCTCCTTCATCCCTTCGGTCATCTTCGACTTCACGTGGCCGGGGCGCACGACCGTGACCTTGACCCCGGAGGGGCGGAGGGCCTCGGTCAACCCCGTGTAGAAGCCGTCCATGCCCGCCTTGGAGGAGCCGTAGGCGAAGTTGGAGCGGCGCACCCGCTCCCCGGCGACGGAGGAGAGCGCGACGATGTGGCCGTGCCCCTGCTTGCGCATCCGCTCGGCGAGCAGCACTCCCACGGTCACCGGGGCGACGTAGTTAATCTCGGCCATTTCCCTGGCCGCCTCCACGTCGGTCCACAGCTTCTCCTGGTCGCCGAGCATTCCGAAGGCGACGAGGCTGATGTCGATGTCGCCGTCGGCGAAGGCCTTGTCCAGGGTGTCGGCGTGGCTGTCGGGGTCGCGTGCGTCGAAGGGAACCGTGGTCACCGTGCTGCCCGTCCCGCGCAGCCGCTCGGCGGCCTCCTCCAGCCGTTCGGAGGGGCGAGCGGCCAGCACGATGCGCAGCGGGCGCTTGCGGGCGTACTGCTCGGCAGTGGCCAGCGCGATGTCCGAGGTGCCGCCGAGCAGCAGCAGGGACTGGGGGTTGCCAACCGCGTCGATCACAGGTTCAGCCTCCTGGCCAAATCGGAACGGAAGATTCCTTGGGGGTCGACCGCGGCGCGCGTCTTGCGCCACTCGTCGATACGCGGGTACATGCGTTCGATCATCTCGGGTGTGGTGCGGGACTCCTTGGCGAAGTAGAGCCTGCCGCCGACTCCGAGCACGATCTCGTCGAGCTGGTTGCAGAGCGCTTCCAGACCTGGCTTGATCGGGAAGTCCACGGTGATCGTCCAGCCGGGCGTGGGGAAGGACAGCGGAGCCCGGTTCCCCTCACCCATGCGCTTGAGCACGTTGAGGAAGGAGACGTGGCCGGACTGGGCGATCAGGCGCATGATCCTGCGCAGCTCGTCCTCGGCGCTGAACGGGACAATGAACTGGTACTGCAGGAACCCCTTCGAACCGTAGGCCCGGTTCCACTCGCCGAACATGTCCAGCGGGTGGTAGAAGCTCGTCAGGTTCTGGACCAGCCCGCGACCCTTCTTGGGAGCCTTGCGGTACCAGAGCTCGCTCAACGCGCTGAACGTGAACTTGTTGGCCAGCCCGTTGGGGAAGACGTCCGGGAAGCTCAGCAGCTGCGGGGCGTCGAACCTCAGCGGGTCCGCCCGTAACTTCTTCGGGAGCTCGTCGCGCCTGGCCAGCGAGCCTCGCGAGAACACGGCGCGGCCGAGGTTCGGGCCGCTGGAGATCGCGTCGAACCAGGCCATCGAGTAGTCGTAGGACTCGTCGGAACCGTTGCCGAACAGTTCCAGAGTCTCGTCGAGGTCGGCCGTGCGGTCGTTGTCCACGATGAAGTAGGCCGACTCGGTGTGCTTCATCGCGATGCGGGCCCGCAGGACCACGCCGGTCAGCCCCATGCCGCCGACCGTGGCCCAGAAGAGCTCCGCCGACTCCCCGTCCGGGGTGAGCGTGCGCACTTCGCCGTCCGCGGTGAGCAGGTCGAGCGAGAGCACGTGGCTGCCGAAGGAGCCGTGCGAGTGGTGGTTCTTGCCGTGGATGTCCGAGCCGATGGCCCCGCCGATCGTCACCTGTCTGGTGCCGGGAAGTACCGGAACCCACAGTCCGAAGGGCAGAGCCGCGCGCATCAGCTGATCGAGATCGACACCGGCGTCCGCGTCCACCACGCCGCTGTCCGCGTCGATGGAGTGGATCCGGTTCAGCGCGGTCATGTCGATGACGAGTCCGCCCGCGTTCTGCGCCGGGTCGCCGTAACTGCGGCCGAGCCCTCTGGCGATCACCCCGCGGTCGCCTGCCGTGCGCACGGCGCGGGCGATGGTTTCGACGTCCGGTGTGCTGACCACTTCGGCCATGGTCGGGGCGGTGCGGCCCCAGCCCGTCAGCATCTTGTGCTCGTCCTTAACCGATCCCACTGGAGGGAGTCTATCGGCGCTGCGTGGTGTCGACCCGCCGGGTGAACCCGTGTCGCTTCGGTCCCTGGGGAGGGCGGCTACACTCGCCCCCGAAACCAGGGGGAAGCAGGTGTCGTGGCCGAGCCCGGTTCGCGCCCGCCCCGTGTCCCGCGCGATGTCGTCGCAACAGCTGAGGTGAACGAGTGGCCGTGGCCGAGAGCACCGCTGAACCCGAGGTAAAGAAGCTGGGGCTGCTCAACCAACTGATCCGTTTCGGGCTCATCGGCGGCGTCTGCGCGTTGCTGGACTACGGCTCGTACATGACGCTGCTGGCTCTGGAGCTCCCGAACTGGCTGGCTCGTTCGCTGGCGTTCGCGCTGGGGACCACCACCTCCTACGTCGCGAACCGGAAACTCACCTTCACGGGAGCCAGCACCGGCAACACCAAGGCCAAGGCCGGGGCCTTCGTGCTGGTCTACCTGGTGACCTTCCTGGTCAACATCGGTACCAACCAGCTGCTGTTCCTCACGCTGCCCCCGTTCGACTTCGGCTACGGAGCCCAGCTGCGGTGGTCGCTGTGCTGGGTCGTCGGCCAGGGGCTCGGAACCGGGATCAACTTCGTGCTGCTGCGCTGGGTGGTCTTCCGGGAGTAGCGCTTCGGCGCTGCTGCCCGTTCGCGCCCGGTCCAGCGGTCCCCGGTCCGGCGGTTCACCGCCCGGGCGGAGGCTCAGCGGAGCGGGCGGAACCGCCTGCCGAGCGTACGCACTTCCCTCCGGACCGCCTTCCCGAAGCACGCGGCCCGGTGGGAACGGGTGAACCGCCGTTCCCACCGGGCCGCGCGCACGTCCGCCACCGGCAGGGGCCGGACCGCGGGGCGTGCTCAGTCGACCCCGCGCCGGTTGTCGGCCCCGTCCATGAAGCCGATGTCGTCACCGCTCGCCCCGTCGCGCTGCGAGGCGTCGTTGCGGTCGTCGGAGCTCGGCACGTCGCCGGGCAGCTGAACCGGCCTGCTCAGCTTTCCGGGGCTCCAGGTGCCCCAGTGCGTCTCGTGCTCGATGTGCATCGCCGCCTGCGCGGGCAGCGCCTCGGGCGCGTACGGGTCGACCGCGTAGAGCGTGCCCCAGTCCCGGTGGATGTCGCCCCGCATGTAGGTCGGCAACTCCCGCATGCTGGTGGTCAGGCTCATCCAGCCGAACGGGCCGCCCGCATCGGGGGAGGACCAGCTCTGCCCGACCGAGTCCAGCGCACCGCCGGCCGCGACCCGGAAGCGCGGCACCTCGGCGATCCCGTGGCTGATGTCGGGCAGCTGCAGGCAGGGGTGCTGGAACGCGGCAGTCCACTCCACGAACGTGGGGGCGTCGCCGATGAACTCGGTCATGTTCGTCAGCTGGGGCGCCCGCGGTCCGCTCACGGCCAGCCAGCCGTCCTCGCCGAGGGTCTGGTCGATCGCGATCACGCGTGCCTGCTCGGCCCCTTCGGCCTTGCCGTCGACGCTGATCCGCGCGTCCCGCCACTTCTGGGTGGGACTGGCGGTGACGGGGCGGCGGTCCATCACCTTGAAGCCCTCGTCGGTCTGCTTGCCGAACTCGACGAACAGGCCGTTGGCCCCGCTGGCGCTGCCGGCCAGCGCCAGCACGATCGGGACCTCGCCGTTGCGGGCCCGCTCGGGCAGGTCGTACCACTGGGTGCGCAGCTCGCCGGTGCCCATGTGGCGCTCGTCGTAGCTGCCCCAGACCGGGGCGCTCTCCGTGCCGAGCCCGTACGGCGGGTCCCAGTCGGAGTCGGACTGGCCGTTGCCGTTCTCGGGAGGAACCCCGTTGTGGCGGTACCCCTCCATCTTCGCGCCGAGGTATTCCTGCGGGGTCTCCCGCTCGGAGAGCCGGTCGGGGACCTCGGTGTCCGGCTCGGGGTTGTTCGGTTGGTTCTCGGAGACCGGGAGCATGCCCGCGAGCGGGTTCTTCTCCACGTAGATGTAGTCCGAGAGCCCGCAGCTCTTCCCGGCCAGCTGCCGGACCGAGTCCCAGCTGAGGCTGTAGCTGCCCCACTGCTCCTGGACGACCTTGCCGAAGGTGGCCACCTCGCCGAGCACCAGCAGGGCGCAGATCACCGACAGCGGTGCGGTCCCCAGGCGCAGCGCCCGGCTGCGGCCCTCGAGCCCGGTCCGGCCGTTGCGGTCGAGCTTGGGCGGGTTGATCACGTGCGGACGGTGCTCGTCGATGCGCAGGTGCTCGATGAACGCGACCACCAGAGCTATCCCCGCGACCACCAGCAGCGCGGTGCTGGCCTCGTAGCCCCCCAGCGAGGGCGGCTTGTCGTACCAGGGAACACCCCAGCCGGAGACGTACCACCAGGCGTTCGGGCCGGTTGCCGCGAACGCGCAGATCAGCATCAGCCCCGCGAAGAAGGCGGCGCGATTGCGCCGGGAGCGCAGCACGGTGCTGCTCGTGGCCAGCGCGGTGAGCGCGGCGAGCGCGCCTCCCACGGCCGCGAACACGCCGAAGTGGTGCGTCCACTTGGTCGGGGTGAGCATGAGCACGAAGAACGACAGCGCCGTCACCCCGAGCAGCCTGCGGCTCGGCCCCAGCGCGGCACCGCGGATCCGGCCCCGCCGCAGCAGGACCACGACGCAGGTGATCAGGCACAGGATCACGAGCATCACGGGGAAGCGCCTGGTCATCGACCCGTCGGCCGACTGGCTGAACAGCAGCGAGTAGCGGCTCAGCTCCTGGTACCAGCTCAGGCTCGGGCCGATCTCACCGCGCAGCTGGGTCGAATCGATCACCGACTGCCAGGTCTGGTCCCAGTAGACGATGTTGAGGATGAGGAACCCGCAGGCCGAGATCGGGGCGAGCACCGGGGCCCAGCCGAACTGCCGGATCCGCTGACCCAGCAGCCGCAGCAGCGGCTTCAGGGCCACGACGTAGGGCAGCACGGCGATCAGCCCGTGCGGGTTGGCCCCGAGGGCCAGCGCGGCGCCGAACAGGCCCACGGCCGCGGGCAGCAACCGTCGCGTGGCCACGGCGCGCTCAACGGAGGCCAGGGCCAGCAGCGAGAACAGCACCACGACCGGTTCCGGGCGCAGCCCGTTGTTGTAGGGCAGCCAGAAGGCGAGGAACACGGCGGCTGCGGCCCAGCCCGCGGCCCGGCTGCGCCGCACCTGCTGGCCGAGGCGGGGGAGCACCTCGCGGCTGATCAGCAGCCAGCTGACGATCCCCATGAGCAGGGCGGGAAGTCGCACCCACGGGGTCGCCGTGGAGATCTGCACCCACTGGGAGTAGAGCTCGTAGAACCAGCCGAACGGGGACTCGGGGGCTCCGAACCAGCGGTAGTAGTTGCTGATGTAGCCCGCGCTGTCCCTGGATCTGGCTATCGAGAGGATGTAGCCGTCGTCCGAGGTCATCGCCCCGAACAGCCACCAGATCACCAGGGCGGAGAACACCGAGACGTCCCGCCAGTTCGGCTTCCACCAGCCGCTGGGCACCAGGCGCGGCGCTCTGCGACCGGCGCGCGCGTCGAACTTGCGCAGCACGACGACGCATCCGATGAAGCACAGCGCGGCCAGCGCGATGACCGTGAGCTTGAGCGCCGTGATGGTCGTGGACCAGCGGGTGTCCACCTGGGCCTGGAAGGAGACCCCGTCCATCGGGTCCTGCTGGTCGTCCAGCTGCGAGAAGATCCCCGTCAGCTGGGGCCTGCGGTCCTGGCCCTGCACGTTGGCCAGCGTCTGGTCCCCGACCTCGGCCACCGTCCGGGAGGCGTCGGACTTGACCGAGATGGTGCACTCCCCGCTGCTGGGCAGGGAGGTCGTACCGAGCTGGCGGCCCTTGGAGAGCAGGGTCAGCGTCCCGTCCTCGACCCGCAGCACCATCCCCGTCAGGTTGCTGTACTCGGAGGACGGGGGGTTGGTGCTGAGCAGCGTCGCGGCCCCGTCGGTCCTGTTGTCCAGGCTCCGCGCGGATGCGCACGACGCGGTGAAGTTCAGGTCCAGCGGCGAGTAGATCACCAGTGGGGCCGAGACCGATTCGGTTCCCTGCGCGGTTGGCCACCGCAGACTCGTTATGTCGTGCTGCACGGGCAGAAACGGAACCGACAACGACAGTATGGTGCCGACTAGTCCCAGTACAGCGGCGACGATTCGGAGACGTTTCGACGCTCTGGTGTGCGAAGGTTCCTCACGGCCGCCGTTGTCGCTGTCGGGATTTTCCCCCGGATCTGGCCGCTCGCCTTCTTCCCGCCCGACATTAAGCACGTGTGGAGAATAGTAGCCGCTTCGGCGAGCCTGATCCTCGGTACCACTGTGCTGTGGATCCGGACACTTCCCGCGGGAAACGCGCGGCGGACCGGCCCGCTCGCGGGTGGTCACGAGCGGCTGCGCCGCTCATCCGGGACCGGCTCCGCCGAGGCCTGCTCCGGTCGTGCCGCCCGGTGCGCGCTGTCCGCGCGAGCACCGGGTGTCGAGTCCGGACTCGCGGCGGTCCGGACTCGCGTCCGGGACGATCCGTGCACCGGGCCCGATTCGCCGGGATGGCGCGGAACTCCGCGCCGGTGGTGAGTCGAGCGGTCGAGCCGCGCGAACAGCTCCGCCGCTGCTCGCATGATCCCCAACACTGGCGAGGAGCGGACTCACGTGCCGGTCACCCGGTCAGCTGCGCGAGGTTCCGCCACGAGCCGACCGGGCCGATCACCGCCGGAAGAAGCGCTCCCGGCGGCCCAGTCGGAGCAGCCGCAACCACTCGAGGAAGGTTCGCGGACTCTTGCGCTGCCCCACGAAGTAGAGTCCGAATCGGATCACCTCGAGGGCCCCGATCCTGCGCATTCCCGGCTGGGCGAGCAGGTAGCCGCGGTTGCGGTAGGTGTAGTACCGCTTGGTGGCGTCCTCGGGGTCCTGGGCGTGGAACTTCCCGCCGAGCATCGGCTTGAACTCGGCGGAGCCGTTCGGGTGCAGAAAACGCGTGCGCAACGTCGTGCCGAACGGCAGCCCGGAGCGCACGAGCCTGCGGTGCACCTCCACCTCGTCGCCGCGGAAGAAGAGCCGGTAGTCCGGCACCCCGACCACGTCCAGCGTCGCGGCGCGGAACAGCGCCCCGTTGAACAGCGAGGCGATCCCGCCGAGGAACTCCTCGTCGGATCCGCCGTCGCGCAGCTGCTCGGGGTGTCGCTTCCAGGTCAGCCCGCGCCGCAGCGGGAAGGCGAGCGTGTCCGGGCGGTCGATGTCGACCACGACCGGCGAGACCGCGGCCAGCCCGCGGCCCTCCGCCTCGTCCAGCAGGGTGCGCAGCGCGTGGTCGTCGGCGGGCCTGCCGTCGTCGTCACCGAGCCAGACCCATTCCGCACCCAGGGCCAGCGCGTGCAGCATTCCCAGGGCGAACCCGCCCGCCCCGCCGAGGTTGCGGTTGGACGGGAGGTAGGTGGAGGGGATGGGGCACTCCTCCACCACCGCGGAAGCGGGCTGCTCCGGGCCGTTGTCCACCACGATCAGGTGGTCCGGGACGCGGGTCTGGTTCGCGATGACCTTCAGCGACTCGGCCAGCTGTTCCGCGCGGTTCCTGGTGACGATCACCGTCACCACAGCTCCGCGGGGCAGCCGCGCGGATTGTTCGGATGCCGTCATCAGCCCTCGTTGCTTCCGATGGTGGCGGTCGGGTCGGATTCGTCGCCCTGCATCCGCGCCAGCGCGCGCGGGCTGAGGTTCTCGAAGGGGTCCTTGCCCTTGTAGTGCGTCAGGACCTCGCGCAGCGAGCCCTGCTCCTGGATCCGGCCCTTCTCCATCCAGATCGCGGAATTGCACAGCTCGGCGAGGAACTCGTCGGAGTGCGAGGCGAACACCAGCATGCCGGACCGCTTGACCAGGTCGTTGAGCCTGCTCTTGGCCTTCTCGAGGAAGTCGGCGTCGACCGCGCCGATCCCTTCGTCGAGCACGAGGATCTCGGGGTCGATCGAGGTGACCACACCGAGCGCCAGCCGCACCCGCATACCGGTGGAGTAGGTGCGCAGTGGCATCGACAGGTAGTTCCCCAGCTCGGTGAACTCCGCGATGTCGTCGATGCGCTTCTCCATCTGCTTGCGGCTCATGCCGAGGAAGAGGCCGCGGATGATGATGTTCTCGCGCCCGGATATCTCCGGGTCCATCCCCACGCCGAGGTCGAACACCGGGGCGACCTTGCCCTCGATGCGCGCGCTGCCCCTGGTCGGTTCGTAGATGCCCGAGAGCAGCCGCAGCAGGGTCGACTTGCCCGCGCCGTTGTGTCCCACCAGGGCTACTTTGTCCCCGTACCTCAGGGAGAGGTTGATGTCACGCAGCGCCTCGATGATCGGCACCTTGCTCTCGGTGCCGATCTTGCCGCCGGTCTTGCCGAGCATGGCCTTCTTCAACGAGCGCGACTTCGCGTCGAAGATCGGGAAGTCGACAGCTGCGTTCCACACATCGATGCTGACCACGGTTTGCCGACCTCCTTAGACCCAGTACGAAACACGAGCCCGATAGTTACGCATCATGAGCAGGGCAAGTGCCCACCCGACGACCGTGATGGCGAGCACGATCAACCAGTGATGCAGATCCTGGGGTTCTCCGAGCAGGGGCGCACGAACGATGTCCACATAATGGTAGACGGGGTTCAGCTGCGCCAACCAGGCACGTGGCCCCGCGTTCTCGCGCAGGGCTTCGATCGGCCACACGATGGGTGACATGAAGAAGACCAGCTGCATGAAGCTGGTAACCACCGGCGGGATGTCCCGGAACCTCGTGCTCGTGATGCCGAAGAGGAGGACGACCCAGCCTCCGTTGACGAGCAACAGCAGCAGCGCGGGCACCGCGGCGAGTACGTCCAGGCCCACCGGCGGGGTGAAGATGGCCAGGATCGCCAGGTAGATGACCAGGTTGTGCAGGGAGAGCAGGAACTCGCGCCAGACCGTGCGGAACACGTAGATGCTGATCGGCGCGGGCAGCTGCTTGATCATCCCTTCGTTCTGGATGAACACCTCGGTTCCCGCGGTGAGGCATCCGGAGATGAAGTACCAGATGATGAAGCCGACCGTCATGTACGGCACGTAGTCGCTGGGATCCTGGCCGAAGATGGTGGAGTACATCAGGCCGAGGCCGGCGGCGGTGACCCCCATGCTGATGGTGATCCACAGCGGGCCCAGAACCGATCGACGGTAGCGCTGCTTGATGTCCTGCCATCCCAGGTGCGCCCAGAGCTGTCGTTGCCGGGCTGCGCTGGAAATGTCGTCGAAGACTTTTCGCCAGCTCCGGGTGCGCGCTTCGGGCGGGACCGTAGACTGATTCTGCGTGCTGCTCGCCTGCACACTGTGCAGAGTACCGACCGGGGTGCGTGTACTTGTCGTGGGCTTCGCCTCCGGTGACTCCCCGTCCGATACGTCCGAACGTGTGAAGCGGCTGGGGGGCGTGTTCGCAGCGAACCGGCTGCGTCCCGGCTGGAGACGCAGCCGAGAGCCT
The DNA here is from genome assembly GCF_011291845.1 of Actinopolyspora sp. BKK2. NCBI lineage: Bacteria > Bacillati > Actinomycetota > Actinomycetes > Actinopolysporales > Actinopolysporaceae > Actinopolyspora > Actinopolyspora sp. BKK2. The sequence goes on along the minus strand of NZ_JAANTE010000011.1, from coordinate 167,995 downwards.
CAGAGGTACTGCCCCGGCGAACCACCGTAGGCGGGTTCACCGGTGCTGCCTTCCTCGCCCGCGGGCAGGGCGCCCTGGCGCATCTTCTCCAGCTGGGTCCGCGCGGCGAGCTGCTGGGCGTACAGGGCGGTCTGCAGGCCGTGGAAGAGCCCCTCCAGCCAGCCGACGAGCTGGGCCTGCGCGATGCGCAGCTCGGAGTCGGAGGGGGTCTCCTCCCCGGTGAAGGGCAGGGACAGCCGCTCCAGCTCCTCGATCAGCTCCGGAGCCAGCCCCTGCTTGAGCTCTTGCACGGAGGAGCGGTGGATCTCCTTGAGCCTGTTGCGGCCGGCCTCGTCGAGCGAGGCCGAGCGCACCTCCTCGAGAAGCTGCTTGATCATCGTCCCGATGCGCATCACCTTGGTGGGCTGCTCGACGAGCTCACCGAGATCCTGATCACTGTTCGGGTGTTCGCCCGCGACCTCCGCGGCCGCCTCGGCCGCGGAGGACTCGTCTCCCGTGCGGGGGACCGCTCCGGCGCCGACCGGTGTGTTCTCGTCGCCGACCACGAACATCCGTCCGGGGTCGATGTCCTTGCCGTGCATTCCCCAATGGTGACCGGTCGGTCAGGTTATGGTTTTCGGCGGTGCCGGTTGCTTGGTTTGCGGGTCGGGTTGCGTGGGTGGTTGCGTGGCGGAACCTCAGTCGGCGCCCGGCTGCGGGAGCGCGCCCATCGAGTAGCCACCTACGCCACGGGCGCACTGTCCTCGCCGGGCACTCGACTGAGAACCCGCGGCGGTGCCGACTGCCCGGGCTCAGAGCACCTGCGTCGAACGGGAGCCTCGCGCTGGGAGCTCCTGACCGGGGCGGCGCAGCTGTGCCGCAGGGGAACCGGCCCGAGCCTCCATCCCGATAACTCTGTCGGGCCTGGCCGCAGCGAGAGCCCGCGAGAGGTTCCGCCAAGCAACCACCTACGTCAGCCGAGCGACTCGCTCAGCGGGCTTCCAGCAGCACCTTGCCGTGCACTCCGCCACCCTCCAGCAGCTCGTGGGCGCGGGAGGCCTCGGACATGGGGAACCTGCTGTGCACCAGGGGGCGCAGCTCGCCGCGTTCCACCATCGGCCAGGCGCGCTGCCGGACGTCGGCCACGACGTCGGCCTTGCCGTTCGGCCCGTCCAGGGGACGTCCGCGCAGTCCGAGCACCGACACGCGTATCCGTTTGACCAGCATCTTGCCCAGGTCCAGCTCGGCCTTCCTGCCGCCCTGCAGCCCGATCACGGCCAGGTGCCCGTCCGTGGTCAGCGCGCTGAGGTTGCGGTCCAGGTAGGAGGCGCCCATGTTGTCCAGGACCACGTCGGCCCCGCCCATCTCCTTGACCTCGGAGACGAAGTCGCCGTCGCGGTAGTTGATCGTCCGCTCGGCCCCGAGCTCGGCGCACAGGTTCAGCGCTGCCTCCGAGCCCGCCGTGGCGGCGACCCTGGCGCCCAGCGCGCGCCCGATCTGGATCGCGCAGGTTCCGATGCCGCCCGAGCCGCCGTGCACCAGCAGGACCTGTTCGCGGGACAGCCCGGCCTCCTGCACGACGTTCGACCAGACGGTGCAGACGACCTCGGGAAGCGCCGCCGCGTCCACGGTGCTCACGCCCACCGGGACGGGCAGCAGCTGGGTGGCGGGCACGACCGCCCGCTCGGCGTACCCGCCGCCCGCGAGCAGGGCACAAACCTGGTCACCGACCTCCCAGCCGGTGACTCCCCTGCCGAGCGCGGCCACGGTCCCGGAGCACTCCAGCCCGGGCAGTTCGCTCGCTCCAGCGGGCGGGGGGTAGACGCCCTGGCGTTGGGCCAGATCGGCCCGGTTGATCCCCGCCGCCGCCACGTCGACGGCCACTTCTCCCGGTCCGGGCTCGGGAGCGGGCCACTCGCGCCATTCCAGTACCTCGGGGCCGCCGGGTTCGCGGATCGTGATCGCGTGCATGCCCCGACCGTAGCGCCGGCGACCCCCGCTATGTACGAAGCAGTGCTAGCGGTTCGGCGTGTCGGAGCTCCGCTTTCGAGAAATCCGTGTGATCGTATCGTTTCGACACTGTTTCTCGTCTTCTCGTGGGAAAAACGGGAAATGTTCTCACGTGGTCCGGTGGGCAGTGCCGAAAGGAGAGATCCCGCCTCTTTCGGTGCCCGTCGGGGGGAGGTGGAGTCTTGACTCGCCCGGGGATTCCTCGTGGACTCTCGTTCAACACATATCACCCGAACCGGGGAGCATGATGAGAGTGCGCAAACTCCGATCAGGACGGCTGGTTCCGGCGCTGTTCACCGCCGGTGCCGTCGCGGCGGCCGCGGCCGTGCCCGCCGCAGCCCTGCCGCAGCACAACGCGGGGGCGCAGGGCGGACCGACCGTCAACGACGTGAACCGCCACCTGGTCGCCCTGCAACGCATCGCCGACCGAAACGACGGGACGCGGGCCTCGGGAACACCCGGGTACCAGGCCAGTGTGGACTACGTTTCCACGGCTCTTCGGCGAGCCGGATACGAGGTGTCCACTCCGGAATTCGAGTACACCAAGTACCAGCTCGACTCGATCTCCCTCGACGTCGCCGGTAACCCGGTCGAGGCGGACGCCCTGGAGTATTCCCCCGCCACCCCGGACGGCGGGATCCAGGCCCCGCTGGCGGTGACCCCGGTCGACGATTCCACCGGTTGCCAGGCCGCCGACTACGAAGGCGCCGACGTGAGCGGCAAGATCACGCTGATCAAGCGCGGAGCCTGCACCTTCGCCGAGAAGCAACGCATCGCCTCCGAGCAGGGCGCCAGCGCGGCGATCATCTACAACAACGCCGAGGGGCCGGTCAACGGCACGCTGGGCGGAGCCGACGCCGGGGTCATCCCCACGGCGGGAGTCGACGAGCAGACCGGTGCCGAGCTGGTCGAGCAGGCGGGGGCCACCGCGAAGCTGGACCTGCGGGCGAAGTTCGAGGAGATCACCACCGAGAACGTGATCGCCGAGACCCGCACCGGACGTGAGGACAACGTCGTCATGGCCGGGGCGCACCTGGACAGCGTGGACGTGGGCGCGGGCATCAACGACAACGGCACCGGAAGCGCCGGGCTGCTGGAGACCGCGCTGGAGCTGGGCGGCGAGCCCGATGTGAACAACGCGGTCCGGTTCGCCTGGTGGGGCGCCGAGGAGTCCGGGCTGATCGGCTCCACCGAGTACGTCGACGGGTTGAGCTTCCAGCAGCAGCTCGACATCGCGATGTACCTGAACTTCGACATGATCGGCTCGCCGAACGCGGGCTACTTCAGCTACGACGGGGACGACTCGGACGGCGTCGGCGCGGGCCCGGGGCCGCACGGCTCGGGCCAGATCGAGCAGGACTTCACCGCGGCGATGAAGCGCCAGGGAGTCGAGATCGAGGGCACCGACTTCAACGGTCGCTCCGACTACGGGGAGTTCATCGCCAAGGGCATCCCCGCAGGCGGACTGTTCACCGGAGCCGAGGGAGTCAAGACCGAGAAGCAGGCCGCCAAGTGGGGCGGCGAGGCCGGAGTGGCCTACGACCCCAACTACCACGCGGCCGGTGACGACCTCGACAACGTCGACCGCCGGGCGCTGATCCGCAACACGCGGGCGATGTCCGAGGTCGTGGGGCACTACGCGCAGACCACCGAGGAGGTCAACGGCATGCGGAGCAGGCAGCAGCGGGCTGAGCTGCGGCGCGCTGCCATGGCCGAACCGATGGGGCTGAACGAGGCGCGGGAGTCGCACGGGCACTCCTGCCAGCTGCCGTTGAAGTGACCCGGTTCGCGCCGAAGTGACCCGTTCTCCGCCGAAGCGGTGGAGTGAGCGGGAGCCGAGCCGCACGGTTCGGCGCGGACGGCCACGGGGCGGGATTCCCAGCGTCCCGCCCCGTGGCTTTCTCCCGGCGAGCCGTGGGCCCGCACCAGGTGCTCTCCGCCCCACCACCTTCCCGGACGGGCACTCCCGGCGAAGGGGAGCGTGGTTGCCCGATGTCGGGCACCCGAAGCGAGAGCCCACGAGAGGTTCCGCCAAGTAACCATCCGGGCAAACCGCGCCGCCGAACGTTCACCTCAGTCCAGAGCGCGCCGCAGGAAGAACTTGATCCCGGCCGCCCCGAACACCAAGCAGGCCAGCAGCAGGGCCAGCACGCACACCCACGGGGCCATGTGCGGGACTTCCGGCAGCAGGGCGCCCCGCATGCCCTCGCTGACGTAGGTCAGCGGGTTGAAGGCGCACACGATCTGGAACCAGCGCAGGTCGTGGAGCTGCGCCCAGGGGAACTGGCTGGCTCCGGTGAAGATGAGCGGGGCCAGGATGACGGCGAACATGATGTTGATCCTGCGGGGCGGCACGGCCGCTCCGACGGTCAGCCCGACGGTCCCGCCCGCCAGCGAGCCCAGCACCATGCACAGCACGGCGAAGGGCAGCCCGGACAGGTCCCAGCTGACCCGGCCCAGCATCAGCAGGCCGATCGGGAACATGAGCAGGGCGGCGAACAGGCCGCGCAGCGCCCCGAACAGCATCTTCTCCACGGCCACCCAGCTGATCGGCAGCGGTGCGAGCAGTCTGTCCTCGATCTCCCGCGAGTAGGAGAAGTCCAGCACGAGCGGGAAGGAGGTGTTCTGCAGCGCCACCAGGAACGCGTTGAGCGCGATCATCCCGGGCAGCAGGATCTGGGCGTAGCCGGGTTGGGTGTAGCCGAGCTGGCCCAGGACCTTGCCGAAGATGAACAGCAGCGCCACCGGCTGCACCAGGACCTGGGCCAGAAAGCTCGGGAGTTCGCGCCCGGTGACGAACACGTCCCGCCCCAGCACGGCCGTGAACGCGCGAAGGGATGTCGTCGTCGTGCTCACCGCATGTCCCTGCCCGTCAGGTCGATGAAGACGTCCTCCAGGCTCGCCGAGCCGAGAGCGAGGTCGGTGACGGTCACGGCGCGTTCGTGCAGCCGCGCGGCCACTGGCCCGAGCAGTTCGGTCGTCTCCCCGGCGACGTACAGCCGCAGCCTGGTCTCGTCCGGGGCGCCCGCGCCGCTCGGGTGCTCGAGGCGTTCGACGTGCCGGATCCCGGGGATCCCGGCGAGCGCGTCGCTCGTGGCCTCGGGGGTTCGGCCGCTCGGGCGGACCGTGACGTCCATGGTCCCGCTGCCGGGCAGCGATCTGATCAGTTCGGAGGGGGTGTCCACGGTGAGCATCCTGCCGTGGTCGACGATGCCCACCCGGTCCGAGAGCTTCTCGGCCTCGTCCATGTCGTGGGTGGTCAGCACGACGGTGATTCCTTCGGAGCGCAGGTCCGCGATCCTGTCGTGCAGGAACAGCCTGGCCTGCGGATCCAACCCGGTGGCGGGCTCGTCGAGGAAGAGGACCTCGGGGTGGTGGATCAGCGCCCTGGCGATCATCAGGCGTTGGGACTGCCCACCGGAGAGGTCGTCCACCCGGGCCTTGGCCTTGCCGGCCAGGCCCATCCTGTCGAGCAGCTCGTCGGCGAGCGCGTGCCGCGTGGAACGTCCGACCCCGTGGTAGGTGGCGTGGAACAGCAGGTTCTGCCGCGCGTTCAGGGAGCGGTCGAGGTTGACCCGCTGGGGGACGACCGCGACCTTGGTCTTGGCCGCGACCGGGTTGCGGCCGACGTCGATCCCGCCGATCTCGACCTTGCCCGAGGTGGGGACGATGCGCGTGGTCAGCACCCCCACCGTCGTGGTTTTGCCCGCTCCGTTGGGGCCGAGCAGGCCGAAGATCTCGCCGCGGCGCACCCGGAAGCTCAGCCCGTCCACGGCGTTGTTCCTGCTCTTGGGGTAGCGCTTCACCAGATCGGCCACGTCGACGGCAGTTGTCACCGGCCTTCCCCCCCCTGGAGAGTGCGCGGGTTGGTCCGCTCGTCCCGCAACCGTCCCGCCCGAGCGGGTGCTCGCCCGATCCGCGCGGGCCCCGCGGCGAACGTGGCAGGTGCGCTCCGCCGAAAGTATACGTGCGCGGCCTGGTTCGAAAGTCGGTTCCGCCCCGCCCGGCGCTGGTCCCGCCCCGCTCGTGCCCGGGACCGCCGCGGGGAGCGGCCTCCTGATCGGCGCGGAGGTGGCGCGCGGAGGTGGTTGGTTCGCGCGACCACGGCCCCCGGCATTGGTGCGGGTGGGCGTGGGCCGCTACGCTACGGCCCCGGAAGCGTGGCAGAGCGGCCTAATGCACTCGCCTTGAAAGCGAGCGGTCCGAGAGGGCCCGCGGGTTCGAATCCCGCCGCTTCCGCCGCTGTGATCGGAGAACCCCGGTGGTGCGCTCAGCTCGCCGGGGCTTCCCGCCGGCTCCCGGCGACTCGTCTCGGGCGACGTGGTTCCACCGGACGTGTGGCGGTGTGGCCGGCGCGTCCGGCTCCCGGATTTTTCGACGATTTCGGACACGGGAGATCGCGCGCCCAGTACTCTCACGACTCGTGGGGTTCCGAAAGGGGAGGCGGTCGACGTACCGGCCGTCGCGGAGCAGCGGGACTGCGGGCCCCGGGCGAGTGGACGAGCACGCCACGGTCCGGGCTGCCGTGATCAGTCGTCGCGGAGCCGTCGTCGCCGCGGTGATCACCGCGTTGGTCACGCTGGTCACCAGTTCCGTCACTGTCTACTTCACCACGCGTGCCGAGCAGAAGCAGTCGGAGGCCTCGGCGAGCACGACGCCCAGCACGGTCACGGAGACCGTTACGCGGACCCGCGGGCAGCCGGGTTCCGGAGGTGCGGACGAGGAGCCGGAGTCGGATGCGGCTTCCCCCGCGGAGGCGGTTCACCTTGCCGACCGGCAACCGGACGACGGAAAGATGTACTGGGAGCGCGGCGAGGTCACCGTGGGCAAGCGGAAACGCCCGCGTGCGCTGACGATGGACAGCAGCTGCTCGGACGGTTACCCCGTCGGGTACAACATCGACCGGAACATGAGCACTTTCCGCGCCGAGGTCGGCCTGGCCGACCACGAGGATTCCGGTACCGCGGTCACGTTCGCGGTGCGCGTCGACGGGGATCCCGCGGGAGCTCCCGTGACGGTCCGGGTCGGCGAGGTGGCCGAGCTGAGCGCGGACGTCAGCGGGGGATTTCGGGTCTCGGTCCGCGCGGATCCGCGGGAGTGCGTCGGGGACGCGGTGTTGATCGACCCGGTGCTGCTTCCCTGAAACCGCCCGGTGCCCGGTGCCCGGTGTCCGGTGCCCGGTGCCCGGTCGTCCGGCGGCTCGCACGGCTCGGGAAGAACGCGGCGCTGCGGTGTCGTGGGTGACACCGCGTGAATGGGAGTGCCTTATTTTTCGCTCGGTCGAGTGAGGAGTGTTGCGCGGTCGACTTTCCTGGGTGATTAGCCCTTTCTGTGGAGGCGTGTGGTTTTATAGCTCGATAGGGTGAATTTTTGCGGGCGATTACCCGAAAAGCTTTCCCTGTTGATCTTCACGCGTGGCGAGAAGTTGATTTTTGCGCTGGTCAACAACGCAGCGCCGGGGATCTCCGCCTCGGGGAGGGGTGGGCGTGTCCCCGGTTGCTCGGCAGCGATGATCGGTTAATCTTCGCTCGGAATCCGATCGTTCTTGCGGTCGGTTTTCCGGCACCGGTCGGACTCGAGGGGCGATGACCCTGCTCGGGAGGGGCCGGTGCGTACCGCGAAGGCAGGCGCAGTCACGAGGACGTTTTCGATGGAGTTCGCGAGAATCGGCTCCCCCGGTTCCGTATTCGGGGGAGTTTCCCCGGTACGTCGGTTGGTGGCGGTTTCCGCTGTTCTCCTCGTGCTGCTGTTGGGCGGTTGCTCGGACGCCCCGTCCGAGCCGGCTCCGGTGGACGCGGCCACTCCATCCACTACTCGATCCACAGTGGACCTGTCCGCGCTTCCGAAGGCGACCACCTTCGGCACTACCCCCGACGCGCCGTCCGATCCCGCTCCGAACGAGGGGACGAACGGCGTGGTGCTGCGTGTCGAGCAGGACACGGCGGTGTACGACTCGGTACGTGGCAAGGCGATCGCCCGATTGCCCGCTCGCCAGTTCAAGTCCCCCACCTGGGTCCCGATCGTCGCCGAACGCGGTGATTGGGCGCGGGTCCTGCTGCCTTCGCGGCCGAACGGTTCGACCGGCTGGGTCCGGTCGGAGAGCGACAAAGTGCACAAGGCGCGTTCCCGACACGTCGTGAACGTCGACGTGGACGCTCGCCGACTGGTGGTGCTCAAGAACGGTCGCGAGATCGGTTCCTGGGAAGTGGGCGTGGGCAAGAAGGCGAGCCCGACCCCGAGGGGCCGCACCTTCATCCTCGCCTCCATCCGGGAAACGGTGAACGATTACAGTCCGATCGTTCTGCCGCTGGGCACGCATTCCGAGACCTTCAAGACCTACGGAGGTGGTCCCGGAACAGTGGCGTTGCACGGTTGGCCGGATCCGGGCGTCTTCGGTTCCGCGAGCAGCGACGGTTGTGTCCGCGTTCCCGCGGACGCGCTGTCCCTGCTGCGGTCGTTGCCGCTGGGAACGTTGGTCCGGCTGCGCTGAGTGGGCGGATGACGAGCCGCTGAGTGACTCGTCGAGTAGGGAATCCGCAAGAATCCGAAAAGGAAGTGTAAGAGTGGGTAAGAAGACATACTTGGCGGGGAGCGTGGCCGCGACCGCGGGTCTCCTGCTCGCGGGCACTCCGTCCTTCGCCGACAGCGCCGACAACGACGGGATCAACGTCGGTAACGGCAACAACGCCAGCGTTGCGCCGATCCAGCTCTGCGGCAACGACATCGCGGTGCTCGGTGCCGTCGCTTCCGTGCTGTCGCCGGAGTCCGCGGAGTGCGTCAACGCCCCCGTGGTGGACCACCCCTCGACCGGCGGGGACGAGGACAAGCCGCACGACCCGGACGATCCCGACAAACCTGACGACCCGGACAAGCCGGATGATCCCGACAAGCCGGATGAGCCGGACAAGCCTGATGAGCCGGATCAGCCGGACAAGCCCGATGAGCCCGAGAAGCCGGGCGATCCGGACGAGCCGAAGCAGCCCGACGAGCCGAAGCAGCCGGGTGGCGAGGAGGAGCTGCCCAGCGCTCCCACCCCGGAGAGTCCCGAGGGGCACGCGGCCGTGACCGGCTGACAGCCCGGCGGATTTCGCGATCCGCGGGTGCGGATGCCCGGAGCGGCCTCGGGTGCGCCGGCCTGCTCCGTTCGCTCGTGAGGTCAGCCCTGCGCGCGCATCCGGACCGGGCGCCGTGCTCCGTCGACGAACGGGGCACGGCGCCGCTCCGCCTCCTCGCCCCGGCAGTCGGAGACACGGTTTCCGCCGTTCGGTGGTGCTCCCTGCTCCCGCGCGGGCACAGTGGGTGCATGATGATCGCTATTCCAACGCCGGGCGAGGTCGCCGGGATGGCCAGGGCGACCGTAGGGCGTGCCGTGAACGTGGCCGGAACGGCGGCCGCGGTCCCCGGCAGGGTGGTCGGTCTGATCGACGAGGCCGAGCGGCTGGTCGAACGGGTAGGTGAAATCGTCGAACGCGCGGACGGAATCGTCGAGCGCGTGGCGGGAACGGTGGACGAGGCCGAGGGGATCGTCCGCCACAGCAGTCAGGTGGCCGCTGCGGCCGAGGAGACGGTGTCGGCGGCCGAGCACATCTCGACCTCGGCGGGCGCGGTCGTCGCCAAGGCCGAGAGCGTCTCCGCCCGCGCGGCGGAGACCGTGGAGCGCGCCGAACGCACGACCGAAACGGTGGACGGGCTGCTCGCCGCCTACGAACCCACCGCGCACCGGGCCGCCCCCATGGTGGAGAAGTTCGTCGCCGAGCTCTCGCAGAAGGAGGTAGACGCGGCCATCAGGCTGGTCGACGAGTTGCCGGTGCTGACCGAGCACGTCCTGTCGGACATCCTCCCGATTCTGCGCACTCTGGACCGCGTCGGGCCGGAGATCCACGAGCTGCTGGAGGTCTCGTACGACGTGCGCAGGGCCATCGTGGGAATACCCGGTTTCCGCTACTTCCGCAGGCGCGGTCAGCAGCGGTTGTCCGACTCCGGGGAAGCCGACGTGGCCGAACACCCCCTCCCGGGAGAGGGAAGCACCTCGCGGGAGTCGGAACTCCCCGCCGAGGAGCGACGTCCGGCAGCGGAGGACGCCCGTCCCGCCGAGGAAACCCCTCACGGGAGCACGACGGAGCAGGCGCCCGAGCGCTGAGCGGCGTTGGGCGGCGTCATCCCGCGAAGGAAGCGGCAGCCTCCAGCAGGGCGTCGTTCTCCGGGGGAGTGCCGACCGTGACGCGCGCCCCGTCGCCGGTGAAGGCGCGAACCACCACGCGGTTTTCCAGGCAGTGCTCGTTGAAGGCCTGAGTCCGCTGCCCGAGGGGGAGCCACACGAAGTTGGCCTGGGTCGGCGGAACTCGGTAGCCGAGCTCCAGCAGCCGGTCCCGAACGCGTTTCCGCTCCGCGACCACTTCGGCGCAGCGCTGCGCGAGCTCCTCGCGGGCGCCCAGCGAGGCCACCGCCGCGGCCTGGGCGACCGCGTTGACGCTGAACGGGATGTAGACCTTGCGCAGCGCCTCGGCGACCTGGGGAGGTGCTACCGCGTACCCGACGCGCAGTCCGGCCAGGCCGTAGGCCTTGGAGAAGGTGCGCAGGGAGACGACGTTGTCCCACCGGCGGGTGAGTTCCACCCCGTCGGGCGCCTGCGGGTCGTCGACGAACTCCCGGTAGGCCTCGTCGAGGACCACGAGCACGTCGGACGGAACCCGCTCGAGGAACGCCACCAGCTCTTCCTCGCGCAGCGCCGTTCCGGTCGGGTTGTTGGGCGTGCAGACGAAGACCACGCGCGTGGATTCGGTGATCGCCGCAGCCAGCGCGTCCAGATCCAGGGCGTTGTCCGCGGTCAGCGGGACCCGCACCTCCTCGGCCCCGGCGACCTTCGTCAGGATCGGGTAGGCCTCGAAGGAGCGCCACGGGAAGACGACCTCCTCGCCGGGCGCGCACATGGCCTGCACGATCTGCTGGCACAGCGCCACGGAGCCGCAGCCGACGGCGAGTCGCTCGGTGGGCACGTCGAGGCGCTCGGCCAGCGCGTCCACGAGCTCGGTCGCGGCCATGTCGGGGTAGCGGTGCACCTCGTGAGCCGCGTGCGTGATGGCTTCCACCACGCTCGGCAGCGGTCCCCGGGAGACCTCGTTGCTGGCCAGCTTCGTGGAACCCGGCACGGTCCTGCCCGCCACGTAGGCGGGGAGGCTGTCGAGGTCGGCACGGACGCGCACGCTCATTGACCACTCCTTGATCGTTCCGCGACGGCCTCTCCGGCCGCGGCCCGAGACTATCCCCTCCGCCGGACGCGTCCGGAACCAATGGGAGCGCTCGCGCTCTCCGCGGATTTCCCGGTGGCGAGCAGCCCGGGAGGTGGGGTCGCTCGCGAGATGGCGGCGCGGGGCGTGGAGCGGGCGTTCGCGTGAACCGGTCCGCGCAGCGTCCTAGACCGAAAGGGGGAAAAAATCGGCTGCGCACACCATTCAGTCACTCCATTTCGTCACACAGCGTTGACGTGTGCTTACCCCGGCATGGTTCCCTGCGCAGTATGATCGAAACCAGGACCGACACCATCGCGCTCACCGACGGCACGCAACTCCGGCTGACCGTCGCCGAACCGGAAAACGTAGTACGTGGTGGGATCGTGGTCCTGCACGAGGACAAAGGGGTGACCGAGCGGATAAGGATCATCCTGGCCGCCCTGGCGGAGGAGGGCTGGCTCACGGTGGCCCCGCACCTCTACCACGGGGAAGGCAGCGAGACCTCCGAATCGGAGACCGCGGAACCGTGGGTGGCCGAGCGCGTGCGGGGGCTTTCCGGGGAGTCGGTGCTGGCCGACACCGACGCGGCCTTCGTCTGGTTGGCCGACCGGGGAGTTTCCGGTGAGCACCAGGGGATCATGGGCTTCGACATCGGGGGGACGGCTGCTCTGGTCGTCGCCGCGAGCAGGAGGCTCGGCGCTGCCGTGACCGTGGGCGGCGGCGGGATCGTCACCCCGCTCTCGGTGGGGCTGCCCCCGCTGGTCGAGATCGCGGAGGAGGTCAGCTGCCCGTGGCTGGGGATGTACGGCGAGATGGACTCGCACATCCCTCCGGAGGAGATCGACAAGCTCCGCTCGGCCGCCTCGGGGGCCGGTGTGATCACCGATGTGGTGCGCTACTCGCGCGCCGATCACCGCTTCGACACCGATCCCGAATCGGCGGAGGAGGCCTGGCGCCGCGCCCGCAACTGGTTCGATCTGCACCTGAGGTGACCCCGAGGCTAGTCGGTCCCGCGAGGTCCTGCCCGCCGCACCGGCGGGGCGCTCCCGGAGCGGGATTCGCCGGGCCGTCGACCGGAGTCGTGCGGAGTGAACTCCGAATTGCCCGGGCGTTACCTATAGCTCAACCGGGTGGTGGTGGGTTAGGAAGCTGTTATGACTTCAAGCACTTCCGCGGACAGCACTCCCGAACTGCTCTGGCAGCCCTCGCCCGAGCGGGTGAGCGAGACCGGCATGGCCCGCTTCCGGGGGTGGCTGCGTGAGCAGCGGGAGCTCGACCTGCCCGACTACCGCTCGCTGTGGCGGTGGTCGGTCGACGATCTGGAGGGCTTCTGGTCGGCGGTGGCCGACTTCTTCGGGGTGGCCTTCTCCGATCGCGGGCAGCGCGTGCTGAACGCGGAGACCATGCCGGGAGCGGAGTGGTTCCCGGGGGCGCGGTTGAACTACGCCGAGCACGCGCTGTCGGCGGGCCCCGGCAAGGACGCGCAGGACACGGCCGTGGTCTTCGAGCGGGAGGACGGGCGCCGGGAGGAGCTCACCTTCGGTCGGCTGCGCGCCGCCGTGGCCGCGGCCAGGGCGGGGCTGGTCGAACTCGGGGTGCGCCGGGGTGATCGGGTGGCCGCCTTGGCCCCGAACAGTCCCGAGACGCTGGTGGCCTTCCTCGCGACGGCCAGCCTCGGTGCCGTGTGGTCGTCCTGCTCCCCGGACTTCGGGGTGCGCGCGGTGGCGGACCGCTTCGTGCAGATCGAGCCGAAGGTCCTGATCGCCACGAACGGTTATCTGTACGGAGGTCGCCGGTTCGACGTGACCGAGACCGTCCGGCAGCTGGAGGAGCAGCTTCCGGGGCTGGCGGCCACCGTGCTGGTCGACTACCTCGACGACGCCGCGGAGCTGCCGGGGACCGCGGACTGGTCCGAGCTGCTCGAACGGCACGCCGGTGCCGAGCTCTCCTTCGAGCGGGTCGCCTTCGACCACCCGCTCTGGGTGCTGTACTCCTCCGGCACCACCGGACTTCCGAAGGGGATCGTCCACGGGCACGGCGGGATGGTGCTGGAGCACCTCAAGGTCGTCGGGCTGCACTGCGACCTCGGGCCGGGTGACGTGTTCTTCTGGTACACCACCACCGGCTGGATGATGTGGAACTTCCTCGTCGGTGGCCTGCTGACCGGCGCGACGGTGGTGCTGTACGACGGGAGCCCGATGTATCCGGGCACGCACGGCCTCTGGGAGGTCGTGGCCCGGTGCGGGGTCAACTACTTCGGCACGTCAGCGCCGTTCATCCAGACGTGCCGCAAACGCGGGTTGATCCCCGGGCAGGACTACGACCTGTCCGCGCTGCGCACCGTGGGCTCGACTGGGGCCCCGCTCACCGGGGACGGGTTCCGGTGGATCGCCGAGGCGGTGGGCCGCGACGTGCAGATCGCGAGCGTGTCCGGGGGCACGGACCTGTGCACCGCTTTCGTGGGGGCTTCGCCCGATGTTCCGGTGTGGTTGGGCGAGATCTCCTGCCCGATGCTCGGGGCCGCGGTGGCCGCCTACGACGAGCGGGGCGGAGAGGTGCTCGAGGAGGTCGGTGAGCTGGTGCTGACCAAGCCGATGCCGTGCATGCCGGTGTACTTCTGGAACGATCCCGACGGCAGTCGGATGCTGGAGGCCTACTTCGACACGTTCCCCGGGATCTGGCGGCACGGGGACTGGGTGCGCGTCACCGAGCGCGGTTCGCTGGTGATCTACGGCAGGAGCGACTCCACGCTCAATCGCGGTGGTATCCGGATGGGCACGGCCGAGTTCTACCGCGTGGTCGAGAGCTTCGAGGAGGTGCTGGACTCGCTGGTCATCGACACCTCCGGAGCGGGGGAGACCGACGGGGAGCTGCTGTGCTTCCTGGTGCTGGCCGAGGGCGCGGAGCTGTCCGCGCTGACTCCCCGCCTCAAGGAGGGGCTGCGCGGCGAGCTGTCCCCCAGGCACGTGCCGAACAGGTTCGTCCCGGTGGACGAGGTGCCGTACACCCTGAACGGGAAGAAGCTCGAGGTTCCGGTGAAGAAGATCCTCGCGGGGGGCGCTCCCGAGCGGGCGGTGAGCACCGACGCCTTGCGCAATCCGGACTCGCTGGCTCCCTTCATCCGCATGAGCGGCGAAAAAACCGGCTGATCCAGGTGGCGGGCGGGTCGCCTGCCGGGCTCGTGCGCGAAAGGTGACCCCCCGTTGAAAACGCCGCGACGGCGGTGTGTATAGTTCTCATCAGTGGCAAAGAGGAAACACCCGGAGGCTTCGCCTAGTCTGGTCTATGGCGCCGCACTGCTAATGCGGTAGGGGTAACCCCCCTCCCGGGTTCGAATCCCGGAGCCTCCGCTGGGACTCCCACGTCAGTGGGAGTTCACAACTGAACATGCGCCCGTAGCTCAACGGATAGAGCGTCTGACTACGGATCAGAAGGTTTGGGGTTCGAATCCCTACGGGCGCACGTCTGGTCGAGACAGCTTGAAACCCCCGGTTCGCTGGGGGTTTTTTGCTGTTCGGGGACGATGGCTCCGTGGGGGTCACGGAGACGGTCGCCAATTTGCTGCCAACTTTCACGAGCCCCCGTCGACCCCCGTCGACCACCGAGTTCAGGGCAGCACCGCTCACGCGGGAGGTCCGGCCTCGTCCCCATGTGGTCGCGGTTGTGACCGCGTCGGTGTTCGGTGTCTCCCGCGCTGTCGTCGGCGCAGTGATTGACTGCAGTGGATGACGGGATGGCTCTGGTCGACGACAACGCGGCGAGGTCGTGGTCCCGGCGGCTGCTCTTCGGGACTGCTCAGCTCGGCAGCTCCGTGATCAGCCCCTCCGGGGTGTCGAGCCACAGCTCGTGCGTGCCGTCCTGGTGGGCGGTGATGCCGTACCGTTCGAGGCCCGGCCGGTTCGCCCGCTGCCACGAGGTCAGCACCGGTTCCAGCTCGTCCCACAACCGTCGGGGCCCCGCCTGGTGGACCCGTTGGTTGACCGGCTCGACGCGCGCCCACGAACCGGACGCGGGGTGGACCCACCGCCAAGTGGTGACCTGATCGTCCCGGGCAGTGCGCACGAGCCTGCTCCTGGCGGCGATCAGGGACGTGAACAGCGACATCGTGGAGAAGTCCACACTCTCCGGGAGGGTGGTCGGGCGGGTCGTCTCCGCGGCCCCGCTGGTCTCGGAGACCACGCGTCCGGCCGGCGGCTGGGCCGACTCGGAGGGCGAGCGCAGCGGCATGAACCCGGCGCGGTCGAGGAACCGTCCGGACACGCTGCCGGGGCGGGTGCGCCGCAGCAGTGCGATCCCCCTGGAAAGGTTGACCAGCACAGCCCCGTCGGCGGAGAGCTGGTCGAGCCACGCGGTCGGCACCCGGTCGGCTCCGCAGGTCGCGATGATCCGGTCGAACGGTGCCCGTTCGGCGAGTCCGTCCGCACCGTCCCCGCAGCGCACGCTCGGTGCGTATCCGGCGGTGTCCAGTGCCGTGCGGGCGTCGCCGATCAGCTCGGGGTCCACGTCGACGGTGGTGACGCGCGAGCTGCCCACGACCTCGCACAGCAGCGCGGCGTTGTAGCCGGTGCCGGTGCCGACTTCGAGCACCCGGTGGGACGGGTCGAGCTCAAGCGCCTCCAGCATCGTCGCCATCAGGCTCGGTTCCGTGGAGGAGCTGATGCCGTTTCCGCTCTCGTCGAACCGGGTGATCAGCGTGTCGTCGCTGTAGGCCGCGGACAACGCCGCGGTGCGCTGCGCCGGGTCGGTGGTGTCGTAGCCGGTGTAACTCCCGCTGGGCGGGTGGAACAGGGTGAACCGGGGGGCGAACAGGTGACGCGGCACCGCCCGGAAGGCGTCGCGCCACGTGCTCGACAGGTTCAGCTGTTCGGTCAGCTGCTCGGCGAGCGCCGCGCGGTACCGGGCGGTGTCGTCGATGAGGGTCATGCGGTCTCCGATGCGGTGAGTTCGTCGGCGAGGGCGCGGGTGATCGGTTCGCGGAGGTGTTCGATCCAGGCCCACTGGCCGTTCGGGTTGAGATCGCCGATGAAGTACCAGCGGCCGTCGGGGTCGACCACGAAGTCGGGAGCGGCGAACACCAGACCCAGCCGGGTCATGAGTGCCCGCAGTCCCGCGCCGACGGCACTGGGTACTTCGATCGGGGTGATGGTGAGCTCGTCGTGGCAGTCCCGCCAGTCCACCGTGTCCACTCCTGCCGGGAGCTCCAACCGTGCGGCGAACACGAGGTCGCCGACCACGGTGCAGCGCACCGCGTAGGCGCACTCGACCCGTCGTTGGAACAGATGCGTGGTGCGGGCGACCCCGTCGGTGATCTCCTCCGCGGTCACGGTGGTGGTCCGCAGTGCCACGCGATGGCCGTTCTCGCTGCTCGGCCCTCCACCCAGCGGTTTGTAGATCACCGGACCGCCCGCGCAGAACTCACGTGCGCGTTCGGGGTCGTTGGTCAGCAGTGATTCGGGGACGTCGAGCCCGCACGCCACCGCGGTTCGGAGTTGTGCGGGTTTCTGACTGGCGAGCGCTGCCGCGTCGGGCCGGTTGATCCACCGGGCCGGGAGCGCTGCGAGCAGACCGCCGAGACCTGTGCGGGCCTCGGCGGCCACCCAGTTGCACTCCGTTGCGGTCAGACTCGGATGTGGCGAGGTGGGGGCAGGTTTGCGGTACCACACCCCGCGCACGGCCGAGAGGTCCACATCTCGGTGCGTTCCGCGTAGCGCTCCGGTCCAGCGATCCCGACCGGGTACCAGATAGGCGGCCTGGCGCATCCGCTCCGGGAAGTCGGACAGGTCGAACCGCGCCACACCGACGCCGCGCTCGTGCAGCTCGCGCACCACCAAGTCGGCGGTGATGTCCTGCTCGCGGGTGACGACGACAACGGAAGGCGCTGGCATGTCAGTCCTTGTCCACGAACCACTGCATGTCGTACCGGGTGTCGGTGTGCGTGGTCATTCGCTGGGACAGCGGATTCGCCACGACCGGATCACCCGCTGAGTCCACGTTGATCTGTCGCTCGGGGTCGTAGCTCAGCTCGCTCAGGTCGGTCATCGCTTCCCCGTCGGCCAGGGCGGTGCCGCGAGTCAGCCCGAAGGGACGCAGGGCTGTTCCGCTGGGCACGTCCGTGGACAGGCCTTCCGCCGGTGTGCGGGAGGGGAACAGGTTGGTTTCGGGAGTGTCGGTCACAGTCAGCTCCTTTCCGTGCTTCCTCTTCTCGTCCCCGGCTCGTTCGGTCCGAGCCGGGAAGAACCAGGGGTGCGGCTCCGCGTCGCGGGCTGCAGGGCACGCAGCCCGTCCAGCACGCGGGTCAGCAGCGTCGGGTTCGGTTCGGCCCACCGCGGTGGTTCCGGCCGCCGGTTCTCGCGAGGGGCGGCAGGCGGCAGCGTTCCGGTGCGGGCGAGCCGGTGGCCGGGCAGTCGGCACGGTCGTCGGTCCCCGTGTCCTCCGAGACAGGGGCGGGGGCGGCGAGCGCTCACCGCTGGGGCTCCACGATCGCGGGCGGCTCGTGCTGTCCGGCTGCGAGTTCGGCGGGTTCGTCGGCGTGCTCGCGCAGTGCGGCGGCCAGCTCGTCCAGGGCTTCGGCCAGGGCGTGCCGGTCGGTGTCCGGGAGCTGCTTGCCGCCGAGTTTGTAGGCGGCTTCGTCCAGCATCCACTGCGCCCGGCGCAGCAGTGTTGCCAACTGCGTGTGCGGCCGGCTCATCGGGTTTCACCGCCTGGGGTGAGCCGGTCGAGCAGTGTGGTCAGTGCGTCTCGCAGTCGGCGGGCTTGTTCGGGTGTCCACCTCGTTCGGTGGAACACCGTGGGTGTGTCGATGCGGAGTTGCTCGCCCGCGGGGCGCAGCACGAATGATTCCCGTCCGTCGGATTCCACGGTGGTGCAGCGCACCTGAACGCGTCCGGTATCGGTTGAGCTCGTTGCCATACCCGAAGCATCGGCCACTGCGGCTTCGGAAGAGGGACGAACTGTACCTGTCACCTATCGGACCAACAGCCCCAACCGGTCGGCCAGTGTGCGTGCTTCTTCGCGCTGACCGTCGGGAGGAGCCTCGACCAACCCGGCAGTGAGGTCACGGGCGAACCCGTTGTAGGCGGCTGTCTCCGGTGCCGTCCGTTCGGCCCACCGCAGGGTGGCCAGCGTGGCGGCGCGGTTCCCGTCCTTGTGGTGAGCTCGGGCGAGTTCGATCAGATGCCGTGAGCGGCGTGGCACCGAGGTGATCTCTTCCGGGGTGATCGTGTGCGCCTGGAACGCTTCGCCGGGCCGTTGCAGGTCGACCGCGATGCTGACGGCGTGCGCGCTCATCACGGGCAGGCTGAACGAGGACTGGATGTGTCGGTACGCGGGGCCGAGTTCGCGAGCGACGTCGTATGCGCGCTCCCACTCCCGCCAGGCCGGGCCGTGCCTGCCCGCGCGTGCGTGCGTGAGTGCGGACTCGGCGAACAACGCGCCGTACAAGCCGCGCCAGTCCACGGGGCTGTCCTCGGACAGGTGGGGAGTGAGCTGTTTACGTCCGTCCTCGGCCACTTGCAACGCCTCGTCCCAGCGCCCGGATTCACGTAGCGTCTGCACCAACCCCCACGCGCCCGAAGCGATCGCGTAAGGATCGTCCGCGTTCTGCGCTTCACTCATCGCGCGGTCGGCCACCAGCCACACCAACTCCGGGGCCGGCTGGTAGGCGGTGTAGAACTGACTCAGTCGATACACTCCAGCCAGCACACGACGAGCCTCCCGGGCCTGTTCGCCGGAGTAGGTGCGCACAGCGCTCTGCGAGTCCCGGATGAGATCGGGCAGCAGTGCACCTATCTGACTTCGGTGGTCGGGAGAGGAGTGCCGGAGCTGCCAGGCCGCCCGCAGTCGTTCGGCCAGGTGCACGATGCTGGGCCGTCGGTGCTGTTCGCCGAGTCGGTACTCGGTGAGCGCGGTTCGGACTGCGCTCAATGCGGCGTGTTCCGCGCCTCCGGCGAAGGTCTGCACCGGGACGGCTTCGCCGTTCCCGGTCAGCTCGGCCAGATCCGAGATCTCCAGTGCCCGCGCGAGCTTGACCAGCATCGGCAGTCGCGGAACCTGCAACCGCCCGTTCTCGATCGCCTTCAACCACTCGGCTGAGCGTCCGACCAGCCCGGCGAGTACCGGCCTCGACATGCCGGCCCGCTGACGAGCTTTCTTGATCCGGTAGCCCACATCAGCACTCACGCTGAACCACCTCTTAGCGGAAGCCTGCCTCTTCGCGAGTTCCCGGGGCGCCGGGTGGCGACTCCGCGCGAAGAGGTCGTTACCGAGGATAGCCGGAACGCGATCAGGTGACGAGACTTCGGGAACCGCATCGCCAGGGGTGCGACCGAGGCGTTGCGCAGGGGTACCCGCTTGTACGGGGCCTGTCCTTGCTGTCCTGCGGTTTTCACGGTCGCGCTGTTCGGTTGTGACCTTCGGCGCGGGGGCCGTGTGGACCTCCAGCGCCAGTGCTTCCACCGGGCCGGTCAGCCTCCGGTGATCGCCCAGGCGCCCACGACGGCCGCGGCTCCGGCGAGCGCGCTCGTGGTGGCGTGCGCCGCCAGTCGGGGACTTCCCGTGGCACGGTTCTTTTCCAGGTGTGCCAGGAAGTCCAGCGCCACGTGCAGGAAGAGGCCCGCTGCCACGCCGAACACCGGTGCGGTCACCGCGGGGGAGAGGGGCCACCCCAGCAGGCCGACCGCGATCGCTGCGATGCCGATCCCGCAGGAGGGGAGCACCACCGGCACGATCGAACGCCCGGAACCGTGCAGCGAGCGCGCCGCCGCGTATCCGGCAGGTCCCTTGTGCGAGATGATCGAGAGCCCCAGCAGCAGTCCGATGCCCGGCATGCTGGCGTAGATGGCCCCGATGACGAACCCGGCGGCCACGGAGTGCACGGTCAGCCGGACCACGTAGTCGTCCAGCAGCGCCGTGCGGAACTCGAAGCCCGCACCGGCGAGGTGGAGCGTGAACCCGGCGAGCACGCCGGCCGCGATGCCGAAACCTCCCAGCGTCGCGTTCCGCTCGATCGCCGTGGGAAGCAGGAAAGCGCACGCGCTGGCCACCATCGCCCCGGCGGCGAGACCGTACGCCCAGGTCAGCGCGCTGCTGCTCACGATCCTCCGCAGTGCGAGCACCGCCCCCGCGACCATGGCCAGGCAGGACACCACGGCGATGATCAGCAGCTTCCCCAGCCCGGCCGCCTCGGCGGCGAAGCACGCCACCACGAACACGCCGAGCACCCCCATCGCCACCGCGTGCTCGCTGGTCCGAAGGTGCTCCCTCGTCGCTGTCAGCGTCATGTCTCCCACCGGATCGATCGCGCTTCGTGGCTCGCGGGATGCGAGCAACACGCACACCATCGATAATGGGAACTATTTTCAATTATGCGGTGCGCTCTGCTGCGCGTACCGGATCGCCGCGTACTGGGCTGTCGCTTACTGGGCTGCCGCGTACCGGGATGCGCGTATCGGACCGCCGCGTGCCGGCCGAGGTGTGAAGATCCGCGAGGAGCTGGTTCCCGGGCCCTGCCCGCAGTGGCACAGGGCCCGGGGCGCCAGTACGCCACCGCCTCGGTGAAGTTTTCCGGCTCGGTCGCCGTGGGAGCTCCGGGACGAAGTTCCCGCCCGCACGCGATCGTCCTGACAGCGGACAGCGCCGCCGTGCACACACCTCAGGACGTCCTCGTGGGGGCGCGACACGGACGGATCCGTGGCTGCTCGTCCGGGCAGCGTGGCCGTTTCGACGCTGCTCGCGCCGAGCTGCCACGCCGGTCGTCAACACGTCGGGAAAAGATCACCGGGAGGCTGCGGCGGAAGTCGGGAGTTCCGACTCGAAAATAATTCTCAGCCGATGATTCCGGCGTTGATGATGCTGGTGTCGTACTTCGCGGTGTAGTTCGTCCAGTTCCAGAGCCAGTTGTTGTTCTTCTCGTTCTTCTCGTGCTTTTCCACGTCGATCTGGCAGGACTTGTGCACGCACTTGTCGCCCTCGTGGTCCTTGTGGCCCTTCGGGGAGTCGGCCGAGGCGATCCCGGCGCTGCCCAGGGCGAGCGGGAGGGCCATGGCGCTGACAACGGCTGCACGCTTGAACGAACGCATGTTGGTGCCTTTCGTTTTGAGTGGGTTTCGTACGTCGGCCGCACCGTGTCGGCAGCCGACACTTCATGTCTACCGGAGTTCGGTGGAGTTCGCCTCGTGGTTCACGATTGATTCACCTTATTGTGTGGCGTGGAGTGGTGATTCTTCTGTCCCGTTTTCGTGCGAAAGTGATCACACGTTCGTGGTTGGGAGATTCGAGATGATTCTCGATGTAGTAAAGTGTTTTGGCTCGTTCGGTGCGAGCCTTCCGCTGCGAATTGCGTTCGGGATTTTCTCCCGGGTCAGACCCGCACCGCCACGGCCATGGCCTGCCCCACTCCGATGCCGGCACTGGCCACCCCCAGTCCGCCACCGCGCTGCCGCAAGTGCCTGCAGAGGTCGATCACCACCCGGGCGAAGGACGCGCCGAGCGGGTGCCCGTAAGCCAGGGCTCCACCGTGAACGTTCACTCGCTCGAGCGGGATGTCCGGTAAGTGCCGCAGCACGCTGAGCACCAGCGCGGCGAAAGCCTCGTTGATCTCCCAGAGATCGACCTCGGCCAGGTCGACGTTCAGCCTGCCGAGCAGCTTGCGGATCGCCGTCACCGGAGCCAGCGCGAAGCGGTGCGGTTCGCAGGCCACGGTCACCCCGGTGAGCAGCTCCCCCAGCGGCGTGACCCCCATGCGGTCGGCCTGCTGCTGCGAACCGACCAGCGCGGCGACGGCCCCGTCCCCCAGCGGAGCCGAGTTGCCCACGGTGACCGGGCCGTCGGCGGAGAACGCCGGGGGAAGTCCCCCCAGCTTGGTCATCCCGGTGTCGGTGCGCACCGACTCGTCGCCGCGCACCGTGATCCCCCTCGGGTCGTGCAGCGGGAACACGAAATCGTCGTGCACCCCGGCGTCCCAGGCCGCGGCCGCGCGCCGGTGGGAGCGCAGCGCGTACTCGTCCATCTCGGTCCGGCCGATGCCCAGCTCCTCCGCCGCGCGCTCGGCCGCCGAACCGAGCGGGACGGTCCACTCCGGACTCATGCGCGGGTTGACCAGGCGCCAGCCCGCGGCCGTGGAGACCACGTCGAGCCGATCCGGAAGCACGCGCTCGGAACGCGGCATCACGAACGGAGCACGACTCATCCCCTCGACCCCGCCCGCCAGGACCAGCTCAGCCTCCTCGGACCGGATCGCCCTGGCCGCCTGGACCAGGGCCTCACCGCTCGAACCGCACAGCCTGTTGACCGTCATGCCGGGAACGGTGCTCGGAAGTCCCGCTAGCAACCCGGCCATCCGCGCCACGTTGCGGTTCTCCTCGCCCGCGCCGTTGGTGTTGCCGTAGACGACCTCGTCGATCGTGCTCGGGTCGAGGGCGGAATCCGACCGGGTCCGTCCGCGCCGGAGCAGCTCGGTGATCGGCATCGCCGCCAGGTCGTCGACCCGGACCCCGGACAGCCCACCCCGGTAGCTTCCGAACGGAGTTCGTGCGGCGTCGAGCAGGAGCGCGCGTGGCATGGTTCCATCCTGCCCGAAAAGGGAGTTCGGCGGTGCCGGTTGCTCGAGTGGTTCTGACGAGCGGAGGCTCCCGCGAATCCGGGAGGAGCCGGCGTGGAGCCCCGTCACTCCGGCGGAGGACGCTGGCGCTCACTCGGTGGCGGGTAGCTCGACCGTGGCCGACTCCGCGTCCAGGGAGACGACCCAGCCGCCCCGCTGGCCGACCTCGCGCAGCCTGCGCAGCGCGTGCCCCGCGTTCAGCGGCACGGTGCTGCTCACCCGCTCCGCCGCGTGCTGCTCCCGCAGGCTCCCGTTGGCCTCGTGCCCGGAGCGCACCGTGGAATTCAGCGAGCCGGTCGTGGCGAGCGCCCCGCGGGCGGCCCCGAGCCGCCCCAGGGCGTCGTCCAGCGCGTCCAGCAGCGCCGCCCGGTTGCCCTCGGTCATGGCGCGCACCAGATCGGGGTCGCTGCCGGCCACCCGGGTGCCGTCCCGGAAGGAACCGGCTGCCAGGGACAGGGCGAGCGGACCTCCGTCCGCCCCGACCGAGGCGAGCACCGCGGAGAGCACGTGGGGCAGGTGGGAGATCCGCGCCACCGCCGCGTCGTGCTCGCCGGGGCCGGCCGGAACCACTCGCGATCCGCAGTCCACGGCCAGCGCCGCCGCTTCCACCCAGGAGTCGAGCCGGGTGTCCTCGTCGGTGGTCACGGCCCAGAGAGCGCGGTCGAACAGCTCGGCGCGCCCCGCCGACCAGCCGGAGTCGGTCGTTCCGGACATCGGGTGCCCGCCCGCGTAGCGGGTGCCGGGAGCCAGCTCGCGCACCAGCTCGTGCACCGGCTCCTGCACACCGACCACATCGGTCAGGTACGTCTCCGGGGCGTGTCGCGCGATCCGGCGCAGCACTCCGCCGACGGCGGGCAGCGGAGTGGCGAGCACGACGAGCGCATCCTGCTCGGCTGCCCGGCGCAGCGCCTCCTCGGTGCTCGGGGCCACGTCGTAGCCGGCGGCGCGGGCCGCGGCGGCGTCCTCCTCCGAGGTCGTGGCTCCCCAGCCGGCGCGGCCCGCGCGCAGCGCCGCCCGCAGCACCGACCCACCGATCAGTCCCAGTCCGATCACACACACGGCTCGCATGACTCAATACTGCCCGACGGGGACGCTCGGTGTTCGCTCGGTCGCCGACCGAGTCGGATCATTGACCTGGAGAGTGACGTCCGTGCAATAGTGCTTTCGGGTGGCGTCCGCACGCTTTACCGTGGCGTCATGACGGTCCAGACACCGATCGCGGGTTTTGCCGTCGCCGCGGTTCGAGAGGACGGGCGGTGGCGTTGCAACGTGCTCGACAGCTCGGTGCTGACCGGGCTCGACGCGGTAATAACGGCTCTGAGAGAACTGCGGTCCACCGGCGCCGTGGTTGGCATGTGCAATGTGGACGACGAGTTCTTCGTGCTGGTCCGCCCCGTCCCCGGGGGTGTGGAGCTCGCGCTGTCCGACGCGGCGGCCGCGCTGGACTACGACATCGCCGCCGACGTGTTGGATCTGTTGCGGGTCGATCCTCCCGACGAGGACGACGACGAGATCTGGCCGGAGGGCAATCTCGCCCTGCTGTCCGATCTCGGACTGCCCGAGGACGAGCTGCTCCTGATCAACGAGGAAGTCGATCTCTACCCGGACGAACAGCTCGAGATGATCGCCCAGCGCTGCGGCTTCGGAGAGCACTTCTCCGGGCTGCTCGAACGGCTGTGACGGCCGAGGAAGGAATGGAAAGCGGACAGGACACGTCCCGGCGCGGCACGGGGGGAGTGGCCGCCTCCCCGGCCGACCGGGAGTTGATGCGCTCCGCGCTCGCGGCGGCTCCCGCCGCGCTGGCGGGCGGCGACGTCCCGATAGGTGCCGTGGTCGCCGCGCCCGACGGGCGGGTGCTGGCCAGCGGGCACAACCAGCGGGAGGAGCTGTCCGACCCCACCGCCCACGCCGAGATCCAGGTGCTGCGGGCCGCAGCCGCCGAGCACGGGGACGGGTGGCGGCTGTCCGGGTGCACGCTGGCCGTGACCGTCGAGCCGTGCACGATGTGCGCCGGAGCCCTGGTGCTGGCGCGGGTTTCGCGAGTCGTGTTCGGGGTGTGGGAGCCCCGCACCGGAGCGGTCGGCTCCCTGTGGGACGTGGTCCGGGACCGCAGGGTCAACCACCGCCCCGAAGTGGTCGGTGGGGTTTTCGCGGGGGAGTGCGCCACGCTGCTGGAGGGCTTCTTCGACGAGCATCGAATGTGAGTTGAGTCACAGACCGGTGATTCGAATCCGTTTCCGGGTATCTCTCCGGGTGCTCGGTAACAGGAGGTCGTGATGAGTACTTTCGACAAGGTCAAGCAGCAGGCCCAGCAGCTGGCGGGCAAGGCCAAGGAAGCGACCGGCCGTGTGACCGGTAGTCAGGAGACGGAGAACGCCGGTAAGCGGGATCGCCTGGAGGGCGAGGCCAAGGAGCGCGGCCAGGACCTCAAGGACCGCGCCGAAGGCACCGTCCAGGACGCCAAGGACAAACTGCGCGGCCAGGACAAGGGCGACCAGGGCAAGGGCGGCGAGAACGAACAGCGCTGAGCCCACCCCGTCCGGTGGGGTCCGCCCCGGCGTTCGAGGAAGGAAGGGCTCGTGAGCGGCGCCTTCCGCGTGCGGACCCCCCGTTGCTCACGCGCGTGAGCCGTTCGTTACGCTTGTTTGCGGTAGCGTGTCCGAGCGGCCTAAGGAGCGCGACTCGAAATCGCGTGAGGTGAGAGCCTCCGTGGGTTCGAATCCCACCGCTACCGCACGAGCGGCGGCGCCGGCCTCCGAGATGGAGGCCGGCGCCGCTTCGTTCATCGGGGCGCGCTGCTTCAGCAGTTCGCGTCGACTTCCTCCACCCTGGTGAACCAGGCTTCGTCCTGCGCGGGCCCGTCGACGGTGACGTTGTTGACGTACCAGTAGTAGTGCCCGTAGTAGGGATCACCGAAGTGCATCTCGTACGTGCCGGTCACCTTCTCCCGCATCGGGGAGGCGTAGATCTCGACCGCCTGGCCGGGGCCGAGCTCGTGCCGGATCTCGTCGGACTTGCTCTTGCTCCAGCTCCACTCGCGCTGGTAACTGGTTTCGAAGCCGACCTCGAACACCTCGCCGAGCGTCGAGCTGGCGCTGATGGTGACCCCGACGCTGTTGGTCGTCGTCTGCGTCGACTCCCAGCTGATGATCCTCGTCGAGGTCCCCTCCGAGCAGTTCGCCGCACCGCCCACGAGCTCGTCGGCACCCCGGTAGCTCTCCGGCTGACCCGAGGGGTGGAACTCGCAGAGGTCCGTGTTGCCCTGTTCGCACTGCTCGAGCAGTTGTCGCACGGTCGGTTCGTCCGCCGCCGCTGCCGTGCCCGGGGTGACCAGCCCGGCCAGCACCACGGCGGAGGCGCCGAGCACCGTGGCCGCCCTCTTGCGCAACCTCATCCCGCTGTCTCCTCGCTTCAGCTCAGTCCGACGGTCACTGTTCGATCGTTGATGCCGCTGCTCAGGCGCGGTGCCTTGTCCTTGTACGGGCCCGCGCGATCGCCCGAGTCCGGGTAGAGCCAGACCCAGCAGGTCGACCACGCCTGGACCGAGGAGATCTGGTTCTTCCAGTGGTCGTCGAGGTCGAGCGAGAAGTCGACCTCGTCGTTCTTCGGGCACGGTTCCGGGACCGTGATCGTCAGCGAAGCGCCGCCGTACTCGGCGTCCTCGAACACCGTGGCGCCGATGACGGAGCCGCTGGTGTCCGCGATCCGCTGCCCAGCTCCCGTGGCCGCGGAGAGCTCGTCGTAGCAGGTTCGTTGCTGGGAAGCGATGTCGAGCACGCAGTGCTGCCGGGCGTTCTCGTCCGCTCCCCGGTCCGCCTGGGCCGCCTGCGCCGAACCCGCCGTGAACACGGCGGCTGCGGACAGGATCGCGGACACCGCGAGATGTCTTCGGCCTCGGGAACGGATCCTCGTTCCGCCGGCTCTGACCAATTTCCGCTCCTCTCCCGGAGGTGGGGTCGCACCTCTCGGAATCGGTTTAGTGGGTGCAACGAGCACTATCGGGCAGTTGATCTCGCAGGTCCAGAGCCGTTCGACGAATTGCGCGAAACGCAGCAGTGCGCTTTCGCGGGAGGTGCGACCGTTCGGCGGTTTCCGGGGCCTCTGCGGACGTGCGGAGGTCCGGCGGGAAGCTCGCACTCGGTTCGGGGCGGCCCCGTCCCGGTTCGGACGCATGGCTCGGGGAGGGATCGAGCTCTCCGCGGGGTGAAACACGAAAAGGGCCGGGCGCGGTGTTCACCGTGCCCGGCCCCGAGAGCGGAGGATGCGGGATTCGAACCCGCGAGGGCTGTTAACCCAACACGAATTCCAGTCGTGCGCCTTAGGCCGCTCGGCCAATCCTCCGCAAAAAAGTGTACGCGACGGGATCGTCGCTTCTGCGACCCCCCTCGGTTTTCTCCTCACCAGGGGTTGCTCGGGCGGTCGCCGCGGCTCGCCGGTGCGGAGGGCGCGGGGCGGTCACCGCGGTCGGACGGCCCCGCTCGGAAGTCCTGGAGGGGGGTGGAACCCCGCGCTTCGCGGGATATACACTGTACGAGGACTCCGCGCGGCGTCCACCCTGTGAACTCCCCCAGGGCCGGAAGGCAGCAAGGGTAAGCGGGCTCTGACGGGTGCGCGGGGTCCCCTTTTTTGTCGAGGGGTTCCTCCAGTCGTGGGACGTGCGGGCAGCCCGTCGCCCCGGCGAGTGGCGTTTCCCGCCCGTTCGCCGCCGCCCGCGTCTCCCGTTGCCGCCTCGTCGGCGGTGGCACGTATCGTTGCCGGTGTGGCGCTCGCGCTCTATCGCAAGTATCGACCGGCGACCTTCGGCGAGGTCGTGGGACAGTCACACGTCACCGAACCACTGCGCACCGCGCTGGCCGCGCGGCGGATCAACCACGCCTACCTGTTCTCCGGACCGCGTGGTTGCGGCAAGACATCCAGCGCGCGAATCCTGGCCCGCTCGCTGAACTGCGTCGAGGGCCCCACGGACGAGCCGTGCGGCAGCTGTGACTCCTGCGTCGCCCTGGGACCGGACGGTTCGGGCAGCGTGGACGTGGTGGAGATGGACGCCGCCAGCCACGGCGGTGTGGACGACGCCCGCGAGCTCCGCGATCGCGCGGTCTTCGCCCCGGCCCAGTCGCGTTATCGGATCTTCGTCATCGACGAGGCCCACATGGTCACCCAACAGGGGTTCAACGCCCTGTTGAAGATTGTCGAGGAGCCTCCCGACCACCTCGTGTTCGTGTTCGCGACCACCGAGCCGGACAAGGTGCTGACCACGATCCGCTCCCGCACACACCACTACCCCTTCCGGCTGATCCCGCCGGGGGAGCTGCGCGAGCTGCTGGAGCGGATCTGCGCCGAGGAGGGCGTGCGGGTCGATCCCGCGGTGTACCCGCTGGCCATCCGCGCGGGCGGTGGTTCGGCGCGGGACGCGTTGAGCGTGCTCGACCAGCTGCTGGCCGGTGCGGGTGACGAGGGGATCACCTACGAGCGTGCCGTCGCGCTGCTCGGGGTGACCGATGCGGCGCTGATCGACTCCATGGTCGACGGGCTGGCCGCCGGGGACTCGGCGGCCGTCTACGACACGGTCAACCGGGTGGTCGAGGCCGGGCACGACCCGCGTCGCTTCGCCTCCGACCTGCTGGACCGGTTGCGTGACCTCGTGCTGCTGCACTCGGTGCCCGACGCGACCGAGCGCGGTCTGATCGAGAACGTGGGCGACGCGGCGGAGAAGATGTCTCGTCAGGCGGAGCAGCTCGGCGTCGCGACCCTCACCCGGTTCGCCGAGATAGTCCACGCCGGGCTGTCCGAGATGCGGGGTGCCACGGCCCCCAGGCTGCTGCTGGAACTGCTGTGCTCGCGGATGATGCTTCCCACCGCGTCCTCCTCCGAGGCGGCGCTGCTCCAGCGGTTGGAACGGGTGGAGCGGCGGATGACGGTCGCGCCGCCCGCGGCGCAGGCCGCTGCCTCCGGAACCGACGGCGGCGCGGCAGGCTCGGCCCCCGCCGCTTCCGCCCCTCCCGCCGCACCTGCCGGGGAGCAGCCGCAGCCCACCGGCGGGAACGCCGAACCGGCGGCCGAGCCCCGGGAGCCGGTGCGGGAGCGCACCGCCGAAACGACGGCCCGGTCGGACGGGAACGTCCGCGCGGAGACCTCCCCCGCCGGTGGTTCCGCCGCCCCTGCACGGGAGACGAGCGACCGCGGCGCCGGTGGTTCCGCGCCGCAGGAGGAGTCCCGGAGCGGAACGGCGACGGCGGAGCTGCGCCAGACGTGGAGCGAACTGCTGCGCGCGGTGTCCGAGCGCAACCGACCCACCCAGGCTCTGCTGCTCAACGCGAGCGTGCAGGAACTGCGCGCGGACACGCTGGTCATCTCGATGCCGACCGAGGGACTGCGCAAGCAGTTCCACCGGGCGAACCGGATCGAACACGTGCGGGAGGCCATGCGCGAGGTGCTCGGCGGCGAGTGGGCGGTCGAGTGCGTCGTCGCGGGGGAACAGCCCGCTCCCGCAGCCCAGCAGCCGGAGCAGTCCCCCGGGGCCTCCGCGAGCGCTCCCCCCGCCGCGCGGGAGCGCCCCGCGGAGTCGAACGCCGGTTCCGCGCAGGCTCCGGTCGCGGAGGCGCCCGCGGAGCCGAACGGGCGGGCTCGTCCGTCCGAGCGGCCTGCGGAGGCCGCGGCCCCGGCACCGGAGCAGGCCCCGAAGCCGGAGCAGGCCGCACCGGAGCCCCCTGCACCGGCGGAGCCGGCCGAGCGCGAGGCCTCGCGAGCAGCGGAACCGAGCACACCCACCGCAGGGGCCCCCGCGGAGACTCCTCCGGAGCCACCACCCCCGGAGGAGCCGCCCCCGCCGGAAGAGCCTCCTCCGGAGGAGGAAGAAGCGGACGCGGGGCCGCCCACCGGGGAGACGTCGCGGGAAGAGCCGCCCCCCGAGCCTCCGGGGAAGGACTCCGCACCCGCCGCGGCTCCCGCACCGCCGCCAGAGCCGGCACCTGCCCCTGCGCCCGCGCCGTCCCAGACGCCTGCTCCCGAACCGGCCCCAACGGCCCAGTCGTCGACCGAGTCGCCGGTCGAGCAGCAGGACCCCGACGAAGTGGCCGTGGAGCTGTTCGTCAGCGAACTCGGAGCGCGCAGGATCGACAGGTAGCGCCCCGCCCCGGGACGTCCCGGGGCGGCTGGAGCTCCGGGGAGCGGGCAGCCCCACGCGGCGAGGAATCGACGACTACGCTGGAGGAAGCGAGATACCTCGTTCGAACAGGTCAGTCCAGCCGGACCGGGAGGAGCCACGGTGCAACCTGGTGGCCAGCAGCCGAACATGCAAGAGATCATGAAGCAGGCGCAGGAGATGCAGCAGCAGCTGATGACTGCGCAGCAGGAACTCGCCGAGACCGAGGTGACCGGCACGGCAGGTGGCGGCATGGTCACCGCCACGGTCACCGGTAGTGGCGAGCTGCAGTCCATGAACATCGACCCGAAGGTGGTCGACCCCTCCGACACCGAGACGCTTTCCGACATGGTCGTCGCCGCGGTCCGGGACGCGAACCGCGCTGCCCAGGAGCTGCAGAGCGAGAAGATGGGGCCGCTGACCAACGCGCTCGGCGGCCAGGGCGGAATGGACATGGGCGGACTCGGTCTGCCCGGGATGTGACGGTAGTGGCTTGTACGAAGGGCCAGTTCAGGATCTGATCGACGAGCTCGGCAGGCTGCCGGGAATCGGTCCGAA
The DNA here is from genome assembly GCF_011291845.1 of Actinopolyspora sp. BKK2. Classification (NCBI taxonomy): domain Bacteria; kingdom Bacillati; phylum Actinomycetota; class Actinomycetes; order Actinopolysporales; family Actinopolysporaceae; genus Actinopolyspora; species Actinopolyspora sp. BKK2. The sequence continues at coordinate 137,481 of NZ_JAANTE010000011.1, read as the reverse complement.
GGGCGCGCAACGCATCGCGTTTCACCTGCTGTCCGCGGAACCCGCCGATGTCACACGGCTGCAGGACGCGCTGCAGCGCGTGAAGGAGGGCGTGATCTTCTGCGAGGTCTGCGGGAACGTCTCCGAGCAGACCAGGTGCCGGATCTGCCAGGACACGCGGCGCGATCCCCGGCTGGTGTGCGTGGTCGAGGAGTCCAAGGACGTGTTGGCGGTCGAACGCACCCGGGAGTTCCGCGGGCGCTACCACGTGCTCGGCGGTGCGCTCGACCCGCTTTCCGGGGTGGGGCCCGACCAGCTGCGCATTCGGGACCTCGTCAACAGGATCGGCACGGACGAGGTGAGCGAGATCATCATCGCCACCGATCCGAACACCGAGGGTGAGGCCACGGCGACCTACCTGGTCCGGCTGCTGCAGGACTTCCCCGGGCTCAACGTCACGCGGTTGGCCTCCGGGCTCCCCATGGGCGGTGATCTGGAGTTCGCGGACGAGCTCACCCTCGGCAGGGCCCTTTCCGGCAGGCGTTCGGTGTGAACCACCGGGATTCTCCGCCCGGAGGGGCAGCCCCCGATCGGTGAGGAGCTCGGGTGGTGCTTTCGGTGCGGGCTGCGCCGGAAGCACCACGCCGGTTCACGGCACGGCAGGAAGGCGTCAGTCACCCGTTCCAGGGAAGGTTCATGCGGCGATCTCGCGCGGACGGGGCCACGGCCGACCAGGTGGTGCGTGAAGCGCTGCGCGGACCTCCAGGTCTGGGGGCGGTCCGGCTGATCACCGTGGACGGCCCCTCCGGGGCGGGCAAGTCCACCTTCGCCGACCTCGTGCTCGCGCGGGCTCGTGCCGCCGGGGTGGACGCGCGGCTGGTGCGTACCGACGACTTCGCCACCTGGGAACAGCCGGTGCAGTGGTGGCCCCGGCTCAACACCGGAGTGCTCGAACCGCTGAGCAGGGGAGTTCCGGGGCGCTATCGACGCGTCGAGTGGCCGGACGGCGTTCCGGTGGACGGAGCGGTGGTCGAGGTCGCCGTGCCCGAGGTGCTGGTGCTGGAGGGAGTCTCCTCCGGGAGGCGCTCGATCGCGGACCGGATCGGCGTCGCGGTCTGGATGCGGGGCCCCGACCCGGCCACGCGGCTGGAACGTGCCGTGGCCAGGGACGGGGAGGCCGCGCGGGCCGAGCTCGTTCGTTGGCAGGAGTTCGAGCGCGACTGGTTCGAGTCGGATCGGGCGAGGGAGCGGGCCCATTTCTCCCTCCACTCTGATTAGAAGGATGTGTGGCTCGCTCTGCGTGGCGGTGCCGGTGGCGGAACCTCTCGCGGGCTCTCGCTCCGGGAGGCCCGACATCGGGTAGGCACCTACACAACGTCGGGCCTTCCTCGCGAGAGCACCACGAGAGAACCCGCGGTGGTGCCGACGGCTCGGGCTCACAGCGCTCGCGTTGGGGTGACAGGCTTTCCGGGGACTGGCTTGGCGTAGCGGTGCGGGTGGGGGAGCCTCGGTCGGCGCCTCGCCGCGCCGGTCGTTCGACGGTTGCTCCGATCGAGGAATGCGCCTCCTGGCTCGCGCGACCCGGCCCGCGCGCCTGATTAATCCACTCTGGACGGAAAGAGCTCGTAAGCCCCGCGCTGGGAGTTACGGGGTGGTTTTTCCCGTTTTCCCCGTTTTCCGGGGCGGTCGTTGTAGCAGAATCGTAATTTCGCGGTCCTGATCGGGACGCACTCACCGGGTTACCGTCTCCCTCACTCTGAGAGATGCGGCACACCGAGGTGAGTGATGGGCGTAGGCAGACCACCAGGATTACGGGCGTCGAGAGCTGGACGCAGGATCGCGGCCGCGGGATTGGCCGCCCTGCTCGCCACCTCGCTGGCCGCCTGCGTGCAGTCCCAGCGGGAAGGTGGCGGGGGGCGGAGCATGGTGTTCGGAGCCGCGGGAGCCCCGGCGCTGTTCGACCCCTTCTACGCCTCCGACGGGGAAACGTTCCGGGTCACCCGGCAGATGATGGAAGGGCTGGTCGGGTTCAAACCGGGCACCGCCGAGGTCGAACCGGCCCTGGCCGAGGACTGGGAGTCCTCCGCGGACGGCACCGAGTGGACCTTCCACCTCCGCGAGGGCGTCGAGTTCCACGATGGCACCGAGTTCAACGCCGATGCGGTCTGCGCCAACTTCGAGCGCTGGTACAACCAGACCGGCCCGGGGCAGAACGCGGCGCTGTCCTACTACTGGATCGAGACCTTCGGAGGCTTCGCCTCCGACGACGAGCCCTCCCTGTACTCCTCGTGCGAGGCCCCCGATTCCAGCACAGCGGTGCTGAAACTCACCCGCTCCAGCTCCAAGTTCCCCGATGCGCTGGGGCTGGACTCGTTCAGCATCCAGTCGCCCACGGCGATGGAGAAGTACGGGGCCGACGAGGTGACCGCCAGGGGGTCGAGCTTCGAGTACTCCGAGTACGCCAAGCAGCACCCCACCGGCACGGGCCCGTTCGAGTTCGACTCCTACGACGAGAGCAACCAGTCCATCGTGCTCCGCCGCAACGAGAACTACTGGGGCGAGAAGGCCAAGCTCGACCGGCTCGTCTTCAAGATCATCCCGGACGAGTCCGTGCGCAAGCAGGAACTGCTCTCCGGGGGCATCGACGGTTACGACTTCCCCAACCCCGCCGACATCTCCGGACTGCGGGACCAGGGGTTCAACGTCCAGGTGCGCGACCCGTTCAACATCCTCTACCTGGGGATCTCGCAGCGGAGCAACCCGGCGCTGCGGGACCTGCGGGTGCGCAAGGCGCTGGCCTACGCCGTCGACAGGGAGAACCTGGTCGAGGCCAACATGCCGGACGGGGCCGAACCGGCCGAGCTGTTCTACCCGGACTCGGTGGACGGCTACCCCGAGGACGTGAAGAAGTACCCGCACGACCCGCAGCGGGCGAAGCAGCTGCTCCGCGAAGCGGGACACCAGGACCTCACGATCGAGTTCTGGTGGCCGACCCAGGTGACCCGCCCGTACATGCCCGATCCGCGCGGGATCTTCAACTCCCTGTCGGGGGATCTGGAGGAAGCGGGCATCAACGTCGAACCGGTCAGCAAACCGTGGAACGGCGGCTACATCTCGGACGTGAACCAGGGCAAGGCCGAGGTCTTCCTGCTCGGCTGGACCGGGGACTACAACTCGCCGGACAACTTCATCGGGACCTTCTTCGGGAGCACGCAGAACCAGTTCTACACCGAACCGGCCCCCTGGGGCGGTGAGCTCGCCGATCGGCTCGAGGCGGCCGACAGGGAGGCGGACCCGGCCGCTCGCGAGGAGATGTACACCGAGATCAACCGGAGCCTGAAGTCCGAGTACCTGCCAGCGGTCCCACTGGCGCACTCGCCACCGGCCATCGTCACCTCCTCCGAGGTCGAAGGGCTGGTCACCTCGCCGTTGACCGCCGAGCGCTTCGCCCCGGTGAGCCTGCGGCAGTGAGCCACGAGCCCCCGGAGCCCGCCGTGCCGTTCGACGTGCAAGGAGTCGGATTTGCTTCGCTACACCGTCCGGCGACTCGGACAACTCGTGATCGTCGCGGTCGTGCTGTCGATCCTGCTGTTCGGATGGCTGCGCGCCCTTCCGGGTGGACCGGTCTCCGCGCTGCTCGGCGAACGTGCCACGGAGGAGTCCCGTGCGCAGCTCGTCGAGCAGCTCGGGCTGAACCAGCCGCTGCACGTGCAGTACTGGAAGTTCGTGCAGCGCGCGGCGACAGGGGACTTCGGGGTCTCCACCGGGGTGCAGCCGGGCACTCCTGCGCTGGAGGTGTTCCTGCAGCGGATGCCCGCCACGCTCGAGCTCTCGGTGCTGGCGCTGCTGCTCGCGGTCGCGGTGGGCGTGCCGCTCGGCTACTTCGCGGGGCGCCGCCAGGGCGGTTGGCTGGACAACCTGAGCATCACCTGGTCGCTGATCGGGGTGGCGGTGCCGGTCTTCTTCCTGGCCTTCCTGCTGAAGTACGTCTTCGCGATCGAGCTCGGCGCGCTGCCCGCCTCGGGAAGGCAGGAGGTGAGCATCAACGCCACGCACGCGACCGGGTTCTACGTGCTCGACGGGATGTTGACCGGGGAGTGGGACGCGGCCTGGAACGCCTTCCTGCACCTGCTGCTCCCCGCCGTGGCGCTTTCCACGATCCCCTTCGCGGTGATCTTCCGGATCACCAGGGCCTCGGTGCTCGACGTCCTCGAGGAGGACTTCGTGCGCACCGCGCGGTCCAAGGGGCTCAGCGCACGGGTGGTGCGCGGCAGGCACATCCTGCGCAACGCGATGCTGCCCGTGGTGACCACCATCGGGCTGCAGACCGGTGCGCTGCTGTCCGGGGCGGTGCTGACCGAGCAGGTGTTCAACATAACCGGTATCGGCCAGGCGCTCTCGCTCGGTTTCCAACGGCAGGACTACGCGGTGCTGCAGGTGGTGATCCTGGCGACGGCGATGGTCTACGTGCTGGTCAACCTCGTCGTCGACCTCACCTACGCGGCGATCGACCCGAGACTGCGGGAGCGCTGAACGAGTGTCCCGACCGGATCGACGAGCAGTGCCGCTTCGGCCGGACGACCCGGCTGCCCGGCGGGTTCGGGCCGGGTTCGCCGGGCCGTTCGGAAGCACTTCGAGGGGAGATCGCTGATGGTTCCGGGGACGCAACGCGGGAAACGCATCGACGAGCTGGCCGATTCCGGTTCGACCGAGTCCGATTCGGACGGTTCCGCCGGAGTCAGCCTCGCCGCCTCGGCGTGGCGCCGACTGCGGCGCAGCCCCACCTTCCTGGTGGGGGCGGGGATCATAGTGGTCTTCGTGCTGCTGGCGCTGGTCTCCCCGCTGCTCGCCCAGCACGATCCGGCGCTGCGCCTGCTCGAGGACCAGGTCTCCCGCGCGGACAACAGCATCCCCGCACCGCAGGAGGGATTTCCGCTGGGCGGGGACCAGTACGGCAGGCCGCTGCTGTCCAGGTTGCTGCTGGGCTCCCAGCAGACCCTGCTCGTGGCGCTGACCGCCACGGTGCTCGGGCTCGGCGGGGGACTGGCCCTGGGGATCCTGGCCGGGGCCTTCGGCGGCTGGGTGGACACGGTGGTCATGCGCGTGGTCGACGTGCTGCTCTCGGTGCCCTCGCTGCTGCTGGCCGTGTCCATCGGGGCGCTGTTCCAGCAGCAGTCCCGGTTCACGGTGATCATCGCGGTCGCGACCGTGCAGGTCCCGATATTCGGGCGGCTGCTGCGCGGGACCATGCTCGCGCAGCGAGCCAGCGACCACGTGCTCGCGGCGCGGGCGCTCGGGGTCAAGCAGCGCTCGGTGGTCTTCCGGCACATGCTGCCCAACGCGCTGGGGCCGGTGATAGTCCAGGCCACCCTGATGCTCGCCGTGGCCATCATCGACGCGGCCGCGCTGTCCTTCCTCGGGCTGGGGGCGGCCGACACCTCCACCCCCGAGTGGGGGCAGATGCTCGGTTCGGCGCAGAACTTCTTCGACACCCATCCGCACCTGGCCTTCTGGCCCGCGGGCTGCATCATCGTCGTCGCGCTCGGTTTCACGCTCGTCGGCGAGTCGTTGCGGGACGCCCTCGACCCGAAGAAACGGCGGTGAGCGCCATGGCGCTGCTGCAGGTACGCGACCTCTCCGTGCGGTTCGTGCGCAAGCAGGAACCGACCGTTCCCGCGGTGGACGGGGTGTCCTTCGACGTCCGGGCAGGACAGACGGTGGGACTGGTCGGCGAGTCCGGCTGCGGCAAGTCGGTGACCTCGCTGGCGATCATGGGACTGCTTCCCGAGCGGGGGACCGAGGTGTCCGGTTCGGTGCGGTTGGACGGTGACGAGCTGCTGCGGATGCCGCGCCGGGAACTCGACCGCAGGCGCGGCAGAGACATGAGCATGGTCTTCCAGGACCCGCTGACCTCGCTGAACCCGGTCGTGCCCATCGGGGTGCAGATCGCCGAGGTCGTGGAGCGGCACCGCGGACTCTCCCGTCGCGTCGCGCGCGGGCGGGCCGCGGAGCTGCTGGAACGCGTCGGGATACCCGACCCGGCGCGCCGGTTGAAGGAGTACTCCCACCAGCTCTCCGGGGGGATGCGCCAGCGCGCGCTGATCGCGATGGCGCTGGCCTGCGAACCCCGCGTGCTCGTCGCCGACGAGCCCACCACGGCGCTCGACGTGACCATTCAGGCCCAGATCCTGAACCTGCTCCGGGAGCTCGTGGCGGAGACCGGGACCGCCCTGATCATGATCACCCACGACCTCGGGGTGGTAGCGGGAACGTGCGACGAGGTGAACGTGCTCTACGCGGGCCGGATCGTGGAGCGGACCGAGCGGCACGAGCTGTTCGCCGGGCCGCGCCACCCGTACACCGCGGGGCTGATGGATTCGGTCCCCCGGCTGGACACCCCGCGCGGGAACAGGCTGGAGCCGATCAGCGGCTCGGTGGAGGACAACGTCGCCTGGGAGGACGGGTGCGCTTTCAGTCCGCGCTGCTCGCGAGCGCTGCCGAGGTGCGCCGAGCGCACGCCGGAGATCGAGACCGCCGAAGCGGGGAGGTGGCTGCGCTGCCACAACCCGCTCGAGGAACATGCCCGGAACACGGAGCGTCCCCATGACTGAACCGACCGGACCCCCGAACACCGACCCCGCGGTGCTCGACGGTGGCGGTCCGCCGGAGCCCGCGGATCGCCCCCTGGTGGAGCTGCGGGACCTGCGCGTGCACTTCCCGATCAAGCGCGGTGTCCTGCTGGACCGGACGGTGGGGTGGGTCCACGCGGTGGACGGGGTCTCGCTGCGGATCGAGCGGGGCAGCACCTACGGACTGGTCGGCGAGTCGGGCTGCGGGAAGTCGACGCTGGGCAAGACCGTGCTGCGCCTGGAGAAGCCGAGCAGCGGGTCGGTCGTTCTCGACGGGATCGACATGTCCCGGATGTCCGGGGAGCCGTTGCGGAGGATGCGTCGCCGGATGCAGATGGTCTTCCAGGACACCCTCTCCTCCCTGGACCCCAGGCAGTCCGTGGAGTCCCTGCTGGTCGAGGGGCTGCGTGCCCACGGCATGGACGAGGGCGGGGGCAGGACCGAGCGGAGGTTGCGCGAGCTGCTCTCGGCCGTGGGACTGCCCGCCTCCGCTCTGCGGCGGTACCCGCACGAGTTCTCCGGGGGACAGCGCCAGCGCGTCGGCATAGCCCGCGCGCTGGCGGTCGAGCCGGAGCTCGTCGTCGCCGACGAGCCGGTTTCCGCGCTGGACGTGTCCGTGCAGGCGCAGGTGCTCAACGTGCTGCGGGACCTGCAGGACGAGTACGGGCTGACGTACCTGGTGATCGCCCACGACCTCGCGGTGGTGCGGCACGTGGCCGACCGCGTCGGTGTGATGTACCTGGGCGGTTTGGTGGAGGAGTCCGACTCGGACGAGTTGTACGAGCAGCCGCTGCACCCCTACACGAGGGCACTGCTGTCCGCGGTCCCGGTTCCGGAGCCGGAGGTGGAGGACAGCAGGGAGCGGATCCTGCTGTCGGGGGACCTGCCCTCGCCCGCGGACCCGCCGAGCGGTTGCCTCTTCCAAACCAGGTGCCCGTGGCGTCAGCCGGGGGTGTGCGACGTCGAACGGCCCGAGCCGCGCGAGGTGGGCGAGGGGCACCGGGTGGCGTGCCACTACGCCGAGCGGATCAGGGACGGCACGCTCCCCGGCGGTCCCGCCGCCTCCGCGGGGTGAGCGCGGGAGGTGGTCCACCGGTGGGGATCAGGCGTGCGTGGTGTCGCCTGCGGCCGTGCCGAGCAGCTCGGCGAACTCCCCGGCCTCCTCGGGGGTGAACACCAGGGTTTCCCCCGGTGGCAGCACGAGCGCGATCCGGTCGCCCAGCACGAGGACCTTCGCCGTTTCGGCCTCGTGCTGGGCGTCCACCGAGTCGTAGCACGGAACGCTCCAGCTCAGGCCGTTCGGATCGAGCTGCTCGCCAGGGGCGTGGCTGTCCACCGCGGATACCTCCGTTCGGTTCGGTCGATGTCGGACCGGTCAAACCGGTGGTCCAGTCAAACCGGTGTCCGACATCGTGGCAAACCGCACCGTTCCCACCGCGACAGCTTTCACCGGATCGTGCGTTCCCCGGTTGGTGGGGCCGGTCGTCAGGCAGCGGCGAGCCGCTCTCCGCCACCTGCGCAACCGGCCCCGCCCGAGGTCTCCCACGGGATCATTGCGCGAACCGAGTCGCGCGGACGCTCAGGATCAGCGGTTGGCGCGGTTCACCGCCGAGACGACCGCGTTCAGCGAGGCCGTGACGGTCGAGGTGTCGATGGAGGCACCCCAGAGCACCCTGGGCTCGCCGGAGTGGCTGTCCAGGGAGCACTCCAGGTAAGCGGCGGCCTTGGCGTCGTCGCCCGCGGTCATGGCGTGCTCGTGGTAGTCCAGCACCCGGACGTCGTATCCGACGGTGCTCAAGGCGTCCACGAACGCGGCGATGGGGCCGTTTCCGGTGCCGGTGATCGAGTGCTCGGTGCCCTCCACGCGCACCGTCGCCTCGACCGTCTCGTTACCGGACTCGCCGCCGATCCGCTGGCGAACCAGCTCCAGCGGAGCCGTCGACCCCAGGTACTCGTTGGCGAAGACGTCCCACATCTCCTGGGGATCGACCTCACCGCCGTCCGAATCGGTGCGCTGCTGGATCAGCTTGGACAGCTCGATCTGCATCTTGCGCGGCAGGTCGAGCTGGTGCTCGGTCTTCATCACGTAGGCGACGCCGCCCTTGCCGGACTGCGAATTGACCCGGATCACGGCCTCGTAGCTGCGGCCGACGTCCTTCGGGTCGATCGGCAGGTAGGGGACCTCCCAGGGGTGCTCGTCCTCGGGAACCCCGGCGCGCTCGGCCGCCTCGCGGTGAGCGCGCAACCCCTTGTTGATCGCGTCCTGGTGGCTTCCGGAGAAGGCCGTGTAGACGAGCTCGCCGCCCCAGGGCTGCCGCTCCGGAACGGGCAGCTGGTTGCAGTGCTCCACGGTGCGCTTGATGTAGTCGATGTCGGATATGTCCAGCTGCGGGTCCACGCCCTGGCTGAACAGGTTCATGGCCAGCGCGACCAGGTCCACGTTGCCGGTCCGCTCGCCGTTGCCGAACAGGCAGCCCTCGATCCGGTCGGCCCCGGCCTGGTAACCGAGCTCGGCGGCCGCGACGGCGCTGCCCCTGTCGTTGTGCGGGTGCAGCGAGAGGATCACCGAATCACGCCTGGCCAGCGTGCGGTGCATCCACTCGATCGAGTCCGCGTAGACGTTCGGGGTGGCCATCTCGACGGTGGCGGGGAGATTGAGGATGACCGGGCGCTCCGGAGTGGGCTGCCAGATCTCGGTGACCGCGTCGCAAACCTCGACCGCGTGGGACAGCTCGGTGCCGGTGAACGACTCGGGCGAGTACTGGAACCGGAAGTCGGTGTCGGGGTACTTCGCCGCGCACTCCTTCACGACCTCGGCGCCCTGCGTGGCGATCTTCTCGATGCCTTCCCGCTCCTCGCCGAAAACGACCCTGCGCTGCAGGATCGAGGTCGAGTTGTAGAGGTGGACGATCGCCGAGTGCGCCCCCTCCAGCGCGGCGAAAGTGCGTTCGATCAGGTCGGGCCGTGCCGGGGTCAGCACCTGGATGCGCACGTCGCTCGGGATGGCGCCGTCCTCGATGATCTCGCGGACGAAGTCGAAGTCGGTTTGGCTGGCCGCCGGGAAACCGACCTCGAGCTCCTTGAAGCCCATCCCGACCAGCAGCTCGAACATCCGCCGCTTGCGGGCGGGAGACATCGGGTCGATCAGTGCCTGGTTGCCGTCGCGCAGGTCCACGGCGGACCACAGCGGTGCGCGCGTGATCCGCTGGTCGGGCCACGTCCGGTCCGTCAGCGCCACGTCCTCGACCAGCTCGTGGAAGGGGCGGTAGCGGTGGAAGGGCATCGAACTGCCGCGCTGCGGATTCCAGGGAGCCTGGTCGGTGGGCGCGGGGCGGGACGGAGTGCGCAGCACCTGCTCGGAAGTGCTGACCGCGTCAGACTGGTTCGTGGCGGCGAACTGCTCGTTCATTCCGGGAGACTCCTGCTGTTCGTGCTCGGCTTGGCTGCTCTTGGCGACCGGCACGCTTGAACTCCGCGACGAGGGGCCGGTCTAACTGACCCCGTCGCGGCGTCGAAGCAGGAGGTTGAAAGCCACGACGACAGCCTAACCGCACCACGTGTCCAAAACGCAACCGCCTGTTCCGGATGTTGGACCCCTCCGAAGTGCTCGGCGAGGAAGTCGCCGGGTCGGATGATCCGGTTCGATCGTCAGATCACGAGTCGTGCGGCAGGCTTGTCGTATGGCGTCGAACAAGACCAACTCCGGATCGCCCCTGGGCACTCTCTTCCAGGGGCTGGGGTTCCTGCTGGCCGTGATACTGGTGGCGCACACGGTGTTCGTGCTGTTCGAGTTCCAACCGGAGGGACAGCTGGCGCAGTCGGTGGCCCGTGCGGCGGAGCCGCTCGCGCTGTTCTTCCCGGGACTGATCGACGCGCCCGCCCCCGAAGCGCAGGTGCTGCTGGACTACGGGCTCGCCGCGTTGTTCTGGATGTTGGTGGGAGGTGTGCTCGGGCGCATCTTCGGGTGAAGTTTGGGTCGGCGGGTCCTTTTGCTTGGTGGGTTGCGTGGCGGAACCTCAGTCGGCGCCCGGCTGCGGGTGCCCCGACATCGGGTAGCGACCTACACAACGTCGGGGCCGTCCTCGCCGGGCACTCGACTGAGAACCCGCGGTCGGTCGGAGTGCGTAGGCTCGTAAGCGCTTGCGTTGAGTGGATCCCCTTGATCGGGAATTTCTGTCCGGACTTTCCGGGGACTCGGTTTGCTCGCGGCGGTGCCGACTGCTCGGGCTCACAGCGCTCTCGTTGGACAGCGCTCTTCTGTCGGGAGCTCCTGTCCGGGGGTTCCGTCGGCTCGGTTTTGCTCGCGGCGGTGCCGCGGGTGAGGGGAGGATCACGGGGCTACCCATTGGTAAAGTGATCGTGTTTCGTGTCACACTGCCGGTATGTCCGAAGAGGTGGCGAGTTCGACGCGCAGCGGGAAAACGGAGAGCTCTCCCGGTGGGCACCGTCGCCGCGGGAGCTTCGACTTCGCGGCGGCCCGCGCACGCTTCTTCGGAGTGCTCGCCACCGTCGTGCGCTGGGGCTGCACCCTGGCCGCTGCGCTGTCCGCCGCGCACGTGGTGTTCACCCTCGGCGGGGCGAACCCGGACAACGCGCTCACCCGCTTCGTGTCCCACTGGGCGGAGACGGTCGCCCTCGGATTCCAGGACCTCTTCCTCAAACCGGCCGAGCCCGAGCTCGAAGTGCTGCTGAACTACGGCTCGGCGGCGCTGTTCTGGCTGCTCGTCTCCGGCATGTCGGCGCGGATCCTCCACGCGCTGGGAGGTCGCTCCGGCTGACCGGACCGCTCGGTCGGTGCTTCCCGCGTCGGGTCTCGCGCGCCCACCGGCCTCCGACGAGCCGGTGGACGCTTCGCGAGACGAACGAGGCGAGCCCCGTCAGAACGTGGGTTCGTTCCAGGAGCCGCTGAACACGATCCGGTCGAGTTCCATCCGGGAACGCGGAGCGTTCTCCTTCTCCGCCAGCCGATCGGGCAGTTCCGCGGCGTCGCCCTGCGCCCCCACCGCGATCATCACCAGCGGTTCGTAGTCCTCCGGGACGTCGAACGCCTCCCGGGCGGCCTGCCCGTCGAAACCGGCCATCTGGTGAGCCACGAGCCCTTCCGCCCCGGCCTGCAGCACCAGGTTCTCGACGGCCAGCCCCAGCCCGTACTCCCCGTAGGGCAGCTGCTCGCCCTCGTCGTTGACCCGCCTGGCGACCCCGAGGACCAGAGCACCGGCGTTTCCGGCCCAACCGTGGTTACCCCGGGACAGCGCGCCGCGCAGCTTCTCGAAGGTCTCGTCACCCCGACGGCCTGCCACGAAGCGCGCGGGCTGGGTGTTGCCCCAGGAAGGGGCCCACCGCGCCGCCTCGAACAACGCCAGGAACTGCTTGTCGGTCAGCTCCGTGCCCGGGTCCAGCGCGCGCGGGCTCCAGCGTTCGGCGAGGAGTGGGTGGAGCGGAACAGCGGAATCAGCAGGTTTCAAAAGCTCTCCTGGAACGGTTGATCGTGCACTCGGTTAGCCGGCACGTGAGTCGGCGCCTTGCTGTGTTGGGCCGCTCTTGAGTAGCGACCTACGCGGCGAGCGGCCCGGCCTTGCAATGCATCCGACTCACGCACCGGATGTTCTCGTCCTGCTTAGGCTCAGAGCACCTGCGTTGGGGTGAGGGCCTTGATCCGAAGTTACCGGTGAGGGGTGCGGCGATGCGATCGTCGTGGGTGGTTGCGTGGCGGAACCTCAGTCGGCGCCCGGCTGCGGGATCCTCGACATCGGGTAGCGACCTACACAACGTCGAGGCTGTCCTCGCCGGGCACTCGACTGAGAACCCGCGGCGGTGCCGGTTGCTCGGGCTCAGAGCGCTTGCGTTGGGGTGACGCCCTGGTCAGGAGCGCCTGTCCGGCGGTGCCGCGGTTGCTCGGGTGCACCGGATGTTCTCGTCCTGCTTAGGCTCAGAGCACCTGCGTTGGGGTGAGGGCCTTGATCCGAAGTTACCGGTGAGGGGTGCGGCGATGCGATCGTCGTGGGTTGCTCGGGTGGTGTTGCGGCGCGCGCTCGGCGGAGCTCGGTCAGATCGCGTAGGGCCAGACGGCCAGCGCGTAGGCGCTGAACCACGAGCCGAAACCGAGGAACAACGCCAGCGAGACCACCGCCGTGGAAGTGCGTCGCCCGGCCAGCCCGATCGCGATGGGCAGCAGCAGCGGGAACGCGGGCAGCATCAACCTGACCTTGGAGTACATCAGCCCGTCCGAGCCGAGGTCGAGCGCCAGCGTCAGGGCCGCGAACAGCACGATCGGCCAGGCCAACCGCATGCTCAGGCACAGGATCAGCAGCACCACCGCGCAGACCACGAGCAACGCCGTGAGCGTGACGAAGGCGCCCTCGTTCTCGGTCAGCGTCTCGCCGACGAACCGCGAGGTGGCCGCACCCCCGTCGAAGGAGGACGACCAACCGCGCTGCTGCACCTCGAAGTAACCGCCCGGCTCCCCGGTGCGCACCCCCACCCAGGCGAGGTAGCCGAGCATCCCGGCCGGAGCGAGCAGCAGGGCCGCCCACGGCCGCCTGCCGTCCCGCCCACGCGCGATCGCCACCAGCGCGGCCAGCATGACCACGGCGATCAGCACCGCCCCGGTCGGCCGGATCAGCCCGGCCGCCAAGCAGCACAGCCCGGCCAGCAACCAGCGGCGTTCCAGCACGCCGAGCAGGCCCCACGCGGCCGCGGCGCAGAACAGGACCTCAGTGTAGGGCATGGACAGCACGATCGACATCGGTGCCGCGGCGAACAGGACGACCAGCAGCAGCCCGACGCGCTCCGAACCGCCGATCAGCCGTCCCAGCCTGGCCAGCCCGTAGGCGCACACGATCCCGGCAACCAGACTCACCAGGATCCCCGCCTGGGACGCGCCCAGCCCGGGCAGCGTCGCGAGCAGGCGGATCATCAGGGGCAGCCCCGGGAAGAAGGCCAGCGGGGTCTCCTCCGTCCGGTTGCCGTTGCCGTCCACCATCGTGGGATCGACACCGGAGTACCCGTTCGCCGCGATCTCCAGGTACCACTCGGCGTCCCACGAGTACAGCTGGTTCGTGAAGTGCTCGCCCCGGGCCGCCGAGACGGCGGCCAGCACCAGCAATCCCAGGATGCGGACGGTGATGTACAGCACTGCGGGAGCGGCCTTCCGGAGTCGCGTCCGCAGCTCCCCCGAGAGGGGGGTTCCGGTCGGCCCGCCGGACGAGGGTGAACTTATCCGCTGGTCACCGGTGGTTTCCGCGTGCGAGGGAGAGGTCGGGCTGAGCGTTTCGTCGGTCGCGGACAACCTTGAGTGCCTTCCCTCCTCGGCGGCGGATGAGCGTGCTCGACACGCGCGACCAGGCTATCCGCGGCAAACGGGTGTCCTCGAAAACGGTGCTCGTTCGGTAGGCTGGGCTGACAGCGGAGCGGTCCGGGGTGACGCTGCTCGGTCGCCCGGCCGCGGAGTCCGTCGGTGCGGTCCTCGGTCGTCGGTGCGTGCCCCACTCCTCCGGCGGAGAGGCCTCCGGCCGGCGACTTCGTCAACCCGGTGTCAGTGCGAGGCGTCTCGCACGCGGGGCGTCCGCGCGGCGCGAGGAGGTTTGTTTCAGGTGGCGCTCGTCGTCCAGAAGTACGGCGGTTCCTCACTCGAGAGTGCCGATCGGATCAAGCGGGTCGCCGAGCGGATCGTCGAGACCCGCAGGGCCGGAAACGATGTCGTGGTGGTCTGCTCGGCCATGGGCGACACCACCGACGAGCTGCTCGACATGGCTCGGCAGGTGAATCCGGAACCCCCGGAGCGCGAGCTCGACATGCTGCTGACCGCGGGTGAGCGCATCTCCAACGCGCTCGTGGCCATGGCCATCGAGTCCCTCGGTGAGCAGGCGCGATCCCTCTCGGGTTCCCAGGCGGGCGTGATCACCACGTCGGCGCACCAGAACGCGCGGATCATGGACGTCACCCCGGACAGGGTTCGGGAGGCCCTGGACGAGGGCCAGGTCGTGATGGTCGCCGGGTTCCAGGGGGTCAGCCAGGAGAGCAAGGACATCACGACCCTGGGACGCGGTGGCTCGGACACCACGGCCGTGGCGGTCGCGGCCGCGATGGGCGCGGACGTGTGCGAGATCTACACCGACGTCGACGGCGTCTACACGGCCGACCCGCGCATCGCGAAGGACGCCAAGCACCTGGACCGCGTCACCTACGAGGAGATGCTCGAACTCGCGGCCACGGGGGCCAAGGTGCTGCACCTGCGCGCCGTGGAATACGCCCGCAGGTATGCGGTTCCGCTGCACGTCCGCTCGTCGTACTCGTCCAAGCCCGGCACGATCGTGTCCGGATCAGTGGAGGACCTTTCCGTGGAACAGGCCATGATTACCGGCGTGGCGCACGACCGGTCGGAAGCCAAGGTGACCGTGCGCGGTGTCCCGGACAGCAGGGGGGTCGCGGGCAGGATCTTCCGCGCCGTCGCCGATGCCGAGATCGACATCGACATGGTGCTGCAGAACGTCTCCGGGGTGGCCTCCGGGCGTACCGACGTGACGTTCACCGTGGCGAAGAGCAACGGCGCCGAGGCGGTGGCCGAGCTGGAGAAGATCAAGGACGAGGTCGGCTTCCAGGAGGTCGTCTACGACGACGACGTCGGCAAGGTCTCGCTGGTCGGCGCGGGGATGCGCTCCCACCCCGGTGTGACCGCGGCCTTCTGCGAGGCGCTGTCCGACTCCGGAGTGAACATCGAGATCATCAACACCTCCGAGATCCGGATCTCGGTACTGGTGCGGGAATCCCAGCTCGAGGACGCGGTCAGCACGCTGCACTCCGCGTTCGAACTCGGCGGGGAGGAAGACGCCGTGGTTTACGCGGGGAGTGGTCGCTGAATGTCTTCGCAGGAATCGGGAAGCGGCCCCACGGTCGCCATCGTCGGAGCCACCGGTGCGGTCGGCTCGGTCATGATCGAGATCATGAACGCCAGGGAGTCCGTCCCGTGGGGTGAGATCAGGCTCATCGCCTCGCCGCGCTCCGCGGGCAGCACCATCACGGTCCGCGGGGTCGAGCACACCGTGGTCGCCCTTTCGCCGGAGGCCTTCGACGGCGTCGACATCGCCATGTTCGACGTGCCCGACGAGCTCTCCGCGGAGTGGGCGCCGGTCGCGGTCGAGCGCGGGGCCATCGCGGTGGACAACTCCGGCGCCTTCCGGATGGACCCCGAGGTGCCGCTGGTCGTTCCCGAGGTGAACGGTTCCGCGGCCACCCGCCGTCCCAAGGGGATCGTCGCCAACCCCAACTGCACCACCCTGTCCATGATGGCCGCGCTCGGAAGGCTGCACGAGCAGTTCGGCCTCCGCGAGCTGGTGGTTTCCTCCTACCAGGCCGCGTCCGGGTCCGGTCAGGAAGGCGTGGACCGGCTGCGCGCCGAGCTCGACGCGGTCGCGGGCAAGCAGGTGGGCGAGCGCGCCGGTGACGTGTCCGAGGCGATCACTGCCGCGGGGCTGTCGGAGGACTCCCCGTTCAAGGCTCCGCTGGCGCTGAACGTCGTGCCGTGGTGCGGTTCCCGCAAGGAGGACGGCTGGACCTCCGAGGAGCTGAAGGTCCGCAACGAGTCGCGCAAGATCCTGGGGCTGCCGGACCTGAGGGTTTCGGCCACCTGCGTGCGGGTCCCGGTGCTGACCACCCACTCGCTGGCGGTGCACGCGAAGTTCGAGCGCGAGGTCACCGTGGAGCAGGCCCGGCGTTCCTTCGAGCAGGCCCCGTCGATCGTGCTGCAGGACGATCCGGACGGGCCGGACTTCCCGACGCCCGCCGGGGTCGTCGGTGCGGAGCCGACCTACGTCGGCAGGATCCGGCAGGCGCTGGACTTCCCGGAGACCCTCGACTTCTTCGTCTGCGGGGACAACCTGCGCAAGGGCGCCGCGCTGAACACCTACGAGATCGCCGAGACCCTGGTCGAGGCTTCCTGAGGCAGCAGGGCTGATCCACTTTCCGGGGCCCGGAGGGCGCACCGCGGTGCGCCCTCCGGGCCCCGGACTTTCCGCCTGCCGTGGCGGTGGTTTCGCCGGATTCCGCGCGGACGGATCGCCACGAGCAAGCCGGGGCGGGCATCTCCTGCCGCTGGGTGGTCGATCTCGACGTGTTCGCGCGGCGCGGTGGTGATGCGGGCTGAGAGCGCGGTTCGGACGGCCGTGCTCGCCCGGTGCCTCACCCCCGCGTGGATGGCATGTGTCTCGTCCATCGGGACCAGCGCGCGCTGGCGGATAGGTTAGGGGCATGAGCGCATCCGGAACTCAGGAGGTCGTCCTCGGCCTGGACCTCGGTTCGACGGCCACCAAGGCCGTAGCCGCCGATCGGGCCGGAACGGTGTTGCATCTGACCGAACGCGAGAACGGAATGCGCACCGAGGAGCCGGGGGAGGCCGTCCAGGACGCCGCGGCGGTGCGGGATTCCGCGTTCGCCGCGTTGACCGAGTGTGTGAGTTGGACGCAGCAGGCCGGTTACCGAGTGCGGGCGTTGTCGTTCAGCACCGCCATGCACTCGCTGCTCGGTCTCGACGCGGAGGGCGAGCCGGTGACTCCGGCTTTTCACCTGTCCGACAGTCGGTGCGCGGACGTCGCCGAGAAGCTGCGCGGTGACTGGGAGCGCGCCGCCCGGCTGCACCACGCCACCGGAACGCCGGTGCACCCCCAGTCGGTCATGGTCAAGCTGGCGTGGTTGACGCAGCAGCGTCGTGACCTCGTCGAACCGGTGGCGAGCTGGTGCGCGCTGAAGGACTTCGTGTTCACCGCGTTCACCGGCGAGTTCGTCACGGACCAGTCCCTGGCCTCGGGCAGCGGGCTGCAGGAGATGGCCACGCTGGACTGGCACGACGAGGCGTTGTCCACGGCCGGGGTGAGCAGGCAGCAGCTCCCGGAGATCAAGGCCCCGACCGATGTCCTGCCCCTGGCGGCGGAGGCCGCCCGCGCCACCGGTCTGCCGGAGGGGCTTCCGGTGGTGCTCGGCGCGGGGGACGGACCGCTGGGCAATCTCGGGGTCGGCGCGGTCAACACCGGGGTGGCCGGTTTGTCCCTCGGGACCAGCGGGGCGTTGCGCGTGGTGCGGGACTCCCCGGGAGTGGACGAGCGCTGCCGCACGTTCTGCTACTACCTGGCGGACGGTCTGTGGGTCTCGGGAGGTGCCGTGAGCAACGGTGCCGTCGTCGGCCAGTGGGCCTCAGAGGCGTTCGGCGTGGACGTGGCCGACCTGATGGACGAGGCCCTGCAGGTCCCCGCCGGGGCGCGCGGGCTGGTGGCGCTGCCTTATCTGATGGGCGAGCGGGCCCCGTGGTGGGAGCCGGGACTGACCGGTTCGCTGATCGGGCTGCGCCGCGTGCACGGCCGGGCCGACATCACTCGTGCCCTGCTGGAGGGAGTTGCCCAGCAGCTCGCGCTCGTGCGGGACGCGGTGGTCGAGACCGGAGCCGAGGTTCGCGCGGTCCGGGCCACCGGCGGTGGTTTCCGCAGCCGGGTCTGGGCCGAGGCCATAGCCGCCGCGCTGGGGATCGAGCTCGAGCTGGCCGACGACAGCGGGGGCTCCGCGCTGGGGGCCGTGCTGGTGGCCTGGCGTGCTCTCGGTGAGTTGGACTCGCTGGAGGAGGCGGCGGATCTGGTGCGCCCCAGCCGGACGGTTCCCCCGGATCACGAGGCGGCGCGGATGCTGCGGAAGCAGCGCGGTGGGCTCGAGCGGCTGCACCGTGCGGTGAGCGAGCTGGCCCCGCGCGCCGACTGACCCCTCCGGGCGGGTGGCCTCGGGGTGGGGGTGTTCCGGCGCGTGGCGTCGAACCCCCCGTCCGGGCGCCAAGCTCCGTCGCGTCGGGGGCGTCTTCGGCGATCCGGCGGGAGTCCCGGTTTCCCGGGCATGTGATTACTCTCGGGTAGCAACTGGCAGTGCTCTGTGTCAACAATGTGAACGTCAATGAAAAAAAGTATGACTGAAGCGATACAGAGCTCTGGCGGTCAATGGGTTCGCCTTGTGAGGATCCCCCGTGTTCGGCATCCATTTGGGTGATGCCCGGTGGTGATAGAGGGGCAGATTCTTGCAAGGAGTGATCGCGGCGGCCGAGCCTGCCGCCGAGTCCACGTTGGGGGCGGGAGTCACGCTCGCCGTGGCGGCGGGGGCCGTCGCGGTGCTGTTGCTGATGATCGTCTTCCTCAAGATGCAGCCGATGATCGCGTTGCTGGCTGTCAGCATCGCCACGGCGCTGGTGCTGGGGATCCCGCTCGACCAGGTGATGAGCACCCTCAACGACGGGCTCGGGGGGACGCTCGCCGAAGTCGCCCTGATAGTCGGCTTCGGCGCGATGCTCGGTCGGATGCTGGAGATATCCGGCGGCGCCTCGGTGCTGGCCGAGGCGCTGGTACGCCGGTTCGGTGAACGGCGGGCACCGCTCGCGCTCGGGATCGCCGCGCTGCTGTTCGGCTTCCCGATCTTCCTCGACGCCGGCGTGGTCATCTTCCTGCCGATCGTGTTCACGGTCGCCCGCAGGCTCGGCGGCTCGGTGCTGCGCTACGCGCTGCCGGTGGTCGGTGCCTTCGCCGTCATGCACGCCTTCGTCCCTCCGCACCCCGGTCCGGTCTCGGCCGCGGGGCTGATCGGGGCCAACACCGGTCTGCTGCTGCTGGTCGGACTCGTCGTCGGTATCCCGACCTGGTTCATCTCCGGTTACCTCTTCGGCGTCTGGAACGGCAGTCGGGTCTTCCTGTCCATCCCGGAGGACTCCACCGCCTCGGGGCAGGACGCCGCCTCGGACAAGCCCAGGCCGAGCATGAAGACCGTCATCGGCCTGCTCCTGCTGCCGCTGGTGCTGATCTTCCTGCGCACCGGCCTCGACACGCTGGTCTCCGAGGACGTGGTCGACTCCGGGTCCCAGGCGGTGCAGGCCGCAATCCTCATCGGGCAGAGCCCGGTGGCCCTGGCCATCGCGGTGCTGGCCGCCTCGGTCGTGCTCGGCCTCAAGCGCGGCATGAGCGGCAAGGAGATCGAGAGCGAGCTCACGTCCAGTCTCTCGACGATCGCCGCCGTCATCCTGATCACCGGTGCCGGTGGCATGTTCGGCGCCGTGCTGGGCGAGGCCGGCGTGGGCAACGCGCTGGCCGAGGGGCTCAACGACGCGGGGATTCCGCTGATCGTCGCCGCCTTCCTGATCGCCGTGGTGATGCGCGTGGCGCAGGGTTCGGCGACCGTCGCGCTGACCACCTCCGCCGGTTTCATCGCTCCCGCCGTGACCGCGGCCTCCGGGGTGACCTCGGTCGACCTGTGCCTGATCGTCATCGCCATCGCCTCGGGGTCGACGGTGCTGTCCCACGTCAACGACTCCGGCTTCTGGCTGGTGGGCAGGCTGCTCGGCATGGACGTGCCGACCACGCTCAAGACCTGGACCGTCATGGAGACGTTGATCGGTGTGGTCGGGTTCCTGATCTCCTGGGGGCTGTCCCTGGTTCTGTGAGGCTCGCCCGCTTCCGGGGCTCCTCCCGGAAGCGGGCCGGAGTCGGGAGGATCACTTCACGGGCGCGTCGCGGTGAGCACCGCGGCGCGCCCGTCGTTTCGGTGCCGGCGGGGCCGCGTGATCCCGATGCGGCGCGGTCGCCGCGCTCCGCGCGCCGGGTCCGGGTGAACTCGCTCACTCGGCGGAGTGCTCCGCGCGAAGCATCGATCACGTCCGAGTGGACCTCTCGCGTGTTTTCTTGACTTATTCCAATCTGTGCGTGGCATACTGGCAGAGCTATGGCACCCAGCACGAGATCCAGCGGTCATTCCGCAGCGAGCAGCGCACGTGAGAGGTTGCGTGCGTCCGGACTGCGGGCGACCGCGCCGCGCACGGCCGTGCTCGACTGGCTGTCGGACAACCCGCACTCGACCGCCGACCAGGTGGCCGATGCCGTGCGACAGCACCTCGGCTCGGTGTCCACCCAGGCCGTTTACGACGTGCTGCACGCGTGCACGGCCGCAGGGTTGTTGCGCAGGATCGAACCGGCCGGTCATCCGGCGCGTTTCGAGTCCCGCACAGCCGACAACCATCATCACCTGGTGTGTCGTGCTTGCGGTAGGACCGAGGACGTCGACTGCGTCCAGGGCGCGGCGCCGTGCCTGACGCCTTCGTCGACCTCCGGGTACTCCATCGACGAAGCGGAGATCGTGTTCTGGGGTCAGTGCCCCGATTGCAAGTCCGCCGCGGAGTGATCGACGGACGCCAAACCACCACGAGGAGGAACGATCGTGAGTTCGCCACGACCCACGACGACCAACGCCGGCATTCCGGTGGCCAGCGACGACCACTCGCTGACGGCAGGTCCCAACGGTCCGGTGCTGCTGCAGGACCACTACATGATCGAGAAGAACGCGCAGTTCAACCGGGAGCGGGTTCCCGAGCGCGTGGTGCACGCCAAGGGTGGTGGCGCATTCGGCTTCTTCGAGACCACCGAGGACGTGAGCCAGTACACCAAGGCTGCGCTGTTCCAGCCCGGCGTCAAGACCGAGACGCTGATCCGGTTCTCCTCGGTCGCGGGTGAGCTGGGGTCCCCCGACACCTGGCGCGACCCGCGCGGCACGGCCATCAAGTTCTACACCTCCGAGGGCAACTTCGACCTCGTGGGCAACAACACCCCGGTGTTCTTCATCAGGGACGCGATCAAGTTCCCCGACTTCATCCGCTCCCAGAAGCGCCGCGCGGACAACCACCTGCGCGACCACGACATGCAGTGGGACTTCTGGAGCCAGTGCCCCGAGTCGGCCCACCAGGTCACCTGGCTGATGGGTGACCGGGGCATCCCGAAGACCTGGCGGAACATGAACCTCTACGGCTCCCACACCTACCTGTGGGAGAACGCCAAGGGCGAGAAGTTCTGGGTCAAGTACCACTTCAAGACCGACCAGGGGCACGACTTCCTCACCCAGGAGGAGGCCGACCGGCTGGCCGGTGAGGACAGCGACGCCCACATCCGTGACCTGTGGTCCAGCATCAAGTCCGGCAACAACCCGAGCTGGACGCTGTACGTGCAGGTCATGCCGCTCGAGGAGGCCGCTGAGTACCGGTTCAACCCGTTCGACCTGACCAAGGTGTGGCCGCACGGCGACTACCCGCTGATCAAGGTCGGCCGGTTCGTGCTCAACCGCAACCCGGAGAACTACTTCGCGCAGATCGAGCAGGCCGCCTTCGAGCCGTCCAACCTGGTCCCGGGCACCGGCACCTCGCCGGACAAGATGCTGCAGGGTCGGCTGTTCTCCTACCCGGACGCCCACCGCTACCGCATCGGCCCGAACTACATGGACCTGCCGGTCAACCGGCCCACCGCACAGGTGAACTCCTACGCCAAGGACGGCCCGATGCGGTACAGCTACGGGCAGGACCCGGTGTACGCGCCGAACTCCTACGGAGGCCCGCACGCCGACACGCGCAACGGCAGCGAGGACTCCGCTCAGGGGCTCGAGCAGGAGGTCGTCCGCACGGCCTACGAGAAGCACGCCGAGGACGACGACTTCGGCCAGGCCGGGACCATGGTCCGCGAGGTCTTCAGCGAGGAGGAGCGGCAGCGCTTCGTGAACAACGTCGCGGGCCACCTGTCCAAGGGCGTCAGCCAGCCCATCCTGGACCGCGCGCTGCAGTACTGGCGGAACGTGGACAAGGACACCGGCGACAAGATCGCCGAGAAGGTCCAGAACTGACGCTTCGCGGACTCGCGTGAGGCGTCGCGGTGGTCGCGGGAGGTTCCCCCGTGACCACCGGGTCGGCCCCGGAGGTCGACCGGGTTGCCGCTGACCGCGCTTCCCACCACGTGATCTGGCCCGGTGGTGCACGCCGCACCGCCGGGCCCGATTTCTGTCCCGGGCCAGCTACCGGGCCCCGCTTCCGGGAGGGCCGGCCCCCGGCGGGGATTCCGAAGACGGGACGCGGCGGAATGGGAAAAATCCAGTTATCGGATCGAGATAGGGATGTGACCGTGTGTAGTTGATGTAGCTTGTTGGAGATGTTCGAAGGTCGTGCTGTCCTGACCAGGAGATCGGAACTCCTGCCGGACGAAGAGGGAACCGATTCGCGAGGCGAGTTATACCGGTTAGTGGAGAAATGCGCTCCCCTCGTGACGGTGGTATCGGCGGGACTGCTTCTGTGGACGCTGCTCTCCGACGTGGCGAGTCAGCAGACCTGGCCCGATCACGAGGTTTACCGCAGAGCGGTGCACGCCTGGATCTCCGGTGGGGAGGTGCTGACCTCGCACGCCCCGGTAAGCAACGACGGTCCGCTGCCCTGGGTCTACCCCCCGTTCGCCCTGCTGCCGTTGACCCCGCTGGCCGTGCTGCCGCTCAAGCTGGACATCACGCTGCTCTACCTGGTCAACGTGGTCGCGCTGGTGGGGACGTTGTACCTGGTGCTGCGCCGCGCGGTCCCCCGGCTGGGCGGCAGGACGGCCTTGGCGGTAGCCGTCGTCGCGGCGCAGTCCTGCCTGCTGATCGACCCGGTGGCGAATTCGTTCGGGCAGGGCCAGATCAACATAGTTCTGATGGGGCTCGTGGCCTTCGACTGCCTCGTTTCCACGCCGCGTTGGCCGCGCGGAATGCTGATCGGAACAGCAGCAGCGGTGAAGCTGGTTCCGGCGGCTTTCGTGCTGCTGTTTCTGGTGCGCGGGAATTTCCGGGCGGTCTCGTCGGTCGTGGCCACTTTCCTCGGCGCCACGCTGAGCGGTTTCGTGGTGGACTTCGGCGCCTCGATGGACTACTGGTTCGGGCAGGGGCCCGCGGCCGCTGCGTTCGGCTCGCCGCTGCGCGGCAACCAGTCGGTGCTGGCCGTGCTGTCCCGCACGGATCTCGAACCGACGGCACGCTTCGTCGGCTGGATCGTGCTCTGCCTGCTGCTGGCCGCCGCGACCGCCTACTGCGCCCACCGCGGCAGCACGCCGCTGGCCGTGACGACCATCGGCGTGTTCTCCCTGCTCGTCTCACCGACGGCGTGGTCGAACCACTGGGTGTGGATCGTCCCCGCCATCCTGTTGATGATCGTGCACGGGCTGCTCGACCGCGGTTTCCCGTGGCTGTTCGCGGCCGTGGCCTCGATCCTGGTCATCAGGGCGGCACCGTACACCGATCTCCCGGCCGAACGGGACAGCATGGTCGAGCTCGGGGTGCTGGAGCAGTTGAGCGCCGCCTCCTACGTCCTGCTGGGGGCGGGGCTGGTTCTCGCGCTGCTGGTGACCCTGCTGGCCCACGACGTCTCCGCGGGCGAGCCGCCGTGGCGGAATCGCGGTGCCGCACCCGCGCCCACCGGGCACTTGGGGCCGTCCCCGGCGCGGTTGAGCGGTGCTCCCGCCCCACCGCAGCGGGAAGTCGAACCGACGAGCTCCCGGTGAGTCGGAGGCGGCCCACCGCGCCTCCCTACGCCGGAGTCCCGGCCCGCACCGAGCGGCGCACCCCGGTCACTGGGCGTTGCACAGCGCGGCCAGCATCCGTTCGCAGCTGCGCTGGACGGTGCGGACGGCTTCGCGGTGCGCCCGGTCGAAGAGCGGATCGGAGGCCAGCGCCCGCCAGCGTCGGGTGACCGCTCCCGCGCGCTCGACCAGCTCCCGGGGCTGGGTCTGCGCCGGCAGGCCGAGCCGGGCCTGCGGTTGGGGACCGTAGGCCCCCAGCAGCCTCTCGGCCTCCTCGCGCAGCCCGGGGGGCAGCCGCAGCTGCCGCGACCACAGCCCGGAGAGCGTGCGCAGCTCGTCCCACTCGTGGGCGTTGGCCAGCAACCGGTCCAGTTCCCCCTGGAGCTGCCTGCTCCCCGGGCGAGGGTTGGCCCGCAGCACCATGTCCACGGCCATCAGCACCGAACGCGCGCGCAGCGCCTCCTGGCGCTCCACGAACTGCAGGTGCACCGCCTCCTGCAGGGCACCGATCCTGCTCTCGTCCAGCAGCGCCGTGCGCAGCCTGGCGAAGTCGCTCGTTCCCTGCCCGAGCAGCGCCAGGGCCCGCTGCAACCCGAACAGGCCGAACTCGCGCAGCAGGTTCTGCCTGGTCTCGGTGTCGAGCTCCTCCGGCTCGGTCGCCTTCGAGAACCTGTCCGCCGACAGCAGCTGCTCCTCGAGCCGTTGCCGGGGCAGCGCGGCGAGGGCGAGCAGCGCGTCGAAGCGCTGCTGGTCCAGCGTGGCCCCGGCCTGGGCGAGCAGCCCGGCCACGGGGACGACGTACTGCGCGAAGGAGCGCACCTTCGGGTCCTGCCGGTGGTGGGCGGCCATCCGCTCCGCGGTGTCCACCGAGTCGTCACTGCCGGTTGCCGCTTCGTCGGCCCTGGACAGCGCGAGAACGGTGTTGATCGGGGCCCTGCGCGCGACCCGCAGCTCGTGCACCGAGTGCAGGAACTGGATGTCGGTCTGCTGCGGGTGCCGGGTCAGGTACAGGACCGCATCGGCCTCGGAGAGTATCTGCGCGAGCGCGGACCTGCCGGTCTCCTGCACGGCCGTCGAGGCGACACCGGGGGTCTCGATCAGCGTGATCGCCTGCAGCCCCGGCGAGGGGGACTCGATCACCAGTCGGGCCACCTCGTCGGGGCGCCAGCGCTGCAGGTCGCGGATGGTGGCCGGGTCCAGCTTGCCCGTGGACATGGTCTGCTGGGTCCCGTGCGGGGTGTGCACGGTGATCCTGGGTTCGGTGCCGTAGCGGAACACCGTGTTGACCTGGGTGCGCTCCTCGGGGTCGCTCGGGGCTAGTTCGGAGCCGACCAGCGCGTTGATCAGCGTGGACTTGCCCGACTTCACCCGGCCGGTCACGGCCATGCGGAGTGGTTCGGACAACCTCTCCAGACGGGTGCGCAGCCAACCCGCGGTGCGCGGGTCGTCGCGGTAGAAGGTCATGGTCCGCAGCAGCAGCGCCCTGGCCTGCCCCAGCAGTCCCGTCGGGGCGTTCTCGTCGTCGTTCGGTGCGTTCATGCTGCTGCTATGCGGTTGGACGTCAGCGTGCTGGCCCGTTTGCGCAGCACGTTGAGCTCCTCGAGCTTCTTCTTGATCTCCCTGGCGCGCGCGTCCCTGTCCACGGCGTCCTGCTCTGCCATGCGCTTGGTGTCCTGAATGGATCGGCTGATTCTGATCTGGGCCTGCTCGGTGATCTGATTGCAGTGGTCGTGCAGGGTCTGGTGCATGTGGCGGATGGAGTCGCGTGCTTCCTTGTTGACCTGGAACACCACGTGCTCGACGTAGCGCTGCACCGCCGTGCGGGCCTCGGCCTGGCGGCGCTTCAGCCTGCTGTCCTTCTCCTCGTTGAGGCTCTTGCTGCCCAGCACCAGCCCCGCGGAGATGGAGACCACGTTCATCAGCGGAAGCCCCGCCATCTTGGTTACCAGGCCGAACATCAGCACACCGCCGTAGGACCCGCGCAGCCCGGTCAGGATCTGGTCCTTGCGCGGGAAGCTCGCGTTCTTCGGAGCCTTGGGGTCGGGGACCCGTTGCAGCGGGTCCGGGACGGGGATCGGGTCGCTGCTGGGCAGGGTTCGCACGTGCTCCCGGAGCAGCTCGTCGGAGACCTGTTCGGTTATCCGCTCCCTGCGCCGGTCCAGCCAGCCGAAGGTTTCCGCGACCGCCTCGGACAGGTTCTCCTTCAGCCAGTCCTCGAAGTCCTCCCACGTGGTGCTCGGATCCGCCTCGTCCAGCGTTTCGTTGGCCTGGTGCAGCACGGCCCAGCTGCGTTCCCTGAAGTCGTACTCGATGTCGGAGTACAGCTCCTGCACCGCGTCGGAGAGGGTCTTCTGCCAGCGCCCGGACAACCGCTTGAGGTCCTCGGCCCGGCGCTGCGCCGCCTCCAGCTCCAGCAGCGTCTCGGTGGCCGTGCGGGGGCTCTGGTTGTTCAGCTCCTCGCGGAGCGAGTTGGTGATCTGGTCGATCGCCTCGGTCACGTTGTGCGCCACGAGCTTGCGGGTGAGCTGCTCGTGGGCGCTGGCCATCTCCTTGCGGAGGTAGTCCAGCAGCGGCGGGAAACCGGACTCGGCGTTGAGGTCCTGGTTCTTCTCCCGCATCGCCCGGGCGCGGATCTTGGACGAGACCGGGAATATCTTGCCCGCGATGCCCGCGTTGGCGAGGTGCTTGCGGTTGAGCTCGACGATCCGGCGCCAGTCGGGGACGAAGTCCGCCTTGGGCTGCACGAGTGCGATGTTCGGGCACATCGCGGTCACTCTGCGCAGGAAGTTCAGCTCGTTGGTCGTCAGCTCCTGCGTGGTGTCCGAGACCATGAGCAGGGCGTCGGCCTCCGCCACGGCGGCTTCGGTGATCGCGCCCAGCGAGCTGACCGCGCCGCCGACGGCCGGGGTGTCCATGAGGGCGAGCCCGTTCTCCAGCAGGGCGCGGGGCAGGCCGACCTCGGTCCTGCTGACGGAGCGGCCGTTGCGCACGGCCCGGTCCAGCTCGTCGTGCAGCTGGTCCACCGGTACCGGCAGCCGGTCGCCTCCGACGGCGCTCTGCGTGGTCTCCTGCTCGACGAGCTGTGCCGATGGCTCGGAGGAGTGACGCACGACCGTGGGGACGGCGGTGCTCACGTTCTCGCCCGTGGCGCACACGGGCGCGTTGACCAGAGAATTGATCAGCTCGCTCTTGCCCTGCTCCGGCTCACCGACGACGAGGACGAGCTGTGCTGGATCGAGCACCCGGCTGCGGATCTGCCGTAATCGGTTCTCCAGATCCGTCCGCTGCGCCTCGGCACACTCGGCCTCCGCGCGGTCGATGAGTTCCACGAGTGCCGTTTCGATCACGTTGAGATTGTGCACGGCTACACGATCGGAGGAAAAATCGGCCAGCCGGAGCTACGGAGCGTTGGGAGAAAAGTTCGATGCGAGTAACCGGAGCAACGGGGGCCGGGGCCGCGCTGCCGGGGTCGCGAGCTCGGTGCGCCGGCCTCGTGGAGGCGCTGGTGTCGAAACGGCGTGCCGAGCGGGTCGCCGACCGCCGCGGGCGCGCTACCGCGGCTGCCGATCGGTGACCGCCGGGCTCCGTGGAGAGAGGGGGCACACGGAACCCGGCGGCCTTGCCCGCTCAGGTCAGAGCACGCTCACGGCGGTGCCGTGAGTCTTCCGGAAACCGTTCGCGGTGACCGCTCGGTCTCCGAGTGGATCAGAGCAGGTCCAGCGGCAGGTCCGAGGTGGCGCCCCCGACGACGCCCTCGGCCTCGTTGACCACGCCGCCGACCGCGCCGCCGGCCACACCGCCGACCGCGCCGGTGGCGCCGTCCAGCGTGTTGTCGACCGCACCGGTGGCACCCTCCAGCGTGGAGCCGTCCGTGACGTTGCCGGCGGTGGTGTCCACGGTGCTGGTGGCGTCGTCCAGCGTGCTGTTCACCGTGCCGAGCGCGGCACCGCCCGCACCGGCGGCCACGTCCACACCGGTGTCGACCGTGCCGTTGACGGTGCCCAGGGCGCCGTCAACCGTGTTGTTGACGGTGTCGCCCGCGGTGTCGACCGTGCCGTTGACGGTGTCGCCCGCCGTGTCGACCGTGCTGTCCACGGAGCCGACGGCGCTGTTGGCGACGTCGTTACCGCTGGCGACGTCGTGCACGTTGACCAGGTTCTGGGAGTCCTGGTTCTCGACGTCGACGTTGTTCTCGACGCTGCTGCCCTGGGCCTGCTCCATGGACTTGTCGACGTCGCCCTCGGAGGAGAAGACCGCGGCGGGGGAGTTGTCCGAGCTCATGGTTTCCGTCGCTTCCTGTTGCTCGTTGTTCTGTCCGGGTTCGAGCTGGTTGATCGCGACGTGCTGCGTGCTCGCCGTGAACGTGTCGATGCTGGGCTGTGCGGTCCGGTCGTACTCGGTGACGACGTCGGCCGGTGCGTAGTCCAGCATGAGTGACGAGGCGTGCAGCACCTGCGTCGCGCTCAATTCCCCCAGTCCGGCGTTGTCCAGCGTGCCGCGCGGATCGGCGTCGAACGCCGAACGCGTCTCCGGATTGCCGACGAGGCGGGTCAGGAATTCCTGGAGCGTCGGCTGCCCCGGTGCGGCTACCTGCGAGGTGGCCGGTTCTGGAGTGGGGAACTCGGAGTCGTCCCGCCCGGTGGCCTGCTCCGGCTGTGCGTTCGGCATCGCTGGCGTTCTCCTGAACTCAAGCCGTAGGTGGTCCGCTGCCAGGGCGAGTTGACCGATCCCCTTGTTCCTTGCCCAACAAGTTACGGCGGGGAATGGGGGTCGCCCATCGGGAGCCACTCCTAGTTATTGGTGAACCTGTTAGGGGACTTTGATGCGTCACTCGTTAGGGGATCAATGGGGCGGGTCACATCTTTGCGTAATCGAGTCCGCGCTAGGTTGGACCGGCGGGCTCTCCGGGCGAACCCCGTGTGATCGTCCTGTGACGGGAAGTGTGGCCGGGTAGGTCGGAAGGGATGACATGCCTTACGTTCTCGGGGTTCATCTGGGTACGAGCACGACCTCGGCCGCTGTGATGGGCAGAAACGGTGGGCGCTGGACGGCGGCCACCCCGTTCCCGCTCGGGTCCGCGCGGCCCGACGTTCCGAGCGTCGTGGCTCGCGCACCGGACGGTGGGTACTTGGCGGGAGAGGCCGCCGCCGCGAAACAGGCCGAGTCACACGAATGGGGCTGTTCCGGCTTCGTCTCCGCCCTGGGCGAGGACGCGCCGCTGCTCCTCGGTGGCGAATTCGTGCACGCGCACCGACTGGCGGCCGCGATGATCGAGTGGGTGGCCGACCAGGTGGCGCACCGGCACGGCCATCCGGCCGAGCACATCGCAGTCACGCACAGCTCGACCTGGGGCCCCCACAGGACGCACCTGCTGCACCTGGCGCTGGCCGAACTGGGGCTGACCGACGTCACCCTCCTGTCGGAGCCGTTCGCCGTGGCCGTGGACTACGCGACCAGGCAGGGCGTTGCGAACGGCGGTTCGATCGCCGTCGGGAACCTCGGCAGCAGCGGTTCCAGCGCCGCCGTGCTGCGCAAGGACGAACCGCACGACTCGGACGGCACCGTGGCCACCGAGCGGGGGCCGGGCTCGGGGCTGGACTTCCTCGGGACTCCCGTGGATTCGGGCGAATCCGCGGGGGCCGATCTGGACGACCTGGTGCTCGAGCGGGTCCGCCCCGACTTCGGGGAGGCCCTGAGCCGGCTCGACCCGACCGAACCGCGGGAGCGCGGTGCCGCGCTCCGGCTGCGGGCGGAGTGCTCCAAGGCCAAGGAGGAGCTCTCCCAGCGGGAGTCGACTCGGGTGAACGTGCTGCTTCCCGGGAGCTCGGGGGAGGTGCCGTTGGCCCGCGCGCACTACGAGCGACTCGCGCGTCCGTACCTGGAGTGGGTCCCCGAGATCCTGGTCCAGGCGATCCAGTCGGCCTCGTTGAGCCCGGAGGACCTCGAAGCGGTCGTGCTCGCGGGCGGTCCGGCCCGGACTCCGTTGTTGCGAAATCTTGTCCAACAACGTCTTTACGAGACGCAGCCCGGCCTGGAAACAATCGAGTCACCGGTGCGAGTGGACCGATCGCCCGAGCTCGTGGCCGCGCGCGGGGCGGCGTGCTGGGCGGCGGAGGCGCTGTCCGCGGCGACCGACCGCGCCGTGGCCGGGGCGGAGACGAGCGTGCTGATGCGCGTGAGCGACCGGGAGGACAACTCCTCCCCCGCGTCCTCCGATGAGTACGATGTGGACGGAGCGGAGGCGGAGATCGACGATGTGTCCTCGGACTCCACCGCAGAGCCACCGCGCCCACCGGTGGAAGTCGAGCCGATGCACGTCGAACCCCCTCCGAAGCGGAAAGCCCTCAAGGTAGCCAAGCTGTCGCTGGCGGCACTGCTGATCATTTTCGGGTTGGTGATGACAGTGATGCAGGGCTTCGGCGGGAGCCAACAACCCGCGTCTCCGGGAGTAATGCAACAGGTCGGCAAGTGAACCCCGTCGTACGGGCAAGGCGAAGACGGAACGCGAGACCCGAACACCGAACACCGCTCACCGATTGGGACCGTTCGTGAACCACCCCAGCGCCACACGGCCCGCGCCGGACGCGGGGTCCGCACACCACCCGTGGGAGGTCGTCCAACCGCGCGCGGCGGAAGGACTTCGGGAGGAGATAGCCGCCAACCCGTCCAAACCGGTCACCGCCGTCGTGCGCGGCGTCGGCGGAAGCGGGAAGACGACGCTGCTGGCCAGGCTGGCCCGGATCTACAGGGACGCGGGCGTTGCGGTGCACGATTCGGTGGAGGCCGCGCTCGCGGAGCCGGATCCGGGGGGTGCGGCGCTGTTGCTCGACGACGCCCAGCTGCTGCGCGAGAGCACGCTGCGCGAGCTGCTTCCGCTGGTGTCCGCCGGTCCGGTGCGGGTGGTCCTGGCCTGCCGCCCGTGGCCGTGTCCCGAACCGCTGTCCGAGCTGATCTCGCGCTTCGGGCGCAATCGTCCCGTGGTCAACCTCGGCGAGCTGAGTTCCGGGGAGATCGGTGAGCAGTTGCGCCGGATGTCCGGCGCTTCCCACGAGCCCGAGACCGTCGAGCGGATCCGCGCGTTCAGCGGAGGGATCCCCGCCCTGCTGGGGCACACCCTGGAGGCGTGCGATCCGCGTGAGCTCACCGAGCCGGAGGAGGTGCGGCTGTCGCGGCTGGTGCTCGACCGCTTCGGGGAGGAACTGGGGGCGCTGGACGAACTGGCGCGCCGCTGCCTGACCGCCCTCTCCGTCGGCGGGACCACGCACCCGGTGCTGCTCGGCACAGTTCTCGGCGTGGAGTCGACCGACGTCGCGCCCGCGCTGGAGGAGCTGCGCGCGGCCGGCCTGCTGGACGAGCTGGACGCTCCCCACCCGTTCGTGCGCAACGCCGTGCTCGCGCTCACTTCCTGGGAGAAGCGGCTGGCCGTGCTGCGCGTGCTCGTGCGCAACCAGCTCGACCGGGCGGGCTCCGTCGCGCGGCTGATGTGCCCGCTGCTCGGCACCGATTCCGCGCTGCCCACCGATCCGGTCCTGGCCTCCGGCTTCGAGGCGGCAGGTCGCGAGGTGCTGTTCGACTCGCCCGAGCTGGCCGTGCGCATGTTCGACTCGGCGGTGGCTACCGGTTCGCCCGCCGTCTCGGTCGCCGCGCGCAGGGCCAGGGCCGTGGCACTGCGCGGAGAGCTCGACGAGGCGGTGCGCACTGCCGACCGGGTCATCGTGGACGAGTCCGCGCCGGAGCGGGACCTGGCCATCAGGGTTTCGGCGACGGTGCTGGCCCACCGGGGGTTGCCCGAGCGCTCCGCGGAGCTGTGCCGCTGGTCGGCGCGTCATGTCCCCTGGGCGGGGGACACGGCGTTCGCCGTCCTGGGACTGGTGGACACCGGACGGATCGCCGAGGCCGGGGAGCTGCTGCGCGACTGGCCGGACGCGGGGCCGCCGACTTCGGTCTCCGGAGCGGGCGAGCAGCTCGCCCGCGGGTTCTACGACTCGGTCACCGGGTCGTCCCCCGATGCGCTGTCGACGCTGGTGCGCTCGGCGTCGCTGGCCGAGCCCGTCGGTGCGGAACTGCTGGCCCCGGACACGCCCGCCGCCGTCGCGGCCACGGTCGCCACCCACTGCGGAGAGTTCGACGTGGCCGACTCCGTGCTGGATAGGGCGCTCGCCGCCGACGCGGGAGGGCCGTTGGCACGGGTGCGGCACCGGCTGCTCGCGGTTTGGCCGCCGCTGCTGAAGGGCGACACCACCACGGCACGGCGGGAACTGGACCGGGTGGTCGACGATCCGGCCGTCCTGCCCGTCAAGGACAGACTCGTGGCGATCGCGCTGGAAGCGGGCATCGCCAGCAGGGACAACGACATGTCGGCGCTGGAGCGCGCGGTGTTCCGGGCGCGCAAGGCCGTGGCCGAGCACCCGGCCGACCTGTTCGCCCTGCTGCCGCTGAGCGAACTGGCCGTGGCGGGGGCGCGGCTGCGCGACCGGGACTGGCTGCTGCCGCAGCTGCGCGAGGCGCACGAGCTGCTGAACAAGTTCGACGAGCCCGCGCTGTGGGCGGCTCCGCTGTACTGGAGGGAGCTGCAGGCGGCGATCGTGCTGGACGACCGGGAGCGTGCCGCCGAGCACGCGGCCGCGCTCGCGCGGGTGTCCGGGGGCGGCCAGTTCGCCACCGCGCTGTCCGAGGCGGCCGAGGTGTGGCTGCGCCTGCTGGACGGGGAGGTGGACGAGGAGCTGGTCCGGAAGACCGCCCGCGGGCTGTGCGGAGTCGGGCTGGTGTGGGACGGTGCCGGACTGGCCGGGCAGGCGGCCCTCCGCACGAAGGACCGCGGCACCATGCTGGCGCTGCTGGAGTGCGCCAGGTCCCTGCAGGGCAAGAGCCCCCGCCCGTACCGGCACCCGGCCGACGGCACGAGCGGTGTCGGCCCCTCCGGTGGTGAGGGGGAGTTGCTGAGCGACCGGGAGCGCGAAGTGGCCGAACTGGTGCTCGGCGGGATGACCTACAAGCAGGTGGGCCAGCGCCTGTTCATCTCGGCCAAGACCGTCGAGCACCACATCGGCAGGATCAAGCAGCGGTTGGACTGCTCGACCCGCGAGGAGCTGCTCGCCAGGCTGCGCTCCTTGCTGGGGCAGTGAGCCTCCGCCCTGGTCGGCGTCCGACTCGCTCGGCGGAACGTTTCGCGCGAAACCGTCACCTCGGGGCCGTTCCGGGGAAACGCTTCGCGCGAAACTTCCGGGCATCCGCCGCGGCTCGCGTGAGCCGGACGAGGCGGCTCCTACTCGGAGTGCAGCGCGAGGCCGGCGCGCAGGTGACCCACGGTCTCGAACATGACCTCGCGCAGCCTGGTGCTCGCGCCGAGCAGGTTGCCGAACCCGTGGACCAGGTCGGGGAACCGTCGGGAGATCACCGGGACTCCCGCGGCGGACAGCCGCCGCGCGTACTCCTCGCCCTCGTCCCGCAGCGGATCGAATCCGGCCGTGATCAGCACGGTCGGTGCCAGCCCGCTCAGGTCCTCGTTCAACAGCACCGACAGCCGCGGATCGGCGCGCTCGGCCACGTTCGGCTGGTACATGTCCATGAACCAGTCCATGTCCCCGTCGGTGAGCAGGAAGCCGTTGCTGAACAGTTCCCGGGAGCGCCTGCGGGTGCTGGCGTCCACGGCGGGGTAGAGCAGGAACTGCAGCACCGGGCTCTTGAGCCCGTTCGCGACGGCGTGCTGGGCCACCCCCGCGGCCAGGTTCCCGCCCGCGCTGTCCCCGCCGACCGCGATGGAGTCGGGGCTGGAACCGAGGTCGGCGGCGTTGTCCAGCACGTGCTGGTAGGCGTCGACGGCGTCCTCGGCGGCAGCGGGGAAGGGGTGCTCGGGGGCGAGCCTGTAGTCCACCGACAGCACCCGGACGTCGGCGTACTTGGCCAGGAAGCGGCACAGCTCGTCGTGCGTGTCGAGGTCACCGACCACCCAGCCGCCACCGTGGTAGAACAGGAGCAGGCTGCCGGGCTCGGTCAACCCCTCGGGGCGGTACAGCCGGGCGTCGAGCT
The DNA here is from genome assembly GCF_011291845.1 of Actinopolyspora sp. BKK2. Classification (NCBI taxonomy): domain Bacteria; kingdom Bacillati; phylum Actinomycetota; class Actinomycetes; order Actinopolysporales; family Actinopolysporaceae; genus Actinopolyspora; species Actinopolyspora sp. BKK2. Next base: position 103,478 of record NZ_JAANTE010000011.1, on the reverse strand, counting down.
CGCCGGAGCGGGTTCGCACCGAGCGCTTGCTGACCTGCACTCCAGAGATCTCGGCGCCGCGCGTGACCTCCAGCCCCTGCAGCATCCCCGAGCGCGCCTTCTCCGGTGTGTCGGCGGCCATGCGTTCCTGCCCCGCGAGTGCCTGCAGCCGCAGCAGCGCCTGCACCTCCAGCGCGAGCTCCTGGCCGTCGAGCCGGACGGGAGGCCCCGCGATGCGGCGCAGCAGCGGGCGCGGGAGTTTCAGCAGCCCGTGCAGCACGGCGGACTGGGCGCGCTTCTGCAGGGACTGCGGAATGATGTCGACAGCGTTGGACACGGCTGGACCTTTCCACGATCGGAACCGACGATGGAGGGCGGTAGCCTCCACCCCGCCGGGTGGCTCGGTGCCTGTTTCGGAGTTGTGCACTTCGGCGGCCCCTCGTCCCGGCTCCCGCCTCGAGCGCGTGGCGAGACGTCCACAGCGGCTCGTTCGTGCGGCGATGTGCCACGTGCTCTGCTTCTCGCGGTGAGTCGGACCAGGACGTCGGAGCGGATCACCCGGCTCGAACCCCCCGGGACGATCTCGGTTGGTTCTCGCCGCGTGAGGCGCACTACGCTGAGGCTACCGCTCGGTAGTGCGTGGTGCGAGCCACGCGGCCGAGGATTGACTTGGAGTGCGGTCGAACCCATACCGTGACTCGGTCGGCTCGACCGATCGAATGGTGGTGACCTCGATGGGTGGTTACACCGGGTAGTGAAGTGCGTGTTTCTCGGCCGAGGTCCGGCGAGCACGCGGATTCGGGAAGGAATTTTTCGATGTCGGTGACCGTAGTGGGGATCGGCGGCTCGGTGCGGGCCGATTCGCAGTCCGAACGTGCCCTGCACGCGGCGCTGGCCGGCGCGCGGGACAGCGGAGCGAAGGTCCACGCGATAACCGGGAGCGGGCTGGTCATGCCCTTCTACGACCCGGCGGTCACCGAACGCGTCACGAACGCCCGCGAACTCGTGGACGCCCTGCGGGAAGCGGACGGGGTGGTGCTGGCCTCCCCCGGATACCACGGAACGGTGTCCGGGCTGGTGAAGAACGCCCTGGACCACGTGGAGGACCTGCGGGACGACCGACGTCCCTACCTGCAGGGCAGAGCGGTCGGGTGCGTGGGCATCGCCTACGGGTGGCAGGCGACCGTGAACACCATGCAGGCGCTGCGCTCGGTGACTCACGCGCTGCGCGGCTGGCCGACCCCGCTGGGAGCGGCGGTCAACTCGGCCGAGAGCAGGCTGGGGCCCGGCGGGGAGTGCGCCGACGAGAAGGTCGCCTCGACGCTGCACACCATCGGCGAGCAGGTGGCCGAGTTCGCGCTGGGACGCTGACCGGGGCGCTCACCCGCGCTGCCCGGGCCGCCCGCGCGACGGGCGCGGGTTTGCCGGTTCGATCGCCCGGGTACTCCACGCGAGCCCCCGGATTCCAATGCCGTAGTGGGGGCTGCGAGGAGGTGCGACGAAATGGCCGAGAAGGGTCCGATCACCAGCCCGCTTGGTGACTCCGAACGGGACATAACGGCCAAGTCTTTGCAAGGCACTCTGGTCGACCTCGTCGACCTGCACCTGGTTGCCAAGCAGGCGCATTGGAACGTGGTGGGCAGTGACTTCCGCAGTGTCCACCTGCAACTGGACGAGCTGGTCAGCAGCGCGCGCGAGTTCGCCGACAGCGTCGCCGAACGCGCCGCCGCCATCGGCGCCTCCCCGGACGCGCGGGCGAACACGGTCGCCGAGAGCTCGGGAGTGCCCGAGTTCGAGTCCGGCTGGCGCCGCGACAGCGACGTGATCGCGGCGATGGTGGAGGTGCTGGACAAGCTGATCAGGAGGCTGCGGGCCCGGATCGACGAGACGGACAAGACCGATCAGGTGACGCAGGACCTGCTGATCTCCATAGCGGCGAAGCTCGAGGAGGCGCACTGGATGTGGCAGGCCAAGACTTTGTGAGGTTGTTCGGCTCGCTTGTCGTAGGTGGTTGCGTGGCGGAACCTCAGTCGGCGCCCGGCTCCGGGAGCCTCGACATCGGGTAGCGACCTACACAACGTCGAGGCTGTCCTCGCCGGGCACTCGACTGAGAACCCGCGGCGGTGCCGATTGCCCAGGCTCAAAGCGCCTGCGTTGGGGTGAGGCTTTTCGGGGGCTGGCTTGTCGTGGGTGGTTGCGTGGCGGTGCGGGTGGCGGAACCTCTCGCGGGGTCTCGCTCCGGAAGGCCCAGCACCGGGTAGGCGCCCCTCGGCACCTCGGGTTGCGCGGTTTCGCGCGAAACGTTCCCCTCGTGCGGCACGAGACCCCCGCGGCGGTGCCGAGTGTTGGGCCGCTGGGAAGCGAGCCGCGCCGCGTGCGACGACTCCCGATCGGTCGCGGTCGCGCCCGGGGACGACGACCGTCCCATGTGGACCTCCGGGTGGCGTTCGCGCGGATCGGGGACGAAGAACCACCGGGTGATCCGTTTCGACCACGTGGTCGGTTTTCGGTGGTGATTCGGTCGGCCCGGTTCCCCGGCACCGCGCAACGCGGTCGCCGGGGAACCGGGCCGATTCCTCCCCGAAGGGCCCGCTGTCAGGGGACCGCCGGAATCCCCCTCGACCGGAACCGGGCGGTCCACCGGCAGCGGACGCTCAGCGGGCGGCCCGCTCGTACTGGCGAGGCCACAGCGAGTCCGCGCGCAACCGGTCGGCCGCGTGCAGCGGCCAGTGCGGGTCGCGCAGCAGCTCGCGGGCCAGCAGCACCGAGTCGGCCGACCCGGAGGCCACGATCTCCTCGGCCTGCTCGGGGGAGGTGATCATGCCGACGGCGCCGGTGGGCACCCCCGACTCCTGCCTGATCTGCCGGGCGTAGGGCACCTGGTAGCCCGCGCCGACCGGGATGGAGACCCCGGGGACCGCCCCGCCGGTCGAGGCGTCGACCAGGTCGACACCGCGCTCGGACAGCAGCCCGGCCAGCCGCGCGGAGTCCGCACCGCTCCAGCCGTCCTCGGTCCAGTCGGTCGCCGAGATCCGCGCGAACAGCGGCTTGCCCTCCGGCCACACCTCGCGCACCGCTTCGGTGATCTCCAGCAGCACTCGCACGCGGCCGTCGAAGTCGCCGCCGTACCGGTCGGTGCGGTCGTTGACCAGCGGCGAGTAGAACTGGTGGGCCAGGTAGCCGTGCGCGAAGTGCAGCTCCACCACGTCGAAGCCGGCCTCGTCGGCCCGGCGGGCCGCCTCGGCGAACCGTCCCGGCAGCGCGGCGACCTCCTCGGTGCTCAGCGCGCGGGGAGCGGTCAGCTCACCGAACGCCGCGGAGGTGGAGCTGACGGTGGTCCAGCCGCCGTCCTCCTCCGAGAGGCTGTGGCCGCCCTCCCACGGGGCCGAGGTGGAGGCCTTGCGCCCCGCGTGGGCGAGCTGCACGCCGCTCGTGGCGCCCTGGGCGCGGATGAAGTCGGTGATCCGCTTCCAGGCGGCCACCTGCTCGTCGTTGTACAGCCCCGTGTCGCCCGGGCTGATCCTGCCCTCCGGGGTCACGGCGGTGGCCTCGCTGATCACCAGCCCGGCGCCCCCGGTGGCGAACTGCCCCAGGTGCACCAGGTGCCAGTCGTCCGGCACGCCGTCGGTGGCCGAGTACTGGCACATCGGCGAGACCCAGGCGCGGTTGCGGATGTCTACGTCACGGAACTTGACGGGTTCGAACAGTTGACTCACATCTGCTGGGACTCCGCAGCGGAGCGGAATATTCCGCTACGTTCCGTACGTCACTTCCGAACGGCCGCTCAGCCCATCCCGGTGGCCACCCGACCGAACGAGTCGGTGACCAGGTCCCAGAAACCCTCCTGGTCGAGAGCGGTCGCCACGGCGGCGTTGCTCGCGGCCTCCGGCTCGAAGTCGGTCACGGTCATCCCGGAGCTGAACCGGCCGGAGGTCTCCACGTCCACTCGCGCCTCGGCGAGGGTGAACAGCTCGGGAGCGATCACGTAGGCCACCGCGCAGGCGTCGTGGATCGCGGGCCCGTGCTCGCGGTACTGCCGATTGCTCTCGTAGAAGTCCAGGCAGGGGCTGAGCAGTTCGTCCTGCAGGCGTCCCAGCCCGGTGAAGCGCTGCCGCACCGCGGCCGTGGCCCTGGCCTGGTGGGTCAGGTCCAGACCGAACATGACCGTGCGCCACGGGGCCTCGAACACCACGCTCGCCGCCTCCGGATCGGCGGCGATGTTGAACTCTGCCGCCGGGCTGAAGTTGCCGCGGGTGTAGGAGCCCCCCATGATCACGAACTCCCGCACCCACTCGGTGATGCGCGGCTCCAGCTGCAGCGCCAGCGCGATGTTGGTAAGTGGACCGACCGCCACGAGGCTGATCTCCCCGGGGGAGGCCGCGATCGTGCTCACGATGTGGTCGACCGCGTGCTCGGGCACCGGGTCGGCCTTGGCCGTCGGGAGGACCACGTCACCGAGCCCGGTGTTGCCGTGCACGTTGGACGCTGCGCTGCCGGGCCGGACGAGCGGGCGCGCCGCCCCGCGCGCCACCGGGACGTCCATGCCGTAGAACTCGGCCAGCGCCAGGGCGTTCGGGGTGGTGTGCTCGATCCCCACGTTGCCGGACACGGTGGTTATGCCCGCCACCTCGACCGCGGGGCTGCCGTGGGCGAGGGCGATCGCCAGCGCGTCGTCGATTCCGGGGTCGCAGTCGAGCAGGATTCGTTTCACGGTGTCGCCTTCTGTGCTTCGCGGGCGCGGCCCACGAACCGGTCGCCTCGTGCGCACGGTCCGCGCCGAACCCCTGTTTTCTCGGTCGGTCCGCCGTCCGGCGGACGGTCATCCCTGCACGGAGTCCGCGATCGACTTCGCCTCGCGGGATCCGGTCTCCAGCGTCTTGCAGCAGTACTCGATCCAGGAGGAGACCCCCTCGGATCCGCCGGAGGCGAACCCGCGGGCGGCCGCGGCGTAGTCCTCCTGGCGGCGGAAGTGGGCCACCTCGGGGACCACGAGTCCCTTGGGATCCAGCCCGCTGGCGATCACGGTCATCCGGGAGGCCGCGCGGGCGATGATCCCGTCGACCTCGCCGAACGGCGCCAGCGCGAGCAGTTCCCCGTGCACCACGGCGGCCTGCACAGGTCCGGGGATCGTGCCCTGGGCGTTCCCGCTCACCTCTGTGACCGTGCGGGCCAGCAGGTCCAGCCGCGAGGAGACCTCCTCGTCCGCGCGGGGACGCCCGAGGCGCTCCTGCTCGTGCTCGCCGACGAGGTCGGCCGCGGCCAGCACGTGCAACCTGGCCAGGGCCTGCAGCGGGGCGCGCTGCCAGGTCGGCAGCAGGGGGCCGATCGCCTCGGCGACCCGCAGGGAACCGGCGAGCAGCGGATCGCTCACCTCGCCGCCCTCCGGGATTTCGGCGGCTCCGCCCGCGACCGCGGCGGAGGCCCGCGCGGCGCGCACCGAGGCCTCGGCCGCGGTGGTGGGCCAGCCTCTGCGGTTCGCCGGGTGCTCGTGCACCTCGTCGATCGCCGACCTGGCGGTTTCGACCGCTTCGGGGACGCCCGGCAGTTGGACCAGCGGGCGTAGCGACTCCTGCGCGTTCACGTCACGAGACGCTACCCGTTGGTGACGAAAAAACGATGCGCCCTCCGCCACACGGGGCAAAGTGAATCCTTCGGACGGGCGTAGCAAAGTGAGAAGTATTACACTCATTGTGACTTGTCAGTGATGTGCAGCACCGAACAGGGGAATTGGTATCGACCTTCCCCCAGTTCATCTCTATCGAAGTGAGCCGGATCGCACTACCGTTCGTCACAGACAGAGCTGTGCCAGCAGCGACGGAGGTTCGACAGCGATGAGTCAGCCCGAGGGGCAGAGCAACACGTTGGACAATTTGCTCGAGGAGAACAGAACGTTCCCTCCCACTGCGGAGTTCGCGGCCAACGCGAACGCCACGGCCGAGCTGTACGCGAAAGCCGACGAGGACCGTCTGGGCTTCTGGGCCGAGCAGGCACGGCGCTTACAGTGGGACACCGAGTGGGACCAGGTTCTGGACTGGTCGAATCCTCCTTTCGCCGAGTGGTTCGTCGGGGGCCGGCTGAACGTCGCGCACAACTGCGTCGACCGGCACGTCGAAGCGGGCAACGGTGATCGGGTCGCCATCTACTGGGAGGGCGAACCCGGTGACTCCCGGAGGATCACCTACTCCGACCTGCAGCGCGAGGTGTCCAAGACCGCCAACGCGCTGGCCGAGCTCGGAGTCGGCTCGGGCGACCGGGTGGCCATCTACCTGCCGATGCTGCCCGAGGCCGTCTTCTCGATGCTGGCCTGCGCCCGGCTGGGCGCGCTGCACAGCGTGGTCTTCGGCGGCTTCTCCGCCGAGGCGCTGCGCAGCAGGATCAACGACGCCGAGGCCACGGTGGTGATCACCTGCGACGGCCAGTTCCGGCGCGGTCAGGCCATGCCGCTCAAGGCCAACGTGGACGAGGCGGTCACCGGCACGCCGAGCGTCGAGCACGTGCTGGTGGTGCAGCGCACCGAGGCCGAGGTCGAGTGGAACTCGGAGAGGGACAAGTGGTGGCACGACGTCGTCGACCGCCAGCCCGAGCAGCACGCGGCCGAGTCCTTCGACTCCGAGCACCCGCTGTACATCCTCTACACCTCGGGCACCACGGGTAAGCCCAAGGGCATCCTGCACACCTCGGGTGGTTACCTCACCCAGGCCGCCTACACCCACAACGCGGTGTTCGACCTCAAGCCGGAGTCGGACGTGTACTGGTGCACGGCCGACATCGGCTGGGTGACCGGCCACACCTACATCGTCTACGGCCCGCTGGCCAACGGCGCGAGCCAGGTCATCTACGAGGGCACCCCGAACAGCCCCCACGAGGGCAGGCACTGGGAGATCGTGCAGAAGTACGGGGTGACGCTGTACTACACGGCCCCGACCACGATCCGCACCTTCATGAAGTGGGGAGCCGAGATCCCGGCTCAGTACGACCTGTCCACCCTGCGGGTGCTGGGCACGGTGGGTGAACCCATCAACCCGGAGGCGTGGATGTGGTACCGCGACCAGATCGGCGGCGGCACCGCTCCCATCGTCGACACCTGGTGGCAGACCGAGACCGGCGCCATCATGATCTCCCCGCTCCCCGGTGTGACGGCGGCCAAGCCCGGCTCGGCGCAGCAGCCGCTGCCCGGCGTGTCCGCGAGCGTGGTCGACGAGAACGGGAACCAGGTCGGCAACGGTGAGGGCGGACTGCTCGTGCTGGACAAGCCCTGGCCGTCCATGCTGCGCGGTATCTGGGGCGACCAGCAGCGCTTCGTGGACACCTACTGGTCCCGCTTCGCGGAGCAGGGCTACTACTTCGCCGGGGACGGGGCCAAGTACGACGACGACGGCGATCTCTGGCTGCTGGGCCGGGTGGACGACGTCATGAACGTCTCCGGGCACCGCATCTCCACGACCGAGGTCGAATCGGCGCTGGTCTCGCACCCGACCGTGGCCGAGGCGGCCGTGGTCGGAGCATCCGACCCGACCACCGGGCAGGGCATCGTGGCCTTCGTGATCACCCGCGGGGACCACGCCGGGGAGACGACGGTCAGCGCCCTGCGCGATCACGTCGCCCAGTCGATCGGTCCCATCGCCAAGCCGCGTCAGATCATGGTCGTGTCCGAGCTCCCCAAGACGCGCAGCGGCAAGATCATGCGCAGGCTGCTGCGGGACGTCGCGGAGAACCGCGAGGTCGGCGACGTGTCCACGCTCGCCGACTCCAGCGTCATGGACCAGATCACGGCGGGCATGCAGTCCGGCAAGGACGAGGGCTGAACGTGTTCGGCTGAACACGCTGTCGAGGGGAGGACGCGGAAGGGCGCCTCCCCTCGATTTTTCTCACACGGGGACCCCGAACGGCTTCTCACCCGACTGGAGCAGTGCGGTCAGCGCCCGGGCGGCCCGCGTCGAAACACCAGCTCAGCCGGCTTCGACGTGCCCCTTAGCAACTTCGTCGAAGATTGACAAGCCGTCCCGGGCGAGCGCGGGCGAACACGCGCCGTGCTGCTCGCGAAACGCCGTACGGTGGGTTCGGCCGTGTTAAGGTCACTCGCGGGGCGAGTCGGAACACTGGTCATTGTGGAGCAAGTGGCGTAATCAATCTCGGGAGCAACTCCGTGGCGAAATCGCAGCGCAACCGAGCAAAACGGTCCGCCGCCCCGGAGGAGGCCCGGGGGTTTGACTTCGGTTCCTACCTGCGAAACGAAACCGTCGGCGGCATGCTCATGCTCGCCGCCACCGTTGTCGCGTTGGTCGCGGCCAACTCGCCGATCTCCGGCTTCTACGAGGCCGCCCGCGAGTTCACCGTCGGGCCGCACGCCCTGCACCTCGACCTGACGCTCGGGGAGTGGGCCAAGGACGGCCTGCTGGCGATCTTCTTCTTCGTCGCGGGGCTGGAGCTCAAGCGGGAGCTGATCCTCGGGGACCTCTCCGATCGCAAGACGGCGACGCTTCCGGTGCTGGCAGCGCTCGGCGGCATGATCGTGCCAGCCGTGGTGGCCGCCGCCATCGGATTCGGAGCGCCGGGGGCGGCGCAGGCCTGGGCCATCCCGGTGGCCACCGACATCGCCTTCGCCCTGGGCGTGCTCTCGCTGACCTCCTCGGCCATGCCGACCACCGCGCGGGTGTTCCTGCTCAGTCTGGCCGTGGTCGACGACCTCGGGGCGATCGTGGTCATCGCGGTGCTGTTCACCTCGGGTCTGAACCTGCTCGCCCTGCTGATCGCCGTCGTGCTGTGCGCGGGCTACTGGTACGCCCAGCGCAAGCGCATCCGCACGTCGTGGCTGTACGTCCCGCTGGCCGTGGCCACCTGGGTGGCGGTGCACAGCAGCGGCGTCCACGCCACCATCGCCGGGGTGGCCCTCGGCCTGCTGACCAGGGTGCGCACCGACCCGTACGAGCGGGCTTCGCCCTCCATGCGGCTGGAGCACCGGCTCCAGCCTTGGTCGGCCGCCCTGGTGGTGCCGATCTTCGCCCTGTTCGCCGCCGGAGTTCCGGTGGGCGGGGACGCGCTGGGTGCCGTCTTCCACGACCGGATCGCCATCGCGGTCATGGTGGGTCTGGTGTTCGGCAAGATGCTGGGCATATTCGGTACTTCCTTCATAGCGGTCAAGCTCGGCTTCGGAACGCCGCCCAAGGGTGTGGCGTGGCGCGACCTGTTCGCGCTGGCGATGCTCGGCGGGGTCGGATTCACGGTGAGCCTGCTGATAGCCGACCTCTCGCTGACCGGCGCCGCCGCGGACCGCGCCAAGGCCGCCGTGCTGATCGCGTCCGCCGTCGCCTCCGTGGTCGCCACGGCGATGCTGGTGCTGCGCAGGAAGCGCGATCGTTCCCAGCCCCAGGTCCAGCCCCAGGGCGAGCAGGCGTGATCCACTCCCGCGGGGGACGGCGCGACCACGGGTGAGGATCGTTCCCGAGTGAGCGCTTCGCCGCGGTCGGGCCCCGCGGCCGGGCGGGCTCCGGTCGATTCGCCTCGTCTCCGGGCGCAGCTCGCGGCGCTGCGCCCGCGGCCGAGTGCGCTGGTCCCGCCGTGCGATGCGCCCCGTGCCGTGGTGGGAACGTCGTGTGGTCCCGGCGCGACGTCGATCCCCGCGAACGGCCTCCGGCCGCTGGAGCGACCAGCTGGACCCGGGCGGGCGTGGTGACCCCGCTGTCGGGCGCGTCACTGAGTCGGGATCACGGCTTCGTGGCACGATGACGATCGTGAACAGTGCCCAGAACAAACGACACGAAGACTCCGACGCCACCACGGTCTCGACGGCCACGTCGATCCCGATGTCCGAAGAGGACACCGGGTCCGGGGGGGAGCAGTCGATCGGAACTCTCGCGCGGGACGTCGCGACCCACCTCTCGGCGCTGGTGCGCGGGGAACTCGAGCTGGCCAAGGCCGAAGTGGCCGGTGAGGTGCGCAAGGCGCTCAAGGGCAGCGTCTTCTTCGTCCTCGCGCTGACCGTGCTCGCCTTCAGCAGCTTCTTCCTGTTCTTCACCCTCGCCGAGGGGCTGGCGGCCGTCGGACTGTGGCGGTGGGCCGCGTTCGGGATCGTGTTCCTGCTGATGCTGGTGGTCGCCATCCTGCTGGCCCTGCTCGGCTACCTGCGCGTGCGCAAGGTGCGAGCTCCGCGGCGGACGATCGACACCCTGAAGGACACGGCACAACTGCGACACCGGCACTCGGACGGCGCGGAGCAGCAGGAGAGCTCGTGAGCCCCGCCCGTCGCGCCGCGAGGCGTTCGGGGTGATCTCGGCAGGGCGCCCGCGCCGCGAGGCGATCCCGCTCGGCAGGCGCGAGGCTCCCGGAGGGAGCCCGCGGGCTCACTCCGTGCACGGGCCGGTGGGCACCTCGGCGGTCAGCGAGGAGGCGGAGGCCACTTCGTCGGAGATCTCCTCGGCCGTGAGGGCGAACCCGGTGTTGCGGTCGTCCACGGCGGCGCCGAAGACCAGCCCCACGACCTCACCGCGGTCGTTCACCAGCGGACCCCCGGAATTGCCGCTCTGCACCTGGGCCCGCACCGTGTAGACGTCGCGCATCACGGTCGAGTCTCCGTAGATGTCCGGTCCGCGCAGGTCGATCCGCTCCCGAACCCTGCCCGCGGAAGCGGTGTAGGGCCCGTCCAGCGGATAGCCGAGCACGAGCACGTCGGACCCGGAGGTGGCCTGCCCGGGACTCAGATCGAGCGATTCGGCGTTCAGCGAGGGCACGGACAGGACCGCGACGTCCTCCTCGGGATCGAACGAGACCACTTTGGCGGCGAACTGGCCGCGTCCGATCTCGACGAAGACGCTGTCGGTTCCGGCCACCACGTGCGCGTTGGTCAGCACCCTGTTCGGGGAGACCACGAAGCCGGTTCCCTCCAACGCGCGTCCGCAGTCGGGCGCCCGACCGCGCACCTTGACGACGCTGGGACGAACCTGGCGGACGACCTCGCTGTGCGCCAACGCGGGGTCCGGGGGCTCGATGCTGGCGACCGGGGTCCGCGAGAACGGTTCCAGGGTCTGGGGGAACCCGCTGATCCCCAGCATGCTCCGCAGGTCGGAGGGAAGGGAGCGCGCCGATTCGGGCATCATCGAATCGACGGTGCGCAGCACCCTGGAGTCGCTCACGGCGGAGGCCAGGCTCGGCAGCGCCGAGGCGGCGGTGAACGGCAGCGCCACCAGCCACGCCACGACGAACACGGCGATCCCCTGCAGCAGCGCTCCCAGCGCGTTGTCGACGCCGATGAGCCTGCGGTGCCCGGTTATGCGGTCCCGGAGCTGTCTGCCCACCCACATGCCGAGAGTCTCGCCCAGGGCCACGAGCAGCACGACGATCCCCACGCCGAAGCCGATCCTGGCGGCCGGACTGTCCAGCCGTTCCAGCAGCAGCGGGGCCGAGCGCACACCGATGATCGCTCCCGCGATCACCCCGATGAAGGAGAGCGAGGCGGTGACCAGGCCGTTGTGCGCGCCCGAGACCGCTGCCAGCAGTGCCAGCAGCACTACTAGTAAGTCGACCCAGTTCACCGATCACCTCGATCTGGAGAGTGCGCGGTTCGGTTTGCTTGGTGGGTTCCGTGGCGGAACCTCTCGCGGGCTCTCGCTCCGACCAGGCCCGACATCGGGTAGCGGCCTACACAACGTCGGGCCTTCCTCGCGAGAGCACCACGAGAGAACCCGCGGTCGGTCGAGCTGCCCGGACTCGTAAGCATCCGCGTCGGACGGGCACTTCGGCGGGGCCGACTGCGTGGGCGCGGGGAAGCGGCTTGGCCGCCGATCCGACCGAGCGCGTGCTCGCTCCATCCGCGCGCTCCCTCCGGCTGCGGACGTCAGGGGACTTCGAGTGGCGATTGCTCCGTCCGGGTCGAGTCGCGCCGGGCAGAGTCGCGCACGCGGGCCGACCGAAGGTGATCACCTCCCGAAGGGTTCGCCGCCCATTCCAACGGATCCGATCTCAACGCTGGCAACCGGGATCAGCCGCCTCCACCGCGGCTCTCCACGCCTCGTCCAGATCCCGCACGTCCCCACGGTTCCACTCCCGTGACCAGCCCGCGAGGTCGAGCAGGCCGGAGAGCAGGCCACCGGTGAACCCCCAGACCAGCATTCCCGGCACCAGGAAGGCGGGCGAGGTCCTGCCAGCCAGGCGCACCCTGAACCGGTTGGCCGGGTCGGACAGCCGCGCGATGGGCACTCGGGCCACTGCGGCGGTCTCGTCCGGATCCACCGGCTGCACCGGAGCGGGCTCGTGCCAGTGGGCGAGCACCGGGGTCACCCGGAACGAGCTGTAGGCCAGGTGGAGCTCGGGCAGCTTCGCCACCGGGGTGATCCCCGACGGCAGCACGCCGACCTCCTCGATCGACTCGCGGAGAGCGGCGTCGACGGGCCCCGCGTCGCCGCTGTCCACGGCCCCTCCGGGGAAGGCGACCTGCCCGGGGTGCGAGTTCAACCCGTCAGCGCGGCGCAGCAGCAGCACGTCCGGACCGGTCCGTTCGTCCTCCTCACCGAGCAGGATCAGCACCGCTGCCGGGCGCACGTCCTCCCCGCGGGGGGTCCGGGGCCAGCCGAGTGCCTCCGCTTCGACCTCGGCGGTTCGCTCGACCAGTGGCCGCAGCCAGTCGGGAAGTCGTCTCGGGTCCACCAGCGGGCCGTGTTCCTCGTTCACCGCGCCTCCAGCTCGTCGTCCACCGCCCGGCGGATCTGTTCGGGACTCTCGAACACCTCGGGAGGCAACCGCTCGACCCGGCCCTCGGGGGTGACGAGGTAACTGGCGGGCAGTGGTCTGGGAGCGGGCAGCGCTTCGGCGACGCGCTCCCGCTTCGCGTGCAGCACCGGCAGCCGCACGTTCAGGCCGTCCAGCAGCTCGAGTCCCGCTTCCTGCCGGCTCTGGACCTGCAGGCCGACCACGCGCACCGAGTTCGGCTGTTCGGAGTACTCCTGCAGGGCGGGCAGTTCCTCGCGGCAGGGCGGGCACCAGGTGGCCCACACGTTGACCAGGGTGGTCCGTCCCGCCAGCGTCTCGGCCAGGTCGGTCCGGGAACCGTCGCCCAGGCAGGTCCCCGTGACCCCGCTGAGCGGGGAATCCCGCGCCGCCGTGGAGGTGCCGGTGCCGGAGGGGGGAACGCATCCCGCGAGGTCGGCTCGCTGGCGCAGGGTGTCCACACCGGGGCGGGAGCGCTCGGCCGCTCCGGGCCGGGGGGCCGTCCCGGAGGAGGGGTCCTCGCCGCGCGGCCACAGCGCCACCGCGCCGAGCACGGCCACCACCACCACGATCAGCGTCCAGCGGATCTCGTGGCCGAACCCGCGCCGATCCGGCTGCTCGGAACTCATCGCGTCGTCGACTCCCCGGATCCAGCCGTGCGTGCCTCGTCTCCCCCGACCTCGGTACGCACTCCGGCGAGTTCGAGCAACCTCTCGGACTCCGGACCGCGCACCAGCTCGGCCGCCTCGCCCGGATCGGTCGGGCCGATCCCGTAGGACGGGCAGTCCTTGCGCAGCGGGCAGGCCCCGCACGCGGGCTTGCGGGCGTGGCAGACCCGCCGACCGTGGAAGATCACCCGGTGCGAGAGCATCGTCCACTCCGCGCGGGGGATGAGCTCGCCGACGGCGTGCTCGATCCGGACCGGGTCGGAGGACTCGGTCCAGCCCCAGCGCCCGACGAGGCGGGCGAAGTGCGTGTCCACCGTCAGACCGGGCACGTCGAAGGCGTTGCCCAGGATCACGTTGGCCGTCTTGCGGCCGATGCCGGGCAGCTTGACCAGTTCCTCCAGCGTCGCGGGCACCTCCCCGCCGTGCCGCTCGACGAGGGCGGCCCCCAGCCCCATCAGGGAGTTGGTCTTGTTCCGGTAGAAACCGGTCGAGCGGATCAGCTCCTCCAGCTCGGTGCGGTCGGCCGCCGCGTAGTCGGCCGCCGTGGGGTAGCGGGCGAACAGCTTCGGCGTCACCTCGTTGACGCGCTTGTCCGTGCACTGGGCGGAGAGGATCGTGGCCACCGCCAACTGCAGCGGGTCCTCGAAGTTCAGCTCGCAGTGCGCGTCGGGGTACGCCGTGGTGAGCGTGCGCATCATCCTGCGTGCGCGCCTTACCAGTCCGAGCCTGGTCTCGGACGAGCGTTTGCGTTGCGTGTTGCTTGGAGCTGGGTCGGACACTCCACTAGCCTACGGCCCGGGAAGGCGTGCGGACCTCCGTCCGAGGGATGAGCGGGGGACGACCCGGCGCCGTCGTGTGATCCGTGTCATGTTCGCGAGTGCTGTGGTGCGCTCGTGCTCGCCCGATGGGAGGGGGCGGGAAGGCCGTGCGGCGTTCCCGGGGTCGTCCGTGATCGCGCGTTTCACGGTTCCGTGCGGAGCGAGGCCGGAGTGCTGTTGACGCACCCCGGTTGCGAGTGTCACCGAGCTATGAGCGAAGATTGGGTCACAATGACTGCCTGGTTCGTGATCGTCGTACCGCTTGTGATCATGTTTTTCACGCTCTTCATGGAGCGTGTCGAGGCTCGGCTTCGGCATGGTGCGGTGCAGGAGAACGAGGTGGAGGAGCTGCTGGAGAACGCCCGGCCCGATGAGGTCCGGGCGCTGTTCCGGCAGGGAATTGGACGTGCGCTGGAGCTGTTCCAGCTTCGCAGGGTGGGACGCGCCGGCAGACTACGTACCCGCCGGTCACGCGATCGGTCGTAGACTGGTTGTGGTGATAGGCGGCACACGCCGGTAGCCGCTCCATGGCGGTATCGGCGTAGAGAGCAGCCGCCGCGTCTCAACATGGAGGGACGAGGTGGACGAGACCCTGTCGCGGGCCGGCATCTTCCAAGGAGTGGAGCCGGCGGCCGCGGAGGCACTGACGCAATCGCTGGAACCGGCTGAGTTCCCGCGGGGCCACGTGATTTTCGCCGAGGGTGAGCCGGGGGATCGCCTGTACATCATCCAGTCCGGCAAGGTCAAGCTCGGTCGGAAGTCTCCGGACGGCCGGGAGAACCTGCTTGCGATCATGGGCCCTTCGGACATGTTCGGTGAGCTTTCGATCTTCGATCCGGGGCCGCGGACGTCGACGGCCACGACGGTCACCGACGTGCGCGCGCTGACGATGGACCGGAGTGCGCTGCGCCAGTGGATCGGAACGCGCCCGGAGATCGCCGAGCAGCTGCTCCGCGTGGTCGCCCGTAGGCTGCGCAGGACGAACGGCATGCTGGCCGACCTCATCTTCACGGATGTCCCGGGTCGGGTGGCCAAGGCGCTGTTGCAGCTCGCGCAACGCTTCGGCAGCCAGGAGTCCGGTCTGCTGCGGGTGACGCACGATCTCACCCAGGAGGAGATCGCACAGTACGTCGGGGCTTCGCGGGAGACGGTGAACAAGGCGCTCGCCGATTTCGCGCACCGCGGTTGGCTTCGACTCGAAGGCAAGAGCGTGCTGATTCTCGATCCGGAACGGCTGGCTCGCCGGGCCCGCTGATCCGCGCTCCGCGAACAGACACGACCGTACTTCCGACGCTCCCTCGAGCGTGGCCGCAGCGCCGACCGTTCACCGCGTCCGGAGAACTCGGACGGGGACGGGCGGTGCGGTTTTTCGTGTCCGCGTGAGGTTGTTCACCTTAGGTTCGCCTTGGACGGTGCTGGTTGCCGTCCGACGCCGGGCGCGGCTCCTGCGAGCCGGTTCGGAGCTCGGGCGAGCGGAGGTGGCGCGGGCGCGTGCCCGCTGAAGTACGGGAAGTGCGGGAGGCCGTGCGGCGAGCCCCGCAGGCGAATCGGATGGTTCGACGCGGGGCTCGCGGAGCCTGCCGCGGCTGACTGGAGTCCCGCCGGAGAGAACGGTGCGACGCCGGGTTCCGAAAAAAGAAGGGGCCGGGCGCCACCCCCGACGCGGCGCTCCGGTCCCTTCTCACCGCGTGGTCCGTCCCCCGACCAACCACGCTTTTCCCCGATCCCTCGATGTGTCGGCCCCGAACCAGCACATCGAAGGCTTGTTTCCGGTTGTTCCGCCGCCGAACTCCCGTGCGACGACGGAAGGTCCTGGCGCCGGTCCAGCTGACTGGATCCCGGTGGCCACGCCGAGTGTTCCATCGATCACCCGTACGTTGCTCACCTTTAGCTTGCGCCTTCTGCAGCGGCCTTGCCAAGCCCTTTCACCCGTGAAGACGTACTGGGCGGAGTTGGGGTTGCGTGTTCGTGGAAATTTCTTCGGGGAATTTCGAGCGCGACCCCTCCGAGCGCGCGGGCGGCCCCGGCGCCCGCTCACCCCTGCCGTGCTGGTGATTCGGTTAACCCCGAAATTCATTGGTACTGCCGTACCACTTTCGTGATACTGGGCCGCGTGTCCAACTCCGTGACCCTCACCGATTACCGAACGGCATTGCGCACCCGCGGCGCCACGGCGCCGGTGGTGACCTCGATACTGGCGCGGCTGCCCGTGGCCATGATCGGCCTGGCCCTGCTGCTCTACATCCAGCGCACCACCGACTCCTTCGGAGTGGCCGGTCTGGTCTCGGCGGGCAACCTCCTCGGGGTGGCCTTCGGCTCGGTGTTCCAGGGGCGGATCATGGACCGGGTCGGACCCACCCGCCCGCTGCTGGTGGTTTCCGGGATCTTCGTCGTGCTCGTGGCCACCGAGATAGCCGTCATCGAGTCGGGTGGCCCCGCGGTCGCGCTGGTTCCGCTGGCCGTGGCCGTGGGGACGTGTGAGCCCATGACCGGCCCCGCCTCCAGGGCGCTGTGGACGCTGCTGCTGCCCGAGGGGCGCGTGCGGGACGCGGCCTACTCCTACGAGGCCATCAGCATGGAGGTGTTCTTCATCCTGGGCCCGGGGCTGGCCGGTCTGCTCGTGACCATGCCCTGGGCGGGGACCGGCCTGGTCGCCGGAGCGGCGTGCATGGTCGTGGGAAGCGTCGGCTTCGCGCTGACTCCGGCGGCCCGCGCTCAACGCCCCCGGACGGAGTCCTCCACCGCGGGATCGGTACTCGGGGCGCTGGCCACACCGGGGATGCGCAGCGTAGCGCTGGCGGCCTTCGGTTTCGGGGCGGTGCTGGGAATGGTCGAGGTGGCGGTCCCCGCGGCCGCCGAGCGCACCGGGCACGCCGCCGTGGGCGGACTGCTGCTCAGCGTGCTGTCGGTGAGTTCCGTGATCGTCGGAGTGCTGTACGGGATGCGCCCGTGGCCACGTCCGATGCACCTCAGGCTGCCCGCCCTGCTGTCCGCCTTCGGCGCGCTGGTCATGCTGCTGATCCTGCCCGAGAGCCTCCTGGGGCTCACAGTGGCGCTGCTGATCGCGGGAAGCCTGGTCACCCCTCAGTCCACGGCGCACTCGGTCGCCCTCGAAGCGGCCGCGCCGAAGGGCACGGCCACGGAGGCGTTCGGATGGGTCATCACCTCCGTGACCCTGGGAGCCGCGGCGGGGCAGTCGCTCAGCGGCCAGCTCGTGGAGCTGCAGGCCCCGCCGCTGTCCTTCGCCACGGCGGGCGCCATCGGTCTGGTCCTCGGCGGGCTGCTCTGGACACGGCGGCGCACGCTGCTGCCCGCGCGAACCGAAACTCCGCAGCAGGCGGCGGTCTGACTCCGACCGGTTCCGGGAGCTCGACTCCGGGGCGGCGCGAACCGGGCCTCGCGCGGGAGGAGAGCGAGCGGTCAGAGCTCTCCCCGCTCGCGGAGGTACTCCAGCTGGGCCAGCACCGTGCTCTCGGCCGCCGGCCGCACGGAGGGATCGACATCGGCGTAGACGACGTCGGTGACCCGCCGAGCGCTCACCTCCCCCTCCATCCCGCTGATCGCGGCGCGCACCTGGTCGATCCGCTGCCTGCGGTGCTCGAGGTAGTGCTCGGCGACCTCGCGGGCATCGGGGGCCTCGGGGCCGTGCCCCGGCAGCAACCGGGTGCCCGGAGCGAGCTCGCCCAGCCTGCGCAGCGAGCTCAGGTACGAGCCGAGGTGGCCGTCATCGGCCATCACCACGGTGGTCCCGCGGCCGAGGAGGGTGTCGCCCGCGAACAGGGCGGGGACTCCGCCGTGCTCGGTGTGCAGGCACATCGAGTCCGCCGTGTGCCCGGGGGTTACCAGCACCCGCAGCTCCAGGCCCGCGGCCTCGACGACCTCGCCGTCCTCCAGCGGTCCGGAACCGAACCCCCCGGACGTGCTCCGCGTGGCGCTCGTGCACCACGCGGGGTCCACCGCGCGGACCGGCGCCCCGGTCAGCTCCACCAGCTCTTCCAGGCCGTCCGTGTGGTCCGGGTGGTGGTGCGTCAGCAGCACCCCGGCGAGGGGGAGGTGCTCGCCGACGGCGCGCAGGTGCTCCGCGTCGGCCGGGCCCGGGTCGACCACCACGCACTCGCCCGCTCCGGGAGCGCCCACGAGCCAGGTGTTGGTGCCGTCCAGGGTCATCGGCCCCGGGTTGTGCGCCAGCCGTACGGCGGCGTACTCGAGGACGGGACGCAGCACCCCGTAGGTGGGGTGTGCCGAGGACCGCGTACTCACTCGTCGTTCCTTTCCGGATCTCGCGTCGCGCCACCGAGGCCTCGGTGGCGCGCTGGCGGCGGGGTAGCGCCGAGCGCGCCACCCGAGCAGCCCGAGCCGGGAACTCACTCCTGTCCGGGCAGGATCACGCGCCAGGCTCCGTCGCGGTGAACCACCTTCGGGATGACCTTGTCGATCTCCCGCTCGACGGTCAAGGCGCTCGCGACGTCGGAGCAGTCCGCCAACTCGGTCAACGTCACCCAGGTGGGCGGGAGCAGACCGCACTCGCCGGAACGCCAGTCGTTCAGCGCCTCCGCGGGCAGGCGCCAGTAGGCCTCGGCGGCCTCCCCGGTGAGACCGTCGGCGCGCTGTCCCTCGGGAATGCTGGTGAGGAAGAACCGCGTGTCGTACCGACGTGGTTCCACGGCCGGGGTCACCCAGTTCGACCAGGGACGCAGCAGATCGGCCCGCAGCACCAGCCCGTGCTCGGCGAGCATCCCCGCCAGGGAGAGCTCCTTGGCGACCAGGGCCTGCCGCTCCTCCGCGTAGCGCGCGGCCTCGCCGACCACGCTCTCGTGGCTCTCCCCCGCGAGCAGGACCCCCGATTCCTCGAAGGTCTCGCGCACGGCCGCGCAGACCAGCGAGCGAGCTCGCTGCTCGTCACAACCGAAGCGCGCGGCCCACCACCCGGGGGAGGGGCCGGCCCACGCGATGTCCGCGTCGTCGTCGCGCTCGTCGACGCCTCCACCGGGGAAGGCCGTCATGCCACCGGCGAAGGGCATGCCCCTGACCCGGCGCTGCAGGAACACCTCGGGCCCTCCCGGACCGTCCCGCAGCAGGATCACCGTGGCCGCGTCGCGCGGAGTGACCGGCGGGTCGGGTGGTCGCTCGGGGACCAGCTCGTCCGGCAGGGTCAGTTCGGCGGGCAGACGCATGAACGCGAGCCTAGCGGCCACCACCGGGGTGACGGCACCGTGCGGCGTGCGGGGAACTCGTCCTCCGCGGGGATCACGGCTGCTGCGGTCCGACCGAGCCGATCGGGGGGAAGTTCCCGGTCCCCGGCACGGTCGTGGTGCGCGGGTCCTGCTGCGTCTCACCGCTCGCCCGGGGAGCCGGCTCCGCGAACGCGTCCTGGGACTCGGCCTGGTCCGGTTCCCTGTCCTGCTCCCGCTGCGCCAGCTCCTCGTGCAGCTTCCGCAGCAGGTTGCGCTCCCGGTCGGTGAGTTTGGCGTCCACGGCCGCGGGAACGTTCGGGTTGGACGCGGGCTCGTCCGGCTCGGGTTGCGGGGAGTGCGCGCGGTCCGAGTCGTCGTCCGCCGCGGGAGCGGGCTCCGCCGCGGGCGCGGGGGGCCCGGCCGCGGAGGAGGGCAAGCTCATCGAATCCGGCTGGTTCCCCCGCTCGGGGAACTCCCGCTCGGGAAACCCCCCTCGCTCGGGGAACTCCTGCTCGGGGAACTCGCGAGGTGCCGATCCGGAGATGTCGGCGGCAGGGCGGTCGTCGAGGATGAAGCCGGTTTGCTCCGGGTCCGGTTCGCCCGATGAGGACCGCTCCCCCTGGTACGGGGCGTAAGGGGGCAGGTCCTCGATGGGAGGCAGTCCCTGCGGGAGGTAGTCGGACCGGTCGGTTTCCTCCTGCTCGACAACGGGCCACTCGGCCGTGGTGCTCACCGCGGGCGAGCCGAGGTCGGGCTCCTCCCCCAGCGTGGAGGACTCGTGCTGCTGCCGTGCCCGCGTCGGCGCTGGTTCGGGAAACGTCTCCTGGTGGTGGACCTGCTTCGTGAAGTCCTCGAAGGAGTGATTCCCGCGTGCTTCGTGCCGCGTGGCCCCGGGGAGATCGACGGGGGCCTGGTCCAGCTCCACCTCGTGGGAGACGGCCAGCGCGTCGCGGTGGTACTCGGGCAGCTCGCTGCCGGTCTCGAAGGCCTCGACCGAGCAGGCCGTGCCGGAACGGCGCAGTGCCTGCACGAGCTGGTACCCGGTGGGCCCGACCGCTGTCGATCCGTCCACTTCGGCCAGCAGCACTCTGCGGGGCACCGCTTCGGCCGCGACGCCGGCCGCCGTGGTCCGCGCCGCGCACCACAGCGAACGCAGGTTCGGCAGGCGGGGCGCCACCGCGCGCAGCGCCGCGACGAGGTCGTCGACCCGCTCCGGCTCGGTGAACCTGTGCGGCTCCGGGGTTCCGGTCTCGCCGGGTACGAGCCGTTCGGCCAGCCCGCTGCGCGAATTGGCCTGGCCGAGGATCGTCGCGAGCTCGCGCTGCTCCGCGCGGTTCACCACGATTCCGCCTGCCAGCAGCGATCCGGTGACGAGCTCGGCGGCGGCATCGGTCTGGCCCGCTCCCGCGAGCTCGCGCGCGGTGTTGACCGCGTCGTCGTCCAACCGTCCGGTGAGGTTCAGCAGCAGGTCGTGCAGCCGCTCGGCCGGTCCGGCGCCGTCTGCCACGTCCACCACGGGGCTCTCCTTAATTCTGCGGGCGTGTCCTGTCCTGTTCCGCGCGGTCAGCTCTGGCCCACGAGTTCGCCGCTGCCCGTGCAGATCAGGTTCGACGCGGTGTGCGCTCGACTGTGGTAATCGGTGAGCTCGACGTCGGCGGGAAGCACCTCGACGAGCGGGGCGTGGTTGCCGAGGGCACGGAGGATTCGCTGGATCTCCCCCGTGAGTTCGACCGGGTCTCCGGAGGTGGTCACCAACACCACCCGGGCCGGTGAGTCTTCGTTCGTGGTGTCCCGTCGCCAGCTGCCGCGCACTTCGTGGACACCGGGGCGTCCTCTCAGGGAGGCGCCGAGCACGAGGGCTTCCGAGTCACCCTTGTCGTCGGTGGGCCCCGTCGCGCTGAACGAGTACCTCCCGGTGCCGGCTCCGCCGGGGAGCGGTTCGGCCGGAAGTATCGCGCCCACCGCCGCCGGATCGGCTCCGAGAGGTAGCAGGGCGTCGGAGAGCAGGCGGTGCTCCTCGTCGGTGAGCCCGATGCGTTCGCGCAGCAGGTGCTTGGGCAGGGAAACGGCGAGGACCTCCGCGGCGCCACCGGCCAGCCAGTCGCGGTAACGCCACAGTGAATCGCTCGGGATCCGGTCGGCGAGGTGGAGCAGCAGCTCGTGACACAACAGGCCGGTTTCGCGGTCGGTCACCTCTTGTCATCCCCTCCTGGGGCTCTCCCCAGCACGCTGCGTTGAATGATCACCCTCGCCGTACATCCGTACGGGTGATTTTCCTCCGGAAATCTCAGCGATCAACCCGCGACACGCGCGGGAGGATCACACACGGTTCACTGTAAGCAGGCTTGACCGAGTGTTCGCAGGGGAGGCACCTCACGGGGAGTCCTCCCCGCGCCACGAAGCGCCGTGCCCGCTGCCCCCCCGTCAGCGTATTCAGCGGGCCGGTAGTACGGGAGGCCGTGCGCCGTGTGGAAGCGGTTCCCCACCCCTTCGTGTGGCCACAGCCGCCCGTGGTTCACGCGGTGGTGTCGATTTCCGCGATCAGTTCGACTTCCACCGGTGCGCCGAGGGGGAGTTCCGCCACCCCCACGGCGGAGCGGGCGTGGGTGCCCGCGTCACCGAAGATCTCGCCGAGCAGCTCCGAGGCTCCGTTGAGCACCGCGGGCTGCGCGTTGAACCCCTCGGCCGAGGCGACGAAACCGACGACCTTGACCACGCCGGCCAGCGAGTCCAACCCCACGAGACCGTGCACGGCCGCGAGAGCGTTCAGCGTGCAGGTGCGCGCGAGTCGTTGCCCCGCATCCTGGTCCACCTCGGCGCCGAGCTTGCCCGTCGTGACCAGCTCGCCACCCACGATCGGGAGCTGGCCCGCCGTGTACACGTGATTCCCGTTGCGCACGGCAGGGGCGTAGGAGGCGACGGGACGGGCCACCTCGGGCAGCTCCACCCCGATCTCGGCCAGTCGCCGTGTCCACTTGCGCATTCGACAACCCAATCTCCTCCCCGAGGGGGCGTCTCCGCGCGGTACTCCGCGGTGCGAGGTGCCCCGCCGGGGCGGGGGACGGGACTTTTCGGCGCGACCCGGAAAGCCCGCGAAAAAACTACGACGGGAAACCCGCACGCCGAGCGGACCCGCCGTGCGGGTTGGCGGTCATTCCTTGGCGCGCTTCATGTAGGCGACCATCTGCTCACCGGTCGGGCCGGGCAGCACGGCGACGAGCTCCCAACCGTCCTCGCCCCACTGGTCGAGTATCTGCTTGGTCGCGTGACTGAGCAGCGGCACTGTCGAGTACTCCCACTTGGTCATGGCGCCACCCTACTAACCGAGGTCAGCTCCTGGTGACTCGCGTGGGTGGCCGCGTCGGAGCACGAAGCGGGGAAGCGAGGAGCACTCCCGGCGAACCGGTGCTCCGCGGAACCGACCGAGTGGTGTTTTGCCGCCGCGGGCGGACACGGCCCCCCGGGCGGGCCTAGGCTGATCGCGTGAGTTCTGAATGGGACCGCCAACTGGACCAGGCCAGGCTGCACTTCGTCAGCGGGAAGGGCGGCGCGGGCAAGACGACCGCGGCGGCCTCGCTCGCGCTGGCGCTCGCCACCGGAGGGCGCAGGGTGCTGCTGGTCGAGGTGGAGGGCAGGCAGGGGTTGGCGCAGCTGTTCGACACCCCGCCGCTGGAGTACTCGGAACGCAGGTTGGCCGCGGCCCCCGGCGGGGGCGAGGTGAAGGCGCTGGCGATCGAGGCGGAGGCGGCCCTGCTCGAGTACCTCGCCATGTACTACAGCCTCGGCTTCGCCGGTCGCACCCTGCGCAAGATGGGGGCCATCGAGTTCGCGACGACACTGGCCCCCGGGCTGCGCGACGTCCTGTTCACGGGAAAGCTCAAGGAGTGCGTGCGGCGCACCGACTCCAACGGGAGGTACAGCTACGACGCGGTGGTGGTCGACGCTCCCCCGACCGGCAGGATCGTCAAGTTCCTGGACGTCACCCGTGCGATGGCCGATCTGGCCCGGATGGGGCCGATCCACGGTCAGAGCGAGGACGTGGTAGCGCTGCTGCACTCCGCGGACACCGTGGTGCATCTGGTGACTCTGCCGGAGCAGCTGCCGGTCCGCGAGACCCTGGAGACGGTGGACGAGCTGGCCGCGGCCGACCTGCGGCCGGGGGCCGTGCTGCTCAACCGGTCCCGGCCCGCCCGACTGGCTACCCGCTCGGTATCGGCCGCGGCCGATGGCAGGGTGGACGCGAACCGGATCAGAGGCGGGCTGGAGTCGGCCGGACTGGACTGGGACGACGAAGTGCTCGACGGACTGGTCGCCGAGACGGTCGAGCACGCGACCAGGGCGAGCGCGGAACTCGCGGCACGGGAACAGCTCCACGGCACCGGTCTGCCCGCGCTCGAGCTGGCCGAGTACGTGGACGGGATCGATGTGGCCGCGCTGTACGAGTTGGCCGAGGAACTCGTCGCCCGCGGTGTCGGAGGAAACGGATGAACGAGCGGACCGGTCCCGAAAAGCTCGACATCGACGCGCTCGTCGACGACCCGGAAACCGGGATAGTGGTGTGCTGCGGCTCGGGAGGGGTCGGCAAGACCACGACGGCCGCGGCTCTCGGGATCAGGGCGGCCGCGCGCGGGCGCAAGGTCGTGGTGCTCACGATAGACCCGGCCCGCAGGCTGGCCCAGGCGCTGGGGACGGCCGAGTTGGACAACCGCCCGCGGCGCGTGGAGCTGAGCCCCGAGGTCCCGGGGGAGCTGCACGCCATGATGCTCGACATGCGCAGGACCTTCGACGACATGGTCCTGGCGCACGCCGGGCGCGAGCGGGCCAGGCAGATCCTGGACAACCCCTTCTACCAGACCGTGTCCACTTCGTTCTCCGGAACGCAGGAGTACATGGCCATGGAGAAGCTCGGTCAGCTGACCGCCGAGCAGGAGTGGGACCTGATCGTGGTGGACACGCCGCCGAGCAGATCCGCGCTGGACTTCCTGGACGCGCCCCAACGGCTCTCCACGATCCTGGACGGGAAGCTGATCAGGATGCTGGCCAGCCCGGCCCGGGCGGGCGGAAAGGGGATCCGCAGAATAGTCGGCGCGGGATTCGGCGTGTTCTCCAAGGCCGTCTCGACGGTCGTGGGACACCAGTTGCTTGCCGACGCGGCGGCTTTCGTGCAGGCCTTCGACTCGACCTTCGGCGGTTTCCGGGAACGCGCGGCCCACACCTACCGGCTGTTGCGCTCCCCGGGAACCAGGTTTCTCGTGGTGGCCTCGCCCGAGCCGGACGCGTTGCGCGAGGCCTCCTACTTCGTCGAACGGCTCTCGACGGACTCCATGCCACTGGCCGGTCTGGTGGCCAACCGCACGCATCCGGTGCTGGCCGATCTGCCCGCCGCTCGTGCCCTCTCCGCGGCGGAGGAGCTCGAGTCGGCGGGGAGCTCACCGCTGGCCGCCTCGGTGCTCCGGCTGCACGCGGACAGGGTCGCCGTGGCCGAGCGGGAGAAGAGGCTGTTGGCCAGGTTCACCCGGGCGCACCCTGAGGTGGAACTCGTCGGTGTTCCGGCCATGCCGCACGACGTGCACGACCTGGCCGGACTCACCGAGATCGGGGAGAGGTTGGCCGGCTGAGCCGGTCCTCGCGGCAACGCTTCCACGGCCGAGCCGGTCGGGCGGTGCTGCTCGGTCGGTCCGGTCGTCGGACGAGCGGCGCGGTCGCCTTCCTCGTCCCGATCGACCGGAACCGGCCACGCGAGAAGACCCGCCGACCCTCCGACGGAGACGGGCCTCCGATGGAGACGGGTCAGCCCAGTTGGTAGGCGTCACTCCTGGTGTAGTCCTCGCGAGCGGCTTCCAGCAGCTCACGCCAATTGCGCACGTCCGGGCGCCTGCGCAGCAGCGCCCGGCGTTCGCGTTCGGTCATCCCACCCCAGACTCCGAATTCGATTTTCTTGTCCAGTGCCTCGGCGAGGCACTCGGTGCGGACGGGGCATCCGAAGCAGATCGTGCGCGCCTTGCGCTGCTCCGCGCCCCGTACGAAAAGCTGGTCCGGGTTTTTGTCGCGGCATGCCGCGTTAACCCGCCAGTCCCCCTGTTCGAGCATCAAGCCCCCAGCTCCTCACTGGATCGTCGGCGACCGTGCGATCTCCGGGCCCCCGGCACCGGCTGTCGCAGCGCGCCCACGGCCCGCTACGACATCTCGTCGCTAGACGTGGACGCACACTAGGAGATCTCGGTTCCAAGGCCAACCGACTTTCGTGGGATTTTTCTTACGCACTCATCACATCGGGCGTTATTGACCGCGACAGCGAGTGACTTCCCCGCACACGTCCTACCGTGAGTGCTGTGCGGATTCGCAACGGCGTGCTCAAGCTGTTCGGTCTCTGTGTGCTGGCCGGCGTCCTGGTCGCCGGCATGTTGTTCCCCGCCGTGGGGTCACTGGGAGTGGTCTCGAACCGTGCCAGCGACGCGGTGAACAGGATCTCGACGGAGCTGCTCACCGAGCAACCACCCCTGGTGAGCACCATCACGGACCGGGCGGGCAACCCGATCGCTCACCTCTACGAGCAGTACCGCACGCCCGCGAGCTCCGACCAGATCGCGAACACGATGAAGGCGGCCATGGTCGCGATCGAGGACCAACGCTACTACGAGCACGAGGGCGTGGACTGGCCGGGAACGATGCGCGCCTTCGTCAGCAACCAGATGGCGGGCGAGATCACCCAGGGCGCTTCGACGATCACCCAGCAGTACGTGAAGAACTACCTGGTGCACGTGGACGCGGCCGGGGAGCCGGTCGAGCAGGCCGAGGCCAGCGAGCAGACCGTGGCGCGCAAGCTGCGCGAGATCCGCATCGCCCTGCAGCTGGAGAAACGGCTGAGCAAGGACGAGATCCTCACGCGCTACCTGAACGTGGTCCCCTACGGCAACCGGATCTACGGAGTCGCCGCTGCTTCGCAGGCCTACTTCGACACCACCCCGGACCAGCTCACCGTTCCGCAGGCGGCGCTGCTCGCCGGAGTGGTCAACCGACCGGGATCCCTGAACCCGGCCACGCAGCCAGAGGAGGCCAAGTACCGGCGCGACCTGGTCATCGACGCCATGGCCAAGCAGAACCGGATCTCGGCGGAGAGAGCCCGCGAGGCGAAGCAGGCCCCGCTCGGGATCGAGAAGCCGCTGGAGAAGTTGCCCAACGGTTGCGTGGGGGCGGGAGCCGAGAACGGCTTCTTCTGCAAGTACGTCGAGAACTACCTGCAGCGCGCCGGGTTCTCCCTCGACCAGGTGCGTCGCGGCGGTTACACGATACGCACCACGCTGGACCAGCGGATAACGGCGGCGGCGAAGGACTCCGCTGAGCAGGGGGTGCCCAAGGACAGCAAGCGGATCGCGAACGCGCTGTCCGTGGTGGAGCCGGGGCAGAACAAGCACCGCGTCCGGGCGCTGGTGGCCAACCGCGACTTCGGGTTCGACAAGCAGGAGGGGGAGAGCGCCTACGCGTTGCCCACCACGATGGTCCAGAAGGGGGCTGGGTCGGTGTACAAGACGTTCACGGCCGCGGCCGCTCTGGAGAACGGGATGGGGATAAACGACGTGATCCCGGCACCCTCCTCCTACACCTCGGCCAAGTTCAGCAACGGGACCAACCCCTACACGGTCGGAAACGCCGAAGGGGTCGGAGCGGGACCGCGCTCGATCAAGGAGGCGTTGTCCACCTCCCCGAACACGGCCTTCGTGATCCTCGAGGAACGCGCGGGGCTGAACAACACCGTCGACATGGCCGCGCGGCTGGGTATGCGTCGCACGCTCAAGAACCACGATCTGGCCGGGGTGCCGATGGCCTCCGAGCGAGCGCGTGACCGCACCCAGGCCGAGGAGATCAAGCAACGCAAGATCGGGGCGTTCACCCTCGGTTTCAGCCCCACCAGTCCGCTCGAGCTGTCCAACGTCTCCGCCACGATCATGAGCGGGGGGAAGTGGTGTCCGCCGACACCGATCAAGGAGATCACCGATCGGAACGGTAACCCCGTCTCCATCACCGAACCGCCCTGCGAGCAGGCAGTCGACCGGGAGCTGGCCGACGCGATGGCCCAGGGGATGTCGGACGACACCGTTTCCGGCACGGCGGCCAGAGCGGCGAGCTCGACGGGTTGGGACCGCCCCACGGCGGCCAAGACGGGAACCACCGAGACGTTCGCCTCCGCGGCGTTCATCGGGGCGACACCGCAGTTCGCGGGGGCGGCGCTGACGTTCATCGATCGTCCTCCGTCCTGGTCGGGGGCGGGGATCTGTCTGGGAGGAACCCCCTCGGTCTGCGGGGACGGCAACATCTACGGCGGCACGATCCCGGCCAAGACCTGGATGAGAGCGATGAAGAGCGCCCACGAGGGGCTGCCCGTCGAACAGTTGCCGACCACCACCGACCGCTACCGCAGCGGTGGCTCGGGCAAGCAGGTTCCCGAAGTCGTGGAGATGAAGGTCGAGAAGGCGGCGAAGAAGCTGCGCGATGCCGGCTACGAGGTGAAACGCCGCGAGGTCGACAGCAGGGAGCCCCAGGGGACGGTGATCGGTCAGTCCCCGCGCGGTGTGGTCTCCGGGGGGAAGCCGATCAACCTCTCGGTGAGTACCGGCTATGTCCCGCCACCGCGCACCGAGACCCGACGACCCGAGGCCGAGGCCGGGCGAGGTGAGAACAACGAGGGGGGCAGCGGTTCCGGGGGAGGCTGACCTCCCGCTCCCCGGCGGGGTTTCGTCGCCCCGGTCGGTGTGGGGGGGCCGAAACGGACTTCCGCGGCGCTGCCCCACACCACGCACGCAGCCCCGCACCGCCCGCTCCGGAAAAGGGGCGGTGAGCTGGTGCCGTCGAACGGGACTTCGCGTCGTCGCTCGGGGTGCGCGTGGGCTCGACGGTTCTACACTGGTTCGCCGTGACGAGTACACAACCAGGGAAGACGCCGGTGCGGTCCCGTTACAGGCAGCTGGAGGTCAGGGAGGTCGAGCGGCTCACGCCGAGAGTGGTGCGCGTGGTTCTCGGAGGCGAGGAGCTCGCGGACTTCGTCAGCAGCGGCACCGACCAGCGCATCAAGCTGTGCCTGCCTCGTCCCGGGATGCCCACCCCCTTGGGGGACAGCAGGGAAGAGGTGTTCGCCGCTCCCCGAGAGCAGCAGCCCAAGCAACGCACTTACACCGTTCGCTGGTTCGACGCCCGGCGCCGTGAACTCGCCGTCGATCTCGTACTGCACGAGCACGAGGCACCGGGGGCGAGCTGGGCGGCGAACGTCCGGGCCGGGGACCGGGTGGTCACGGTGGGCCCCAGTCCCTCCTACTACCCCGCCCCCGAGGCGGATCCGCTGGTGCTCGTCGGCGACGAGAGCGCCCTGCCCGCGATCACCGCGATCCTGGAGGAGCTGCCCGGCACGATCCCGGTCAAGGTGTTCGTCGAGGTGGCCGACTCCGCCGAGCGCGCGTACGTCCCCGCGGCGGCGCCGGGGGACTGGGCCTGGTTGTTCCGCGACACCGCTTCCGCGGACGGCACCGAGTCGCTTCCGGACGCGGTGAGCAGGGCGGACCTGGGGCCGAACCCTCACGTGTGGGTGGGCGCCGAGGCCGATGTCGTGCACCGCGTCCGGCGGTTCTGCGAAACGGAGCTCGGACTGGGGCGTTCCCGGCTGTACGCGTTGGCCTACTGGCGATCGAACCGCGCCGAACGGTGAGCCCGCCCTCCGGACGTGCTTCTCCCGTGGAAGCACCGCTGTCCGAGGGACGGGTCACCCGCCCACGGGACCGTGGGGCGCCACCCGCTCCGCCACGCGGAACGAGCCGGGACCGTCCGTCAGCTGCCGTCCGGTGCCGTCAGATGCCGAGCTCGGCCTTGACCGCGGCAGCGACCCGGCCGCCCTCGGCGCGGCCGGCGACCTTCGCGTTCGCGGTCTTCATGACCTGGCCCATCTGCTTCGGGCCCGGAGTGTCTCCGATCTCCTCGGCGACCTCCGAGACGGCTTCTCCGGCGATGCGGGCCAGCTCCTCGTCGTCGAGCTGAGCGGGGAGGTACTCCCGCAGGATCTCGCCCTCGGCACGTTCGGACGCGGCCTGGTCGGGGCGTTCGGCCGAGTCGAACGCCGCGGCGGACTCGTCGCGCTTCTTGACCTCCTTGGACAGCACCGCCCTGACTTCCTCGTCGGAGAGCTCCCGGGACTCCTTGCCCGACACCTCCTCTGCTCCGATGGCCGAGAGGGCCATTCGCAGCACCCCGGTACGCGTGGTTTCCCGCTGTTTGATCGCCGCGGTCAGATCGCTTCGCAGGCGTTCCTTCAACTCGGACATGCCCACGATTGTCCCGCGCCGCCCCGCAGTTCGGCACAGTAGTGCGCAGCGGCCTCCGCAGGCCGTCGCACGGGGCGGGGAAAAGCGCCGTAGGGTGGACGGTGTGAACACGCTCGGTCGGATTCTGCTTGCCACGGGGGCGCTGGGCGCCTCCACGCTCGGTTACGCGGCGGGGATCGAACGCAGGCACTGGACCCTGCGGAAGGCCACGTTGCCGGTGCTCGCGGAGGGAAGCCCCAGACTTCGCGTGCTGCACGTCTCCGATCTGCACATGACGCCGAACCAGCTGTCCAAGCAGCGCTGGGTGGCCGGCCTGGACGAGCTCGAACCGGACTTGGTGGTCAACACCGGTGACAACCTGGCCCACCCGCAGGCGGTCCCGGGGGTGCTGCGCGCCCTGGGGCCGTTGTTGGACCGTCCCGGCGTGTTCGTCTTCGGCAGCAACGACTACTACGCGCCGAAACCCAAGAATCCGGCCCGCTACCTGCTGCCCTCGGGGAAGAAGAAGCGCATCCGGGGCAACCCGCTGCCGTGGCGGGATCTGCGTGCGGCCATGACCGAGCGCGGTTGGGTGGATCTGACGCACCGGCGCAGCCACTTGAACGTGGGCGGGGTGCGCGTGCACGCGGCGGGTCTGGACGATCCGCACCTCAAGCGGGACCGCTACTCGGAGATCGAGGGCAGCCCCGCGGAGGACGTCCAGCTGGGGCTGGGAGTCACGCACTCCCCGGAGCCGCGGGTGCTGGACTCGTTCGACGGTGACGGATACGACCTGGTGCTAGCCGGGCACACCCACGGTGGTCAGCTCTGCCTGCCCGGTTTCGGGGCGATCGTGACCAACTGTGAGCTGGACCGCGCGCGGGCCAAGGGACCTTCCAGCTGGGGAGCGCACATGCGGTTGCACGTTTCGGCTGGTCTGGGGACTTCTCCGTACGCTCCCGTCCGGTTCGCCTGCCCGCCGGAGGCTTCGCTGCTGACGCTCGTTCCGCGCTCGGAAGGCGGCGGTTCGGAGGTGGTTCCGGGCTTGGAAGGGGCCCCCGTCGAGGACCGTGTGGGGATCAGATAGACTGTGAGTTGTCGGTCGGCGGCGGCTCCGTCGAAGGCCGAGGGTGAGTCCCGATGGGACGAGCCGGGGTGTAGCGCAGTTTGGGAGCGCGCCTCGTTCGGGTCGAGGAGGTCGTGGGTTCAAATCCCGCCACCCCGACGTTGAGTGATCCGGTTACCGAGTGCCAGGGCATTCGGTAACCGGATTTTTTCGTTTCGTGTGGCCGGCGGTTCGCTCGGTTGCAGCTCGCTCGGCTGTGCCGGGTGTGATACGCGACGGGTGCTATGCGCGAGTGGGGGGCTGCTCGCCTGTCCCGCGGGAGCGCTAGCTCTCGGAGCCCTCGCTGCTTTGCTCGGCCTTGTGCGGCGGTGCCGCGGAGGTGAGACGGGCCGTGACCGCGTCGACGACCTCCTCCCGGCGGGGATCTTCCGCGTCCAGCACCGAGTTCACCGCTTCGGCGATCACGGAGCGGAGCGCCTGCTCGTTCTCCGCCTGCTGGCCGTCTCCGCCCGCCGCGAGCTCGGCCGTGTTCTTGCCCTGGGCGAACTGCTGGTGGAGCTCGAAGGCGTGCTTGTCGATCCAGCGCGTGAAATCCACGAGGGTGAAGCGCTTTGATTGGTCCACATAAGACGGCCACCCCGTGAACTCTCCGGGCGTGCGGCTGGCCGTGAGTTGTTGCAGTATGTCGAACAGGGCGTTCCGTTCGTCGTCGCGCATGTCCTCTCCCTCCGAGGCGAGCAGGTTTTCCACGTCCTGACGGGTTCCCAGGTAGGCGTTGGCATCGACGGGGTTCTGCCCCGCGACCGTCGCCGAACTGGTGAATTGCAGAACGGCGACCTGGTTGCCGCCGTATCCGTTCCAGAAGTGCTCGGGGACGCGCTGGTAGATCTCGCTGGCGTAGCCGCCGCGGTTGTCGGGGTACCGGGACTTCCACAGGGGCGGGAATCCGGACAGGTCGGGGTTTCCGAGCTGCTGCCAGTACCACTCCGGCAGGTAGAGCAGCGGGGTTCGGAAACCGCGTCCGTGCAGCTCCTCGGTCAGCGCCCGGGTGAGCCGGGTCCCACCACCGCCGTCCTCGACGTCGAGGATGACGGGAACGTCGGTGGGCACGGTCGCGGCGATGTGATCGGCCTGCGCCGCGGCGGTGCTTCCTTCGCGCTGGTAGTGGTAGGCGGCGGTCAGCAGGCCGGCCGACCGTGCGGCCGCCAGGTTGTCCCGGAACCGCGGGTCGACGAAGCCGTCCCCTTCGGTGGCCTTGATGAACACGAACTCGAACGACTCGGCCCGAGCGCGGTGCATGTCGAACGGTCCCTGGTGATGCGAAACGTCGATCCCGTAGATCATTGTCACTCCACGTGTGTTCGCGGTGCGGAATCCGCGAGCGTTGCGGCCCCCTCGTGCTCTCGCTCTGCCCCGCCGGGTGGGTACGACGACGGCGGGTATCCGCTCGGTACGCCCGGGTGAGCACCAGCCCTTCGATCATCTCCCGGGGAGCTGCTCGGGACAATCAACCGACCGGATTGCATTCCCTCGCCTGGTCGAGCGACAACGCCTACCCAGTGCCCATCCCGTTGCCCCGATCGGGCAGGATCGGTGAGGTGAGCACGTATCCAGGCGCCAACATTCCGGAAAAACTGTTCGACGATCCGGACAAGGAGGCGCGCTGGCGCGCCCGATTCAGCGCTCCGCGCGTGTCGCTGCCGGACTGGGCCAGGGACGCACCCTGGCGGAGTCTGTACGTGTCGAACGTGAGCGGCACCTGGGAGCTCTACGCCTGGGACCGCTCCGCGGACACGCACCGTCAGGTCACCGACCGGTCGAACGGCACCTTCCACGGCACGCTCTCGGCCGACGGCACCCGCGTCTGGTGGTTCGACGACACCGACGGCGACGAGTTCGGCACCTGGAAGAGCGAACCGTTCGACGAGCGGGAAGCGGCAGGTGCCGAGAACCCGCTGCCCACCACGCACGCCGGCTACCCCGCGGGGCTGGAGCTCGGCTCGCGGGTGATCGCGCTGGGGATGTCCACCGACGACGGGGTGACCGTGTGGGTCTCCCGCGACGGCGAGACCCCGCGAGTGGTGTACCAGCACGAACAGGACGGCGGTCTGGCGACGTTGTCCTGGGACGAGAGCCTGCTGGTGCTGTCCCACTCCGAGCACGGCGACAGCCGTCACCCCGCTCTGCGGGTCCTGCGCACGGCGGACGGGTCCAGGCTCGCCGAGAAGTGGGACGGTTCGGGGCTGGGACTGGCCGCCCTGGACTTCGCCCCGGTCACCGGGGACACCCGGTTGCTGGTCTCGCACGAGCGGCGCGGACGCGAGGAACTGCTCGTCTGGGACGTGGCCACGGACACCGAGACCGAGCTCGATCTCGGTCTGCCGGGCGAGGTCTCCGCCGACTGGTACCCGGACGGCTCGGCGCTGCTGATCGCGCACACCCACCAGGCGCGCACGACGCTCCACCGCTACGACCTCGCCGACGGCACGCTCACGCCGCTGCCCACCTCGCAGGGGACCGTGGGCGGAGCTTCCGTCCGCCCGGACTTCTCGGTGGAGTACACCTGGTCCTCGGCCGCGGTCCCCGGTCGCGTGCGGGTGCTCTCCGCGGAGGGCACCGACAGCGTGCTGCTCACTCCGGGAGGTGAACGCGCTCCGGAGTCGAGGCCCGTCGAGGACGTGTTCGTGGAGATTCCCCACGGGCCCAACGACACCGTGCACGCCCTGGTCGCACGTCCGGAGGACGCGGGCGAGGGGCCGATGCCCGCGGTGTTCAACCTGCACGGTGGTCCGCACGCCGCCGATGAGGACCGTTTCTCGTCCTACCGCGCGGCGTGGCTGGAGGCGGGCTTCGCCGTGGTCGAGGTCAACTACCGCGGTTCGACCGGGTACGGATCGGCCTGGCGCGACTCCATCGAGGGCAGGCCCGGGCTCACCGAGCTGGAGGACGTCGCCCGGGTGCAGGACTGGGCCGTCAAGGACGGGCTGACCACTCCGGAGCTCAGCGTGGTCTCCGGCGCGTCCTGGGGCGGGTACCTGGCGCTGCTGGCCCTGGGCACCCAGCCGGACCGTTGGGCCGGTGGTGTGGCCGGGGTTCCGGTGGCCGATTACGTCTCCGCCTTCGCGGACGAGATGGAACCCCTCCGGGCCTACGACCGGGCGCTGTTCGGCGGCTCCCCCGAGGAGGTTCCCCAGGTCTACCGGGACTGCTCGCCGATCACCTACGTGGACGAGGTGCGTGCTCCCGTGCTGGTCCTGGCCGGGGACAACGATCCGCGGTGCCCGATACAGCAGGTGCTGAACTACCTGGACCGCCTGCAGCAGCGCGCGCACCCGTTCGAGTTCTACCGCTACGACGCGGGGCACGGTTCCCTCGTGATCGCGGAGACCCTGAGCCAGGTCGCCACCGAGATCCACTTCGCGCGCCGCGCAGTGGGGGTGGCCTGAGCGCTTCCCGCGCGGATCGTCCACCGGAGCGTCCGGCGCCGGGAGCGCGTCCCGGCCCGCCTCCGGTGGATGCCTTCCGGGTGAACCGGCTCGTATCCTGCGAGGATGGTAGATCCCCGCTATATCGGCGTGTTCCACGCCGTCGTGCGCAACGGGTCCTACACGGCTGCGGCGCGCAGCCTCGGTTACAGCCAGCCCGCCGTCAGTCAGCAGATGCGGGCGCTGGAGCGGAGCCTGGACACTCCGCTGTTCCTCCGCGCCGGAGGCGGGCTGGAGCTCACCGAGGCGGGCCGGATCCTCGCGGCGCACGCCGAGTCGGTCGTCGGTGACCTGACCGCGGCGGGCAACAAGATCGCCGCGGTGCGCGAGCTCCGCAGCGGCAACATCCGGCTCTGCGCCTTCCCCAGTGCGAGCGCGACCCTGGTCCCCCGGGCGGTGGCCCGGGCCACCGAGCGACACCCGGACCTGCGCATCAGCCTCAGCGAGGCCGAGCCTCCCGATTCCCTGGAGGCCCTCCGCCGGGGCGACTGCGACGTGGCCCTGGCGTTCAGCTACCCGGACACCGCGGAACCGCGCGGTGAGGAGATCGTGGGCAAGGCAGTGCTGGACGATCCGCTGGTCGCGGTGCTGCCCACCGGGCACGAACTCGCCGAGCGCGAGTCGGTCGAACTGGCCGAGCTGGCGGGACAGCGCTGGATCGCGGGCTGCCCCCGGTGCAGGGAGCACTTCACCCGGGCGTGCTCAGCGGCCGGATTCGAACCGGACATCGCCTTCACCACCGATGACAACCTCGCGGTGCAGGGGCTGGTCGCGGCGGGGGTGGGAATAGCAGTGATGCCCGCGCTGGTGCTGTCCTTCCTGCGTCACCCGAACGTGGTGGGCAGGCGGGTCGCCGGGCTCGAGCACCGGCGCGTGACCGCCTACGCGCTGCGGGAGCAGCACCGGATCCCGGCCACCGCTTCGATGCTGGAGATCTTCGGCGAGGTGGGCACGGAGATGAGCCTCGGGGACAACTCCCAGTTATAGGCAAAATTGCGCTCCGGCAGGACCGGAAGCGCCCGCGCATCGTGCGGCTATAAGTCGGAGTTGGCCCCCACCCAAGAATCCGGTGGTCGACGGGACCACGGACCGCTGGGCATGGTTCGAGTATGACCACCATGCGGACCGGACATCGGAATCAGGGCCTGGCCGAGCTGGCCGACGCGATTCGCGACTGCGTGCGCCCCGGGCACAGCCAGGCGCACACCGCCGAACTGGTCAGGCAGGCGCTGCGCCCGTTCCTCGGAGTTCCCGGGCTGCTCAGCGAGGACCAGCGCAGGGGAGATCCGGAGCGGTACCTGCAGCACGTGCTGCACGTGGAACCGGACGCGAGCTTCTCCATCGTGGCGCTGGTCTGGTTGCCCGGTCAGCAGACACCGATCCACGACCACGTCGCCTGGTGCGTCACCGGTGTCTACCAGGGCGCGGAAAGCGAGCAGCACTACGAGCTGCGGGAGTCGCCCGAGGACGGTCCTCACCTGGTCCCGGGGGCGCTCGTGACCAACCACCAGGGGCAGGCCTGCGGCTTCGCCCCTCCCGGAGACATCCACCTCGTCCGCAACTGCGGGCGGGACACCGCGATCTCGCTGCACGTCTACGGAGCCGACATCGGCGAGCTGGGGACCAGCGTGCGCAGGACCTACGAGCTGCCCGTCCGCTCGGAGGGAACCGCGGGCTGAAGCGAGGTCCCGCGCTCGGTCCTCACGAGCCCAGCGCGCGCAGGGCCTGCCGCACGTGCCCGTCCGAACGGTTCAGGGCGGCGGCCGCCTCGGTCACCTCCACCCCGCCGAGCAGGTGCACCAGGGCCGTCTTGAGGTCGCCGTCCGCCTCGTGCAGCGCCGACTCGCACTCCGGCCACGCGGCCCCGGTCGCCTCCTGCAGGATCCGCACGGTGCGCGTGCGCAGCTTCGCGTTCGTGGCCACCACGCTGACCATCAGGTTGGAGTAGGTACGCCCCAGCCGGACCATCACGGCGGTGGAGAAGGACGTCAGCACCAGTTTCTGCGCGGTGCCCGCCTTCATCCGCGTGGAACCCGTGAGCGGTTCCGCTCCGGTGTCCACGGTGACGGCCACGTCGACGGCCTGCAGGCGGGAGCGATTCGGGTTGGACGAGATCAGGACCGTCGAGGCCCCCAAACCGTGCGCGGCCTCCAGCGCCCCCAGCACGTAGGGGGTGCTCCCGGAGGCGGCCAGGCCGATCACGACGTCGGACCCCGTGGCCGTCCGCTCAACGGAGTCGGCTCCGGCCGCGGAGTCGTCCTCGGCGTTCTCCACGGAGCTCCACACGGCCGAGCTGCCACCGGCCAGGTGCACCACGAACCACTCCGGAGGGACGTTGTAGGTCGGTACCAGCTCGGCCGCGTCCAGCACGGCGAGCCGTCCCGAGGTGCCCGCCCCGACGTAGTGCACCCGACCACCGGCACGCAGCGCGTCCACGGCCAGGTCCACCGCGTGCGCGAGCTCGGGAAGCGCTTCGCCCACGGCCTCCGGTACGGAGCGGTCCTCGGAGTTGAGCCGGTGCAGCAGCTCCAGCGTGCCCAGCCGGTCCATGTCGGTGGTTCGCGGGTTCACGAGCTCGGTCGGGGAGCGTTCCGCAGCTGCGTCCGCCGCGGAGCCCCGCCCACCGGCGGAGGAGCGTCGCGCCTCGTGGTGGTTCACCGGTGTTCCTCCCGTTGTCTGCGCCTGTCGGGACGCACCTGCAGGCGGTGCCCGCCGACCGCTCTGGAAGTGGCCTGCAGGGCTTGCCTGGCGTCCTCCAGGTGACGCTGGGCCACCCCGACGAACAGGCAGTCGATCACGGTGAGCTGGGCGATCCTGCTGGCCATCGCCCCCGACCGGTAGGTGGTCTCCCTGGCCGCCGTCGTGAGCACCAGGTCGGCCGTCTCGGTGACGGGGGAGCGCTCGAAGTTGGTGATGGCGGCCGTGGTCGCCCCGCGGGTGCGGGCCTCCCGCAGGATCTCGACCGTTTCCGTGGTGGCTCCCGTGTGCGAGACCCCGATGGCCACGTCCCCCTCGCGCAGCAGCGCGGCCGAGGTGAGCGCGTTGTGCGTGTCGGGCCACGCGAAACACGTCAGGCCTATGCGGTGCAGCTTCTGCTGCAGGTCGAGGGCGACGAATCCGCTGGCGCCGACGCCGTAGACGTCGATGCGCCCGGCTCCGGACACGGCGTCGATCAGCGGGGCCAGGGCGTTCGTGTCGAGCTGTCCCGTGGTCTCCTCGACCGCTCGCGCGTCCGCGTAGCCGATCTTGTCGACGATCTGGGTGAGGTCGTCCTCCTCGGAGATGTCGCTGCCCAGGTCCCGGTCCCGGCTGGTGGTGCGCGCCGTGTCCGCAGCGAGCGCTATCCGCAGCTCGGGATATCCGGTCACCCCGACGGCCTTGCAGAATCGGGTGACCGTGGTCTCGCTGGTCTCGGCCGCTTCGGCCACCTCGGTGATGCTGCGGTGGGCGATCGAGGACGGGTCGGCGAGTACGATCCGCGCCACACGTTGCTCGGCGCGTGCCAGCCCGGGCAGCAGGGAGCGGATCCGCACGAGTGGGCTGTGCTCGCCGGACTCGGAACCCGCTTCGTCGAGTGTGCCCATGTGGGAAAGTTACTAACATCACTGTTGGGCGGTCAAACGCCGCTCCGCCCCTCCGGAGCGCCGGCGGCGTCGCCGGGGCGGGAACGCCCACCCCGGCGAGCCACGTTCGCCCCGATCAGGGGGTTCGGTCGCGGGGCCCGCGGCTTTTCCGCGCGGGCCCCGAGCACAGCCGCCACAACTGCGCCCACTGCTCGGCCGTCAGGTCCTTCGGCAGCGCGTCGGGCGGTATCCCCAGGTCACGCAGCCGATGCGCGGCACCGGCTCCGTTCAGCAGACCGGTGCGCACCAGAATCCGCAGCAGCCCGCGCCCGGGGCCGGTGAACACCCGCTTGACGAAGCGCTGGTACGCCTCCCGCTCGGTCACCAGCGCACGCGGGCGGCGGTGCACCGTGATCAGACCGGCGTCCACGGAGGGGACCGGGCGGAAGGACCGCGCGGGGACGCGGGAGTGTAGCTCGAACTCGTACCACGGCCACCAGCTGGCGGTGAGCATGCTGGCACCGCCGACACCGGCGCGGCGACGCGCGACCTCCCACTGGACCAGCAGCACGGCCGTTCGCCAGTGCTCCGCGGCGAGGACCCGCCGCAGTATGGGAGTGGTCAGGTGGAACGGCAGGTTTCCCACCAGCGTGTGGGGGTGCCGGGGAAACCGGAAGCGCAGGACGTCCTCCCGAACGACGCGCACGTTGTCCGGTGTGCGCTGTTCGAGTCGGCCCGCGTGCCGTGGATCCAGCTCCACGGCGGTTATCGGCCTTCCCGACTCGCCGAGCGGAACGGTGACCGCTCCACCGCCGGGACACAGCTCCACTATCGGATCCGGTGCCGACTCGGTCAGCCGCGTGATGGTGTCGATCGTCGCCTCGTCGACGAGGAAGTTCTGACCCAGTTCGTGCGGGCCGCCCTGGTGCGCGGCGGCAGCAGTGTACGAGCGAGAACGTCGCTTGGACATGGAGAAACTCCGCTGAAGACGTTTCGGAGCCGGTCGGCCGAGGAGAGGGCCGGACCGGCGATTGCTCCGAAAGGCGGCGGAGCCGAGAGAAGAAGGGATCAGCCCGCCGCCGTCAGCGGCGGGGCCTGATGTAGAAGCAGCTCAGGTGATGTGCGAACACACCGTGCAGAGTAGCAGTGCGGCCAACCGGTTTTCGGCGGTTCGCGCTCAGCGGGGTGTTCCCTGGTGGTGGCGCAGGCGCCACCCCGCGCTGGTGCGTACCCACACCGAGCTGCGCGGGGTGGTCTCGTCGTTCCGGCGAGCGGTGCAGGTCAGCAGGACCACGTCCGGGGGCAGTCGTGCCGGTCGGAAGTCGTCGGCGGTGAGCCCCTCGGCCGTGGCCGAGGTGGCTTCGGTGACCGTGGTCGGGGCCCACCACCGTCCCGAGGCCCCGATCTCGGAGAAGTCCTCGTGCAGCAATCTCCGCACTGCGGCGGGATCGCCGCGCACGGCCGGATCCAGCAGTGCGATCTCGTGCGCGACGACCGCGTCGAGGTCCGGGTCCGTGCGGCGATCGTATTCGGCGCCTCCGCCCGACGTTCTCCGCGCGGGAGGATCGTGCGGGACGGCCCTCACATCCGCGTGGAGTGCTCCGGCTCGATGTAGAGGATGACCCGGTGATCGCCCGGCTGGTGGTACGGGTACTCGTCGGCGTCCATGTACTTCTTCGCCAGCTTGTTGATGAAGGTGTTGTCCGGGTCGTCCTCCACCCGGGTGACCTTTCCGCGGATCTCGATGTAGCGGTAGGGCTGTTCGGGGTCCAGCGCGGAAAGAGCCACCCGCGGTTCCCGCTGCAGGTTGCGGTACTTCTGGCGGGTGGTGGTCTGGCTGAACTTGACGTACTGGCCGTCCCAGTCGATCCACACCGGGCTCGACTGCGGTTCCCCCTTCGGACCGGTCGTGGCGATGTGGGCGAACGAACGCTTGTTCAGGATGTCCTCGAGATCCTGCGGAACCACGGACACGGTGTTCTCCCTTCCGTTGTGCCAACGCCTGGAATCGACCCCGAGATTACCCGAGGTAGTCGACCGAAGCCGCAACGAAATCGCCGGTGGGTCGCTATTCGTCATCGGGACACCCGGTCGCGGGACAGCGGGAGGGCGCGCCGGTGAGCCTCCCTTCGGTCGAGACGGGCCCACCGGTCAGCGCTGGGCGACCAGGAAACCCGAACCGGTGAGACCGCTCGGGTCCGCTTCCCCGTCGAACAGCGTCTCCCCTCCGGAGGAGAGCTTGATCCCGTCCAGGTACACGCCCCGTCCCACGTAGCGCTCGTCCGGGGAGAAGCGCCAGCGCACCAGCAGCGAGTCCGACTCGC
This sequence comes from Actinopolyspora sp. BKK2, assembly GCF_011291845.1. Lineage (NCBI taxonomy): Bacteria > Bacillati > Actinomycetota > Actinomycetes > Actinopolysporales > Actinopolysporaceae > Actinopolyspora > Actinopolyspora sp. BKK2. Next base: position 63,416 of record NZ_JAANTE010000011.1, on the reverse strand, counting down.
CACCGGGGACCGTGCCGCGCACCCTCCACCAGGAGCGGTGCCCGGAACCGGCCAGCTCGGTGACCGGGCCGCGCGGGGCCCCGCGGCCGCGCACGTGCAGCGGGACGGACCGCCAGCTCTCCCCGCCGTCCCGGCTGTACTCGAGCCGGAGCGGGTCGGCCCCGTCAGTGTCGCGCTGGGTGTCCACGAAGGCGTCGAAGGACACCCGCACTCGCCCGGTGGCCCGCACCCGCTCGGTGGTGAGCGTGGCCTCGTCTTCCGTGCTGCCGCCGCCGGTGAACCAGGCGGTCGGCCCGTGACGTGGTTCCACGGACATCGAACGGGCCAGTCCCTCGGCCAGCTCGACGCGGGCCGGATTGTTCGATCCCCACTCCCGCGAGGGATGCACCCGATTGGTGAGCAGCACGGCCATCGAGCGCGAGGCCGGGTCGAGCACGATCGAGGTCCCCGTGTAGCCGGTGTGCCCCGCCGTGCGTGGCCCGGTCAACCCGGCCATGTACCAGCGCTGCTGCAGCTCGAACCCCAGGCCGTGGGAGTGCTCGGGGAACTCGCCGTTGTAGTCGGTCAGCATCAGCTCGACGCTGCGCTCCCGCAGTATCCGCGCGCCCCCGTAGCTGCCTCCGTTCAGGACGGCCTGCCCGAGCACGGCCAGGTCCCGCGCGGTGGAGAAGATCCCCGCGTGCCCGGCCACGCCTCCGAGCGACCACGCGTTCTCGTCGTGCACCCTGCCGCGCAGCATCCCGCGCGAGGGCTGCCGCTGGTACTCCGTGGCCGCGATCCGGTCCACTTCGGAACGCGGGGGGAGGTAGCCGGTGTCCCGCATGCCCAGCGGCTCCGTTATCCGCTCCCGCACCACCCGATCCAGCGACTTGCCGGACACCCGCTCGACCAGCTCACCGAGCACGATCATGTTCGGGTCCGAGTAGTTGTAGCTGCTGCCCGGCTCGTTCACCGGCTCCAGGTTCATCACGTGGGGGATGCGTTCCGCGGCGGGCAGCTCCCACAGGCGCACCACGGACTGCAGCCCCGAGGTGTGGGTCAGCAGCTGGCGCACGGTTATCCCGGACTTGCCGTGGTTGCCGAACTCGGGCAGGTACCGCGCCGCGGGCTCCTCCAGCTCCACCCGTCCCCGCTCGACCTGCTGGAGAACGGCGATCGAGGTGAACAGCTTGGTCATCGAGGCGATGTCGAAGATGGTCGAGGTCTCGGCCCGCTCGCGCTCCTCGGGGGGAAGTTCGGTTCCCGCGGCGTCGGAGTAGCGCAGCTCGTAGCCTGCGGCCTCGTGGCTGACCACCCGGCCGTTGTGCGCCACCAGGCTCACGGCCCCGCCGTACATCGGGCGCTGTCGTCCGGGAACCTCCTCGGTCCAGTCGGCGATCTTGCGGTTGGCCTCGACGAGCGGCCACGGGGCCAGCCCGGCCTCCCGCGGGGACGAGTCGCGCAACCGGGTGTCGACCGGGGCGAAGCCCTCCTTCGGCAGGTCGAACCTTCCTTCCGCACCGGTGGTGGAGGAGGCCGCGCAGGTGGTCGCGGTCAACATCGAAACCAGCACCGTCGCCAACATCGGCTTGCGCATCTCCACCTCGCCGGATCTCGGTTTCGCCCGTCCCGTTTCAGCGGTACAGCAGGTACGGCTCCCGCGCGCGGCGGAACTCGTCGAGCTCGGCACGCCAGGCCCCCACGACCTCGGCGGTGTCCGCGCCCCGGTCGACCATCCTCCGCAGCCGGTCCGAGCCGGTGAGCCGGTCTATCCAGTTGTCCGCGCGCCAGCCGAACACGTCCGGGTAAAGCCGTTTGGCGTGCACGATCATGGCCACTGCCGTGCGGATCGCGTCGAAGTCCCCGCTGCCGGTGCGGTGGAGCCGCACCCCACCGCACGTGGAGCCCTCGTGCTTGGAGAAGGTCGGCACGAAGTAGGTCTCGTTGAAGAACACCCCGGCGAGTCCCGCGGAGTTGAGCTGCTCGGCCCACCGCCAGTCGATCCCCGGGGCCCCGATCGTCTCGAAGGGGCGGGTAGTGCCTCTGCCCTCCGAGAGAACCGTTCCCTCGAACATCCCCGTGCCCGGATAGACCGCAGCGGTGTCCGGAGTGGGCATGTTGGGACTGGGGGCGATCCAGGGCAGCCCCGTGTCGGCGAAGCCCAGCTCCCGCGACCAGCCGCGTGCCCGGACCACTTCCAGTCGCGGCAGGCGCGCGTTCTCGTCCCGCGGCAGGAACTCCGCGTCGAACATGCGCGCCAGCTCCCCGACGGTCATGCCGTGCTGCTGGGCGACGGGAAGTTCGCCGACCCCGGAGGCGAACCCCGGATCCAGCACCGGGCCGAGCGCGGAGCCGCCGAGCGGGTTCGGCCTGTCCAGCACGGTGAAGGGGACCTCGGTGCGCACGGCGGCCCGCATCGCCGTGTACATGGTCCAGATGTAGGTGTAGAACCGCGCTCCCACGTCGGCTATGTCGAAGACCAGGTGCCGCACCCCGGAGTCGCGCAGCATTCCGGCCAGTCCGCCGACGTCGGCACCGTAGGTGTCGTAGACCGGGATCCCGGTGCGCGGGTCGGTGTGGTCGCCCTCGGAGCCCCCGGCCTGCGCGGTTCCCCTGAACCCGTGCTCGGGGCCGAACACCGCGGCCGTGGTGACCCCCGCTGCGGAGTGCATGTCGTCGACGATGTGCGGAAGTCCGGCTCGGGGCTCCGAGAGCGCGGAGGTGGGGTTCGCGATCACTCCGACCGGGGTTCCGCGCAGCCTGCGCCACCCCTCGGCGGCCAGCACGTCGGCGCCGGTGCGCACTCGCCCGTCCGGAGCGCGCCTTCGCTCGGCGGCGGCGCTCGAGGCCCCGCCCACTCCGAGCACGGGTGCGGTGACCGCCGAGGAGAGCAGAAACCTCCTGCGGTCCAACTCGCTCATGCCGCTGAACACCTCACCAGGTCACTCCGTGACCGAACGGGTAACGATCCTTGCCGGGACGCAGCGGGTCGGGGACAGGCACCGGGAGTTTGCCCACGGGCGCGACCTCGCCGAACAGCACCCGTGCCAGCGATTCCAGGGACACGGTGCGGTGCGAGTAGGTGGCCAACCACGTGCGCACCTGCTCGGCGTAGGCGGCGTCGTAGGGATCGCGCACGGCCACGGCGATCACCGGGGTGCGCGTCCCGCCCAGCGAACGCAGCAGGTCGCGCTGAGCCGAGTTGGACTCCTTCCAGGCCGCGTTGGTCAGCACGATCACCGCTTCGTGCTGCTGGGCCAGGGAAGTCACCCGCTCGACGGTCCCGCTGTCGGGCGAGGAGCCCGTCGGAAGGGCTTCCGCGCGCGGGCCGCGCTTGCGCACCAGCCGGGCGAGTTCCGCCACCGCGTCCGTCCCCCAGCCGGTGACCAGCACGTCGCGCGGTCGTTCGCGCAGTGGAAGCAGCCCGGAGTCGTTGCGCAGCACGGTGACGGTGGAGTCGGTGATCCGACGCGCCCGGTGAGCGTTCCGCTCGCTGCCGACCACGCGTCCGACCGCGTTCGGGTCCACCAGCGGGTCGTCGAGCAGACCGCGCCGCTCCTTCATCCGCAGGATTCGCGTCACGCTGCGATCGACGTCCCGCTCGGACAGCTCGCCCGAGCGCACCGCCGCGACGACGGACTCGATGGCGGAGCCCAGGTCGCGTGGCATCAGCAGCTGATCCGCCCCGGCGCGGAACGCCAGCACCGACACCGGTTCGTTCGGGTGCAGTTCGAGCACCCCTTCCATGCGCAGCGAGTCGGTGACCACCACCCCCGCGAAGCCGAGCTCCTCGCGGAGCATGCCGGTGAGGATCTCGCGGGAGAGGGTGGCCGGTTCTCCGGAGTCGTCGAGCCGGGGGAACTTGATGTGAGCCGTCATCACCGAGTCCGTTCCCGCCGCGATGGCTGCTCGGAAGGGCGGGGCGTCCAGCCGCCTCCACTGCTCCGCGGTGTGGTCGACCACGGGCAGCGCGGTGTGGCTGTCCACGGAGGTGTCCCCGTGGCCGGGGAAGTGCTTGACGGTCGCGGAGACGGTGTTCGCGGCGGATCCGAAGTCCTGGTGACCGCGCACCTGGGCACGGGTCAACCCGGCGACGAGCTCCGGATCGGAGCCGAACGAGCGCACCCCGATCACCGGGTTCTCCGGGTCGACGTTGACGTCGCCGACGGGGGCGAAGTTCTGGGTGATGCCCATGGCACGCAGCTCCCGCCCGGTCACGTCCGCGGCCTGCGCGGCCCGGTGCGGGTCGCGCGCGGCCCCGAGAGCCATGTTGCCCGGCAGCGCGGTCGCCGGCTCGCCGATGCGGGTGACCGCTCCCTGCTCCTGGTCGGTCGCGATGGTCAGCGGAATCCCCGCGCCCGAGTCCAGCGCGGTTCGTTGGAGGTCGTTGGACAGCTCCGCGATCTGCCGCGGTTCCCGCAGGCTGTCGGTCCAGGAGAAGTGGATGACCCCGCCGAGCTGGAACTCGCGCACCACCTCGGCGGGAGTGTCGACTCCGTAGTCCTCCCGGTTGCCCGGATGGGGGGCGTCGGCGGTGGCGCCGTGGGCGACGGTGACGAAAAGCTGCCCCACCTTCTGGCGCAACGACATGGCCGCGACGATGCTGCTCACCCGGTCGGGGGTGGACTCGTCCGCGGAGCGCTCCGCCGGAGCGGACTCCGCCCCGGCGGAGGTCCGGTCCGCGCGGGGCGGGGAGGTCCCGGTGCTGTTCGTCGATCGCACGGATCCCAGTGTCACGGTTCCGAACGCCGCTGCCAGCAGGTGGCGTCGGCCTAACATCCAGGGCACGGTGACCTCCCGGTTACCGCGACCGGACCCGCGCCGCACCGCCGTGGCCGATCTCGGCGTGTGGCCCTCGGTCGCAACTGTTCCACCGGATACCCGGTCGGATTCGTAAGCTACCCACGGAGGATCGGGCGGTCAACGCTACGCGCCGGAACGATCACTCGGAGTGCCGCGTAGCGGGCAGGAACGAGTGCACGGGATTTCACTCGGAGGGAGCATCGGAGTGTTGCCCGGGACTCGGAGTGTTGCCCGGGACGAGGGGAGCGGCGCGAACGACGGCGCCCGCCGGTTCGACCGACGGGCGCCGCCCCCTGGCGCGAACTTGCGGGGTACCAAGCGCGTTCTCGTCGTCGTATCCTGCGGGCTCGGCGTCCGGCGTCCCGGTGACGCAACCCTGAGAACGACCTTGCCTTTATTCAGCGGCTGCGCGTGGGTTCCCGCCATCGCGCACGGAGCCCTGTGGAGGACGTTGTTTCTCCTCCACAACGTCCCTGTTCAGGGGTCCGTACTTCCTTTGTAGGCCGTGATGCGCGTCACCGCAAGGTCTGCGGCGAATTTTCGCTCCACTCGTTCCCGGTGGGCACGCGGTCCGGCCTGCGCGGGGGAGCGGTCGGTCCCGTCGGGCGGGCACCGTGCCGGATCGCTCGCCTCCGGAGTCACCTGTAGCGGTGCTTGCGCTGGCGGTGCCACAGTCCGTACCAGGCCGCTCCGGCGGCCGCGGCGCCGACACCCACCGCAGCGGCCGTGACCGTGGTGGCCGAGGGGGTGGGGAACCGGGCCCGCAAGGAGACCGGGTTCTCGAAGGCCAGCGAGGGCCACCCGCGCTGCACGGCTTCCTTGCGCAGTTCGCGGTCGGGGTTGATCACCGTCGGATGCCCCACCAGCTCCAGCATCGGCAGGTCGGCGGTCGAGTCCGAGTAAGCGTGGCAGCGGGAGAGCTCGTGACCGTGGCGCCGGCCCGTCTCCGCGATCGCACCGGCCTTGGCGTTCCCGGAGCAGTGGAACTCCAGCTCCCCCGTGTAGCGCCCGTCCTCGACGCGCATCCGGCTTCCGGTCCAGTCCGTGGCGCCCAGCATTCTCGCCATGGGGGCCACGAACTCCTCCCCGGAGGAGGAGACCAGCACCACGTCGTCGCCGCGCTCCCGGTGCTCGGAGATGAGCTGTACGGCCTCCTTGTAGACGAGCGGGTCGACGATGTCGTGCAGGGTCTCCTCCACGATCGCGTCGACCTGCTCCACGTCCCAGCCCGCGCACAGCGAGGTCAGGTGCGCGCGCATCCGCTCGAGCTGGTCGGCGTCCGCGCCGGCCAGCATGAACAGGAACTGCGCGTAGGTGCTTTTGAGCACGGCTCGGCGGTTGATGAGACCTTCCTGGAAGAACGGTCTGCTGAAGGCGAGCGTGCTCGACCGCGCGACAACCGTCCTGTCCAGCTCGAAGTAGGCCGCGGTGCCGGCTGTCGTTTCGTGGGGAGAGGCCTCGGGGTCGGTCACGAGTCCCAGCATAGGAGTCCTGCCGGCGACGGGCTCTGTTTCGTCGGCGGAGTGGTTCGACGGGCAGTGAGGGGGCGCCGTCCGGCGCGGGAAGCCGAATGCGCCCTGCCCCGGGGTTTCCCCGGGCGAGGTCCAGGCTCTCGGGTGAGTGCGTTGCGTGGTTTTTCCTCACCTGTTTGGACTATTGCGAGCTTCGTTTGAGTGAGAGTTATTCCTCCTAATGGACGCAACGCGTCCACTGGAGAGGGAGCGATACAGTGGGGAGGTCCGGTGCACCGGATAGTTCAGCCCGACCCCCCGGGGCTGAACCAGGATGGCCCCCGTCCCTCCCCCCTGGCGGGGGCCATCCCTCACCGAAGGACCGGCCCGAAATCCGCTGGGAACCGCTGTCGGCGGCCTAATTCGGCGCGCCGGGCCGCGCTGATCGGAGCCGACTCCGGTCAGCGGAGTCCCCGGTCATCGAAGTCCCCAGTAGTCGGAGTTGTCCACAACTCGCGATCTTCCCGCTTTGCGACGGAACGGTCGATCGGGATCGTGGAGTCGACAGCATCCGTCGCCTGTTCTCGACGATCTCGTGGGCCTGTTTGCGCGAGCGGGACGACCCCGTGGCCGCGAGCAGTGCTGCGCGCAGTCCTCGTCGGGGTCACACGGTTGTGTGCGGGGACGGCAGTGGAGCCACACGGGGAGGTGCGGGTGACAGCGCGGGATCCGTTGATCGTCACCGGGGACGACGAACTGGGCGAGGAACTGTCCCGGATCGCGGCGGCGGCCGGATGCGAACCGCGCCGGGCCGCACCGGAGGAGCTCGAGCAGGGCTGGAGAACGGCTCGTCCGGTACTGCTCGATCCCTGCGCCGCCGCGGAGTGCGCGGCGGCCGGACTTCCGCGCGGAACGGAGACGGTCCTGGTGAGCAGGGATCCGGAGCCGGACTTCTGGCGCGCGGCGTTCCGGTGCGGAGCGCGACACGCCGTGGCGCTGCCCGCAGACGAGCAGTGGTTGGTCGAGTTGTTGGCCGGTCTCGACGAGCAGCCGGTCTCCGGGGCGGGCAGCGTGTTGGCCGTGCTGGGCGGCTGCGGCGGAGCGGGAGCCTCGGTCTTCGCAGCGCTGACGGCGGTGTTGGCCGCCAAGCAGGGACGCCGCTGCATGCTGCTCGACTGTGATCCGCTCGGTGGTGGTCTGGACTTCGCGCTCGGGGAGGAGCGCGCGGTCGGGGTGCGCTGGTCGGACTTGTCCATTGGTACGGGTCGGGTGACCGCGGACGCCCTGCGGGAGGCCTTGCCGACCAGACGGTTCGGGTCCGGGGCGCTTTCCCTGCTGTGTCCGGGACGCACGGGGCAGGGGATCACGAAGCGTTCGGTCGAGGCCGTGGTCGAGGCCGGTGCGCGGGCGGGGGAGACCGTGGTCTGCGATCTCCCCCGGACGCTCGACGAGCCCTCCGCGGAGGTGCTGCGCCGGGCCGATCTGACCGCTGTCGTGATCCCGGCCGAAGTCCGTGCCTGCGCGGCGGCGGGGAAGCTGCTGACCTCGTTGCGGGAGCGGACCGAGTCCGTGCGAGCTGTCGTGCGCGGTCCGGCGCCCGGTGGGCTGGAAGTCTCCGATGTCCGGCGTTCGGTCGATGTGGAGATAGTGGCCGCCATGCGCGCGGATCCGCGCATGGCCGGGCTGGTGGACCGATTCGGACTGTACGCGCTGGGGTCGGGAATGCGAGGGCCTTCGGTGCGGGCCGCCCGCAAGGTGCTCGGGGCCTTGGGTGAGACACGGTGGGAAACGGGTGATCCGGACTCGCGGTGAATGGCGCACTGGCCCGGCGTCCCGCTACCGACCACGGCAGCCACGCTGCTCAGCGGGGAATTCGAGCGGTTAGATCGATTTTCGATGTAGCTGTGATTGCGATTCGACCACCTGATCGACAAATGATCCGGCGGGTCCGGGGCGGTGTGGTATGAGTGATGAATGCGCGTGCCGTTCCGAAGTGGGGCAACTGCGGAGGTGCGGCACGGTGCCGCGAGTGGATCAGTGGGGCGCAGCGATCTCTTCGGGGTGGGGTCCCCGAAAGTGCTTCCCGGTATCACGTGGCGAGTGTTTTGCCTGCTGTGGACGGTCCGAGCGTCCTCCCGCCGGGAAATGAATTCGACGGCTCCGGGGGCGGTTCGCTGTTTGCCGAGACTCGCCGATCTCGTTGTGGAACTGTTCCGCGGTGGAGGATAACCGATCTGGTCGTCGAGTGCACGATGAGTCGGCGAGGTGGTTCACGTGGAAAATCGATCAGTTCCGTCCGGTCGGGTGGTTCGGCGGGTGGGGCGAATTCGATCCGGCGAACCTCGGAAGAGGGCGGTAAACTTGCCGCAGCGTTCTTCGGGGTGGCCGTCATTTCGACGAGCAAGGCCTTCTTTCGTGGTCACCCGAATGGATCTGCTTTGGATTCGCGGTTATTTCGCACCGTACTGGTAGGAGGTTCGCGGTGTCCGAGTCTTCCCAGGTCGTCCCACGGCCGATGGATATCACGATTGCCGAGAGTGTCGTTCGGACGGCTACCGGTTCCACCGATTCCGCCTTGGTCGACGAGATCGCCCTGGTCCTGTATCGCCATTCCGCGTTCAGCTCCGAGCTGGCCGACAGCGCCGGGCGGGGGCTGCTCTCGGCCGAGGAGGTGACCGAGGTCAGCGCGCGTGCTCACGCCGCGACCGAGCGGGAGATCCAGCGGGTTCTGGACACCGCTGTCCGGGAGGAACAGCACCCGGTGACTCCGAGTCCGCGCAAGCAGCCGGTCGTCGAGACCTACGAGACGGGATCCCGGGGCTCGTCCCGCACGGCTGCCACGATGCTGGGGGTGCACCCCTGAGCGCGTCTGGTTCACTTCCGGGCGTTACCGGGCACGAGCCCCGGACGGCTCGGCTCCCGTGCCGGGGCTGACCGCTCTCGCGCCGAGGTGTTGCCACGGGCGGGACGCTGAGCACGTGGACGTCCCCCGCTCTGAGGGGCGGACGACTGCCGCCTCGGCTCCGGTGCCGCGCCTCACAGTCCCGGCAGGCTGAACGGTGAATTGACGCGGTCGATGAGGGAGTCCAGTTCCGCGAGTCGTTTTCGCAGTTCTTCCGCCCTTTCGAGATCGGTGCTCTCCTCCAGCTCGGCGGCCAGTTCTCCGTAGTGGGTCAGCAGCGCGGTGAAGTCTCCGGAGGACGGTTCCCACCTGTGCTCGCTCACGTCGGCCTCCGTTCTTCCGTGTTTTCCGGATCCCTGCTTACCCGAATGGCGGTATGACAACACGCCGTCGGCCGTTGAAACACAACGCCGCTCCGTTCCCGTACTCCCACTATCGGGTGTTTTTGTGGTGTTTCGGGTTTCAAGTAGCAGTGGTGTTGCCCACTTGAATCGATCGAGTGATCGGAACGTTTCTGTGTGTGATTGAACTTCGCTGTGGCTCACCTGATGGTGTCAGAAAGCTGGCTACTCTTCGCGTTTGGGCGGAGCTCGTGGTGCGAGTTGTCCACAGGAAACGCAGCGCTGCACACCTCGCTGAATCTCGTATTGGAAACGCCGTCGAAGCGGATCAGTGTGGTTGTCGAGGCCGCGAGGACGGCCCCGACCTCCGAGAGAAAGCGAGGTGCTTTCCGATGTTCGCGGACCCAGCGGGACGTGCGGGGAAACCGACCCGAGCTACGTCGGGCCGTGTGACCGAGGAGCTCGTCTCCCGAGTCCGGGCGAGGCTGGTGGCGGCGGGAGGGGACGTCACCGCCCAGGCGATGGCGACGGCGGTGCGGGAGGAGGCGGACACCCCGCTCGGGGACGGTGAGGTGCTGGCCGCGATTCGGCAGCTGCGCAGGGAGTTCCTCGGGGCGGGGGCGCTGGAGGAGTTGCTGAACGAACCCGGTGTGACCGATGTGCTGGTGACCGGGCCGAACGAGGTGTGGGTCGATCGTGGACTGGGCCTGGAGCGTTCGCACGTGAGCTTCACCGACGAACAGGAGGTGCGCCGGTTGGCCCAGCGGTTGGCCGCGGCCACCGGCCGCAGGCTCGATGACGCGCGACCGTGGGTGGACGGGTGGTTGCCCGAAACGGCGGAGGGTTCCGCAGTGCGCCTGCACGCCGTGCTGGCCCCGGTCGCCGCGAAGGGCACCTGCGTATCGCTGCGGGTGCTGCGCCCGGCAACGCACGACCTGGAAAGTCTCCGAGCCTTGGGCACCTTCGACTCGAGCACGGCCGGTCTGCTGCGTTCGCTCGTTTCCGCCCGGGCGGCCTTCCTGGTCTCCGGCAGCACCGGGGCGGGCAAAACCACCCTGCTTGCGGCGCTGCTCGGTGAGGTTCCCGGAAACGAGCGGATCGTGTGCGTGGAGGAGGCCGGGGAGCTGCACCCCGAGCACCCGCACGTGGTTCGGCTCGTGACCAGGCCGCCGAACATCGAGGGCACCGGGGAGATCCACACGCGCGATCTGGTCCGTCAGGCATTGCGGATGCGCCCGGACCGACTGGTGGTCGGCGAGGCGCGGGGTGCCGAGGTGTGCGACCTGCTGGCCGCGTTGAACACCGGGCACGAGGGTGGCGCCGGGACTGTGCACGCCAATTCCCCGGAGGAGGTTCCGGCACGGATGGAGGCGCTCGGCGTGCACGGCGGGATGGGGAGGGATGCGCTGCACAGCCAGCTCGCGGCCGCTGTCCGGGTGGTGCTGCACATGCACCGCGACGCCTCCAGAGGCAGACATCTTTCCGGGATAGGCGTGCTCCGTCGCCAGGGGGCGCACAGCTGCGTGGTCCCCGCCTGGGAGGTCGACGGTGGATGGGGGCCGGGCCGGGACGAATTGCTGGCCATGCTGCCCGGACACGGTGCGGGGGTCGTATGACGGACTTCTACGGGACGCGACAGGCCTTTCCCGCCGCGGTGCTGCTTCCGGCACTTCCCGCACTGCTCGCGATCGCGCTGGCGGTCTGGCCCCTGCCCGGTGCGGCACGCAGACTCAACCACGAAAGGATCAACCACGAAGGCCTAAAGAACGCGAGGACAGCCGTGATTCGGCGTGCCGGGCGGAGTCCCGCGCTCGGGCGTGCGGCCGTCCTCGGTGCTGCGGCCCTGCTCGGGATCCTGCTGCTAGGACCGGCCGGTTCCGTCTCGGGAGCGTTGTTGGCGGCGTTGGCGGTGCGATATCGCCAACACCGGCTGCGGACCACCAGGGGAGTGCGTTCGTTGACCGAACTCGCCGCGGGGTTGCGGGTGCTGATCGGTGAGCTGGGCACCGGGGCGCATCCGAGCGCCGCGGCAGCGAGCGCATCCACCGACACGGGAGGGGACGTTTCCGAGCTGTTCGGCGATCTGGCGGTGACTTCCAGGTTGGGCGGCACTCCGGCCGAGAGCCTGGGGGCGAAACGTCCTCCGCCGGAGCTGCTCCCGGCGACGGCCCGCTTCGCGCGGTGTTGGCGGATGTCCGAGCAGCACGGTGTCGCGCTGGGACGGTTGCTGGAGACCGTTCGCGAGGACGCCGAGCACCGGGTGCGGGTCGTCCGGGACATCGACTCGAAACTGGCCGGACCACGTGCCACTGCGGCGGTGTTGAGCGGGCTTCCGCTGCTCGGGCTGCTGCTGGGTGAGACGGGTGGAGCGGATCCGATCGGTGTGCTCGTCTCCGAGCCGGTGGGGCAGCTTCTGCTGCTGGTCGGAACGGCACTGCTGTGTGCCGGGGTGTTGTGGGTCCAGCGGTTGACCGAGGTGGCGATGCGGCCGTGATCCGAGCGTTCGACCTCTCCGCGGCTGTCGTTGCTGCGGTCCTGGCCTGTGCGCTCGCGCTGTCCGGACGGGGGACCGCGCGGAGTCGGTTGGGGGAGTTCGGCGGTTCGCCGGTGCGCTTCCTGCCCGGTCTGATCACCGCGAAGTGCGGTGCGTGGACGGCGCGGTGGAGGGTGGTTGCGCGGTTTCCGGGCGGAACGCTGGTCACCTCGTGCGGTGTGGCCGTGTTCGCCGCGCTGGTGGTCTTCCCGCTGGCGGGGACGGTGATCGCCGTGCTCGCGGGGACCGGTGCCGGGTGGGCGGTCTCCAGGGTGCTCGGTGGGAGCGGCTCCGGGCGCACGACCCATCCGCTCGGGGTGGCCTCCGGCTGGAATCTGCTGGCCGTCGGCCTCCGAGCCGGTCTGCCGGCCACGGCGCTGCTGCGCGAGGTGGCCGAGGACTTCGAGGGGACGGCCGCGGAGGGACTGCGTGAAGTGGCCTGTGCTCTCGAGCTGGGGACCGATTCGGTCTCGGGCTGGGAACCCGCACTGCGGCGTTCCGAGACCGCCGAGCTGGCGCGGGCGGCACGACGCAGTGCGCGCAGCGGCAGCGGATTGGCGAGAGTGGCCGAGGAATTGGCCGCGCGAGCTCGTGAGGAGGCTCGGGAGGACGCCGCGGCTCGAGCCGGCCGTGTGGAGGTGTGGGTTTCGGCCCCGCTGGGGCTGTGCTTCCTGCCCGCTTTTTTCTGCCTGGGAGTGCTGCCCGTTGTGCTGGGGATGATGCAGCGGATCGGTCCGCACTGGTGAGTGGGGTTCGCGGGACGGCACGTGCGGAGGGCGTGCCGGGGCAGCGTCCCGTGGAGACGATCCCGACTCCTCCCGTTCCCCGAGGTGGGGCGCTCTTCGGAGGGGAACTTTTCGAAACTGCTTCGTTCGTGATCGATCGGTGAAAGGGGACGAGGATGACACTGCTCGGTGGGGTTTTCCGGGCGTGGTGGTGTACGGCCGTGCTCGGCACGTGGCTGTTCGGTGCCGGGGTGATCCGCTCGCGAGGTCGCTGGAGGCGCGGCCCGGCGCGCACTCGCGGCGAGCGGGGACTCAGGACCCCGGTGCTTCACAGGGTGCTGGGTGGTGACGAGGGGATGAGCACGGCGGAGTACGCCGTCGGCACGATCGCGGCGGCGGCTTTCGCCGGGCTGCTCTACACGATCGTCACGAGCGATGCCGTCACAGAGGCGTTGACCTCGTTGTTGCGCAGCGCCCTGTCCCAGGAGCTCGGGTGAACGCGGGAGGCGGAGCGTCCGCGCGGAGCGGTTCCGGTGCGGAGTTCGGGGAGGTGGACCTCCGCTGCGCGGGTGATCGGAGGTCCGCCCGGGGGCGGGCTGGCACCGCGGCCGATGCGGGCACGGTCACTGTGGAAGCGGCGTTGGGGATCTGTTCGGTGGTGCTCGTGTTCGCCCTGGCAGCGGGTGGCCTCGCCGCCGTGATCACTCAACTGCGGTGCACCGATGCCGCTGTGGAAATCGCCCGGCTCACCGCGCGAGGGGACACGGACGCGGTCGGGGAGCGGGTCGGGGCGATCCTTCCGGAAGGAGCTGATTTCGAGGTCACCGAACACGGGGAGCGGATCTCGGTCTCGGTTTCGGCTCCGCCGGTCGGGCGGTTGGTGCCGGGGAGGTTGAGGGCCGAGGCGCACGCGGTGCTCGAACCGGGAGCGGCCGGTTCCGTCGCGGGGCGGCGAGGCGTCGGTCGGGAGCACCCCGGATGAGTGGCGGGTGGATTGATCGCCGGGTTGCGCTTCGCGGGGCGTGCGCGGTTCTCGGGAGACGGACCGGCATTCACCGCAGGGTCGGGCAGTCGTCCACCGAGGACCGGGACGGTTCCGGAGAATCCCGCGCCGGTGAACGGGGGGTCAGCACCGTCGTCGGGGCCGTGCTGATCGTGGCGCTGTTGACGCTGTTCTGGGTGGGGATCCAGTTCGGGGCGACGCTGGTGGCCGGGCACCGGGTCAGGGGCGCGGCCGATCTCGCGGCCCTGGCCGCTGCCTCGCACGCCTTCCGGGGGGAGCAAGCTGCTTGCGACCGCGCCGAGTGGGTGGTGCGCGGCATGGACGCGACCCTGCTTTCCTGCGAGGCTGGCGGGACGCGTTTCCGGGTGCGCACCGAAGCCGTCCGCGAGAACGGCCTCCCGGGGCTTCGGCGTGTGACGGGGCGGGCGCTGGCCGGTCCGGTGCACGGTGAGCGGCATCACAACGACCACTCGTCACGCTGACCTCTTCGGCCGTGCTGTTGCCTCGATCACGCTCGTCGCCTTCCGTCGACCGGTCGTCGACGCGGGGGTGTACGCGGGCCCGCCCCTTGACGTTCCTTGGGGGTACGAGCCCGAACCAAGGAGGCGAAACGGAATGGATTTGGCGGCGGAAGGTTGGCACAGCGCCTTCCGAATCGAGCTGCGCGTGCAGGTCCTCGAGCTGGCTTCGCGGGGTTGGCCGGTTTTCCCCGGGACGTATCCGGTCGTCGGTGGCTGGGACGGCCACGAGAGCACGGGTGCTCTCTCCGGGCGGGAAGACGTCGTGGAGGGGCCGCTGCCGATTCGGCGGAACTGGACGGGCGAGCTCGTGGGGGCGGACAACGTCGCCGCGTGGTGGTCGGAGCGCCCGTACAGCGTTCTGCTGGCCACCGGAACGGGTATCGAGGCGATCGAGGTCGACGCGGACCACGGCCGACGTACGGCCCGGGCGCTGCGGGCGTCCGGAAGCCCGGTTCCGATAGCCGCCACTCCGCACGGTCGGTGGTACTTCCTGACCACCGGGGGACAGCAGTTGAACGGTGAGCTCGCCGACGAGGGCGTGGTGCTGCATTCGGAGGGCAGCTGGATTCCGCTCCCGCCGTCGACCTTCCCGGAGGGGATCCTGCACTGGAGGGTCAAACCGCAGATGTGCGACTGGCGACTGCCCGATCCGGACCACGTGCAGGAGGCGCTGCTCACGGGGTTGCACGATCTGGCCGAGCGCAGCGGTCTCGCTTCCCAGCCGCTCGCCGCGATGTAGAGGGGCGGAGTTCGTCGGCTCGGGGTTCGTGCGGTGGTGCGGTCGGCTCGGGCGGTGTTCTCGGCGTTGCCGCGCCGGGGAGGGCACCGTCCGGTGGGCGAGGTGAGCCCACCGGAAACCCGGCGGGGAGCTACCCGGTCCGCTGCTCCGAGTCCCGCGAATCCTCCGAGTCCTCCGCAGCCTTGAGCACCAGATCGAGCACGGCCACAGCCCCCGCCTTGTCCAGCGGTTCGTTGCCGTTGCCGCACTTCGGCGACTGAACGCAGGACGGGCAGCCGGCCGGGCAGTCGCAGGCAACGATCGCCTCCCGCGTAGCGGCCAACCACGGGAACAGCGCGGCGAACCCGCGCTCGGCGAATCCGGCACCGCCAGGGTGACCGTCGTGCACGAACACCGTCGCCTCCCCGGTGTCCGCGTGCAGTGCGGTGGACACCCCGCCGATGTCCCAACGGTCGCAGGTCGCGAACAGCGGTAGCAGGCCGATCGCCGCGTGCTCGGCAGCGTGTAGCGCACCGGGGAGGCGCGCCGGATCCAGCCCGGCGCTCCCCGGTGCGCTACCGGTCAACAGCTCGTCGTCGAGGGTGTACCAGACGGCCACCGTGGTCAGCGTCCGCGCAGGCAGGTCGAGCGGTGTCTGGTCGAGGACCTCGCCGTTCGGCATCCTTCGGAGGTAGCCGACCACCCGAGAAGTGACCTCCACCTCGCCGAGGTTGATCGACAGACCTGGGCTCGGCCGACTGTGGTGCCCGGTGCGCAGCACCGCGATGTCGGTTTCCTCCCGCGGGGTGGTGTGCCACTCCGGGTCCTGCTCGTGCACCAGGGCGATTCCCGATTCCGTGTCCAGCTCGTCGACCACGAAGGACTCCCCCTGGTGCAGGTAGACCGCTCCGGGGTGCACTGTTCCGTGCGCGGATTCCGGGTCCACGGTACCCAGCAGTCTTCCCGAGTCCCCCTCCACGACGGCCACCTGGTTCCCGCCCGAGCCGCGCAGTTCCACGTCCCGGTGCGGGAGCTGCCGGGAGGTCCAGTACCAGCCGTTCGGGCGGGTGCGGAGGGCTCCGGCCTCCCGGAGCCGTTCCACGGCCTCCGCGGCCACCGCGCCACCGAACTCCTCGAGGGTGTCGCTGCTCAGCGGAAGTTCCGCGGCGGCGCAGGTCAGGTGCGGACGCAGCACGTGGGGATTGCTCGGATCGAGCACCGTGGTCTCCACGGGCCTGTCGAACACGGCGCGCGGGTGGTGCGCGAGGTAGGTGTCCAGCGGGTCGTCCCTGGCGACGAACACCACCAACGCGCCTTCCCCGGCACGTCCTGCCCGGCCCGCCTGCTGCCAGAAGGAGGCGAGCGTGCCCGGATAGCCCGCTATCACCACGGCGTCCAGCCCGGATATGTCCACACCGAGCTCGAGGGCGTTGGTGGTGGCCAGCGCGCGCAGCTCGCCGGAGACGAGTCCGCGCTCGAGCTCCCTGCGCTGTTCGGGGAGGTAACCGCCCCGGTAGGCGGCGACCCGGTCCACCAGCTCGGGGGCCACCTCGCGCAGCGCTCGCCTGGCCCCGAGCGAGGCCAGCTCCGTGCCGCTCCTGGAGCGGACGAACGCGAGGCAGCGGGCCGACTCGACCACGAGGTCGGCGATGATCCGCGCGGTTTCCGCGCCCGCGGAGCGCCGGATCGGAGCACCGTTCTCCCCGGAGATCTCCTCCAGCAGCGGGGGTTCCCACAGCGCTGCCGTGCGTCCGCCGCGCGGTGAGCCGTCCTCGGTGATCGCCAGGCAGCGTCGCCCGGTGAGCCGCTCCCCCAGCGCCTCCGGTTCGGCGATCGTGGCCGAGGCGAGCACGAAGACGGGGGAGGATCCGTAGTGCCGCGCGATGCGGTGCAGTCTGCGCAGCAGCAGGGCGATGTGCGACCCGAACACCCCGCGGTAGGTGTGGCACTCGTCGACCACGATGTAGCTCAGGTTCCGGAAGAACCTCGCCCAGCGCGAGTGCCGCGGCAGGACGCCGTGGTGCAGCATGTCCGGGTTGGTGAAGACCCACCTGGAGTGCGCCCTGGTCCAGTCGCGTTCCGCGTACGGGGTGTCGCCGTCGTGGGCGGCGGGGCGGATCCCGTGCAGGTCAAGTTCCCGGACGGAGCGGAGCTGGTCGGCGCCCAGCGCCTTGGTGGGGGAGAGGTACAGCGCGGTGGCCTGCGGGTCGGAGTCCAGAGTGGCCAGCACGGGCAGCTGGTACGCCAGGGACTTGCCCGAGGCGGTTCCGGTGGCGACGACGACGTGGTTGCCCGCGTGAGCGGCTTCGGCCGCTCGTGCCTGGTGGGTCCACGGCAGCGTGGTCCCCTGTTCGCGTAGTGCGTGCAGCACGCGTTCCGGAACCCAGTCCGGCCAGTCGTCGTGCCGGGCCTCCCGCCCCGGCAGCTGTTCGACGTGGCGCAGCGGGGACTCCGCGTCCGGAGTTCCGGCCAGCACTCTCTCGAGTAGTCGTCTGCCGCTCTCCTCCCGGGAACGTCGCGTTCCGGTGCCGGGTTCGATCGGGGTCACGGGGCGAGCCTCGCACAGGCGCAACCCGGGGGCCGCACGTGTGCCCGCACGGACCCCGTGCCGGATCGGATCGAGCCCGTGCTGAGCGAGCGCGGCTCTCAATCGATGAACTTCCCCCTGAACGGGTGAGTACGCGGATGCCTTGATCGATCCACCGTGGAACAATCCGCACCTCGGCAGGAGTGAAAGATCACGAAGTGATCTGCAGCACGCACTCGCGAACGGGGTGCCGGTACGGCGCCGAGGGCCGCGGGACGGCCGTGCGGCACCGCCGGTGCCCGAGACCGGAGACAGCGGACGCTCCGGACACGACCAGCACAACCGAGGAGGACGGATGTCCCTGCTCAGCGTTGCCCGGTCCGGTTGGGACGGGAACAGTCGACCGCGACCGGAGCCACCGCCGGGAGACGGAGGAACGAGCGTGGCCACCGAGCACGCGACCCGCGCCGGTCACCCACTGGCTCAGGGAACGCAGCTGAGCAACCTCCGGCTCGACGCTGCCGACTACGCCGTCGTCGGTGTGGTGCTGGCGATCGCGCTCGCCGCGCTGGCGTTCGGCTACGTGCTCATCAGGGAGGTCATGTCGGCCGGGGAGGGCTCGACGCGGATGCGCGAGATCGCCAGGGGAGTCCAGGAAGGGGCCGCAGCGTATCTCAACAGACAGTTCCGGACGCTGGCCGTTTTCGCAGTGATCGTGTTCCTCCTGCTTTTCGCGCTGCCCGCCGAGACCCTCGAGCAGCGGGTGGGCAGGTCGGTGTTCTTCCTGCTCGGAGCCGTTTTCTCCGCGGCGATCGGCTACCTCGGCATGTGGCTGTCCACGAGGGCCAACCTGCGCGTGGCCGCAGCGGCGAACGACCCGGCCGCGGGCAGGAGCACCGCCATGCGGATCGCGTTCCGCACGGGCGGTGTGGTCGGCATGACCACGATAGGTCTGGGGTTGTTCGGGGCCGCGCTGGTCGTGCTCGTGTACGCGGGGCAGGCCCCGCGGGTGCTGGAGGGTTTCGGCTTCGGCGCGGCGCTGCTGGCCATGTTCATGCGCGTCGGTGGCGGGATCTTCACCAAGGCCGCCGACGTCGGCGCTGACCTGGTGGGCAAGGTGGAGCACAACATCCCGGAGGACGATCCGCGCAACGCGGCCACCATCGCGGACAACGTGGGCGACAACGTCGGCGACTGCGCCGGCATGGCCGCCGACCTGTTCGAGTCCTACGCGGTGACCCTGGTCGCCTCGCTGATCCTGGGAACGGCGGCCTTCGGGACGAAGGGACTGCTCTTTCCGCTGATCGTGCCCGCCATAGGCGTGCTCACCGCGGTGCTCGGCATCTACACGACCAGGGCCCGCAGCGGGCGGAGCGCGCTGACCTCGATCAACCGTTCCTTCTACATCTCGGCGGGAACAGCGGGACTGGCCTGCGCCGTGGCCGCGCTGATCTACCTGCCCGGCTCGTACGCTCGGCTGGAAGGGGTGCCCCCCGAGATAGGCGAGCTGCCCGGCAACCCGGCCGTGATGGCCCTCGCGTCGGTGCTGATCGGCATCGCGCTGGCCGTGGTGATCCTCAAGCTCACCGGCTACTTCACGGCCACCGAGCGCAAACCGGTGCGCGATGTCGGCGAGTCCTCCACCACCGGGCCCGCGACGGTCATCCTCACCGGTTTCTCCGTCGGGTTCGAATCGGCCGTCTACACCGTGCTCGTGATCGCGGCCGCCGTGTTCGGGGCCTTCCTGCTGTCCGGTTCCATCTCGGTGGCGCTGTTCGCGGTGGCGCTGGCCGGGTGCGGGTTGCTGACCACCGTGGGCGTGATCGTGGCCATGGACACCTTCGGCCCCGTCGCGGACAACGCCCAGGGCATAGCCGAGATGTCCGGCGAGTTCGAGGGCGAGGGCGCCGAGGTGCTCACCGAGCTCGACGCGGTGGGCAACACCACCAAGGCCATAACCAAGGGCATCGCGATCGCCACGGCGGTGCTGGCGGCCACGGCCCTGTTCGGCTCCTACCGGGACGCGATCGCCACCACCCTGGCCGAGATGGCTACCGAGCTCACGGTGGGCGAGTTCCTGGTCTACGCCCCGAACGTGCTCGTCGGAGTGATCATCGGCGCGGCCGTGGTGTTCCTGTTCGCCGGCTTGGCCATCAACGCCGTCTCCCGGGCTGCCGGTGCGGTCGTCTACGAGGTGCGCAGGCAGTTCTCCGCCAAACCCGGAATCATGGACGGCTCCGAGCGCCCCGAGTACGGGCGGGTGGTCGACATCTGCACCAGGGATTCGCTCCGGGAGCTCACCACCCCGGGGCTGCTGGCGGTGCTCGCCCCGGTGGCCGTGGGGTTCGGACTGGGAGTCGGACCGCTGGCCGGCTACCTCGCCGGAGCCATCGCGGTCGGAGCCCTGATGGCGATATTCCTGGCCAACTCGGGGGGTGCCTGGGACAACTCCAAGAAGCTGGTCGAGGACGGCCACCACGGTGGCAAGGGCTCCGAGGCCCACGAGGCCACCGTCATCGGCGACACCGTGGGGGACCCGTTCAAGGACACCGCGGGACCGGCCATCAACCCGCTGCTCAAGGTGATGAACCTGGTCTCGGTGCTGGTCGCCCCGGCCGTGGTCACCGTGACGGCGGGAGTTGACGCTTCGATCGCCCTGCGGGTGACGATAGCGGTGGTCTGCGTGGTGGTGATCGCCTCGTCTGTGATCGCGTCCAAGCGCAGGAGCACCGCCATAGCCGGTTCCTCGTCGGGCAGCGACGGGGCGACCGGGTGAGGGCCCGGCCGCGCCACGGTCGGATGACACGGACCCTGGTGCCGTTCGAACGGGAGTTCTACGATCACCGACGTGGGCCAGCTGTCGTTCTTCTCGGCCGAGGCGCGGCCCGCCCGCATCGCCGATCTGGCCGGATTGCTGTGCGGGCAGGGGCAGGCGACCACCTTCGGCCGCGGCACCGCCGCGCGTCTCTCCGTGGTGGTCGCCGAGTCCTGGAGGGCACGCGCGCTGGTCGCGGTGTGCGCGGAGCGGGGAGTGACCGCTGAGCTGGAACGCGCCGAGTCCGGCGAGCCGCTGGTCCGCACCGCTTTCCGCGCCGATCTGACCCAGCTGGCGGCGTGTTGGTTACACGGCGCGGTAAAGTCGGTGCCGAACGGATTCATCCCGGATGGCTGGGCGCTCAGAGTTTGGGCGCTCACCTCGGGCGCCCCTGTCACCGGGGGCTATCTTCTCGGGCTGGATCCGAGCGTGCCGGAAACGCACGGGCCGTTGGCTACATCACTCGGCCGAGCCGGCCTTCCCGCGCGGATGGTTGGCTCAACGGGGCAGGACCCCGCTTTGCGGATCGTGGGCAGACGTCGTCTGATGCGGTTGGCCGAGCTCGTCGGGCCGGTTCCCGAGGGTGCCGCTGGGGGAGTGTGGCCGTTCCAGCCGTGAGTCATTCGCCACAGGTCACACCGGTTGTCCCTGAGGAACACCGCCGGGTTCTGGGCCGTTTGCCCCGGTGAAACGAGCGGAGCGGGGTAGACGTGTGTCACGCTGTGCGTTCCCCGGCACGGCGCACCGGGCCGTGCACGGTGCACACTGACGAATCGGACACCTCCAGACGAGAGCAGGGTAGGCGTGGCTGGCTCGACACGGACGAAGAAGGACAGCGCCGAGGGGCGCGCTTCTCAGACTTCCACCGGGGGCTCCGGCGGTCGGCGGTTGGTGATCGTCGAGTCCCCGGCCAAGGCGCGCAAGATCGCTTCCTTTCTCGGCTCGGGCTACCAGGTCGAGTCGTCCCGCGGACACATCAGGGACCTGCCGCGCGGAGCGGCGGACATCCCCGCCGCCTACAAGGGGCACTCGTGGGCACGTCTCGGTGTGGACGTGGAGAACGACTTCGAACCGCTCTACCTGGTGACCGACGAGAAGCAGGACACGGTCGACGAGCTGCGCCAGGCGCTGTCGGGGGCCGACGAGTTGTACCTGGCCACGGACGGTGACCGCGAGGGCGAGGCCATCGCCTGGCACCTGTTGGAGACGCTGCAGCCGTCGGTCCCCGTCCGGCGGATGGTCTTCCACGAGATCACGGAGGCGGCGATCCGGGCGGCTGCGGCCAACCCGAGGGAGCTGGACAACAACCTCGTCGACGCGCAGGAGACCAGGCGCATCCTGGACCGGCTCTACGGCTACGAGGTCAGCCCCGTGCTGTGGAAGAAGGTCATGCCGAAGCTCTCGGCGGGCAGGGTGCAGTCGGTGGCCACCCGGATCGTGGTGCAGCGTGAGCGGGAGCGCATCCGTTTCGTTCCGGCGTCCTACTGGGACATCGCCGCCACGCTGCGCGTTCCCGAGGAGCAGGGTTCCGGTTTCGGTGCGCGCCTGGTCAGCGTCGACGGTGCGCGGCTGGCGACCGGGAAGGACTTCGGCCCGGACGGGGAGCTGACCGGCGACGCGCTCGTGCTGGACGAGCAGCGCGCCCGCTCGCTCGCCGCCGGGTTGGACACGGCCGAGCTGAACGTGTCCAGCGTCGAGGAGAAGCCCTACACGCGGAAGCCCTACGCGCCGTTCATGACTTCGACGCTGCAGCAGGAGGCCGGGCGCAAGCTGCGTTTCTCGGCGGACCGCACGATGCGCACCGCGCAGCGGTTGTACGAGAACGGCTACATCACCTACATGCGCACGGACTCCACCACGCTGTCGGACACGGCGATCAACGCCGCGCGGCAGCAGGCCGTGGAGCTCTACGGCGACAGCTACATCTCCGGGCAGGCGCGGCAGTACACGCGCAAGGTCAAGAACGCCCAGGAGGCCCACGAGGCCATCCGTCCGGCGGGGGAGAACTTCCGCACCCCGAGGGACGTGGGCTCGGAGCTGGACGCCGACGGTTACAAGCTCTACGAGCTGATCTGGCAGCGCACGATCGCCTCTCAGATGGCCGACGCCAAGGGGACCACGATGTCGGTCCGGGTGTCCGGCACGGCCGAGAGCGGGGAGGAGTGCGTCTTCGCCGCCTCGGGCAGGACGATCACCTTCTCCGGCTTTCTCAAGGCCTACGTCGAGTCGGTGGACTCGGAGGCGGGGGGCGTGGCCGACGACGCGGAGTCGCGGCTGCCGCGCCTGGTCGAGGGGCAGCACCTCAGGGCGGGTGAGCTCGAACCGGACGAGCACTCGACGAACCCGCCGGCCCGCTACACCGAGGCCAGTCTGGTCAAGGCGCTCGAGGACCTGGGCATCGGCCGCCCGTCCACCTACGCCTCGATCATCAGCACCATCCAGGAGCGCGGTTACGTCTGGCGGAAGGGGTCGGCTCTCGTGCCGTCCTGGATCGCCTTCGCCGTGATCGGCCTGCTGGAGCAGCACTTCGGCAGGCTGGTCGACTACGACTTCACCGCAGCGCTGGAGGACGAGCTCGACCGCATAGCCGAGGGTGCGCAGCAGCGCACCAGATGGCTCCACGGTTTCTACTTCGGCGGTGAGGTGGGCCCGCAGGACTCCATCGGCAGGGCAGGCGGTCTGAAGAAGCTCGTCGGCTCCGGGGTGGAGGACATCGACGCCCGCCAGGTCAACTCGATTCCGATGTTCAGCGACGACGAGGGGCGCACGGTGTACGTGCGCGTCGGTCGCTACGGCCCGTACCTGGAACGTCCGGCGCACGCCGCCGAGAGCGGCAGCGGGGAGTCGCAGCGCGCCAACCTGCCGGACTCGCTCGCGCCAGACGAGCTGACGCCCCAGATCGCGGAGAAGCTGTTCGCCACTCCGATGGAGGGGCGCACGCTCGGAACGGACCCGGAGACCGGCAACGAGGTCGTGGCCAAGGACGGCCGCTTCGGGCCGTACGTGACGGAGGTGCTGCCGGAGGGGACCAAGGGCAAGCCGCGCACCGCCAGCCTGTTCAAGTCCATGTCGCTGGACACCGTCACCCTGGAGGACGCGCTGCGGTTGCTCTCGCTGCCGCGCACGGTCGGTACCGATCCCGACACGGGTGAGGAGATCACGGCGCAGAACGGCCGTTACGGTCCGTACCTCAAGCGGGGGAGCGACTCGCGTTCCCTGGACAACGAGGAGCAGATCTTCACGGTCACCCTGGAGGAGGCCCGCCGGATCTACGAGCAGCCCAAGCAGCGCGCTCGCAGGGCGGCGGCCCCTCCGCTGCGGGAGTTGGGCGAGGAGCCCGACACCGGCAGGAACCTGGTCGTCAAGGACGGTCGGTTCGGTCCCTACGTGACCGACGGGGAGACGAACGCGTCGCTGCGCAAGGGTGACACGGTCGAGGAGCTGAGCAAGGACCGCGCGATCGAGCTGGTCGCCGAGCGGCGGGCCAAGGCGCCGGCCAAGAAGAAGGGGACCAAGAAGTCGAAGAGCACGAGCTCGGGCGGCGGGACCAAGAGTGGTGCCAAGGCCAAGGACAGCGGTTCCGGGGAGTCGTCCTCCGGGGCGAACGGGACCGGTTCCTCCACGGGCTCGTCCGGGAAGAAGTCGTCCGGCAGGAGTTCGGGGACCGCGTCCGGAAGCGGAAGTTCCACGTCCAAGACCGGCACGTCCAAGAGCTCCACGAGCAAGAGCTCCACGAGCAAGACCGGTACGGCGAAGAGCTCCACGAGCAAGAACGGCACGTCGAAGAACGGCGCGAACGGTGGATCCTCGTCCGGGAGCTCGCGAACGGGTGGTTCCACCGGAAGCGGTGGCAGGCAACGTGCCGCGAGCCGCTCGCAGAGCTGACCGCGGGGGACGTGGTTCGCCGCGGAGCTCGTTCGTTCCGGAACGTCGTCGGAGCTGTGGTGAGGTGTCGTGAATGGCTGCGGAGACCGACTCGTCCGTCGCCGCGGGGGAGGTGGCGCCCGGTTCCCCGTCCGGAGATCGGGGAGCGGATCCCTCGGGTGAGGGAATCTGGGCCGAGGTCGTCGGACAGCCCGAGGCCGTGCGCACGCTGACGAGCGCCGTGCGCGCCGCGCGGGCACGTCTTCGCGGGGAGAGCACCACGGGCGGTGCGATGACCCACGCGTGGTTGTTCACCGGCCCGCCGGGATCCGGGCGCGCGGAGGCCGCGCGCGCCTTCGCCGGGGCGCTGCAGTGCGCCGACGCGGAAGCGCCCGGCTGCGGGACCTGCGCGGCCTGCGAGACCGCGCTGGCGGGGACCCACGCCGACGTGACCACGGTGGCCCCGGAGGGGCTGTCGATCTCGGTCGCCGAGATGCGCTCGCTGGTGCAGGCCGCCGCCAGGAGACCGACCACGGGGTATTGGCGGATAGTGCTGATCGAGGACGCCGACCGGCTCACCGAAGGTGCGGCCAACGCGCTGCTCAAGGCGATCGAGGAGCCTCCCGAGCGGACCGTGTTCCTGTTGTGCGCCCCCTCGGACCACCCGGCCGACGTGCCCGTGACGATCCGCTCCCGCTGCAGGGCCCTGCAACTGCGCACCCCCCTGGTCGGGGCGATAGCCGAGTCGCTGCGCCGCCGCGACGGCATCGAGCGCTCCACGGCGGAGTGGGCCGCCTCGGTCTGCGGTGGGCACATCGGCAGGGCGCGGCGACTGGCCACTGATCCGCAGGCGCGGGAGCGGCGGGAGACGGTGCTGGGCATTCCGCGCGGTCTGCGCGACCTGTCCGAGGTCTTCGGCGAGGCCGGACGGCTCGTGCGCTCCGCCGAGACCGAGGCCTCCGAGCTCAACGAGGAGCGCAACGAGGCGGAGAAGGAGGAGCTGCGCACCGCGATGGGGGCTGGGGGAACCGGAAAGGGGACCTCCTCGGCCACCAAGGGGGCCAACGCGGCGCTGAAGGAGCTGGAGCGGAAGCAGAAGGCGCGTGCCACCCGGTCCCAGCGGGACGCGTTGGACCTGGCGCTGGTCGATCTGGCCGGCTTCTACCGCGACGTGCTGGCTACCAGGTTCGGCGCGATGGTGCCGTTGAACCATCCCGACTTCGCGCGGGACGTGTCCAGGGCGGCGGCCGAGTGGACCTCGGAAACCGCCCTGCGCCGGCTGGAGGCGGTGCTGCGTTGCCGCACCGCGCTGAACCGCAACGTCAAGCCGGTCGTGGCCGTGGAGGCGTTGGCAGCCGAGCTGTACCGGTGAGGTGACTGCGCTCCCGCGCGGGCGGTTCGACCTCTACTGGCGGCGGCGTGGCAGCGCGGCTACGAGCACCGCGCCGAGCAACAGCAGCAGCGTTCCCGTCCAGAAGAGCCCGACCGCGTGGTAGGCCCCCGAGGTTTTGGCCAGCGGCGGCCCACCGGCCTCCCGCACCGGCGGTGCCGTGGTGTTCTCCGGAGGGGTGCTCCGTTCGCAGTGGACTCCGCCCTCCGGGGCTCCCGCCCGCGCGAACTGCTCGCCGAACGAGACCTGGGCGAGCGCGGTGGAGAACCCGAGGAAGTCGTTGGGCAGGATCTTCAGGTCGAGCAGCCGGGCCCCGGCGCGCACCTCACCTCCGGTCTCGTCCTTGGTGAGTTCGCCCAGGCTGAGTCGGAGCACCCCGATGTCGAGGACGTTCTCCCGGTCCGAGTGCCCCACGAGCGCGGTGTCGGAGTCCTCGCCCGGTGCGGGCAGGGGAAGGCCGATCGGCAGCTCGAACTCGGGGTTGGCCGCGTCGAGCGTGAACAGCTCCTCCCCGCCGCGGCTGACTCGCAGCACGGGAGCGCTGTAGTCCACCGAGGACGTCTCGGGGTCACCAGTGGCGGTGGCGGTCAACTTCGGACGGCTGACCACGTCGATGCGCAGCTCCTGCGAGGTGCCCGCGAACAGGTGAATACCGCCCGCTTCGAACCGCGAGGTGGAACGCACCGCCTTGCCCCGCTGCCCGGGAACGTCCACCAGCCGGACGCTGGAGTCGGCCCGCATCGCCTCTGGAACGCGCAGCAGCGAGCCCTTTCCGCTCGCGGGATCAGCCGCGGGACCGGTGAGCAGCCCGCCCAACTTCTCCAGGGGCCCCATCTCCTCGCCGAGCGCTATCCCGTCCTCCGCCGGGGGCGGACCGCCCGACAGCTCGGCGGCCTCGGCCGCCAGCTCGTCCTCCCGGTTGTTCAGCGCGGGCAGCATGTTCACCGCCGAGACCTCCGCCAGCGAGGTCCGCGCCGCGGATATGGGCTCGACGCAGGGGCCCAGCTGCTCGTCCCACCTGGCGTGCGCGCTGCCCTCGAGTGCCCCGAGGTCGAGCAGGCCGTCCAGCGGGGAGGACGGGGGTTCGAGGCCGCGGGTCCGCGGTTCCGCGTGGTCCGGGACGGCCGTCTGGGACAGCGAGCCGGGCAGTGCCGGGGCGTTGCCGCCCACGGCGAAACCGAGCGGGGCCGATTCCGCCACGGCTTTCTCCTGGGCCAGGTAGGCCTGTGAGTCGGCTTTGGCGACCGAGACGCCCATCCCGGTCTCGACCAGCGCCTGCCGGGGCAGCTTCTCGTCGAACCCGGGGTCGTCGATGATCGACTCGCCCGGGACGGCGTTGGGCAGCACGCGCAGCAGTCCTATCCCCGTTCCGGCACCGCCGACTACCGGCCCGGGCGGTGGGGTTGCCGGTTCAGCGGAGCCCGGTGGCTGATCGGGGAACTCGGGCGTGGGGGTCGGGGTGCTCGGAGGGGTGCTCTGCGCGGTGGCTGCGGGAAGGCCCAGCAGCACCACCGCCAGCGAGACGGCGGAGCACACCGCGAGGCGGTGGACAGTGGGTATGCGCATCCGGCACCCTCCGCGGATTCCGTGATCGACGTCACCGTGGTGTCCAACGAGCCGGGGGTGTGTGAGTGACGTTTCGGCGTCCGCTACACTCGTGTTCGGTTTCGCCGCCTTAGCTCAGTAGGTCAGAGCGACGCACTCGTAATGCGTAGGTCAGGGGTTCGACTCCCCTAGGCGGCTCCACCGATGACCGGCCACTTCCCGCAGCGGGAGGTGGCCGGTTTTTCGTTGGTCCGGGTGGCGGGCCCGGCCGCGCCCGGTCCGCGTGCGAGCGCCGCGGCTGCTTCGTCCTTCCGAGCGAGCAGCCCCTCCCGTCCTCGAGCGATTGCCGATGTATCACCCGAAACGCTGATCGGCTCGCCCTGCGAACCCTCCCCGGCTCGGTTAGGTTCCGATGAGCGGGTCGGAGGATTCCGGAACCGCTCGGATTTCCGGCACGGCTCGATCGGCCAACTTGAAGGGGGCGGGGTGTCGAGCTCGATGTTGTGCGTGCGGGCGCCGTTCTCCGCGCGGTGCGTGATCCGATGACGGGCCACTCGGCTGCGGAACTGCTGGCTGAGGCCGCATCGCCCGCGGATCTGGTCGCGGCCCGGATCCAGATGGCCCTGTCGTTGGGGTGGCACATCGTGATCGCCTGCTTCGGGGTGGGCATGCCCGCGATCACGGTCTTCGCGGAGTGGCGCGGCAACCGCACCGGGGACGAGGTGTACCGGCTGCTCGCCCAGCGCTGGGCCAAGGCCATGGGCGTGCTGTTCGCCGTGGGCGCGGTCTCGGGCACGATCCTGAGCTTCGAGATGGGTGTGCTGTGGCCCGGCATGATGGACACCTACGGGCAGGTCATCGGGCTTCCGTTCACCCTGGAGGGATTCGCCTTCTTCATCGAGGCGATCTTCCTCGGGATCTACCTCTACGCCTGGGACAGGCTCTCGCCCCGAGTTCACGTGCTGACCGGCATCCCCGTCTGCGTCGCAGGAGTGGCCTCGGCGTTCTTCGTCGTCACGGCCAACGCCTGGATGAACCAGCCCAGGGGGTTCGACCTGGAGAACGGCCGGGTGGTGCAGGTCGAGCCGTGGGCGGCCATGTTCAACCCGGCGGCCTGGCCGCAGACCGTGCACATGATCATCGCCGCTTTCATGGTGGCCGGTTTCGGAATGGCCGCGGTTTACGCCGCTGCGCTGCTGCGCGGCAGGCGTGATCGCTACCACCGGCTCGGATTCCTGATTCCCTTCACGGTCGGCGCCGTGCTCACACCGGTGCAGATAGGAGTGGGGGACTGGGCCGCGAAGTTCCTCGCCGAGAACCAGCCGATCAAGCTCGCGGCCATCGAGGGCGTTCACGAAACAGCGCGCAACGTCCCGCTGCACCTCGGCGGTGTCTACCAGCAGGGCGAGATGCGGTACGCCCTCGAGATCCCCAGCGGTCTCTCGCTGCTGGCCCACTGGACCCCGAACGGGCGAATCCTCGGGTTGGCCGAGGCCGCCGCCGAGAACCGCCCGCCGGTCAACATCGTGCACTGGTCCTTCCAGATCATGGTGGCCATCGGTTTCGGGCTGCTGCTGCTCGGCATCTGGTGCGGTCTCGTCTGGTGGCGGCGCAGGAGCTTGCCGCGCAACCGGGTCTTTCTCGTCCTGGCGACCGCGGCGGGCTTCGCCGCTCCGCTGGCGCTGGAATTCGGCTGGATCACCACCGAGGTGGGACGTCAGCCGTGGATCGTCTGGGGCAGGATGCGCACTGCCGAAGCCGTCACCCCTGTACCGGGGCTCTACGGCGGGCTGCTGGCCGTTGCCGTGGTGTACCTGGTGATGACCGTCGCCACCATCTACGTGCTGAGGCGGTTGGCGCGGGCCCCGCTGGCTCCGCAGGAACACGACGAGGAACACGCATGAGTCTCGCGGACCTGATGATCGCGGTGATGTGGGCGGGCTTGACCGCCTACGTGCTGCTGGGCGGTGCCGATTTCGGCGGTGGTTTCTGGGACCTGCTGGCGGGAGGAACGCGGAAGGGGGCCGAGCAGCGGGACCTCATCAACCACTCGATCGGTCCGGTCTGGGAGGCCAACCACGTTTGGCTGATATTCGTCATCGTGCTGTGCTGGACCGGTTTCCCCGAGGTGTTCGCGGCCGTGTCCTCGACCATGTACATCCCGCTGACCCTGGTTGCCCTGGGCATCATCGCCAGGGGAGCGGCCTTCGCGTTCCGCAAGGCCAGCACGGAGCTCGGCCATCGGCGGGTCTACGGGTTCGCCTTCGCGCTGTCCTCGGTGCTGACCCCGTTCTTCCTCGGGACCGTCGCCGGGGGGATCGCTTCCGGGAGGACCCCCGCGGGGATAGCGGAGGGCGAGCTCGTCGGTAGCTGGGTCAACCCCACCTCGGCGCTGGGCGGGGTTCTCGCGGTGGCGATCGCGGCCTATCTCGCGGCGGTGTTCCTGTGCGCCGACGCCCGCAGGGAGGGGCAGGACGCGCTGGCCGAGACCTTCCGCCGCAAGGCGCTCGGGACAGCCGCGGTCACCGGGGTGGTCGCGCTCGGCGGCATAGCCGTGCTCCACGCGGACGCTCCCCGCCTCTACGCGGGGCTCGTCGGCAAGGGGCTGCCGCTGATCCTCGTCTCGGCTCTCGGAGGTGTGGCCTCGCTCGCTCTGCTGCTGCGCAGAAGGTACGTGCCTTCCCGGGGGGCGGCCGCGGTCGCCGTGGCGGCCCTGCTGTGGGGGTGGGCCGTGGCTCAGTACCCGTTGGTGCTGCTGCCGGACACCACCATCGAGGAGGCCGCCGCCCAACCGTCCGTGCTGCGGGTGAGCCTGGTGGTCACCCTGATCGGGGCCGTGCTGCTGCTTCCCTCGTTGTGGTGGATGTTCAGCCTGTTCCAGCGCGTGCAGCCGCACTCGACCGGCCGGGGGACGAGCGCTTCCGAGTAGCGCGAGCCCGGGGGATGAGCGGTGGATGAGCGGTGGATGAGCGGGGGAGTTCGGTTCGTTCCCGCCCGCAGCTGGAGCGAGCGGAGCTAGAGCGGCTGGCCCGTGCCGGTTGCGAGGCGGCCGAGGCGTTGTCCGGGATGGCCGCGGTGCTGTCCGGGCAGCGGCGGGCGGCGCGGGTCTGGCAGGACGCCCAGCTCGCCCAGCGGGAGGCCTGGCGGTGCTGGCGTGTCGCCATGGACTCCGAACTGCCCGGGCAGGAGACTCCCTCCTGAGCGGCGTCCGAGTGAACGGATCCGGGAGACCTCGCTGCTGAAGCGGAACTCGGTCGAAAAGGAGAAGCTTCGTCGCGTTTTCCGTGTTGCGGAACACTTCTTCCGTGGTTGTTCCGGGGGCGCATCGGAAATTATTCCGAAGTCGGAATTCTTCGTGGATTGGTTTCGCGTCGATTCCGGTCGGGTTGTTCACCGCGTTTCGCTCCGCGCTCGCGCCTCCGTGGGCGGTGGTGCTGCGGTGCGGACCCCGGAGTGGAAGTTCCTGGTGAGGGTGACCGTCGAGTACGGGGGGAAGGCCCGTGGAGCTCGTGAGGGCGTGTAATACGATCCTGCCGTGCGGTGAGATTCGTGGGTTCGTGCTCCTTGCCGCGGGATCGAGTTGTGCGGCCCGACCGGAGGTTTCTGAGGTGGCCCACTGCTGGGGTGGTTCGAATGGGGGAGGGTGCTCCGTGCGGGATTTCCCGAGGGATTTTTCCGGGAACTGTTTACGGTGGCGCGTTGTTCCGCGCGGGTTCCGGCTGCCGGTTCTCCGCGGGTGAGCGGTCGGCGTGATCGCTCCGGGACTCGGGGCGGGAGGGTCCACTCGCTCGTGCCGCGCGGTTCCGGCGAGCTCTCCGCCGTTCCGCCCACCGCGTGGGTGAACCGGATCGTTCCGGAATTGCGGGGGTGTTCGTCCAGCGCGGGCCCGCGTCCCGCTCGGGGGGTTTCCCGGGAGCCCACGAAGTTCCTCGAGGGGCAGGCGGAGTCGGTTCTTGAAGGTCGTCCCGGGCGGGTGCTCGTTTCGCTCGGCGGGTGGTGCTTGGTCGGGAAGTCGTTCCGTCGAGCGGGGCCGGTGCGCGCGTCCGTCCGGTGAGGGCCGATCGTGTACCCGGAGACCGTGTGGGGGCGATCGTCCGGAGTGGTAGAACCCGTGTTCATGGCGCGTGTGCTTCCGCGCGGGGAAGCTCGTGGATGATGTGACGGTTCGGTGATCGCAGGTGAACGATGTCAGCTCCTCCGTACGGGGGAACTGAGTGCGTTGTGTTATTCGACCAGCCCGGGCGTCACCCCGTCAGCCGATTGCAGTAACGCTGTTGAGCTATTTCGATCACAGTGACGCCGTGAAGGGATCGTGTGATGAGCAGTACTGAGGTCAGTACGGGGATAGTCGGAGGAGGTGTGCTCTCCGCCGATTCGGCCCCTGATGACGTCGCGCGACGCATCGCGGACCTCTCCGAACAGGTGCATCGGGCACTGCTGTTACGACGTTTGCTGGTCGTGTGGGCCATTCCGGGGAACGGAGTCCTGATCGCCCTCGCTCTGGGGGGCCTCGTGCTGCGGGGTACCCCTGTTTGGTGGATGACGACACTCGTCTCGGTGATACTGATGATCTCCGTGGTGGGATCGCTCTTCCTGCTGTACCGCCAGTACTTCAGGGTACGCGGTATGGCGATCGAACTGCGGGAGCTGAATCAGGCGCGTCGCGAGCAGATGCTCGACGACATGGACTCCGGTGACCTGCTGGCCACGCACAAGCGCTACCGCGTGTACCTGCCGGACGCCGTCCGGGCGTACCGCAGGCAGGCTCGTCGTTATCGGTGTGCCAACAACGTGCTGCAGGTGATGGTCATAGCCGGGTCCATCGTGACCGCGGTGGTGGCTGCCGCTTCGGTGTCGATGGCGACCGCTCGCTGGTCGGCTGTCGTGTTGAGTCTCGTGGTGGCGTTGACCGCGGCCTTGTCCGGTTACGGCAAGTACCGGGAACGCAGTGTGAATTTGCAGGTAACCGCTGATGCCCTCGAGCGCGAATACCACTCGGTGGAGCTTCGGGTGGGCAAGTACGGTCGTTTCGAGGACGAGCGGGCCGCCTACGCGGAGTTCGCCCACGAGGCCGAGGTGTTGTTGGACGAGCACGCCAAACGTCAGCAACAGGTGGGGCCCGCTGTGCTGCCGGACAATCTGGTTTGACCTGATCGAGTGAGCTGGCCGCCTTTTGATGCTGCATTGAGGAGCTTCTGGGGATGTTCGTAATTACGTTTCGTGCAAATTGATGTATTGGGTAATCGCTGAACCGTGTTGAAGGGCGTTTCCGTAGGCTCTTCTTGGCGCGCAGGACCGCCACCTGTGCAGAGAGGAGCTAGGCGATGAAACGCACTTTGACCGCGGCGGCCGCTCTGTTGGCAGGAAGTGCTGGTGCCATCGGTTTCGCGGGTACCGCTTCCGCGGCGGACAGCCCCGAACTGCCCGCCGAGCTGCCGACGGACAACAGCGTGGCCAAGGCCACCTACCACACGGCCGCGACCCTGGAGTCGACCAAGCAGGTCGTCGGTGACGTCGTGCCCGCTCCGGACGCCGCCACGAGCCGCTCCGGGGACGGCGCTGCCGGCGTGCCCTCCGTGGACGAGAGCGGTAAGGCCGTCGGCGACCTGCTGAACGCGCCGCCGGTGGACAAGGCGGGCGACGCGCTCCAGGAGGGCGTGAGCGGTCGGGACGGTAGCTCCGGTCAGTCCACGGGCGGACTGCTCGGTGGTAAATCACCCCTCGGTGGGATCGTCGGCAGCCTGCCGATCGGTTGATTCCGCGCGGGGCGTACCCGAACACCCGAAAAACGTGGGTCCCCACCAGGCCGGTGGGGACCCACGTTTTTCGGAGCGTGCCGGACGAGGTCCGGGAGTCAGTGCTCCTGTTCCTTGGCGCGCTCGAACGAGCGCTTGATCTCGGTCTCGGCCTCTTCCCGGCCGACCCAGGTCGCGCCTTCCACGCTCTTCGCGGGCTCGAGGTCCTTGTAGACCTCGAAGAAGTGCTGGATCTCCAGCCGGTGGAACTCCTGGACGTGGTGGATGTCGCGCATGTGGTCCTGCCGCGGGTCGTCGGCCGGAACACAGATGATCTTGTCGTCGCCGCCCTTCTCGTCGCGCATCCGGAACATTCCGATGGCGCGCGCGCTGATCAGGCAGCCGGGGAAGGTCGGCTCCTGCACGAGCACGAGCGCGTCCAGCGGGTCCCCGTCCTCGCCGAGGGTCTCCTCGATGAATCCGTAGTCGGCCGGATACTGGGTGGCGGTGAACAGCGTCCGGTCGAGACGGATCCGGCCCGTCTTGTGGTCCACCTCGTACTTGTTGCGGTTCCCCTTGGGGATCTCGATCATTACGTCGAAGTCCACGCGGTTCCTCATTCGTCCTGACGGTGTTTCGGACGGCGACCTGTCGTGCGGTCCGCCGACCGCTCGAATGTCGCCGGAACGGCCGTGCCGTTCCCGGCCGTTGCTCGGGGAGTCCCCGATCGCCCGCCTGCGGCGGACCATCCGACGTGAGGTTCGACCGGAGCGGCCCGGTGGCCGAGCGGTCGACCATCGCCGGTCGCCGGTGGAGTGCGCGTACAGCCTAATAGTGCTTCGCCGGGCGTGTTTGCTCGGTTGTTCCGGCGCGATGCCTCGGTCGTGGCGGCGCCGAGAGCCCACCTCGCCCGTGCGGGGTGTCACGGGGCCTTCCGCGCGGGTTGCTCCTGCCGGACATCCCCGGAAGCCCCGGAGCGGAGCTCCTGCGGGAGTGCTCGCCCCGTTCCCGTTGTGTAGTTTTCCTCACACCACTGGGTGAGTCGGGGCGACCCGCAACACGGCACCGGTGGGATCGCTGGGCGAGACTCGGCCGTGCCGAGCGAATCTCTCCATCGGACTCCAGAGCTCATCGTTCATCGGACCGTCCCCGGAGCGGGTGTGGCCGTACCGCTGCCCCCTCCCGGCGCATCTAGTGTGGAGCAAGTCAGCCGTCCCAGCCGCATGACAGTGCGCGAGATCGCACAAGCGAGCCGGTGAACCGTCGAGTAACCCCTCGAGGAGGTCCCCCTTGTCCGATCCCCAGGCTTCGAAGGGCGAGACGGGCGATCACGAGGAGGTCGACTCGTCCGCGGCCACCGCGGCGGAATCGTCCCCCTCCGCGGAGGAGCACGACATCACCGGAACGAGTGAGGACCAGGGATCGCTCGACTGGCCCGCCGAGGACCCGGAAGCCACTTCCGGGGAAGCGGCGGCGAGCGGGGCCGCGGAGTCCGAGAGCTCCGAGGGCTCCACGGACTCCGAGGGTTCCGAGAACTCCGAGGATTCCGAGGCAGCCGCCCCTGCGTGGCCGGAGCACGACGAATCGGCCGTCGAGAGCACTCAGCGGTTGGAAACCATCGGTCACGCGGAGGGGGCGTCTTCGGAGGAGACCTCCCCGGAGGAAACGTCTCCGGCGGGAACGTCCTCGGAAGAAACTCCCGCGGAGGAGTCACCCCCTGCGGAGCCGGGCCCCGGGGACTCCGGCTCGGCCGGTCCCGCTGATGATCCGCCGACCGTGCAGCTGGCCGTGATTCCCCCCACCGTCGTGGAAAAGCCTCCTTCGGACGGGCAGCGGTCCCCCGGCACCTCGGACGTGGCCGGATCCGGTTCCCCCGGAGCCAGCCGCCCGGCCGATCCGGCCGATTTCGGCATGCCGCCTGGCGGTGCGACGTCAGGCGTCCCCCGACTGCTGGGCAGTCCCGGTGCGCGGGCCCTCCCCGAATCGGAGCCCGCGACGGGAGGCAGCGTCGACGGTGGGGACGGCGGCGAGGGGGTTGTCGCGGGAACCTCCGCGGTGGGCTCCGGGGCGGAATCGTCGGCGGAGACCGCGCCCGTCGGCGGGGGTGACACCGCCGCTGCCAGGGATGACCTCGCCACTGGAGGGGAAGGCACCGCCACTGGTGGGGGAGAGGTCGCCGGGGGCGGTGAGCGGAATCCCGACGCGGAGGTTTCACGGGGTGATCCCCCGGACACGGTCGGTGCGGCCGGGGACTCCGGTTCCGGCGGGGGAGCCAGGAGGTTCCACTGGAAACGGGTCCGCGAACGCATGGGCCGCAGAAGTGCGATCACCGCGGTTTCCCTGGCCGGTGTGATCGTGCTCGGGCTCGTGGCCGTGCTGGGGACCACGACCTGGTTCGGTGACGTGCTGAACCCCCGCGCGGATCCTCCCGCGCCGGTGCGGCTGGACCCCGCCGTCAGTGGGCTGGACTCCTCGGCGCGGATGCCGACCAGGCAGGGGCTGTCGCGAGCGCTCGAGGGAGTGGTGGCGGACCCGGCGTTGAGCGACCTGGGCGGGACCGTCCTCGACTCCAGGACGGGGAAGGTGCTGTGGAGCCGGAACGCCGATCGCGGCATGGTTCCGGCCTCGACCAACAAGCTGCTCACGTCCTGTGCCGCGCTGCTGGCCGTTGACCACGACTTCCGGTTCAGCACCAAGGTCGTGCGCGGGCAGGACCCCGGAAGCGTCGTCCTCGTCGGAGGTGGGGACCCGACGTTGTCCGCACTGCCCGAGGGGCGCAGTTCGGTCTACCCGGATGCGGCGCGGCTGGACGAGCTGGTGCGCAAGATCCGCTCGAGCACCTCGGGGGAGATCGACTCCGTGAAGGTGGACGTGAGTCGCTACAGCGGTCCCACTCTCGCCGAGGACTGGGACCAGGGGGACGTGAGGAACGGTTACATCGCCCCCGTGCGCCCGGTGATGCTCGACGGCGGGCGCGAGGACCCGACGGACATCCACAGCCCGCGCAGTGAGCATCCCGCCCTCGACGCGGCGCGCGAGCTCGCCTCCCGGCTGGGGGCGTCGACCGAGTCGGTGAGCACGACCACGGTGCGGGGCAGCACCTCCACGCTCGCCGAGGTTCGCTCCCCTCCGCTGCGGGACCTGGTGCGCAAGTTGCTCCGGGACTCGGACAACGTGCTGGCCGAGGCGGTGGCACGTCAGGTGGCGGTGGCCACGGGGCACGAGCCCTCCTTCTCCGGTGCCGTGCGCGCGGTGCGTTCCGTTCTCGAGCGGAACGGCTTCGACCTGAGCGGGGTGGAGCTCGTCGACGGGAGCGGGCTGGCCGATGCCGATCGGTTGCCTCCGCGATTGCTGGGTGAGCTGCTGCGGACGGCCAGCGCGCCGGCGGACGGGCCGTCCGGGCGCAGCGCCAGGCTGCGGCCGGTGCTGACCGCTGTTCCCATCGCGGGAGCCACCGGCAGTCTGGCCGGGCGGTACGACGGGCCAGCATCGGAAGCGCGCGGTTGGGTCAGGGCCAAGACCGGAACGCTGACCGGGGCGAACGCCCTGGCGGGGACCGTGGTCACCAAGGACGGCAGACTGCTGAGCTTCGCGTTCGTCTCGAACGGGAGCCAGCCGAACGCGGCACGTCCCGCGCTGGATCGGGTGGCCGCGGAACTGCGTTCCTGCGGCTGTCGCTGAACCCGGTGTCCCGCCGTCGATCCCCGATGTCGGGTCATCCGCAGCCGGGCGCCGACTGAGGTTCCGCCACCCGCACCGCTACGCAGCAGGAGCCGCCCAAGGTAAGTGCTTGCGAGCCTAATCAGGACGAGAACATCCGGTGCGTGAGTCGGATGCATTGCAAGGCCGGGCCGCTCGCCGCGTAGGTCGCTACTCAAGAGCGGCCCAACACAGCAAGGCGCCGACCGAGGTTCCGCCACGCAACCACCTACGACAACCGAGGCCCCGAGAAGCCTGCCACCCCAACGCAGGCGCTGTGAGCCTGAGCAGTCGGCACCGCCGGGGGTTCTCAGTCGAGTGCCCGGCGAGGACGGGCCCGACGTTGTGTAGGTCGCTACCCGATGTCGGGGCACCCCGCAGCCGGGCGCCGACTGAGGTTCCGCCACCCGCACCGCTACGCAGCAGGAGCCGCCTACTCTCCAAAAGGTTCGCTGGTGAGCTCGCGTGGGGGTAGGGTCAGTCCTGTGAATGTTCGTGCGTCCGCGCTTTCCGTGCCGCCGCGCCGCCAGGGGAGCGGGTACACCACCGCGCAACGTGCCGGTTCCACCGAGGGGCTCGGCACCGGTGCCGTCGACTGGGACACGGCCGTGAACACGGCGGGCCGGCTGCTCAAACCGGGTCCGGAGATCTCCCGGGCCGAGGCCGCGACCACGGTCGCGAGTCTGCGCGAGTTCAGCGCGGGTGCCGAGAAGCACGTGCGCGAGCTGACCGGTCTGGGGGGCGAGCTCCCGATCGAGTCCGGTGACGTGGTGGATCGCCCCGGTTGGCTGCGCGGCGCGGGTCGTGGTCTGGCCGAGCTGACCGACGTCGCCTTCGCCAACACCTCCGGAGCCGATTCGGAGGGGTCCAACGAGCTGTTGGCGACCATAAACAGCAGGGGCGCCGGGATTCAGGCCGGAGTGGTGCTGGCTTACCTCGGCACCAAGGTGCTCGGTCAGTACGATCCCTTCGCGCCAGCTGCTCCTGGGGCTAGCGGGGCGGGGCGACTGCTGCTGGTGGCACCGAACATCGTGGCCGCCCAGCGCGCCCTGGAAGTTCCCGAGGAGGACTTCCACATGTGGGTGTGCCTGCACGAGTCCACCCACCGGCTGCAGTTCAACGCGGTTCCCTGGTTGCGCGAGTACTTCGCGAACAGCGTCGGTGAGCTGATGAGTGCGATGGACGGCTCCACCGGGGAGTTGTTCGGCAGGCTGCCCTCGGCCGTTCGCGAGGTGCGTTCGGGGCGTTCCGGTGAGTCCGACACGAGCCCGGGGATGCTCGGTGTCGTGGAGCTGCTGCAGAGCCCGTCCCAGCGCGCCGCGCTGGACAGGATCATCGCCGTTTCCACGCTGCTGGAGGGGCACGCCGATCACGTGATGGACGCGGTGGGGCCTCGGGTGGTCCCGAGCGTGCACACCATCAGGGAGCGGTTCACCCGGCGCCGTTCCGGTGGTGGTTTGCTGGACAGGCTGCTGCGCAGCCTGCTCGGCGTGGACGCGAAGATCAAGCAGTACGCCAAGGGCGCCGAGTTCACGCGGCACGTGGTCGGGGCCGTGGGCATGGAGGGGTTCAACGCCGTGTGGGCCCGCCCGGACAACCTGCCGAGCCGCGCCGAGATCTCGGATCCCCCCGCCTGGTTGCGCAGGGTGCACGGCTGAGCGGTTCCTGAGGGGCGCGGTGGGAGAATGAGCGCGTGTCCCCACCCGCCTGTGTGAGTGAGATTCGTGTCGCGGTGCGTCGGTTGCTCGACTCGGAGGAGGCCGCCGCGCACCGGAGCTTTCCTCCGGTGGTGGCCTGTTCCGGCGGCCCGGACTCGCTCGCACTGGCCGCGGCGACCGCGTACTTCGCGCGTCGCCGGGGTGTCCCCGTTCACGGCGTTGTCGTGGATCACGGGATGCAGGAGGGGTCGGCCGAGGTCGCGGCCCGTGCTGCCGAACAGCTGGTTGACCTGGGGTTTTCCCAGGTGGACACGGTCCGGGTTCAGCCGGGTGGTGCGGGAGGTGCGGAGGCCGCCGCGCGCCGCGCCCGCTACGCGGTGCTGCGGCGGTATCGTCCTGAGGGGTCGCTCGTGCTGCTCGGCCACACCCTCGACGATCAGGCCGAGACGGTGCTGCTCGGTCTGGGAAGGGGGTCGGGAGCGCGGTCGATCGCGGGGATGCGGCCGTTGGACGCGCCGTGGGCCCGCCCGTTCCTGGGGGTTTCCCGCGGAACCACCGAGGCGGCCTGCTCCGAGCTGGGGCTGGTTCCCTGGCGGGATCCGCACAACTCGGATTCCCGTTTCACCAGGGTACGTCTTCGCTCCGAGGTGTTGCCCCTCATGGAGGAGGTGCTGCAGGGTGGTGTTGCGTCCGCGCTGTCCCGAACCGCCGCGCAGCTGCGCGAGGACGCGGACGCGCTGGACTCGGTCGCGGAGGAAGCTCGCGAGCGGGTGCGTGGCGCCGAAGGACTCGACGCGCGTGCGCTCTCCGGTCATCCGCCCGCGGTACGCAGGCGGGTGTTGCGGAACTGGCTCTCGGAGTGCGGGGTTCCCGAGCTCAGCGACTCCCATCTGCGGGCGGCCGACGCCTTGGTCGGTGACTGGCGGGGACAGGGTGGTCACGCTCTGCCCGGAGGGTACGAGCTGATTCGAGCTCGCGGCACTCTTCTGGTGGAATGCAGGGGTCGCGGAATCGACCAACGATCGAGCGACGGGTGAACATCAACCCAATCGAGAGGGGAAGCCGGGCCGTGTACGACGGCGACATTGCCTCCGTGCTCATATCCGAGCAGCAGATCAACGACAAGGTCACCGAGCTGGCCAAACAGATCGATGAGGACTACGGGCACCTGCAGGGAGGCGATCTGGTGCTCGTAGGGGTGCTCAAGGGCGCCGTCATGGTGATGACCGATCTGGCCCGGGCGCTTCCGTCACCGGCTCAGCTGGAGTTCATGGCGGTCAGCTCGTACGGTTCGTCGACCTCGTCCTCCGGGGTCGTCCGCATCCTGAAGGACCTGGACCGGGACATAGCGGGCAAGCACGTGCTGGTCGTCGAGGACATCATCGATTCGGGGCTCACGCTGTCCTGGCTGCTGAAGAACCTCGCCGCGCGCGGTCCCGCCTCCCTCGAGGTATGCACTCTGCTGCGCAAGCCCGATGCGGTCCAGGTCGAGGTTCCCGTCCGGTACGTCGGTTTCGACATCCCGAACGAGTTCGTCGTCGGCTACGGGCTCGACTTCGCGGAACGTTACCGCGATCTCCCCTACATCGGTAGTCTTGATCCGAAGGTCTACACCTCGGGGGTGTGAGCGGCGCGGTTCCCGAGCCGTCCCCGTAACGGGTACAACCGGAAGGGACGAGGCGCCCGGCGGTATCCTCGCACCGGTGACGATGGGTCGGGCGACTCCTGTCGGCCACCGTCGGTGCGTTGTGCCACCTCCGCGGGAGGTGGTTGGAACTAATCCGGCGTGTGACCCGTTGAACTCCAGGGGCGGGTACCCTGGAGGGCCTGTGGTTCGGTTCGCGCAGTTTGTCGCTGTCGCGGACGGTACGCTGGGCTGAACCGGGGGTGGACGTTGAATGGACGCCCGCCACCACCCGACGTGACAGTCAGGGAGGGTCGAGGCCGCTCGGCGGCCGCAAGTGAATGGACCGAAAGCGCCTGCTCCGCAACCCGCTGCTGTGGCTGTTGGCGGTGTTGCTGCTGTTCTACGCCTTCAGCGTGCTCTTCGACGACACGCGTGGCTATCAGGACGTATCCACCTCGACGGCACTGCAGCAGATATCGCAGGGCAACGTGGCGGAAGCCACTATCGAGGACAAAGAACAGCGGCTGAGGCTGACTCTGAACGACGGCGTCCAGGTTCAGGGCAGCAACCGGATCATCACCAAGTATCCGACCGGGGCCAACGAGGACATAGTCAACCGGATAGAGCAGTCAGGCGTCTCCAACTGGAACACCGAGGTGTCCCAGAGCTCCATCTGGAGTCAGTTGCTGCTCTACCTCATCCCGGTGGGACTGCTGGTCCTGCTGGTGATGTGGATGATGAACAACGCCCAGGGCGGCGGCAGCAAGGTGCTGAACTTCGGCAAGTCCAAGGCGAAGCAGTTCACCAAGGACATGCCCAAGACGTTGTTCGGCGATGTCGCCGGTGCCGACGAGGCGGTCGAGGAACTGCACGAGATCAAGGACTTCCTGCAGTACCCGACGCGCTACCAGGCTCTGGGCGCGAAGATCCCGAAGGGCGTGCTGCTCGACGGTCCGCCGGGAACGGGCAAGACGTTGCTGGCCCGTGCCGTGGCGGGTGAGGCCGGAGTGCCCTTCTACTCGATCTCCGGCTCGGACTTCGTCGAGATGTTCGTCGGTGTCGGTGCCTCCCGGGTGCGGGATCTGTTCGAGCAGGCCAAGCAGAACGCGCCCTGCATCGTCTTCGTCGACGAGATCGACGCCGTCGGCAGGCAGCGTGGTGCCGGTGTCGGTGGTGGCCACGACGAGCGCGAGCAGACGCTGAACCAGCTGCTGGTCGAGATGGACGGCTTCGACTCGCGGGGCGGGATCATCCTGATCGCCGCGACGAACCGCTCGGACATCCTCGACCCAGCCCTGCTGCGCCCGGGCCGCTTCGACCGCCAGATCCCGGTCGCCGCCCCCGACCTGCGCGGCAGGCGTGCGATCCTGAACGTGCACTCCAAGGGCAAGCCGCTCGCCCCGGACGTCGATCTGGACGGTTTGGCCAAGCGCACGGTCGGTTTCTCCGGCGCCGACCTCGAGAACGTGGTCAACGAGGCGGCGCTGCTCACCGCGCGGGAGAACGCGCAGCTGATTACCGGGGCGGCCCTCGAGGAGTCGGTGGACCGCGTGATCGGTGGTCCACGGCGCAAGAACAAGGTCATCTCGGAGCGGGACAAGAAGATCACCGCTTATCACGAGGGCGGGCACGCCCTGGCCGCCTGGGCCATGCCGGACCTGGAGCCGGTCTACAAGCTCACGATCCTGCCCAGGGGCAAGACCGGCGGGCACGCCCTTGTCGTCCCGGAGGACGACAAGGACATGATGACCCGTTCGGAGATGATCGGACGTCTCGTCTTCGCGCTCGGTGGCCGCTCCTCCGAGGAGCTGATCTTCCACGAGCCGACCACGGGTGCCTCCAGCGACATCGAGCAGGCGACGAAGATCGCCCGCGCGATGGTCACCGAGTACGGCATGACGGCCCGCTTGGGCGCGGTGAAGTACGGGAAGGAGGAGGGCGATCCCTTCCTCGGCCGTTCCGCCGGGCAGCAGCCGAACTACTCCCTGGAAGTGGCCCACGAGATCGACGAAGAGGTGCGCAAGCTCATCGAGGCCGCGCACACCGAGGCCTGGGAGATCCTGAGCACCTACCGGGACGTACTCGACAACCTCGTCCGGGAGGTCCTCGAGAAGGAGACGCTCAACCGCGCCGATCTGGAGCGGATCTTCGCCGAGGTCGAGAAGCGTCCGCGGATCACCGCGTTCAACGACTTCGGTGGTCGTACTCCCTCGGACAAGCCGCCGATCAAGACACCTGGCGAACTGGCGATGGAGCGCGGCGAGCCGTGGCCGCCGCCGGTCAACGACCAGCCGAGTCCCGCTCCGGTCGGAGCCGTTCCGGGAGCGAACGGATACGGGGCCCAGCAACCCGGCCAGCAGTACGGTTCCGAGCAGCAGCAGGGGCATCCGCCCCAGGGGTACCCGGCACAGCAGCCGCCGCAGCAGCCGCCGCAGGGCAACCAGCCGCCGGGGACCGCACAGATGCCCTACCCGGGGGGTGCCGGTCAGCCGCAGCAGCCACCGCAGGGGTATCCGCCGCAGGGCGGGCAGCCTCCGCAGGGTGTTCCGCCGAACTACGGCGCCCCTCCGGGGTGGACTCCGGCCACTTCACCCGGTGGGCAGCCCTACCAGCCTCCGGCACCGAACCAGCACAACTGGGTGCCTTCCTGGGAGGGCGGTGCACGACCGGAGAACGGTCAGTCCGTGCAGCAGGAAGGCCCCCGGACCGAGCAGATTCGGCAGGGGCAGCCCGAGCAGCCCTCCGGGGAATCGGGTGGCTCGACCAGCGGTGAGCAAACCGGAAAACCTAACACCGAAGCCGAGCAGGACACGTCCGAGGGATCTCAGGATTCCGGACGGAGCTCCGGAGGCGATTCGGGGACCACGGGCGAGAACGGGAACGGTACCGAGAACCGCTGACGGTGGACCCCGGTGGTGAGCGGCATCCGGTCGTCGACCGGATGCCGCGCCGCTGTGGAGGGAACTACACGTGACAGGTGAGAGCGTGCCGGTGGGGCCGGACGCCGAGTTCGGCGCCGATCCCGCCGAGTTCGTTGATCAGAAGTTCGACAGGCCCAGAGCGGCGGCTGCGATCCGCGAACTGCTGCTGGCCGCGGGCGAGGACCCCGATCGTGAGGGGCTGCGGGAAACCCCGGAGCGGGTCGCCCGCGCTTACGAGGAACTGTTCACCGGGCTCTACACCGACCCGGACGAGGTGCTGGACCGGACTTTCGACGAGTCCCACGAGGAGCTCGTGCTGGTTCGGGACATCCCCATGTACTCCCAGTGCGAGCACCATCTGCTGCCGTTCCACGGCATGGCCCACATCGGATACATCCCGAACGACCAGGGCAGGGTGACCGGCTTGTCCAAGCTCGGGCGGCTGGTCGACCTCTACGCGAAGCGTCCGCAGGTTCAGGAGCGACTGACCTCGCAGATCGCCGATGCGCTCACCCGCAAGTTGGAACCGCGGGGAGTGATCGTCGTGGTGGAGGCCGAGCACCTCTGCATGGGCATGCGCGGAGTGCGCAAGGCGGGCTCGGTCACCACCACTTCGGCGGTGCGCGGAGTGTTCCGGTCCTCGGCCTCGTCCCGTTCCGAGGCACTGTCGTTGATTCGGGGGAAATGATGGCCGCTGGGCTGCCGGAAGTGTCCCGCTGCCTGGTCATGGGCGTGTTGAACGTTACGCACAACTCCTTCTCGGACGGTGGGCGCTATCTGGACCACGAGGCCGCCGTGGCGCACGGCAGGCAGCTGTGGGAGCAGGGCGCCGACATCGTCGACGTGGGCGGGGAATCCACCCGCCCCGGTTCCGAGCGGGTGGCCGCCGAGGTGGAGTCGGAACGGGTTCTTCCGGTGATTCGCGAGCTGAGCCGTGCCGGGATTCCGGTCAGCGTGGACACGACTCGTGCCGAGGTCGCTTCCGCTGCCGTGCGCGCAGGAGCCGGGCTGGTCAACGACGTGTCCGGGGGGCTCGCCGACCCGGAGATGGCCGGGGCGGTGGCCGACGCGGGGGTTCCCTGGGTGCTCATGCACTGGCGGGGGCACAGCCGCGAGATGAATTCCCTGGCGGTTTACCAGGACGTGGTCTCCGAGGTGCGCGCCGAGCTGGCCGCGCGTGTCGAGGCAGCTCTGGAGGCCGGGGTAGCGGAGGAATCGCTCGTGCTGGATCCGGGACTCGGCTTCGCCAAGACCGGCGAGCACGACTGGCAGCTGCTGCACAACCTGGAAACCTTCCTGGGGATGGGGCCCGCGGTGCTCGTGGGGGCGTCCCGCAAGCGCTTCCTCGGAGCAGTGCTGGCCGATTCCGCGGGGACGCCCCGTCCCGCGGCCGAACGTGACGTGGCAACGGCCACGGTTTCCGC
This sequence comes from Actinopolyspora sp. BKK2, assembly GCF_011291845.1. Classification (NCBI taxonomy): domain Bacteria; kingdom Bacillati; phylum Actinomycetota; class Actinomycetes; order Actinopolysporales; family Actinopolysporaceae; genus Actinopolyspora; species Actinopolyspora sp. BKK2. The sequence continues at coordinate 19,235 of NZ_JAANTE010000011.1, read as the reverse complement.
GCTGGCCGCTGAGCGGGGTGCCTGGGCGGTGCGCGTGCACGACGTGGTCGGTTCCCTGGACGCGGTGCGGGTCACCGACGCCTGGAAACGCGGAGGTGAGAACTTTGGCTGACCGGATCGCGGTCACCGGCCTGCGCTCGTTCGGATACCACGGGGTGTTCGAGCGGGAGAAGCAGGAGGGGCAGGAGTTCGTCGTGGACATCACCGTCTGGGTGGATCTCGACGAGGCCGCCGCCGAGGACGATGTGAACCGGACCCTGCACTACGGGGTGCTGGCCGAGCGCGCCGCGGCCGTGGTCACCGGTCCCTCCCGTGACCTGGTCGAGACCGTCGCGGCGGAGATCGCCGACGACGTCATGGCCGACGGCAGGCCGCACGCCGCGGAGGTCACGATCCACAAGCCTGCTGCGCCGATCCCGCTCACCTTCGACGACGTTTCGGTGACCATCCGCCGTTCGCGGCGCGGTGGGCGTGGGGCGAAGGCCGCTTCGACATGAGTCGTGCGGTGCTCTCGCTGGGATCGAACGTCGGTGACCGCCTCGAGTACTTGCGGCTGGCGGCACGTGGTTTTTCCGACGTGCTGGTCGCGGCTTCCGCGGTGTACGAGACGGCGCCGTGGGGGGTCACCGATCAGCCGGACTTCCTCAACGCGGTGCTCGTGGTGAGCTCTCCCGAGTTCGACGAGTGGGACTGGTTGCGTCGTGGGCAGCGGCTCGAGCAGGAAGCCGAGCGCACGCGGGAGCAGCGTTGGGGACCGCGCACCCTGGACGTGGACGTGGTCACTGTGGACGACGTGCGCAGCGGCGATCCGGAGCTGCTGCTGCCGCACCCAGGAACGTCCGAGCGGGCGACCGTGCTGGTTCCCTGGGCCGAGGTGGAGCCGGAGGCGGTTCTGCCCGGGCGCGGAAGGGTGTCCGAGCTGTGCGGGCGACTTCCGGACGAGGAGGTGGCCGGGGTGCGCAGGTGTCGGGACCTGAGCCTGCTCTGACGGTGGTTTTCCGGACCGGGGTCCGAGGGGGCGCGGACGCACGGATCGTGACTCGTCCCCGGGCAGGGACTCGTAACAAAGGCAGTGAGCCGTCTCCGCGGTGTCCGAGGTGCGGTTCCGGGACGACGGCGGCGCCGGCACGGAGGGCGGATGAGCTACACCAGGACTCGTGATCTCGTGGCCGCGGCTCTGATCGCGGCCGTGCTGGTCTACGGCGCTGTGCAAGTGGGTTACGGTGCGCTTCCCCCGTTGCCGCTCGCCGCGGGCGCGACCCTGCTGGTGGTCGCGCTGTTGGAGGTCGTGCTGGCTTTCGTGGTGCGCCCGAAGGTGCAGCGCAAACCGGGAATCGAGCCACTCGATCCGATGACGGCTACTCGGGTGGTGGCGTTGGCCAAGGCCTCCTCGCTGGCCGGGGCGCTCATGGGGGGCGCCTGGGTGGCTCTGCTGGTCTTCCTGCTGCCTCGGTACGGGCCCGTGGAGGTCGTCAAGTCGGACACTGCGGCTGCCGTGATCGGGCTCATCAGTGCTGTGGCGCTGATCGGCGCGGGGTTGTGGCTGGAGTGGTGCATGCGCAATCCGGACGAGCCCGAGGAGGACACCGACTCCGAGGACGAGTAGTGCTCTTTCCGGTGTGAACTCGTTCGGTTGTTTCCGCGGTTCGTTTTCGCGCGAAAAGGTGATTTTCCGCTCCGGCTGCTCGAAAAACAGCACTTCGTTGCGTAATCGCTTTGTCACGTTGGAATCCCTCCGGATTTCGAAGACATAAATTCCGGGTACTGTTGGCCGCATGGCTGCCCCGAACGACTCCGAGCCTCCGGCGAGAGGTGGACGAGTGACGTTGCTGTGGGTCGGCACGTCGGTCCTGGCCGTCGCGGCGACGACGGTGTTGATGTTCGGCGACGACGTCCGACTGCTGCGGTTGGGAATCGTGGTGGCGCTGTGGGCGGCTCTGCTGGCCGCGCTGCTGGCCGGCCGGTTACGCGAGCGGGTTCGTGAGCGGGACGAGTCGTTGAACCGGAACCAGCGTGAGTACGAGCGCGAGCTCGAGCGCGAGATCGAGGCGCGTCAGCAGCACGAATCGGAAGCGGAGAACGAGGCGCACCGGCGGGTGCGCGCGGAAACCGAGTCGGAGATTTCCGAGTTGCGTTCCGAGGTGCGCGAGCTGCGGCGGCTGCTCGAGCGCTCCCTGGAGCGCTCCGCCCCCTCGGGGGAGGCTCCCCCGAAGCAGGGCGGGCAGCGAACCTCTCCGGTCGGAACGGGGGATGCGGCGGAGGTCGCACGCGGGGAGTCGGCGTCACGGAACTCGGGCGGGTGGGACGGGCAGGCTCGACTGACGCGGCAGAACGCTCCGGCAGGCCCTGCTCCGGAGGGGAGCGCGCGCACGGGGACGAACTCCCCGCCCGCTTCTCCTCCGGTGCGTCCGGCAGCTCCGGGACCACCGCCCGCTCCGCAGCGGGAAGCGGCTCAACCACCTCCGAACGCCCCTCCGCAGCAGCCGCCTCCGAGTCCTCCGCCGCAGCGGCCGCCGAGGTTCACCGGTGCCGTGCACGGGGCGGCGGACAGCGGCGAGCCTCCTGATGGTCAGCGCCCGCCCCAAGCGTCCGCGCGGAACCCGGTGGTCAGGCGGAGCGGAACGCGAGCCTCCCCGCCCGAGACGCAGGAGAGCAGCGGTGGAGCCGCGAATCACGGTTCGGGGCCGCCCCCGCCCGCTCAGGGGACAGCTGATGCGAGCGCTGCCGATTCCCGGCCGTCACCTCCCGCTCCGGGGGTCGGGCCTGGGCGGCCCCCGCAGCGGGGCGAGGCGGCAGCGGGCGGAGTCCCCCAGGCACGCCCTCAAGCACAACCTCCCGCTGTGCGGCGGAACGGCCCGCCCCTGGCACGACCCCCTCGCGTCGCGGCGCCGGCCGAGTCCCGGGCCGATGCTCCCCAGGGGCGCAGCGAGTTCCCACCGGGCGGACGCCCGGACCGGTCTTCAGCGGAAGTCGTTCCTGCGGAAGAGGAGTCACGATCGGGTGAGAAAGACGGCGAGGACGGTGCTGTCCTCGATCGGGTGAGAGAAACGGAAACCCCCCGGGAGAGCCGGGAATCCGGGGAGGCGGCACCAACCGGAGTGGCCGGTGCCCACACGCAGGGAACTTCGGTCGAGGACCTGCTCGCGGCCTACGGCGATTCCAACGAGGCGAGGAGACGCCGCCGCCGGGACGAGTGAATCACCCTCCGGAAGGAGCGGTAGGTGGTGTCGACGCCCCGAGGCGGGGCTTATCGTTTCCGGCGTGTCCAATCCTGATATCTCGGGTGCCCGCAGGAACCAGACCTACAAGCACCGAGTGGTCGGCTGGCCGGTGGCCGGGCTGATTCTGCTCGGCATGTGCGGGTTGGCCATGCTCGGCATCGCCACGGCTCGAGTGGGGTACGTAGCCGCTGTGGTCGGGGCCCTGGCGGCGCTGCTTCCGGTCGCCGTGGTGTTCGGCGCGATCGTGTGGATCGATCGCTGGGAGCCCGAACCGCCGATGCTGCTCGTCGGCGCGTTCCTGTGGGGAGCGGGAGGTGCCACCGCCTGCGCTTTCATGCTGAACGACGCGATGACCGGATTCGGCGAGGTGTTGTTCAGCGGTACCTTCCAGGAGCACTTCGCCCTGGTGGTCACGGCCCCGGTCGTGGAGGAGGCCGCCAAGTCGCTGTTCGTGATCGCGCTGTGGTTCCGGCGCCGCTCCGAGTTCAACGGCATGGTGGACGGCATCGTCTACGCGGCGCTGACCGCCGCGGGCTTCGCTTTCATCGAGAACATCTTCTACTTCGGCAAGGCCTTCGCGCAGACCGGGCTCGGCAACATGAGCGGGGGCGTGGTCGCGGTTTTCGTGCTGCGCGGATTGCTGGCCCCGTTCTCCCACCCGCTCTTCACCACGATGGCCGGTATCGGGGTCGGTCTGGCCACCAGGTCGCGCAGTTCCCGGATGCGGACGCTCTGGCCACTGCTGGGCTTCCTGGCCGCAGTGCTGCTGCACGCCGTGTGGAACGGTTCCACGACCCTCGGCGGGGAGAGCTTCCTCAACGTCTACTTCGTGATCATGGTGCCCGTCTTCCTCGGCACGGGAGGACTGGTCGTGTGGCAGCGCAAGAGGGAGCAGCGCATCGTGGCCCAACAGCTGCCCGCCCTGCAGCGGGCCGGGTTGATCGTGCCCAGCGAGCTGGAGATGCTGGCGAGCCTGTCCGAACGGCGCGGCTGGAAGCGCAAGGTGCGCCGCAACGCCGGGCCGGAGGCGGCCAAGGCGGTGCAGGACTACCAGATAGCGGTCACCGAGCTGGCCTTTCTGCAGCACCGCGCGCAGCACGGGAACACGACCAGTGCAGTGCGCAGGCAGCGTCGTGAGAAGCTGATCGCGGACCTCAAGGAGGCGCGTCGTTCGGCGAGCGGTTCGCAGGAGGCCATCCGGACCGCGCGGATCAAGTTGGACGAGCTGACCAGGATGAACGTCCGGAAACCCTCCGAGGAGTGATCCCGGGGGCGTCGCGGCGAGCCGAGCCTCGCGACCCCGGGGTCGTGGTTTTCGCCATCCGTGCCCGGCGCGGTCGGGCGGCAGCACGTGGCTCTCACCACCTTGTGGGTCCACGAGTCCGTTTCCGGAGTTACTCTCGCGATGCTGTCCGGTACCCGGTACGGGACTGGAACGGTAGGAGGATTGGTCGACGTGTCCGCTGATCGGCACGGCAACCGTTCGGATGGAACGGTGGAGAACTTCCCGCGGGGCGGCGACGCCGCGCGTCCCAGGCTGCGAGTCGGCGTGATCTCGGCCGGGCGGGTCGGCAGCGTTCTCGGCGCTGCGCTGCACAGGGTCGGTCACGAGATAGGCGCGGTTTCGGCGGTTTCGGAAGCTGCGCTGGCGAGGGCGGCCGAGCTGTTGCCCTCGGTCCCGGTGCGCGGCCCGGACGAGGTGGCCGAGCAGGCGGATCTGGTGCTGCTCGCGGTGCCGGACGACGCGCTGGCCGGCTTGGTTCGGGGGCTGGTCGGAACCGGTTCGCTGCGTTCCGGGCAGATAGTGGTGCACACCTCGGGGGCGCACGGTGCCGAGGTGCTCGAACCGGCGGCCGAGGCGGGAGCACTCCCGATAGCGCTGCATCCGGCGATGACCTTCACGGGCAAGCCCGAGGACCTGGAACGACTGGGCACGGCCTGCATGGCCGTTACCGCGCGGGCCGATGACGAGGCGGGAACCAGCGTCGGCACGGCGCTCGCGGTCGAGATGGGGGCCGACCCCGTCCGCGTTCCGGAAGAGGCCAGAAAGCTCTACCACGCGGCGCTGACTCACGGGGCGAACCACCTGGTCACCCTGGTCAACGAGTGTGCCCAGCTGTTGCGCTCCTCCGGGATCGAAACGCCCGATCGCGTGCTGGGGCCCATTCTGTCCGCCGCGCTGGACAACGCGCTGCGCTACGGCGACAGGGGATTGACCGGCCCGGTCGCCCGCGGGGACGCCGGGACGGTGCGCTCCCACCTCGAGGTGCTCGGGAGCGCGGAACCGGACGCGGTGGCGGGCTACGTGCAGTTGGCGAGGCGCACGGCCGAGCGGGCCGTTCGTTCGGGAATGCTGCGCTCGGACGACGCGGTGGGTGTTAACGAAGTACTCGACGGGGGTTGGCAATGAGCGCACCGGACGAATCGGCCGGTTCGGAGGGGGTGGGCGCGGGCCCCGGTTTCACACCGCGCGAGGTCACGGTGCACCGGCACCCCGATCAGCTCGCCAAGGTGACGCGGGCGCTGCGCGCCACCGGGCGCAAGGTCGTGCTGGTGCCGACGATGGGCGCCCTGCACGAGGGCCACTTGGAGCTGGTTCGGGCCGCTCGTCGGGTCCCGAACAGCGTGACCGTGGTTTCGATCTTCGTCAATCCGCTGCAGTTCGGCCCGGACGAGGACTTCGACAGCTACCCGCGCTCCTTCGACTCCGACGTCGAGGCGCTCGGTCGCGAGGGCGTGGAGCTCGTGCTCTCCCCGGGACGTGACGAGCTCTACGGATCCGACCCGCAGATCACCGTGGACGCCGGGGAGCCCGGACGCGACCTGGAAGGAGCCAGCAGGCCCGGTCACTTCAGCGGGGTGCTGACGGTGGTGGCCAAGCTGCTCAACATCGTCGGTCCGAACCTGGCCCTGTTCGGGGAGAAGGACTACCAGCAGCTGGTGCTGCTGCGCCGGATGGTCCGCGAGCTGAACATCCCCACCGACGTACAGGGGATACCGATCGTGCGGGAGTCCGACGGGCTGGCGCTGTCCTCGCGGAACCGCTACCTCGACCAGCGGCAGCGTTCCGCTGCCCTGGTGCTCTCCGCGGCGCTGGCCGCGGGAGCCCACGCGGGCTCTCGGGGGGCGGAGGCCGTGCTCGCCGCCGCGCGGGAGGTGCTGGCCGCCGAACCGGAGGTCAAGCTCGACTACCTCGAGCTGCGCGATCCCGAGCTCGGACCGCCCCCGGAGACGGGGGAGGCCCGGTTGCTGGTGGCTGCCGAGGTGGGAGGAACCAGGTTGCTCGACAACGCCCTGGTCGAGCTGAGCGCGGCCGAAGCGGAGTGAGGACGGGAGTCCCCTGGGCGGGTGGCCCCGGTCGTCCGGGCCGCGGACGTTCTCGGGACGAGCCCTGGAACTCGGGAGGGGAAAGAGCCGATGTTGCGAACCATGCTCAAGTCCAAGATCCACCGTGCCACTGTCACCCAGGCTGACCTGCACTACGTCGGGTCGGTGACCATAGATGCCGCGCTGATGGAGGCCGCCGACCTGCTCGACGGTGAGCAGGTCACGATAGTCGACGTGACCAACGGCGCGCGGCTGGAGACCTACGCGATCACGGGGGAGCGGGATTCCGGTGTGCTCGGTATCAACGGAGCCGCCGCGCATTTGGTTCACCCCGGTGACCTGGTGATTCTGATCGCGTACGGGATGATGGACGACTCGGAGGCCCAGACGTTTCGCCCACGGGTGCTGTTCGTCGATTCCGACAACCGCGTCGTCGAGACCGGTGGAGACCCCGCGCACGCCCCGAGCGGTTCGGGGCTGGGCAGCTCGGGTGTCTCCGGGAACGGGACGGACCCGTCGGCCTGAGCGGCGTTTTCGGGGCGTGAAGTCGGCCACCGGTGTTCGCCCCGCGGTGGTCGAAGCGAAGGAAGGGAAGCAACGGTGCTGCTCGCCATCGATGTAGGCAACACCAACATCGTGTTGGGACTCTACGAGGACGCCCCCGACGACGAGTCCGAGCGGAGAACCGGCTCGACGCGGAAGCCCAAGGCGCAGGCTCGGCTGGTCCGGGACTGGCGGATGCGGACCGAACCGAGGATGACCGCCGACGAGCTGGCGTTCACCATGCGCGGGCTGCTCGGCGACTACGTCGACAAGATCACCGGCATCTCGGCGTTGTCCACGGTCCCCACGCTGCTGCGTGAACTGCGGGTGATGCTGGGCAGGAACTGGGAGGACGTTCCGCGGGTCGTGGTCGAGCCCGGGGTGCGCACGGGCGTTCCGCTGCTGGTCGACAACCCCAAGGAAGTGGGGGCGGACCGGGTGATCAACACGCTCGCCGCGCACCACCTGTACGCCACGAACTGCGTCGTGGTGGATTTCGGCACCTCCACCAACATCGACGCCATCTCGGCGAAGGGGGAGTTCCTCGGAGGGGCCTTCGCCCCCGGGGTGGAGATCTCCCTGGACGCTCTCGCGTCGCGTGCGGCCCAGCTGCGCAAGGTCGAGCTGGCCAGGCCGCGTTCGGTCATCGGCAAGAACACCGTCGAGTGCCTGCAGTCCGGCCTGCTCTTCGGGTTCGCGGGGCAGGTGGACGGGCTCGTCCGCAGCATCGTGTCCGAACTGGAGCAAACCCACGGCGGCCCCACCACGGTGCTGGCCACGGGCGGGTTGGCTCCCCTGGTGATCAGCGAGTCGCACACGATCTCGCACCACATCCCGGAGTTGACGTTGCTCGGGTTGCGGTTGGTTTTCGACCGCAACATGGAATGACAACTCGTGACGGAGCTCTGCTCGGTGGGGCCCGTGGGGGAACCTCAGTCGGCGCCCGGCTGCGGGTGCCCCGACATCGGGTAGCGGCCTACACAACGTCGGGCCTTCCTCGCGAGAACACCACGAGAGAACCCGCGGCGGTGCCGACTGCTCGGGCTCAGAGCGCCTGCGTTGGAGTGACAGGCTTCTCGGGGACTCGCTTGTCGTAGACGGTGTGGATGGTGGGACCTCTCGCGGGCTCTCGCTGCGGGTGGCCCGACATCGGGTAGCGGCCTACACAACGTCGGGCTTTCCTCGCGAGAGCACCACGAGAGAACCCGCGGCGGTGCCGAGCGCGCGGGCGGTTCTTTCGGCCCCTCCTGCCGCAGTGCCCCTCCGAACGGGTCCGTACCCTGGTAAACCGTGAATGACCAGGATCAATCAAGTCACGTCGACGGAGCCGAAGACCTGCCGGAACAGTTGCGGGTGCGTAGGGAGAAGCGGCAACGGCTGCTTTCCGAGGGCAACGATCCCTATCCTGTCGCGTTGCCGATCACGCACTCGCTCGCCCAGGTGCGGGCCGCGCACCCGGACCTGCCCGCGGACACTTCGACCGGCGAGCGGGTCGGCATCGCCGGACGGGTGATGTTCCTGCGGAACACCGGCAAGCTCTGCTTCGCCACGCTGCGTGGTGGCGACGGTACCGAGTTGCAGGCCATGCTCAGCCGCAACGAGGTCGGTCAACAGCAGTTGTCCGAGTGGAAGTCGGATGTCGATCTGGGCGATCACGTGTTCGTGGCCGGGGAAGTGATCACTTCCCGCCGCGGTGAGCTCTCCGTGCTGGCCGACGAGTGGCGCCTGGCGGCCAAGTCCCTGCGCCCGCTTCCCGTCGCGCACAAGGAGCTCACCGAGGAGAACCGGGTGCGCCAGCGCTACGTGGACCTGCTGGTCCGGCGGCAGGCAGCCGAGACCGTGCGCACGAGGGCGGCGACGTTGCGTTCGCTGCGGAACTCCTTCGAGCGGCGCGACTACCTCGAGGTCGAGACGCCGATGCTGCAGACCCTGCAGGGCGGCGCAGCTGCTCGGCCGTTCGTGACTTACTCGAACGCCTTGGACATGGATCTGTACCTGAGGATCGCTCCGGAGCTGTTCCTCAAGCGCTGCGTGGTCGGCGGCATAGAGAAAGTCTTCGAGATCAACCGCAACTTTCGCAACGAGGGGAGTGATTCTTCCCACTCCCCGGAGTTCGCGATGCTCGAGTTTTACGAGGCCTACTCGGATTACAACGGCATGGCCGAGCTCACTCGTGAACTGATCCAGGAGGCGGCCCAGTCCCTGTTCGGCACTCAGACGGTGACTTGGGCGGACGGATCGGAGTACGACCTTTCCGGCCAGTGGGCCAACATTACGATGTACGGATCGCTTTCCGAGGCGCTCGGTTTCGAGGTCACCCCCGAAACCACGGTGGAAACACTGCGCAAGCACGCCGAAAGCGTCGGTTTGTCCGACGTCGATCCGAGCTACGGGCACGGCAAGCTGGTCGAGGAACTCTGGGAGCACCTGGTCGGCAATCACTTGTACGCGCCGACATTCGTGCGGGACTTCCCGCTGGATACGGCTCCGCTGACCCGGCAGCACCGCGAGCATTCGGGGATGGCGGAGAAATGGGATCTCTACGTCCGGGGTTTCGAACTGGCCACCGGTTACTCGGAGCTCGTCGATCCGGTAATCGAGCGGCAGCGCCTCGAGGAGCAGGCGCGCCAGGCCTCGGCCGGGGACGAGGAAGCCATGCCCGTGGACGAGGACTTTCTCCGGGCCCTGGAGTACGGAATGCCCCCGACCGGGGGTGTGGGAATGGGTATCGACCGCTTGTTGATGGCTTTGACGGGTCTCGGTATCCGGGAGACCATACTCTTCCCCCTCGTTCGGCCGGAATGACTGATCCGGCCCCTTCGGGACCCGACAAGTCCAAAATTTCTTCGGCGGGGTGAGTGCGACTCCGGCTTTACTGCGCTAACCTTGCTGACGAGAATGAAACGGTGACGATGTAATACCGGGCTCGAAGCGAGTCCCACTTCGCGGTGCCCGTTCGGTATTGGCCCGGTTCCCGAGGAACCGGGCTGTACCCCCGAAGGTTGGCGCGAGGGCATCGTCTCCCGAAGGGAATAGTCCGGGGAGGATCGGAAGAAGATGGCGCAGAAGGTAACCGTCCAGCTGGTGGATGACCTGGACGGCGGGGAAGCCGATGAAACGGTCGAGTTCGCCTTGGACGGCGTCTCTTACACGATCGACCTTTCCAACGAGAATGCGAACGAGCTGCGCGAGGCGCTGAGCGGCTATCTGGCCGGGGCGCGTCGCGCGGGTGGGCGCAAGAAGCCGGGGCCGCGTTCCGGTTCCTCACGTTCGTCCTCCGGCTCCTCGGGCGGTTCCACCAGCGCGGACCGGGAACAGAACCAGGCGATTCGGGAATGGGCGCGCAAGCGCGGGATGAAGGTTTCGGACCGCGGGCGCATCCCCGCCGACATCGTGGCCGAATACCACAAGGCGCACTGAACTCCCGGAAATCAGCAACGGCTCGGTTCTCCCGACCTGCCGTCCTTCGGGCGGGTGCTCGTCGGGATTCGGGTTCCGTCGGTAGACATCCGGCCGTTCCGCTGTGAATTCGGTGCGGGCCGGGTGCGCCCCGGTCGGGCGGTGTCGCGCGGCGACACGTCGGAGCGCACCCGTACACCTGTCCTGGGCTTGTTCCTCCCGTCGGCGCAGGTTCGCCGACCGCCCCTCACCGGGCGCGGTCCACTCCGAACGCCGCGGCGAGGTCGTCGAGGATGGCGTGTGCGCCGTGAAGCCCCACCGAGGTCATCCAGGTGAGGTCGTCCACCTCGTGGACTCGCCCCGTCAGCTTGCTCCACAGCGGGCTGGAGGTGAACTTCTTCCTGGCCTCGGCGGCGTCTCCGGACTGGTCCGGGTACACGCTCAGGAAGATGTGCTCCGCGTCGAGCTCCGGGATCCTCTCCTGGCTCAGGTTCACGGCGATGCCGTCGCCGGTCGGCTGTCCCCCCGGGCGGTTCAGCCCGGTGTCGTCCTGCACGATCCCGGGGAAGGAGTCCGCGCTGTACAGGCGGACGGTCGGTTCCCCGGCGAAGCGGACGATCGAGACGGTCGGGTTGTGCCCCGCTTTCGCGCGGATGTTGTCACCGACGGTTTTCGCGCGTTGTTCGTAGGCGTCCAGCTTGCGCCACGCCAACTTCTCCTTGCCGAGGGCCCTACCGGTGAGCAGCAGGTTCTGTTTCCACGTTCCGCCCGTGGTGCGGCTGAACACCGTCGGGGCGATTTGGGCGAGTTGGTCGTAGAGCTTCTCGTGCCGGACTTTCGCCGAGAGGATGAGGTCGGGCTCGGCCGCCACGATCCTCTCCAGATCGGGTTCGCTCAGGCTGCCCACTCTGCTCGCCCGGTCCCCGTGCTCCCGGCGGTCCTGCCCCAGGTACTCGGGCAGCTCCTTGCGTCCTCCGAAGGTCGTGTAGCCCACGACGTCCGTCTCCAGGGCCATGGTCGCGCTCGTGAAACTCGCGTCCAGCGCGACGACGCGCTTCGGGGTCCCGGTGATGTCGGTCGTGCCCATCGCGTGTTCGACGGTGCGGTCCGCTCCGGAACCGCTCCCGCTGCCGGAGCCGGTTGACTCGTCACCGCACGCGCTCAGCCCGAGCACGGGCAGTGCTCCCGCGGCGGTCAGCGCAGTCCGCAGCAAATCGCGTCTCGTTCGTGTGACTGCCGACATCGGCGTCCCTTCCCGTTTCGTTTAGGCTTAGGTGGGCCTAACCTAAGTGCGGATAACCTAAGCGAATCAGGGTCGGAGAGCCAAGGGAGTGGGATTTGAGTCGCAGTTTGGCCGACCGGAACTCGCGGCGCTCGGACACCGGCTCGTCCCGTTCCCGGCAGGGGGAAGCCCCCACCCCGGAAACGGAGCACGCCCCCAAAGCCCCGGTGGACCGGCTGAGCAACCGCAGGCGCAGGAGGCTGATCGGCATCGCCCTGCTGGGGGCGCTGCTGCTGGCCAGCTGCTTGCTGAGCATCCTCATCGGAGCCAAGCTCATCTCGCCGGACGCCGTGCTGCGGGCGCTGCTGTCCACCGCGCGGACCGAGAACCACGTGATCGTCTACGACTTGCGCATCCCGCGCACGATCGTAGGGGTGCTCGCGGGCTCGGCGCTCGGCCTGGCCGGCGCCCTGATGCAGGGCTACACCAGGAACCCGATCGCGGGGCCCAGCGTGCTCGGCATCACCCAGGGAGCGGGACTGGCCGTGGTGCTGGCCGTTTTCACGCTGGGCATCACCGGGATGCTCGGCTTCGTGTGGTTCAGCTTCGGCGGTGCCCTGCTCAGCGCCCTCGCGGTGTTCGCGATCGGATCCTTCGGGAGGGGAGGGGCCACCCCGGTGGCGCTGGCGCTGGCCGGCGCGGCGATCAGCGCCCTGCTGCAGGCGCTCACCTCGGCCCTGGTGCTGCTCGACCGGCAGAGCATGGACGTCTACCGGTTCTGGAAGGTCGGTTCCATCGCGATCAGCGACACGACCGTGATCAGCCAGGTGATTCCCTTCCTGCTGGTGGGGCTGGTGCTGGGACTGGCCAGCGCGCCCGGGTTGAACGCGCTCTCGCTCGGCGACGACATGGCCGCCGCCCTCGGGCACAACGTGACGCGGACCAGAGCGGTGGGGGTGGCCGCGATAGCCGTGCTCGTCGGCGGCGCGGTGGCCCTGTGCGGACCGATCAGCTTCGTCGGGCTCGTCGTCCCGCACATAGCCAGGTACTTCTCGGGTCCCGACCACCGCTGGTTGCTGCCCTTCGCGGCCCTGACGGGGTCGTGCCTGGTCCTGCTCGCCGACCTCGTCGGCCGCATCGTGGCCAGGCCCTCCGAGATCCAGGTCGGGGTGATGCTGGCGATGATCGGTGCTCCGTTCTTCATCGCGCTCGTGCGGCGCAGGAGGCTGATGCGACTGTGAAGGCACTGGCCGAAACATCCCCCGCGCGCGGCTCCGCGCCGCGGGTGCCGGGACGCAGGCCGCTGCGGCTGGGACCGGTCTCCACGGTGGTGCGGCCCCGCTCCCTGCTGATGCTGCTCGCTGGAGCGCTCGCCCTGCTGCTGGTGTTCGCCTGCGACCTGGCCCTCGGCGACTACCCGATCACCCCGATCGGGGTGCTGCGCACCCTGTTCGGCGGCGGGGACACCGGCGAATCCCTCGTGATCTTCCAGTTGCGGCTCCCCCGGAGCCTGACGGGACTGCTCGTGGGGGCGGCGCTCGGGCTCGCCGGCGCCGTCACCCAGGCCGTGGTGCGAAATCCCCTGGCGAGCCCGGACCTGCTCGGTGTCACGGCAGGCGCGGGGGCAGCGGCCTCGGCGGTGATCGTGACCGGGGGGACGCTGGGCGGTGTCAGCGGTTTCGCCGCGAGCGTGGGACTGCCCGTGGTCGCCCTGCTCGGCGGGCTGGTCACCGGTGTGCTCGTGGCGGTGCTGTCCTACCGGAGCGGGGTGGACTCGTTCCGGCTGGTGCTGGTCGGCATCGGCATGAACGCCATGATGGTCAACGCGACGCTGTGGCTGCTCACCATGGGCGAGGTGCAGGACGCGGGACGCGCCATGGTCTGGCTCACCGGGAGCCTCAACGCGCGTGGCTGGGAGAACGTCGTCCCCGTCGCGCTGTCCCTGGCGGTCCTGGTGCCCGTGACGCTGCTCGGCTGCCACGTTCTCGGGGCGTTGCAGTTCGACGACGACACCATGCACGGGCTCGGGGTGCGGGTGACCGCGGCGCGCGCGGCCATGCTGCTCAGCGCCACCGTGCTCGCCTCGCTGGCGACCGCGGCCGCCGGGCCGATCGCCTTCGTGGCGTTGGCCACCCCCCAGATAGCCCTCCGGCTGGCGGGCACGGCGCGACCACCGCTGGTGCTCTCGATGCTGCTGGGGGCGACGTTGGTCGTGGGGGCCGACCTGATCGCACGCACGGCCTTCGGTTCGCTGGCACTCCCCGTGGGAGTGGTCACGGCCGTGCTCGGCGCGCCCTACCTGATTTACCTGCTCGTTCACCGGTACCGGGAGGTTCGGACATGACCGCAGTGCACACCGCGAGCGAGACCTTCGAGCGCCTCGAACCGTCGAACTCGGCAGGCGGACGGGGGGACTCCGCGGACGGTGGGACCACCAGCAGGCTGAGCGCGCGCGACGTCTCGCTGGCCTACGGGGAGCGGGTCGTGGTCGACGGACTGGACATCGACGTCCTCGACGGGGGGATAACCGGTGTGATCGGTCCGAACGGTTGCGGGAAGTCCACCCTGCTGCGTGCCCTGGGGAGGTTGCTCCAGCCGAAGAGCGGCAGCGTCCTGCTGGACGGCAAGCGGATCCACCGGATGTCGACGAAGGAGGTCGCCCGCACCCTCGGGATGCTGCCGCAGTCCCCCTCGGCCCCCGAGGGGCTGTGCGTGGCCGACCTGGTCGCGCGGGGCAGGCACCCGCACCAGACCTGGTACCGCCAGTGGTCCTCCGACGACGAGTCGGCCGTGGCCGAGGCCCTGGAGCTGACGGGGATCGGGGACCTCGCCGAGCGCTCCGTGGACGAGCTGTCCGGGGGGCAGCGGCAGCGTGCCTGGTTGTCCATGGCACTGGCCCAGCACACGGACCTGCTGTTACTGGACGAACCGACCACCTACCTGGACTTGTCCCACCAAGTGGACGTGCTGGAGCTGATCGGGAGGCTGCACGCCGAGAGCGGGCGCACCGTGGTCATGGTGCTGCACGACCTCAACTTCGCCGCCAGGTACGCGGATCGGCTGGTGGCCATGGTCGACGGGCGGATCGCCGCGGAGGGGGCTCCGGAGGAGGTCGTGACCGAGCAGCTGCTGGAGGAGGTGTTCGACCTGAGGGCGCGGGTGGTTCCGGACCCGGTGGTGGGTACTCCCATGGTGGTTCCGGTCGGCGGCCGCGGCTCTCGCGAGGCCGCGGCGGAGGACTCCACCGCGGGAAGCGCTGATCCGGAAGAGTGACTTCCCGGGGCGGGGAGCGTGTTGTTCGCGCTCGGCGGACACCCCGCAGCGGCCTTTTTCCGAATGGAATGTCGCAGTTCAGCGCGCTGTTAGGCACAGTGAACGAAGCGTTGTCGA
The DNA here is from genome assembly GCF_011291845.1 of Actinopolyspora sp. BKK2. Taxonomy (NCBI): domain Bacteria; kingdom Bacillati; phylum Actinomycetota; class Actinomycetes; order Actinopolysporales; family Actinopolysporaceae; genus Actinopolyspora; species Actinopolyspora sp. BKK2. The sequence continues at coordinate 4,133 of NZ_JAANTE010000011.1, read as the reverse complement.
AAAGTGGGCTGTGAGCCGGACCGGCCCTGAGTGGGCTGTGGCTACTAGAGTGGAGCTCAGAGTGCTGAACCCATCGCGGGCATAGGCGTGAGCAGGAGCCGTGCCCGGTACGAGACCGCCGGCGCAGCAGTCAGGGAGTGCGAATGTTCGAGAGGTTCACCGACCGCGCGAGGCGGGTGGTTGTCCTGGCCCAGGAGGAGGCCAGGATGCTCAACCACAACTACATCGGCACCGAGCACATTCTCCTGGGTCTGATCCACGAGGGTGAGGGTGTCGCCGCCAAGGCGCTGGAATCGTTGGGTATCGCCCTCGAGGGCGTACGCCAGCAGGTCGAAGAGATCATCGGCCAGGGCCAGCAGGCCCCCAGTGGCCACATCCCCTTCACCCCGCGGGCCAAGAAGGTTCTGGAGCTGTCGCTGAGGGAGGCGCTCCAGCTCGGGCACAACTACATCGGCACCGAGCACATCCTGCTCGGCCTGATCCGTGAGGGTGAGGGTGTCGCCGCGCAGGTGCTGGTCAAACTGGGCGCGGATCTCAACCGGGTACGTCAGCAGGTGTTGCAGCTGCTGTCCGGCTACCAGGGCAAGGAACCGGCCGAGGCCGGTGGCCGCAGTGAGGGGACCCCGTCCTCCTCGTTGGTGCTGGATCAGTTCGGGCGCAACCTCACCCAGAGTGCCCGCGAGTCGAATCTCGACCCCGTGATCGGCAGGAACACCGAGGTCGAGCGCATCATGCAGGTGCTGTCCAGGCGCACCAAGAACAACCCCGTGCTCATCGGCGAGGCCGGTGTCGGCAAGACGGCGGTTGTCGAGGGGCTGGCTCAGCAGATCGTCAAGGGCGAGGTGCCCGAGACGCTGAAGGAGAAGCAGCTCTACACGCTCGACCTCGGTTCGCTCGTGGCGGGTTCGCGGTATCGCGGTGACTTCGAGGAGCGCCTGAAGAAGGTGCTCAAGGAGATCAAGACGCGCGGCGACATCATCCTGTTCATCGACGAGATCCACACTCTGGTCGGTGCGGGAGCGGCCGAAGGTGCGATAGACGCCGCGAGCATCCTCAAGCCGATGCTGGCCCGCGGAGAGCTGCAGACCATCGGTGCCACCACGCTGGAGGAGTACCGCAAGAACGTCGAGAAGGACGCGGCCCTCGAGCGCCGGTTCCAGCCGATCCAGGTCGGCGAGCCCTCGCTCGAGCACGCCGTGGAGATCCTCAAGGGACTGCGGGACCGCTACGAGGCGCACCACAGGGTGTCCATCACCGACTCCGCGCTGTCCGCGGCCGCGAGCCTGGCCGACCGCTATATTAACGACCGGTACCTGCCGGATAAGGCGATCGACCTGCTCGACGAGGCCGGAGCGCGGATGCGCATCCGCCGGATGACCGCTCCGCCGGACCTGCGTGAGTTCGACGAGAAGATCGCCGAGGTCCGCAGGGACAAGGAGTCCTCGATCGACGGTCAGGACTTCGAGCGGGCCGCCCGGCTGCGTGACGAGGAGAAGCAGCTCATCACGCAGAAGGAGGAGCGCGAGGCGCAGTGGAAGGCCGGCGACCTGGACGTCGTGGCCGAGGTCGACGACGAGCAGATCGCCGAGGTGCTGGCCAACTGGACCGGCATCCCCGTCTTCCGCCTCACCGAGGAGGAGACCTCCAGGCTGCTGCGCATGGAGGAGGAGCTGCACAAGCGGATCATCGGTCAGGACGACGCGGTCAAGGCGGTCTCCCAGGCGATCCGCCGTACCCGCGCGGGGCTGAAGGATCCGCAGCGGCCCTCGGGCTCCTTCATCTTCGCCGGTCCCTCCGGCGTCGGGAAGACGGAGCTCTCCAAGTCGCTGGCCGAGTTCCTCTTCGGGGACGACAACGCGCTCGTGCAGATCGACATGGGTGAGTACCACGACCGCTACACGGCCTCGCGCCTGTTCGGTGCTCCCCCGGGATACGTCGGCTACGAGGAGGGCGGTCAGCTCACCGAGAAGGTCCGCCGGAAGCCGTTCTCCGTGGTGCTGTTCGACGAGATCGAGAAGGCCCACCACGAGATCTACAACACGCTGCTGCAGGTGTTGGAGGACGGCAGGCTCACGGACGGTCAGGGCCGTGTCGTCGACTTCAAGAACACGGTGCTGATCTTCACCTCCAACCTCGGTACTTCGGACATCTCCAAGACCGTCGGGTTGGGCTTCTCCGGCTCCAACGAGCAGGAGACCAACTACGAGCGGATGAAGGCCAAGGTCAATGAGGAGATGAAGAAGCACTTCCGTCCGGAGTTCCTCAACAGGATCGACGACGTGATCGTCTTCCACCAGCTGACCGAGGAAGAGATCGTCCGGATGGTCGACCTGCTCATCGGGCGCGTGGAGAGCGCGCTCAAGAGCAAGGACATGTCCATCGAGTTGACCTCGAAGGCCAAGAAGCTGGTGGCCAAGAGGGGCTTCGACCCGGTGCTGGGTGCCCGGCCGCTGCGGCGCACCATCCAGCACGAGATCGAGGACAAGCTCTCCGAGAAGATCCTGTTCGGTGAGGTCGAGGCCGGTCAGATCGTGATCGTCGACGTCGAGGGCTGGGACGAAGAGGGCACGGAGGACGAGGCCCGCTTCGTCTTCCGCGGCGAAAGCAAGCCCTCCACCGTGCCGGACGCTCCGCCGGTGGACCTGGCCGGATCGTCCGGTGGTTCCTCCGCGGACCAGGACGACCAGTCCGAGGGCTCCGGCTCCTCGGAGTGACCCCGAGAGGACGGGCCGCCCGGCTCCACGGGTGAGACCGGGCGGCTGCTCCGCGGGCGGGTCCCGTGTCACGAGGTCCCGCACTCCCTCCCCGGGAGGGAGTGCGGGACCTTTTCGTGTCTCGGGCGGTGTGTCCGCCCCGCTGTGGAGGACCGCGGCGTTCAGATTGCTGTGCGTCCCCGTTTCGGAAACGTGCTCCCGGGGTGGTCTGTCAGGATAAAAAGCGTGACGTCCCGCGGTGAGGAAGCGGAGGGGGAGCGTGCGCGCCGGGTGCGGCGGGCTCTGCACGTCCCCGTTCTGGCGGCCGCGGCCGTATCCGTTCCCGCGGTGTTCCTGGCCAGGTTGGACGGGCCGGTGGCACTGGTCGGTTCGGTGCTGAACTGGTTGTCGATGCTGATTCTGACCGGGGAGTCGGTTCTGCTGTTCTGGTCCAGCGAGAACCGGTTGCGCTGGTTGCGCACTCACTGGTGGATGGTGCTGGTCACCCTGCTGACGATTCCGGCGGTGATTTTCGCCTTCGGGCCGGCTCAGGTGCTGCGTCTGGTTCGCGTGGTGGCCGCGGTTCAGCTCGTGCGCGTCGTCCGGTTGCTCAAGGTCGCGCGGGTGCTGCATCAGCGCGGCGGTAGGCTCGGCGGCTCGTTGTACGTGCTGCTGGCTGTCGTGTTCGCCGCGGCGGGGGTGCTGCTGGGGATCCTGCTCGTGGACGAGACCAGTGCGACGCGGCGCACTGTGGACGTGGTCCTGGCCAGGTGGGGATGGCCCGCTCTCGTGGGGGGAGTCGTATTGATCTCGACGCTGATCGTCGGGTTGGTGGTGTGGCTGCGTCGGTGGCGTTCGAGGAAGGCCGCAGCGGAGGTGCGGCCGCCCTCGGACTCGTAGGGCTGCGGCCTGCTCGTCCGGATCCGGGGGAGTTCGGAGGGGCCGCGGGAGTAACCCCGTGTTGTGCTGGTGTTTGTGTGGTGGTGGGGGGTGGGTGTGGGTGCGTGTTGGGTGTGGGGGTAGTGTGGTGGTTGTCGGCACGGCGGGAACTGCTGGGAGCTTTCGGGTTCTGGGTGGTTGTGGTTGTGTTGGTGGTGCTGGTGATTCTGGTGCTGCGAGGGCCCCCGGTTTTGTGGGGGTGTTTTCGGGGTGTTAGAGTTTCCGGTGTTGTTTGATTAATTGAATTCATTCTGGTTCCTCTTTTGGGTGCTGCTGTGGCGTGGTTGTGCGTTGTGGTGGTGCTGGGGTGCCCCCGGGTGTTGGGGGTGCTGTGGTGGGGTGCTAGGGTGAATGTGCACCGACCGCAGGGGCTTTTTCGATGGGTGTCGGAGGGGTTCTGTGGTGGTGTGCCCACTGGTGTGGGTGTGTTCTTTGAGAATTCAACAGTGCCTTGACGCGTGTGTGGCTTCTTGTCTTTTTGTTTTTTTGTGTTTTTTGCTG
>NZ_JAANTE010000010.1:0-189394 GCF_011291845.1 Actinopolyspora sp. BKK2 | reverse complement strand
CGCGGTTCGCGGTTCGCGGTTCGCGGTTCGCGGTTCGCGGTTCGCGGTTCGCGGTTCGCGGTTCGCGGTTCGCGGTTCGCGGTTCGCGGTTCGCGGTTCGCGGTTCGCGGTTCGCGGTTCGCGGTTCCGTCCATATTGTACTCGGCGACGCCTCCTCGGCCAACTGGTCCGGAGAAGTCCTGAGCCGTCGACACGAGCCCGATCCTATCGTCACGACCCCACCCGCGAGCTCACTCGACGGTCTGGGGCGCGCGCCGCTCGGAATCGTTGACCTCCACCCGGTTCCGCCCGCCGTGCTTGGCCCGGTACAGCGCGACGTCGGCCGCGGTGAACAGGTCCTCCAACCGCTCCGGCCCCGCGGCGGCCCCGATGCTGACGGTGGGGAGACGTTCCAGCTCACCCAGGACCTGGGACCAGTCGTGCCCGTCCACGGCGGCCCGGATGCGCTCGGCGACCGCGGGCCCCGCGTTCCGACCGTCACCGGTCGAGTCGACGAGCAAGATCACGAACTCGTCCCCGGCCCACCTGCAGAGCAGATCGTCCCCGCGGCACTCGCTGCGCAGCAGCCCGGCCACCTCGCGCAGCGCCGTGTCCCCCATGGAGTGCCCGGCCCTGTCGTTGACGTCCTTGAACCAGTCGACGTCCAGCAACAGCAGCCAGGGGATGCACCCCCTGGAGGCGCTCCGCTCGATCAGCCCCGGCCCGTAGCGCTCCAGACCGAGCCTGTTGGCCAGCCCGGTCAGCGGGTCCCGCAGCGCCGCGGCCTCGGCCGCGTTGGCCTTGCGCTGGGCGTGCACCGCGATGCGCCGCTGCTCCAGCGCCTGGGCGAGCCCCTCGCGCAGCACGCTGACGGTGTTGCCGGAGGCGCGCAGCGCCCTGCGCAACGCGGTGGCCTCGCCCACATGGTCACCGAGCTGCTTGCAGATGGCCCCGAGGTCGGTGGACAGCCGTGTGATCAGCAACGTGTCCTTGCTGAGCTCGGCCCCGTGCAGCGCCCGGCTCGCCGCGGTCCTGGACTCCTCCAGCTCGCCCCGCCTGCGGTGAACCTCGGCGAGCGTCCAGTAGGACAGGGCCTCGCCGAACAGGTCGTCGGTGCGCCGGGCGTCCTCGAGGGCCTCGAGCACCCGTTCGTGGGCCGCCTCGACGCTGCCCAGCTCCACCAGCGCGCGTGCGCTGCTGGCCATTGCCCGCCTGCGCAGCGCCCCGTACGAGGTGAGCTCGATCGCCTCGTTGAACTTCTCCAACCCGTCGACGAGGTAGCGCTCCGAGCGCACGTCGTGCATCAGCACGCGGGCCACCAGCGTGGTCCCCTCCCGCAGCAGGCAGTGCGCGAGGGTCTCCGGGTCGCCCGCCTCCCGGGCGATCCGCACGGAGCGAGCGAGCAGTTCCAGCGCCGGCGTGCTGTGCCCCTCGAGCAGGTAGCCGAGCATGCTCAGCGCGTGCGCGGTGGAGGCGTCGTTGCGCCACTCCGCGTCCAGCTCGGCCCACGCGTCGGCCGCGAGCTCCAGCGCCAGCGATACCCGCCCCAGTCGCCAGGCGAGCAGCGCCCGGTGCACGATCACGACCGGGCGACTCCACTCGCCGCCGACCAGGTTGGGGGAGCTGGCTATGGTGTCGTCGAAGGCGGCCTCGGACTCCTCGATCCGCCCGGAGTCGAGTAACAGACGCACGTGACGGTCCTGCTCGGGTATCCGGCCCACCAGCATCGGATCGTCTTGTTCCACGGCGTCCTCGCACTCCGAGATCGCGAAGTCACCGGGTCCGGCCGAGCCGCGGCGGCTCGGTCCCCGGGGAGTCCGCGTCGATTACGCGACCTTCGCGCATCAGGCTACCGGGTGAAATCGTGCCGGTACTTGCCGTCGTGCACAACATCGTCCAACTGCAGCCTGCTGCGCCAGCCGTGCCGCTCCAGGTCGGGTTGCTGCGCGAGCTCCGCGACCGGGCCGAGGCACAGCCAGGCGACCGGTCGCACCCCCGAGGGGATGTCCAGCAGCCTGCGCAGGAAGTCCTCCCGGTAGAAGCTCACCCAGCCCACGCCGAGTCCCTCGGCGGTGGCGGACAGCCACAGGTTCTGGATGGCCAGGCACACGGAGTACAGCCCGGCGTCGGCGATGGCGTGACGTCCGAGCACGTCGGGGGAACCGCGCTCGGGGTCGTAGGTGACCGTGATCCCGATGGAGGACTCCACGATGCCCTCGACCTTGATCTTGGAGAAGGTCTCGGCGCGCTCCCCGCTCAGCTCGGCGGCGAAGACGCTGCGCTCGGCGAGCACGTGCTCGCGGAAGGCCCGGCGAGTGGCCTCGTCGCGGACGAGGACGAAGTCCCACGGCTGGGAGAGCCCCACACTGGGAGCGCTGTGCGCGGCGCCGAGCACCCGCCGGAGCACCTCGGGCGGGATCTCCTCGCCGGTGAACTCGGAACGCACGTCACGACGTCGGTTGATCACGTCGTAGAGATCGGATGTCGGTTGCGGGGAGTGCTCCCCCCGTGGTTGTCCGGCTGTCATCCTCGCCATCCTGCCGTGCGTGCGGGGGGTCTTCCCAGTGGGCCGAGACGTGAATGACCCCGCGGACTCCTCCGCCGGTCCGCGTGGCGAGGACTTCTCGGGCGAGTGTGACCCCGGTCATGGAACCTTCGACACGCCGGTGACATGGCCCCGCTTCTCAGTCTGTTCTCAGGGGTTCGGGTAAGACTGGGGGACATGCGCATTCTCGTCGTCGACGACGACCGTGCCGTGCGGGAGTCCCTGCGGAGGTCCCTGGAGTTCAACGGTTACCAGGTCGAGCTGGCCTCGGACGGTCAGCAGGCCCTCGACTCGCTCGCCGCGGCACGCCCGGATGCGATGGTTCTCGACGTCATGATGCCCAAGGTGGACGGTTTGGAGGTCGCGCGCAGGCTCCGCGGCACCGGGGACGACCTGCCGATCCTGGTGCTCACCGCGCGGGAGGCCGTTTCCGACCGGGTCGCCGGACTGGACGCGGGAGCCGACGACTACCTGCCCAAGCCCTTCGCGCTCGAGGAGCTGCTCGCTCGGATGCGGGCGCTGCTGCGCAGGGCCTCGCCCCCCGAAGCGGGGGCGGAGGAGCCGGAGCCGCTGCGCTTCTCCGACCTGGAACTGGATCCGGGAACCAGGGAAGTGCGCCGGGGTGAGCGCGGGATCAGCCTGACGCGGACCGAGTTCGCGCTGCTGGAACTGCTGATGGCCCACCCGAAGCAGGTGCTGACGCGCAGCAGGCTGCTCGAGGACGTGTGGGGCTACGATTTCCCGACCACGGGCAACGCGCTGGAGGTCTACATCGGCTATCTGCGCCGCAAGACCGAGGCCTCGAACGAACCGCGTTTGATCCACACCGTCCGTGGAGTCGGATACGTGCTTCGGGAGACTCCGCCGTGACAGCACCGGCACCACCACCGCCCGATCTGATCGAGGCGCAGCCCACCGAGGGGAAGAGCGGCAGATGGCAGCGCGTCTCACTGCGCAGCAGGGTGACGCTGCTGGCGGCCATCTGCGTGGCCGGAACGGTCGCGCTGGTCTCCATCGGGGCCTTCGTGACCGTTCGGGAGAGCCTCTACGAGCAGGTGGACCAGAACCTGCAGGAACGCGCGAGCCAGGCCGTGTCCGGTCCGCAGGTGCTGGAGCCGAACCTGCGGTCGGTCCCCGCCGCCTTCTACGCCGCGGCCAACCTGCGGATCTGCCTGGTCTCCGCCGACGGCAAGGCCGTCACCGGTCCGGGCGAGGCGCCGCCGTGGGGCCGGCCCGAACTCGCCGTGGCGAGGGGGGAGTCCCCCTCGTCGTTGCGCACCGACGAGTCCACCAACAACAGGGTGATCGCCCTGCCCGCGGGCGACGACATGGCGCTGGTCATGTCGCAGTCGCTGGCCCCGACGAAGGCGACCCTGGCGCAGCTGAGCGTGGTCCTGGTGGTGATAGGCGGTGCGGGGATCCTGCTGGCCGCCGCCGCGGGGACCGCCGTGGCGCGTCCGGCGCTGCGTCCGGTGCAGCGGCTGACCGCGGCGACCGAGCGCGTCGCACGCACGGGGGACCTGCGTCCGATCCCGGTCAGCGGTGACGACGAGCTGGCCCGCCTGACCACCAGTTTCAACAAGATGCTCGGCGCGTTGGCCGAGTCGCAGGAACAGCAGCGCAGGCTGGTGGCCGACGCGGGGCACGAGCTGCGCACCCCGCTCACCTCGCTGCGGACGAACCTCGAACTGCTGATCGCCTCGGACAAGCCCGACACCCCCTGGTTGTCCGATGAGGACCGCGCCGAGATGTTGGACGACGTGCAGGCCCAGCTCACGGAGCTCTCCGCGCTGGTGGGCGATTTGGTGGAGCTCGCGCGGGAGGACGCGCCGAACGCCGTGCACGAGTCCGTGGAGCTCGTCGACATCGTCGAGCGGGCCTCGAGCAGGGCGCGGAGGCGCGCCTCCGAGATCGAGTTCGACGTGCGGCTGCGGCCGTGGACGCTGCTCGGCGACGCCACGGCGCTCGAGCGGGCCGTGCTGAACCTGCTGGACAACGCGGCCAAGTGGAGTCCGGCCGGGGGGACCGTCCGGGTGGAGTCGCGTCAGCACGACGCCGGGTTCGCCGTGCTGGAGGTGGCCGACAGCGGTCCGGGGATCCCGGAGGAGGACCGGCCGCACGTGTTCGAGCGCTTCTACCGCTCCACCGAGGCCCGCCCGCTGCGCGGTTCGGGGCTCGGCCTGGCGATCGTCAAGCAGGTCGCCGAGCGGCACGGGGGCAGCGTGCGCGTGGGGGACGCCCCCGAGGGGGGGACGTTGCTCTCGATGTACCTGCCCGGCCGCCCGAGCGCCCCGGCCGAGAGCGGTTGAGCGGGCCGCGCCGAGCGGCGGTGTCGTGTTGGAGCCGACGCGCTTGGTTTCGACGCGCAGTCTTGTAGGATGTTGTTGCTTTGTGTTGTTTTTGTGTGGACTTGCGGGTGACCGGGCCGGCTCGGTGGCGTTGAACAGCCTCGCCGGGACGCGTGGAGGCCGGTGCCTTCGCGGTTCGAGGGCTGCCGCCGTCCGGTGCGCACCGCAGGACTCGCGGAACCCGGCGCACCCGGTGGGTTGGAGAGACGATGCTGGCACGTCAGCGCCAGGACATGATACTGGACGAAGTGCGCCGCACAGGTGCTGTGCAGGTGAGCGATCTGGTTCAGCGGTTGGGCGTGTCGGACATGACCATCCGCAGAGACCTCGACACGCTGGCCGCCCGCGGGGAGGTCGAGAAGGTCTACGGCGGAGCCACCTCGGTGCTCGACCGCAGCACGGACGAACCGGGATTCGAGGCCAAGTCGGTCTACCAGCCCGCGGAGAAGAAGGCCATAGCCCTGCGCGCGGCCGAGATGATCCGCCCCGGAACGGCCCTGGGGCTGTCCGCGGGCACGACCACCTGGACCCTGGCGCGGCACCTCGACGACGTCGCCGACCTGACCGTGGTGACGAACTCGGTGCGGATCGCTGACGTGCTGCAGCAGCGCGGCCGCACCGATCGCACGGTGATCCTCACCGGAGGGGTCCGGACCCCGTCCGACGCGCTCGTCGGGCCGGTGGCCGTCCGCGCGCTGCAGTCCCTGCACCTGGACGTGGTCTTCCTCGGTGTGCACGGGATGAGCACCAGGGCGGGATTCACCACCCCGAACCTGGACGAGAGCGAGACCAACCGCGCACTGGCCCGCACCGGCAACCGCCTCGTCGTGCTGGCCGACCACGCCAAGTGGTCCACCGTCGGCATCTCCACCATCGTCGGACTCGACGAAGCCGACGTGCTGGTGACCGACGACGGCCTTCCGGAAGAAGCCCGCGCCACGCTGAACGAACACGTCTCCGAGCTCGCGATCGCACCCGTCGCCGCGGCCGACGGCGCATCGACCGGCTCCTCGGAGGAAACGAATCCGAAGGAGGATGACGAGAAGTGAGGCGGACCGCGCGGCGACTGGCCGACGGCAGGGAAATCATCTACTTCGACACGGACCCCTCGGCGCCGCCGAGGCAGGCCGAGGACGACCGCGAGCTGCCCCCGCAGCCGGGCCCCTCGGAGATGCGCAGGGACCCGCTGAGCGGTGAGTGGATCGCGATGGCGGCGCACCGCCAGACGCGCACGTACAAGCCGCCGGCAGACCTGTGCCCGCTGTGCCCCAGTTCCCCCGGAAGGCTCAGCGAGATCCCGGAAAGCGACTACGAGGTGGCGGTCTTCGAGAACCGCTTCCCCTCGTTCACCCGGTTCCCCGGCGAGGACTCCCCGGAGGCCTCCGCGGGCCTGCCGACGGAGCTGCCGACGGACGCGGTGGTGGCCCACGCCCCCGCCCGCGGGCGCTGCGAGGTGGTCTGCTTCACCTCCGAGCACAGCGGCTCCTTCGCACGACTCAGCGAGCGGCAGGCGCGCACCGTGGTGGACGCCTGGGCGGACCGGACCGCGGAGCTCGCCGCGCAGGAGGGCGTGGAGCAGGTCTTCTGCTTCGAGAACAGGGGCGAGGAGATCGGCGTGACCCTGCACCACCCGCACGGGCAGATCTACGCCTACCCCTTCGTCACCCCGAAGACCGCCCAGCACCTGCGTGTCGCCGAGCAGTACCGGCAGCGGCACGGCGGGGACGTGTTCGGCGACGTGCTCGCCGCCGAGCGCTCCGGGGGCCGGCGAGTGATCGTCGACTCCGAGCACTGGACCGCGTTCGTGCCCCCGGCCGCGCGCTGGCCGGTGGAGGTCATGCTGGCTCCGCACCGGAAGGTGCCCGACCTGGTCGAGCTCACCGACGAGGAACGCGACGACTTCGCCGCCGTGTACCTGGACGTGCTGGGCAGGTTCGACCGGCTCCACGACAGTCCGCTGCCGTACATAGCCGCCTGGAACCAGGCACCGGTCAACACGGGCAGGGACCTCTCCTGGCTGCACCTGAACGTGTTCTCGGTGCGCCGTTCGGCGGACAAGCTCAAGTACCTGGCCGGGTCCGAGTCGGGCATGGGCGTCTGGGTCAGCGACGTGACCCCCGAGCAGGTGGCCGAACGCCTGCGGGAGGTGTGATCTCTCGCGGGCACCGGGCCCGGCAGCGGCACCGGTCACGTCCACCCGCGCGGCCGGTGCCGCCGCGGGCCTGGCCGGACGTCGCTGTGCGGGCCCCCAGGCCCGAGTGCCGGTCCGGCGGAGGCGCCCGGAACCGCCCGCGCGAATCCGGGGAGACGACTCCTTGGACAATCATCGTTCGACTCCCAGTCTGATCTCAGGCGGTTCTCAGTCGCATGACGCAGGGTGGAGACATGACCGAACAGAACAACGGTTTCTCCGAGAGAAGACAGGAGGAGCCGCAAGCACCGGGGGACGACGGCTCGCAGCGGGAAGCCGCGGGCGAGAGCGGCACCACCGGTGCCGTTCCTCCCGAGCAGGGCTCCTCCGGTTCCACCGAGCAACACGAGCAACAGCAGTTCCCCGAAGCGGCACGGCAGGACGTCCCGGGGACGAGTTCCCCCAGCTCCGGGCCGCAGGACTCCGCGGACGAAACGCGGGATCTCGGCGGAACACCCCAGCAGCACCCGCAGGGGGAGCAACGGGCTCCGGAACAGCAGCCGGGGGGTACCCCGGAGTCCGGTGGGGGGCAGTGGGCCACTGCGGGGGACGCGTGGTCCCGCTCGCCCTACGCTCCGCAGCAACCCCAACAGCCCCAGCAACCGTACGGCGTGGGGCAGCCGCCGCCCGCGTGGCAGCAGCACCCCGGTGAGCAGGCCGGGCCACAGCCCGGAGCGCAGCATCCCGGGCACTCCCCGGGGCAGCAGGGTTATCCCACCACCCAGCAGATGCCGCAGGGAGCCGCGCAGTACGGCACCCACCCGCAGGGGCAGCAGCCCCAGGACCCGCACCAGCAGGGGCAGTACGCGGCGTACCAGTACCAGGGGATGGCCGCGGTGCAGCACGAGCCGGTACCGCCGAACCAGCGGGGCGGGCGCGGCAGCGGACGCGGCAAGTTCGTGACGGGCGTGACCGCCCTCGCGGCCGTGGTCGGCCTGATCGGTGGTGGTGTCGGCAGCTACGCCGTCAACCAGCTCACCGACGGTTCCTCCCCGGTCACCTCCTTCGACCAACCGAAGCCCGCTTCCAGCACCGGCACGGCCGAGCCGGGCTCGGCGCAGGCCGTGGCGAACAGCGTGCTGCCGAGCGTGGTGCAGATCCAGGCAGGAGGTGCGGGCGGCTCCTCCTCTTCCTCCGGTTCGGGTTCGGGGATCGTGATCAGCGAGGACGGCTACATCCTCACCAACAACCATGTGGCCACGGCCGGGGGCAGAGGCGGAGGCCTCGTCGCCCGGTTCAACGACGGCAGCTCGAAGCAGCTGCGAGTGGTCGGCACCGCCCCGTGGGCCGATCTGGCCGTGGTGAAGGCCGACGCCGAGGGGCTCACCCCGGCGACCCTGGGTCGTTCCGACGACGTCGAGGTCGGTTCGGGAGCGGTGGCCATCGGTTCGCCCTACGGGCTCTCCGGGACCGTCACCAGCGGAATCATCAGCGCCACGGACCGCCCGGTCCGGGCCGGTGGGGAGAGCGGAAGCCAGTCCACGGTGCTCAACGCCCTGCAGACCGACGCGGCCATCAACCCGGGCAACTCCGGCGGCCCGCTGGTCAACATGGACGGCCAGGTGATCGGCATCAACTCGGCGATCTACAGTCCCGGATCGGGAACCGGCCAGGCCGGTTCGGTCGGCCTCGGGTTCGCCATCCCGGTCGATCAGGCCAAGCGGATCGGCAAGCAGCTCATCGAGGACGGAACCGCCTCCAAGACCACCCTCGGCGTTACGGTCGACATCACCGGGCGTGCCTCTTCCGGTGCGCTGATAGTCGACGTGCCTTCCGGCGGGCCCGCTGCCGAGGCCGGTATCGAGAAGGGCGACGTCATCACCAAGGTCAACGACCGGACCATCACCAGCGGTGACGAACTGGTCGCGGCAATCAGGTCCTACGCTCCGGGAACGAAGGTCACACTGACCGTAACCGACAGGCAGGGCAACAACGAGCACACCGTGCAGGCGACGCTCACCGGTCAGGAGCAGTGACCCAGGTCCTTCAACTCGCCGAACGAGGCGAGTCGGGCAGTGCGTGTGCGGGCCGAGCCGTATCCACGCCCCGCTCACCGAGGTGCGGTGCGGGAACCTCCCCGCCAGGGACGTGTGAGCGGGGAAGCACGGGACGGGACGCACGTGGTCGGGGGACGCGGAAAGCCCGTGGAACGCACGACGAGCAGGAGACAACACATGGACGGTCGAGGTAACCGCGTCGTCGATCACCCACTGCGCGATGTCAGCTTCTCCGAGCCACTGGATCCGGACATCGGCTCGTTGAACGCTACGGTGACCGGCATGGAACGCAACGCGCAGCGGTTGGGGCGGGCTCTGGTGGTCGTGGTCGACGACCGGGTCGCGCAGAGCGAGCAAGAGGACACCACCGGTCCGCTGGTGACCGAACTGTTGGAGGAGGCGGGCTTCATCGTCGACGGCAACGTCGCCGTCGCCGGGGAGGCAGTGGAGATCAGGAACGCGTTGAACACGGCCGTTATCGGCGGTGTCGACATGGTGATCACGGTCGGCGGGACCGGCGTTTCGCCCCGCGACGTCACGCCGGACGCGACCTCCGGTGTGCTGGACCGTCCGGTTCCGGGAATAGCGGAGGCGCTGCGGGCGTCCGGCCTGGCCGCCGGCGCCGTCGACGCCGGGGTTTCCCGCGGGCTCGTCGGTGTTTCCGGCAGTACCCTGGTCGTCAACCTGGCCGGATCCCGTGCCGCCATCAGGGACGGCATGGCCACCCTCACGCCGCTGGTGACGCATGTGATCGAGCAGCTTTCCGGGATCGACGAAATCTAGTAGGACTACCTCGGCGGGGCGGCTGTCGTGGGTGGTTGCGTGGCGGAACCTCAGTCGGCGCCCGGCTGCGGGATCCTCGACATCGGGTAGCGACCTACACAACGTCGAGGCTGTCCTCGCCGGGCACTCGACTGAGAACCCGCGGCGGTGCCGGCTGCGTAGGCTCAGAGCACCTGCGTTGGGGTGGAAGGTTTTCCGGGGAGTCGGCTGGCGTGGGTGGTTGCGTGGCGGGATCCCGCGGCGGTGTCGGTGGCTCAGGCTCAGAGCGCTTGCGTTGGGGTGGAGGTTTCTCGGGGACTGGCTTGTCGTGGGTGGTCGCGGAGCTGAACCTCCCGTGGCCCTGGAGAGGTGAACGACGTGGAGGAGGTTTTCGTGTCCGAGGGGCAACACCGGGTTCCGGAGGAACCGCAGCGTCCGCGTCGCTCCAGGAAGCTCGCGGAGATCTTCGGTGACGTGCTGCCGGAAACCACCGGCGACGAGCGTGATCGGCAGGAGGGCGGAACCGGGGACTCGTGGTACCGGGAGAACCGCCCTCCGCACCACGGTTGATCGAAGTTCGCCGCTCGCCCAGTCCCGGCGGGTCCGGTCGGCGGCCCCCTAGCGCAGTGTCAGCGTCAGCGGGCCGCTGAGCTTCGCCGCGGCAACTTCCGCGGCCCGCGCACGATCGAGGCTCACCACGACGAGGGCGGCCTGCTCGCCCTCCTCCGCGGGGTGCGTGCTGACGACGGCGGCACGTTCGGCCAGCACGGCGGACCGCCCGTTCCGCTCGGTGACGATGTCGACGCGTGCCCCGGGGCGGAGCAGTTCCGCGAGCCCGGTCTCCGCGGGACGCAGCACGACAGCGGCCTGTCCGCCGTCCTCCGCCGTGACGTGGGCCAGCGCGTTCTCGAGCAGGCTCAGATCGGTCAGGGGCGCGCCCTTCCGGAGGGCATGTGCAAGGACTTCGCCGACGACGCGCTCCCGGTCGCGCAGGGTGCCCTCCGGCACCAGCCCGCTGGGCACCCGCCGGACGGCGAGATCGTCGGCCGTGAGCTCCGTGCCCGGACTCAGCTCGTGAGCCGCTGTCAGCACGGGCTCGCCTCGCCTGCCGGTGGCCGGGGCGAGGGGCAGGGCGAGCACCACCGCGGTGAGCAGCAGTCCTCCCGCCGCGAAACGGCGCAGCAGGGTGACCCTGCGTCCGCCGAACGGCAGAGCACCGCGGATGCGGTCCCGCAGTCGTGCACCGAGCCGTGGTTCGGCTCCGCCGGTTCGGCTCGCCATGACGCTTCCTTTCGTTCACCGCTGTGAAGAGCACACCGCCGAACTTAGGGCGGTGTGGGAAGCGTCGAAGCCCTCGATCGTCCGATCCGTGGACGGATCGGGACCCTGTGGACGGATGGCGACTCCGCGCGCCCCTCCGGTGCGCGGAGCCACCCGGTGGCCATCCTCAGTTCGACGCGGCGGAAGCCTGCGTCTGAGCGCCGGAGCCGCCGGAGTCCCCGGAAGAGGAGGAACCGGAGGAGTCGGAGGAGCCCGAACCCCCGTTCGAGGGACTCGAACCGCCGGAGGAGTCTCCGGAGGAGTTCGCGGAGGAGGCGGACTCGCTGGAGGAGTTGGAGTTCCGGCTGTCGGTGCGGTAGAACCCGCTGCCCTTGAAAACGACCCCCACCGCGTTGAACAGCTTGCGCAGCTTGCCGGAGCACTCCGGGCACTCGGTCAGCGAGTTCTCGCTGAGCGATTGGAAGGTCTCGAAGTCGTGCCCGCACTCGGTGCAGGCGTACTGATAAGTGGGCACGGGTCTCATACCTCCGGAATCGGACGGCGACGCGCGAGCGTCGCTCGTGGCGGCACGCTGTGCCGGTCCCCGGACACTGACATCGACGTACTTTGGCACTCTCGAAGCTCGAGTGCCAATACGATAATGCGTCACACCGGGCTACCGGCGCAAACAGGTCTGCGTCACAGTGCGCTGCACGAGGATGCCACGGTCGCCCTCCGCGCCTTCGGGTGGTCGGAAGGCCGCTCACCTGGGCAGGGGGGACAGTCCTCCGCTCGGGGTGAACACGCCGTGCACCCGCACGTCGTGCGCCTCGGCGGGCAGGTTCTCGACGAACTCCTCGTCCCGGACCACGGCCAGCAGGTCGGCCGTCCCGGACGCCAGCGGCAGAGACCTGTCGTAGTAGCCCGCGCCCTTGCCCAGGCGGACCCCGCGCCGGTCCACGGCGAGAGCGGGGACCAGCACCAGCTCGGCCGTCGAGATCGCATCGATCCCGAGCGGGGAGTTGTTCGGCTCCAGCAAGCCGAATCCGGCGCGACTCAGCGAGTCGGGGCCGGTGTACTCGGCCCACTCCAGCGGCTGCCTGCCGGTCACGATGGGCAACAGCACGCGACAGCCGTGCTCGCGGATCCCGTCGACCAGCTCCAGCGAACCCGGTTCGGAACCGACGGGGACGTAGGCGCACACGGTCGTCGCACCCGAGTACCTCAGGTGCTCCAGCACGGCTGTGCGCAGGGCTTCGTTGGCTTCGGCACGCGCGGTTCCCGATGTGGCGGAGCGCCCCGCGGTCAGCTCGCGGCGCCACTGCTCTTTTCGGGCCAATTCGTCAGCGGAGAGCGTCACAGCGACGAAGGGTAGCGAATATCGCTAGGCTCGCGTGTTATGAGTAGTCAGACGAACTCGCGAACGGCTGCGGGCTTCCGCACCGTGATCGTGCCCGCGGCCGGACTGGGCACGCGCTTCCTGCCGACGACGAAATCGGTCCCCAAGGAACTGCTCCCGGTGATCGACACTCCCGGCATCGAGCTGGTCGCCGCCGAGGCCGCCGAGGCGGGGGCCGACCGAATGGTGGTGGTCACGGCCCCGGACAAGCGTTCGGTCATCGATCACTTCCAGCGGAACCCGGAGCTCGAGGCGACGCTGGAGGAGCGGGGCAAGAACGAGCTGCTGCGCAAGGTGCGCAGAGCTCCCGAGCTGATCGAGGCCGAGGTGGCCTTCCAGGAGAAGGCGCTGGGGCTGGGACACGCGGTCGGGTGCGCCGAGGACAACCTCGACGACTCCGACGATGCCGTCGCCGTCCTGCTTCCGGACGACCTGGTCTATCCGGAGCAGGAGGGCGAACCGGACGTGCTCACGAGGATGTCCGAGGTGCGTGCCCGCCACGGAGGCAGCGTGCTGTGCGCTTTCGACGTCCCGCCCGAGCGCACCACCTCCTACGGGATCTTCGAGGTCTCCGAGACGGACGATCCCGGCGTCAAGCGGGTGCACGGGATGGTCGAGAAGCCCGACCCGGCCGACGCGCCCTCGAACCTGGCCGCCGCGGGGCGTTATCTGCTCGATCGGGCGGTCTTCGACGCGCTGCGCCGCATCGAGCCGGGTGCCGGCGGTGAACTGCAACTGACCGATGCCGTAGCGTTGCTGATCGCCGAGGGGCACCCGGTACACGTTGTGGTCCACCAAGGTGCGCGACACGACCTGGGAAATCCTGGCGGATTCCTGAAGGCTGCGGTGGACTTCGCCCTGCGGGATTCCGAGTACGCGTCGGAACTGCGGGAGTGGCTGGGGCAGCGGTTGGATCGGAGCTGATTTCCGCCGCACCGTGCCGGTTCCGGCTCGCGCGGCAACAGTGTCTTCGCGGAAGAGGTCGACAGCCATGAGATCAGTGGATGAGCAGCTTGCACGGATACTCGCGGCCGCCGTGCGGCCTTCACCTGTTCGGGTGGCGATAGCGGAGGCGCAGGGGTTGTCGTGCGCGGAGGAGGTGGTCGCCGAGCGAGCGCTTCCGAAGGCGGACCAGGCAGCCGTGGACGGATACGCCGTGCGGAGCGTCGACGTCAAGCACGCGGACACCGAGCCCGCCGTGCTCCCCGTCGCGGGGGACGCCGCGGCGGGCTCGCGGCAGTCCCGCAGGCTCCAGCCCGGCCAGGCCGTCCACGTCGGAACCGGGGCGCCGCTGCCGACCCTGGCGGACGCCGTCGTCCCGGTCGAGGACACGGAGTGGGGGTCGGATCGGATCACCGTGCTGCGTTCGGTCCCCTCCGCCGCGTTCGTCCGGCGCGAGGGCGACGACGTGCGGGAGGGTGACGTCGCCGTGCGGCGGGGAACCGCGATCGGTCCCGCGCAGGTGGCCATGCTCGCCGCCGTCGGCCGGGAGAAGGTGCTGGTGCAGCCGAAGCCGCGCGTCTCGGTGATCTCGCTGGGCGACGAGTTGGTGGACCCGGGCGGCACTCCCGGGACGGAGCAGGTCTACGACGTGAACTCCTACGCGCTGGCCGCCGCGGCCAGGGACGCGGGCGCGGAGGTCACGCGAGTGGGAATCGTCGGCTTCGACCCGAAGCGCCTCAGGGAGGTGGTCGAGGGCAGGCTGCTGCTGTCCGAGATCGTCGTCATCGCGGGCGGCGCGGGGGGATCGGTGGGAAGCCGTGTTCGGTCCTGCCTGTCCGAGCTGGGCGAGCTGGACACCGAGCGGGTGGCGATGCACCCCGGCTCCGCGCAGGGCTTCGGGCTGCTGGGACCGGACCGCGTTCCGACCTTCCTGCTGCCGGCCAACCCCGTGAGCGCGTTCGTGGGGTTCGAGGTGCTGGTGCGTCCGATCATCCGTTCGGCGCTGGGCAAGTCCAATCCGCACCGCCGGATCATCACGGCCGAACTCGTCTCGCCGGTCTCCTCCATGAAGGGGCGACGTGGTTTCGTGCGCGGCAGGTTGCTGCGGGACTCCGAGGGCGGGGATTATCTGGTGCAACCGGTCGGCGGTTCGGAGGAGCACCTGCTGGCGCCCTTGGCCGAGGCCAACTGTCTCATGACGCTCGACGAGGAGGTGAGCGAAGCCACGCCCGGCGAGCGCCTCCGGGTCAGTTTTCTGTCCCAACGTTCCTGAACGAGTCGCCGCGAGGGTGCGTGTCGCCGGGCTCGCGGTTTTTTGGTCCGAGTAGCAGTGCTTCGTCCGATGGGAGCGCAGGCAAGCCATGGCGGGACCCGTCCCGACCCCCGATCCGGCAGAGGGCAGGCACCCTGGGTGGCCCGCCCGCCTCGGGCCGCTGGTGGCCGAGGGGGGCGGGGTGGGCCTGCGCCCTCCGCGGTTGCGGGACGCCACCGACTGGAGCGGGATACGGCTGCGGGACAGGGAGCACCTGCGCCGCTGGGAGCCCTCGGGCGGTGACTGGCAGCAGCGCAACGCGGCCTCGGCGTGGTTCGGCCAGTGGACCGCCTTGCGCGGGATGGCCCGGCGGGGATACGTGCTGCCCTTCGTGATCACCCTGGACGGGGCGCTGGTCGGTCAGTTGACGGTGGGAAACATCATCCGGGGCGCGCTCCGCTCCGGCTGGATCGGGTACTGGGTCTCCAGCGCCGCGGCGGGGAACGGGGTGGCCACGGCGGCGCTGGCCCTGGCGGTGGACCACTGCTTCGGACCCGTCGGGCTGCATCGGCTGGAGGCCACTGTGCGCCCGGAGAACACGTCGAGCGTTCGCGTGCTGGAGAAGGCGGGATTCCGGCGCGAGGGGCTGTTCGAGCGGTACCTCGACGTGGCAGGGGCGTGGCGGGACCACCTGGTTTACGCGTTGACCGCGGAGGAGATCCCCGACGGGGTGACGAGCGCGCTGGTCCGTTCCGGGCGGGCGCGGCGGCCCTGACTGCGCACTCCTCCGTTCGAGTGGGGACGGGGCCGAGTTGTTGCGCACGCGGAGTCCGGTGTTGCTTCCTTCGTGGGATTGTCGTTGTTCGAGGGAACCGATCGTCGGCGGCGTGTCTCCAAGACGGGGATGAACGTTCTGGATAACGTGGACAGTGCAGGTGTGTGCCGCCGTTTGCCAGGGGGAGGTGGCGAGGTGTGCTCAGCTCGCTGATTTTCGTGGCACTCGCGGCGGCATGGCTCATCGTTCTGGTGCCCATGTTCGCGCGTCGCAGGCAGGAGGTTTCCCGTACGACGGACACCGCCCTGTCCGCACGGGTGATTCGCCGCGGTGGGGAACGTCGCTCCGCGTCGACCGGCGGTTCGAGCGGGAACAAGGGCAAGGAGGCGCTCGCGATGCCCGACAGTGAAGGCAAGGTCGATCCGAACACGGCGCACGACGACACGGACGGCGCCGAGCTCGACGAGGATCTCGACGAGGATTTCGACGCGCCCGACGAGGAGCAGTGGCGCGGTGTGCGTGGCGAGGAGGTTCGTTCCGGGCGCCGTTATCGCCCCGGGCGCGGTGGGTTCGACCCGGACGCAGCCGCTCTGGCCGCGCGGACCAAGTACGCCCGCAGACAGCGGATCGTGCTCGTGATGCTCGTCGTGGCCGTGCTGACCGCTTTGCTGGCCGGGTTCTTCTGGTCGGTGCTGTGGTGGTTCCACGTGATCGTCGATTTGTCCCTGATCGGCTACCTGGGGTACCTGCGGCGGCAGGTGCGGATCGAGGAGGACGTGCGCAACCGCAGGCTGGCTCGGATGAACGGGGAGCGGCCGCGCTCCGAGCAGGAGCACGACCGCCCCGAACCTTCCCGTGCGGAGGCCTCCGCCGCCGCGGAGGACGTGGAGGACCCCGCCGACTCCGAGTCCGGGTGGGGCGTCGGGAACTCCCACGTCCGGAGCGGCTCCGGGGTGGAGGTTCTGGACATTGACGACGAGGATCCGGAGTTCGACGAGCTGGACGATCGACTCTGGCAGCCGTACCGCCGTGCGGTGGGAGAATGACGCCTCTCGTTGTTTTGGAGGGGGGGTGCTCGCCCGGCTGAGACGGTTGCTATGCTGTACAAGCACTCGGTGAGGACAGCCGGGGAGCCACGGGGCTGTAGCGCAGTTGGTAGCGCGTCTCGTTCGCATCGAGAAGGTCCGGGGTTCGATTCCCCGCAGCTCCACTTCGAGACAGTGGATCGCAGGCCCGGTACTCAGGCGAGTACCGGGCTTTTTGCGTGTGCGGCGAATGCCCGATCGACGAGCTCTGTGCCCGACGAGGCATCGCCCCCGCTGCGATGCCCCCCGCATCCGCGTGCTTCGGTGAGCCGGCTCGAGGACGCGGCGAGAACCACCTCCTCGAGCGCAACTCGATGAGCACCCCGCTAGCCGGTCGCGATCTCCGCGCCCGCACGGTGCGACCCGCTCGTTGTGGAGATTCGGCCGAGCCTGACGCTGATCACGGAACTCGCCAGGAAAATGATCGTTTCGTAGATCATCGCGTGCTCGAACGCGGTCGACGGGGCCGACATGGTGAAGACGAGCCCGCCGAGCGTCACCCCCGCGGTGCCGCCGAGTTGCTGCGCCGTGGGCAGCAGTCCGGAAGTCGAGCCGATGGCTGCAGACTGGACCTCGGACAGCACGACGGAGAACACCGACGCGGTGAAGGCGCCGAGCGCGGCTCCACCGACCGCGAGCAGCAGCAGGAGTGCCCACCGGTGGTCACCGGCCCCGGTACTGAGTGCCGCCGTGACCAGGGAGAGCAGCGTCGCGGACGCGGTGAGCAGCTGGATGCCGAAGCGCGCGGCGATCCGCGTCGAGACGCGACTGCCAACCACCGCCGCTGCAGGGTAGGGAATCGACACGAGGGCGGCCTCGAGTGGCGGGTAGCCAAGCGTGGATTGCAGGTGCAGGAACAGCACGTAGGTGAACGACGGCACTCCGGCGTTGAACGCGAAGACCAGCAGGGTGCCGGTGCGGGCGGTGTGGTCCTGAAACACGCTGGGGTGCAGCAGCGGCTCGCGACTGCGTAGTTGCGTGCGCACGAGCGTCGCCAGGAGGACCGATGAGGCACCGAGGCACAGCCAGGTCCAGATCGGCCAGCCTGCACCCGCGCCGATCGTCAGCGGCAGGACCAGCAGCCCCAGCCCGGTCGTGGTGAGTATCACGCCGGCCGGGTCGATCCGCCGGTCGGCAACGGCGCGCGCGGGGGGCAGTCGGATGGAGCCGACCAGGGCGAACAGGCAGACCGGCACATTGATCAGGAAGATTGTTCGCCAGCCGAGGCCGAAGAGGTCTGCTTTGAGCAGCAATCCCCCCAGGAGCGGACCGGTGAGTGAGGCGATGCCCATCGTGGCGCCGAAAAGCCCGAGCGCGTGCGACCGCCGTCGCTCGGGTAACGCCGTCTGGATGAGTGACAGCACCTGCGGGGCCATCAAGCCGCTGCCCGCGCCCTGGACGAGTCGGGCCACGATGAGCAGAGCCGCCGTGGGTGCTGCGGCACAGCTCACCGAGGCCACCGTGAACACCGACATCCCGGTGACGAACAGGAGTCGGTAACCGTACCGGTCGCCGAGCCTGCCTGCGGTGATCAGCAGGCACGCGTAGGTGAGCGTGTAGCCTGCCAGGACGAGTTGCAACGTGCCGGTGTCCGCCCGCAGGTCATGTCGAATCGACTCGATGGCGACCTGGACGATCGTCACGTCGAGCAGTTGCATGAAGGTCGCGCACAGTACGACCGGCAGGACGAGACGCGTGTCCCGGCTCATCGTGCGAGCACCGTGGCGAGCTCGGTGGGGCGGGCGGCGAATGGTGAGTGACCGCCCGGCATGCTGCGCACGGTGAATGGGTTGTCCGGTACGGCCGAATCGGCTTCGGCGATCATGAGGTCCTGCATGGCCGGTGTGGACGCGAGGTCCGCGGCACACCGGATGAACGTGCGCGGAATGCGTCCCCACCGTTGCCGGGTGAGGGCGACCGGGGTGCTCGGGATCGCGATCGGCAGGTCGGGACTGAGGGCCAGCCGCCAGCGATCGAACTCCTCGGCGGGAGTGTCGGTGTAGTGCGTCAGCCGCAGTTCCTCGACGTATTCCGGGTCGCGGGACAGCGGGTTGATCCGGATCGCCCCGAGAGCCGCGGCGTCGCCAACGGACAGGGCCCTTCCGCGCGCGGTGTCGGTCTGCTCCGGGGCGTCGAGGTAATCGATGAACCGAGGACGGCCGGCCGGGCAGAAGGCCGAGAGGTAGACCATGCGATCCACGAGTTCGGGAGCCAGCTCGGCGGCCAGTGATGCCGGTGCGCCGCCCGCGCTGTGCGCGACGAGCACGACGTTGCGGTGCCGTCGTACCGCCCGCAAGGTGGACAGGATCGTCTCGGCGCACTCGTTCAGGGACAGCCCGGCCAGCGCGGAGGGCTCGGTGTCGAGGCGGGGTTGGTCGCCATCGAGGTAGCCGGAGGGCAGCGGGGCGGCGAGGCCGTGGCCCGGCAGGTCGACAGCGACGCTGCTCGCGCCGAGCTCGGCGAGGGCACGTTGGGTGCGGGCCCACTGCGCGGAGGAGTGCCAGGCGCCGTGCACCAGCACGAACACCGTGTCCGTCGTGCTGATCGGGGAGGGAGTCGAAGTGCTCATGGCTTCAGAGCAGCAGGCGGACGACATGGCTCGCACTCGCGATATCCCACACATCGGGTTCTTATACCCCTCCGGCATGAAAATCGACGACGCGAGCGTTGCGATGGGTATGGAGAAACGTCACCTGCGTTACGCCCTCGCGCTGGCCGAGCACCGGCACTTCGGTCGTGCCGCGGCGGCCCTCGCCATCGCGCAGCCACCACTGTCCAAGCAGATCGCGGCGCTGGAACGGGAACTCGAGGTCCGGTTGTTCGACCGCACCGCGCACGGGGTGTGGCCGACGGCCGCGGGCGAGGTGTTTCTGACCAGGGCGCGTCGCGCGTTGTGCGAGATGTCGACCGCCGCCACCGAAGCGGGTCGAGCAGCCCGGGGCGAGACCGGCCAGTTGCGGATGGGGTTCATCGGCTCCGCGCTGCTGGAGCTGTTGCCCTCGGTGCTGGGTCGGTTCCGTCGAGATCGCCCGGACGTGCGGCTGGAACTGCACGAGATGTCCACGGCCAGCAGTGCCGCCGCGCTGATCGACGGGGAACTGGATGTGACGATCACTCGCGGCGTGCCCAGAGGGGTCGGTGCGGAGGGGCTGGTGTCGGTTGCGGTCGACCGCGATCACCTGGTCGCCGTGGTCGGTTCCGCGCATCCCTACGCCGGCCAGGCGAAAGTCAGCGTGGAGCAGCTCAAGCACCAGCAGCTGATCGTGGCGCCGGAGGCCGAGGAGCCGGCGACCATCGCGCGGTTGCGGGAGTTGCTGGGCGACGCGGCCCCGGGGGCGGGTGCGGTGACCGAAGCACGGGACCTCCACACCATCATCGGGCTGGCCGCTTGCGGAGTGGGCGTCGGTCTCGGCCCGGCCCGCATGCGTGCGGCCGCGCGAGCGGGCACCTGGATCTGCGACGTCGAACCGCGCGTGGAGCTGCCCGAGCTGGTGCTTTCGTTTCGCGCGGACGACAGGTCACCTGCTCTGGCTGCGTTCCTGGACACGACGCGGAAACTCTGCCCCGGAGTACGTCGTTCGCTCCACGAGCGCTCGCGCCAGTGATGGCTTGGCCGGTTTCGCACCGGTCTCGACCACGTGGGCCTCCACCTCGGCGAGCTCTCCGCAGCCACTGCGTCCACTGCGGAGCTTGCACGGCCAACGCGATGAGGCGAACTGGTGGACTCGGGTTGGTGCGCTCGCGGAACGGTTCCGGCGACCTCGGGGGAACCGTGGGCGGGGTCCGCGCCGAGGCAGGCAGGTGCGTGCGCTCCACCGCGCGCACCGGACCGTGCGCGAACACCTGCCCCACGGGGGCGTAGCGCCCTTCCTGGAGTTCGCCCGGCAAGCCCGGGCGCTCGGGAGGCCGTCCCGGTGCCGTCCGCGCCGACGGCTGAGCCGGTCCGCTCCTCCCGAGCGGTGCCCGCCCCCCGTGTCCGGCTCAGCCCCCCGAGCCGAAGGCGGAGTCGAAAGCCGTCGAGGGCGGGGTGAAGTTCAGCCTGCGCACGAACTCCAGCGCCTCCGGAGCCCCCTCCAGCCGGTCCATGCCCGCGTCCTCCCACTCGATGGAGATCGGGCCGTCGTAGCCGATCGCGTTGAGCGCGCGGAAGCAGTCCTCCCAGGGGACGTGTCCGTGTCCGGTGGAGACGAAGTCCCACCCGCGCCGCGGATCGCCCCACGGCAGGTGCGAGCCGAGCACTCCGCTGCGCCCGTCGCTCGTGCCCATGCGGGCCTCCTTGCAGTCCACGTGCAGGATGCGGTCGCGGAAGTCCCACAGGAAGGTGACCGGGTCGAAGCCCTGCCAGACGTAGTGCGAGGGGTCGAAGTTCAACCCCAGCGCGGAGCGGTGCCCCACCGCTTCCAAGGTGCGGACCGTCGTCCAGTAGTCGTAGGCGATCTCGCTGGGGTGCACTTCGAGCGCGAAGCGGACCCCGCACTCGTCGAAGACGTCGAGAATGGGGTTCCAGCGGTCGGCGAACTCGCGGTAGCCGCGCTGGATCATCTCGTCCGGGGTGGGCGGGAACATCGCTACCGTGTACCAGATGGGCGAACCGGTGAACCCGACCACCGTGTCCACCCCGAACTCGGCCGCGGCTCGTGCCGTGTCGCGCATCCGTTCGGCGGCCCGCTCGCGCACCCCCTCGGGATCCCCGTCTCCCCAGATCTCGGCGGGCAGGATGTTGCGGTGGCGTTCGTCGATCGGGTAGTCGCAGGTGGCCTGCCCCAGGAGGTGGTTGGACAGCGTCCAGGCCCTCAGGTTGTGCTTGTCGAGCACGTCCTGCTTGCGCCGCACGTAGCTGTCGTCCTCCAGGGCCCTGTCCACTTCGAAGTGGTCTCCCCAGCAGGCGATCTCCAGGCCGTCGTAGCCCCACTCCGAGGCCAGCCGAGCGACCTCCTCGAAGGGCAGATCGGCCCACTGACCGGTGAACAGCGTGATCGGTCGTGCCATGTTCCGTTCCTTCCTGGATCGAGTTGGTGGTCAGTTCGCCGCGACGGCCCGGTCGAGACCGGACAGCCGCAGCAACAGGTCCTTGACCTCCGTGGCGTGGTAGCGCTGCCGCGCCAACGCCGGGTCGGAGCACAACAGCACCGGACCGTCCCGGGGGCGGTCCGGCAGCCTGCCGTGGCTTCCCCGCACCGGTGTCGGGTCCAGCGGCACGACGTTCATCCGGTAGCGCAGGCCGATCTTCTTGCGGGCGACCGCCGCCGCGGCCCGCAGCCGGACCCAGCGGTCCCGCGGGTCCATGAACAGTTCGGCCGGGTCGTAGCCCGGTTTGCGGTGGATCTCCACGTGGGTGGCGAAGTCGGGCGCTCGCTCGTCGTCGAGCCAGTAGTAGTAGGTGAACCAGGCGTTCGGTTCCGCTATCGCGACGAGGTCGCCCGCGCGCTGGTGGGCGATCCCGTACCGCGCCTTGCCCTCGGAGTCGAGCACCTCGTCCACTCCGGGCAGGGCCGAGACGACTTCCCGCGTCCGCCGCAGATCACCGGGGTCGTTGACGTAGACGTGCGCGACCTGGTGGTCGGCCACGGCGAAGGCCCGCGAACTCCACGGATCCAGGTACTCCATCCCGGCCTGGGTGTGCACGTTCAACAGCCCCTCGCCGCGCAGGGCGCGGTTGACGTCGACGGGGCGGTCGACCGGGGTGATCCCGTACTCGGACAGGGCCACCACGGAAACCCCCTGCTCGCGGGCGTGTCGCAGCAGCGGCTCCAGGACACCGTCCACTTCCCGCGCGGCGCGCGCCGCCTGCGGACTGTCCGGGCCGTGGCGCTGCAGGTCGTAGTCCAGGTGCGGGACGTAGGCCATGGTCAGATCGGAGTTCCGGGTGCTCATCACGTGCCGGGTGGCGTCCGCGATCCAGCGGGACGAGGCCAGCGACGCGGTCGGACCCCAGTAGTTGAACAGCGGGAACGTCCCGAACTCGGCGGTGAGCTCGTCGCGCAGTTCGGCGGGTCGGGTGTAGCAGTCGGGGGACTTGCGCCCGTCCGCGTGGTAGATCGGGCGGGGAGTGACCGTCTCGTCGGTGTCCATGCCCATCGCGTACCACCAGCAGATGTTGCTGGTGCGGTGGTCCGGAGCCAGCTCCCGCGCCGCCTGCCAGACCTTCTCCCCCTGGACCAGCCCGTTGTGCTGGCGCCAGAAGAACACCTCGCCGATGTCCCGGAAGTACCACCCGTTTCCCACGATGCCGTGCTCACCGGGGTGGCGCCCGGTGAGCAGGCTGGACTGGACGGGGCAGGTGACGGCGGGGAACACGGTTCCCAGCTCGGCTCGGAACCCCTCGGTCGCGATCGCGCGCAGGTTGGGCATGTGCTCCAGCAGCGCCGGGGTCATGCCCACCACGTCGAGCAGCAGGACCGGTTTGCGCGGTCGTGCGGAATCCTTCATCGTTCGATCTCCGTGAGTCCGAGTTCGAGCAGTCGTGCGCGGGTCCAGGCGAGCTCAGCGGCCGTTCCCGGCACCACCCCTCCGGCCTGGCGGTCCCGCTCCGGCAGCACGTCCCAGGTGTAGGTCTCCACCTCGACGTGGTTGGTGCGGGCGTGCCCGCCCGCCAGCAGTTCGGCCAGGGCGTCGGTGAGCACCTCGCGGGTGCTCGTCAGCGGGTGCCGGGGAGCGGTGTGCAGCGGGGTGTGGAAGTGCACGCGCCACGGCCCTCCGTCCGCGAGCTCTCCGGCGAGCGCGCGGTCCAGGTCGTCCACACCGCGGAGGGCGCCGCCCGCTGCCGCGCGGGTCTGGTGCAGGAACCGCGGTTCGGTGAAGCCCTCCAGCGCCCTCCGCGTCGCGGGCGAGCACGGCTCCTGGGCGTGCAGGGCGCAGGAGGCCTGCGTCTTGACCACGGGAATCCCGGCCGCGCTCAGCTCGGCCAGCGCCCGGCTCGGCCGCTCGAACGCCACGGCCAGGTGGCAGGTGTCCAGGCACACCCCGATGCGGGCCGGGTCGATGCCGCGCAGGAGGCTCACCGCGTCGTCGGTCGTTTCCAGCACGCAGCCGGGTTCCGGTTCGAACCCGACCCGGACCGACCGCCCCGTTCGCCGCGCGAGCTCCGCCAGCCCCGCCGACAGCTCCGCCAGGTGCCCGGAAGCGGCCGAGCGCGCGTGCTCGGACCACGTCTCCCGCAGCCCCAGCGGCAGCGTGGAGACGCTGCCCTCGGTCACGTCCGCGGGCAGCAGCTCGACGAGGACGCGGGCGAGCTCGAGGGTGTATTCCAGCCTGGAGCGCTCGGACCAGTCCGGCCGGTACACCGCGTGCTTGACCACCGGGTCGTGGAACCCGCCGTACGGGAATCCGTTGAGCGTGACCACCTCCAGGTGCCGCCGCGTCAGCGCGCGGCGCAGCTCTTCCAGCGCAGCGGTGCTCTCGGTGAGCAGCCGCGCCACCTCGCGGGGCAGCCACAGACCGAGCCCGAGCCGGTCCGCGCCGAGCCGGTCCCGGATCGGAACGGCGTACCGGTCGAGCTGCGCGATGATTCCGCCGAGGTCCTCGGCGGGGTGGACGTTGGTGCAGTAGGCCAGGTGCACGACCGAGCCGTCACGGTGCAGGAATCGCATGGCGTCACCGGCTTCCGCGCTCGATGGTGTTTCCCGCGAAAGTCGCCCCCTGCCGGGAGGGGGCCTCGACGTCGAGCTCCAGCCGCCCGCTCCGCCCGTAGAAGCGCACCGGGTTGTCCCAGAAGACCGAGTCCACAGCGGACTGGTCGAACCCCGCCGCCAGCATCGCGCTGGCCGTCTTGATCGTCTTCAGCGGGTCGCTCCTGCCCCAGTCCGCGGCGGAGTTGATCAGCATCCCTTCGGTGCCGTATTCCCGGAGCAGCCGGACCATCCGGTCCTCGTCCATCTTGGTGTCCGGGTAGATCGAGAACCCCATCCAGCACCCGGAGTCGGCGACCAGGGACACCGTCACCTCGTTGAGGTGGTCGACGACGACGCGCTCGGGCGGGATGCCGGACTCGCGGACCACGTCGAGGCTGCGGCGCGTGCCCGCCACCTTGTCGCGGTGCGGCGTGTGCACCAGCACCGGCAGCTCCTCCTGCCGGGCCAGCGCGAGCTGGGCGGCGAAGACCTCGTCCTCCGCCTCGGTCATGGAGTCGTAGCCGAGTTCGCCGACGGCCACGACCCCGTCCTTGGCGAGGTACCGCGGCAGGACCTCCAGCACCTCCCGGCAGCGCGGATCGTTGGCCTCCTTCGGGTTGAGGCCGATGGCGCAGTGATGTGCGATCCCGTACTGCGCGGCGCGGAACGGCTCCCAGCCCACGAGCCCGTCGAAGTAGTCCACGAACGTCGCCGCCGAGGTGCGGGGCTGGCCGACCCAGAAAGCGGGTTCCACCAGGGCGCGGACCCCGGCCCGGTGCATCGCGTCGTAGTCGTCGGTGGTGCGGGACGTCATGTGGATGTGCGGATCGAAGACGCGCATCATGCCTCCCTGAGGGGATTCGACTCGTTCGGGTTCACGACCCGCCACACGTCGGGAGGGACCTCGCGGCCCGCGGCCGCGCGTTCCCGGGCGTGGTCGGTCAGCATGCGGGCGAGCTCGGCGTCGGCGCGTTCCTCCAGCCCGTGCACGGACCCCAGGGGGATCCCGAGGAAGACGCACTTGAGCACGCCGTGCCGGTAGGTGTGCGCATCGAGGTTGCGCGCTCCGAACCGCCCCATCGCGGCGGCGATGAGCCGGGTGTCGTTGCTGCGCAGCGCATCCCGAACCAGCGGAAGCGCCGCGCGGACCAGCTCCGGCTCCTCGGGCAGCGCGCTCAGCCCGCGCAGCACGCCGCGCTTCTCCGCCGCGTCGCCGTGCCGGTATAGCCCCGCGACCTCGTCGCCCAGCTCACGGCCGCGCAACGGCAGTCGCGCCAGCAGCAGCGCTCGAGCACCGTCGTCGACCGTCCAGTCGTCCAGACCGCCCTCCGGTGCGGCCGCGGTCCCGTGGACCAGCGCCCCGCGGCCGCAGTTGCGCCCCGCGGCGGGGAACAGGGCCCTGATGGCGTCCTGCCGAACAGCTGTGCGCTGGAGGGCCTCCTCCAGCCAGGCCGCTCCGTTCACGGAGAGCCTGCTTCGGAGAGCCCCGCGTATCTCGTCGGTGCCGGACAGCTCGGTCATGTGTTCACCTCCGCCGCCGCGCGCAGAGCAGCTGCGCGCAGGAAGTCGATCGAACGCAGGGAGACCCGGGGAGCGGCGTGGCCGTGTCGCGGGAGTTCCACCGAGACGAGCCCCCGGTAGTCGACCTCGTCCAGCGCGGCCAGCACCGGGGGGAAGTCGATCTCGCCGTCCCCGAACTCGAGGTGCTCGTGGGTTCCCCGGCACATGTCGTCGATCTGGACGTGGACCAGCCGGTCGCCCGCGCGGCGCACGCACTGCGGCACCGGGTCCGGTTCCAGGCAGCGGCAGTGCCCGATGTCGAGAGTGAGCCCGAACAGCTCCGGACGTCCGAGTTCGGCCCGCAACCACTCGAAACCGTCCAGATCGGAGATGAACATCCCGGGTTCCGGCTCGAACCCGAGCGGGACGCCGTGCTGCTCGGCGGTGTCCAGCACCGCCGAGCAGCCTTCCAGCAGCCGCAGCCCCGCGGTCTCGTCGTCCAGCTCGGCCGGTTTGGTGCCGCTCCAGAACGAGACCGCCTCGGCGGACAGCTGCGCGGCGATGCGCACCGCGCGTCGCAGCAGGTCCACGCGTGCGGACCGCCCCGGTTCGGACAGCAGCGTCGGGTGGTGCTTGTGCCGGGGGTCGAGCAGGTAGCGCGCACCGGTCTCCACCACGACCGCCAGGCCCAGCCGGCGCAGCTGCGCGCGCACCTGCTCGACCCGCTCGGAGAGCTCCGGGGCGAACGGGTCCAGGTGATCATGGTCGAGCGTCAGGGCCACCCCCGCGTAGCCCTGCTCGGCCAGGACCTCCAGCGCGTCGGCCAGGCGGTGGTTGGTGAATCCGTTCGTCCCGTACCCGAAGCGCGGTGACCGGATCCCACCGGGGCACTCACCCGGTGAGGGGACACCGTTCGCGGGCGTCGCCCCGGTCATGTCGGCGACACCCGCCCGGAGAGCGCCCGCGCCACCGGGAGGAGTCCGAGCAGCACGGCCGCGCGTCCGCCGCTGCCGCGGGCCGCGGTCAACGCCGACTGCAGCGGGATCATCCCGAGGATCCCCCCGCTGGTGGCCCGTTGCAGCTCCGCCGGACCGGGGGTGCGGACCGCCGCGAGCTGGCCGCGGCCGACCGTGGTGGTGTAGACGGCCAGCGCGCAGGCTCCCAGCACCTCGTCGGGACCGCCTCGCCCCCGGCTCGCGGCGCTTGTGACGAGCCACGCCGCCACCGCCGTGCCGAGGCCGAGCGTGGTGGCGAGGGCGCCTGCGGGGAGGCGCTTCGCGGAACCGGTCACCTCCGCCGCGGCCACGGTGCTGAGGGCGAGGGTGTGCGCTCCTACGGCCGTGGCGGCGGGGACGGCCCGGTGCAGCCGCCCCGGCTCAGCCCCGTGCAGCACGTCGAGCGCTCGTGCGGTGGCCATCGCTGCCGGGCCCGCGGCCGTGCCCTTCAGTCCCAGGTTGTACGACCACACCGTCGTGGCGAGCGGGAGCGCCACAGCCAGGGAGCGTCTACCACCGGAACCCGCGGAACCGGCGAGGCCCGCTGCGGTCAACACCACGGACAGTCCGAGCGCGAGCGGTGCGGGAACCCTGCCCGAGGGGACGGGCCGCCGCGGCCTCTCGGCCGCGTCGACATCGCGGTCGACGTAGTCGTTGAGCGCCATCCCGGCCCAGTACAGGCAGCAGGACCCGAACGTCCGCAGCGCGCGATCTCTCGCGGGGGAGCGGTCGGTGCCCGCACCCGCGAGCACGTCCCCCGGTACGGAGAGCGCGGCGGGAGCGCGCAACAGTTCCACCAGTGCTCGGACACGCATCATTCGTCCTTTCCGAGTTCCCGCGCGAAGGAGCGCAGCATCTCGAACTGGGCCGGCAGGCGGTGCTCGTCCAGCCCGACGGGGTCCTTGAAGAAGAAGCCGAGTTCGCGCAGCGCGCCCCTGTGGCCGCGTTCGTGGGCGCGGGACAGCAGCCGCGCCAGGTCCAGGACGAGCGGGGCCGCCAGTGCCGAGTCACGTCCCTGCCAGGTGAACTGCATGGTCATCCCGTTGCCGAGGAACCCGGCGAAGGAGATGTGGTCCCACGCGGTTTTGCTCTCGCCCAGGTCGGGGACGTAGTCGATGTGCACCCGCCCGTCGACGGGGTAGCCGAGGGACTCGTCCACGACGCGGTGCTTCGAGCTCGTCTTGCTGGTCACGTTGGTCGGATCGGAGAGGTTGCGGCCGTCCCCGCCGCCGAGCAGGTTGGTTCCCGACCAGGACCTGATGTGCAGCGCGCGGCTGGAGAACATCGGAAGCAGCGCGGACTTCACCAGCGTCTCCCCGGTTTTCCCGTCGCTTCCCGCGTACGGGACCCCGTTGCGTCGGGCCAGCTCGTCCAGCGCGGGCAGGCGTGCCCCCGTCGACGGAGTGAAGTCCGCATAGGAGCAGTTGGCTAGCAGCGCGGCGCAGGCGTACAGCGAGCTGGGCGCGAGCACCTCCTCCTGCCGCTGCTCGCGCAGCGCACGCCGCAGGGAACGCAGGTCGGAGTGCTCGGCGCGCTCGGGGTGCGGTGCTTCGGTGTCGGAGAGGTTGACCACGACCACCCGGTCCAGGCCGTGCGTCCGCCGGAACGAGCGCAGGTCCCGCACCAGCTCCGCGACGAGCTCCTGCCGGTCGTGGTGCTGTTCGGAGTCGGCGATTCCGGGCAGTATCCGGCTGTCCGCCGCCGACAGGTCGGCGCTGACCAGTTCGGGCAGCCCGCGTGGCAGCAGTCCCGCGTGCTCGAGCTGCTCGGCGCGCTTCCGCAGGGGCGTCTCGGCGACGTCGTGGCCGCCGAACACGAGCTGTGCGAACTCCGGTAGGCCGCTGTCGGGGAACTCCGGGGATTCGGTGACGCATCCCGCGGGGGCCACGATCCTGTCGCGCAGGGCCGCGGCACCGGTGATCGCCGTGGTGGCCACCGAGCCTCGTGCGCCGATGAGCCAGACGCCGACGAGTCCGCCGTTGTCGGGATCGGTCATGGACGAACCTCCTTCACGTCTCTGGCAGTCGGAGGTGCTCCGGCGGGGATGTGGAACGGCCACCGCGGTACCGGCGGTGGCGGGTCGGCCGTCCCGGGCTCGGCGCGCGGCCGAGCCCGGGACGGATCTCGTTACCTGCCGACGTCCGAGCGCCCGGCGGCGCTCATGATCCGACCCTTCTCACGGCCGGAGATGACACCGGCGGACAGCAGCTCGTTCGTCACCCGGTCCACGTGCCGGACGAAGGCTCCGTGGTCGGGATGACCGGCTTCCTCCTCGATCAGGTCGTTGATCGTGCAGCCGTTGCCCGAGTCACCGTTGGTCACGCCGGTCTCCTCGGAGCCGACGACCACCGTCTCGCGCAGGTCCGACCCCGGGCAGGCATCGGGCTTGATCTCGAAGGCGAACTCGCCGGTCTCCGAGACGTTGCCCGCGGCGTCGGTGGCCCGGAAGCGCACCGCGTGCGTGCCCGGGGCTTCCACGGTCACCGGTTCGGAGTAGGCCTTCCAGGCACCGCCGTCGAGGCGGTACTCCACGGTGTCCACCCCGGACCCCGAATCGGTGGCCTCGAGGGCGAGCCGCACCGGTGTGTTGTAGGTGCCCGCGTACTCGCCGCGCGGGTCTCCGTTGGGCTCGGCCGGGTCCGGCGCGGCGGAGACCCGCGGGGCGGTCACGTCGATGTTCTCGGCGACGCGGATGTCGCGGAAGGACACCGTGTCACCGTCCCCGTGGTTCTGCAGCCCGATGTGTCCGCTGGTCAGGTCCACCTCGGGGTCGTCGTCGACCCAGTGGGTGATCTCCGTGCCGTTGAGGTGGACGGTCAAGGAGTTCCCGGTGACCACGATCTCGTAGGTGTTCCACTCGCCGGCGGGATTCAGCGCGGCGTCCCGCTTCTGCTGGTCGGGTGCTTGCTCGTCGTAGATCGCCCCGGTCTGGTTCGCGGGGGCGTCGGTGGGATCGATCTGGATCTCCTCGCCCTTCTCCACCGCGGACCAGGGGTCGTCGCCCGGATCGGGGAAGCCGACGAACACCCCGGAGTTGTCCTGGTCGGTGAGCTTCCAGTCCAGCTTCAGCGAGTAGGGGGCGGTGAGCTCCCCGCTGCTCAGCCAGTACAGCCCCATGCCGCCCGCGGAGCGCAGGGTGCACTCGGCGGTGTGCTCGAACCGTCCCGGGCCTGCCTGCTCCCAGCCGTCGAGGCTGCTCGCCGTGCCGTCGAACAGGGAGGTGTAGCCCTGCTCGGGCTCGGTGGGCTCGCAGGTTCGCGACGGTCCGCGCTGCAGGTGCATCGAGTCCACGTCGAACAGACCACCCGTCCCGTTGCCGGTGAACACCAGGAACAGCTTCCCGCTTCCGCCGGGGTCGGTCAGCCGGACCGGCTCGGTTCGGGTGTAGTTGCCCCAACCGCCGGTGTTGCCGACCTCGACCTCACCCACGAGCGGCCCGTCCGGTGCGCCGGAACGCATCTCGATCGTGCCGCCGGGACCGCCGGAGGAGACGCGGAACGTGGCCGCACCCACCCCGGAGAGCTCGTACGGGTCGAAGGAGAGCCAGTCCCCGGAGTGGATGTCACCGACCCGGGCCCCCGCCTCGGCGCCCGCGCTGTCCTCCACGACCCGCACACCGCTGCTGTCGTCGAAGAACTCGGCCTGCTTGCCCGCGGGTTGCATGACGATCTCCGCTTCGCCGGTGAGCGAGGGAGCTCGTTCGGTGGGGGAGGTGTCGGTGTAGCTGGCGTTCAGCACCCCGTAGATGTCGGCACCCTGGTGCCCGTCGGTGTTGGACGTCTCGATGCTTCCCGAGCACCCCGTGGCCTCGCTGAGCGGATGACCGTGCGAGTCGTTGCCCGTGGAGTGCCCGAGTATGTACTCCACGTGCACCTTCGAGCAGTCCACCGGAGTGCCGTCCGGATCGGTGACCGAGACCTCGTAGTCGATGGTGTCGCCGAACTCGAACACCCGGCCCGCCGCGGGTTCGGTGAACGAGACTTCGGGTGCGGTGTTGCCGACCACCACCTGCTCGCTCGCGGTTCCGGTCTTTCCGGCCTCGTCGGTGACCGTCAGCGTGGCGGTGTGCTCGCCGGTGCTGGTGTAGGTGTGCGTGGGGTCGGCAGCGGTGCTGTCGGTCCGCCCGTCGCCGTCGAAGTCCCACGCGTAGGTGAGCGAGTCGCCCTGGTCCGGGTCCGAGGAGCCCTCCGCGGAGAAGTTCACCTCGAGCGGCGCCCGGCCGTCGGTGGGCTCCGCGGACACCTGCGCGG
Source organism: Actinopolyspora sp. BKK2 (assembly GCF_011291845.1). Classification (NCBI taxonomy): domain Bacteria; kingdom Bacillati; phylum Actinomycetota; class Actinomycetes; order Actinopolysporales; family Actinopolysporaceae; genus Actinopolyspora; species Actinopolyspora sp. BKK2. The sequence continues at coordinate 158,504 of NZ_JAANTE010000010.1, read as the reverse complement.
TCGGGGCTCGTCCGCCCTCCACGTAGTCGATCCGGTAGAGCGCCGAGTCCTCCGCCCCGCCGAAGTAGCCGCTTCCGTAGTCGAGGACGTAGAGCGAACCGTCGTCACCGAACTCGACGTCCATCGGTCGGGTGAGGGTCATCGAGGGGAAGAAGTCCTCGATCTGCCCGGGCTGGCCGTTCTCCCCGGGTGTGATCGTCTTGATCCAGCCGCGGCCCCACTCGTAGGCGAAGAACTTGCCGTCGTAGGAGGCGGGCAGCTTCGTCTCCGAGGGGTTGTTCGGGTCGTGGTGGTAGACCGGACCGCCCATGGGCGATTCGCTGCCCGAACCGAGTTCGGGGACGGAGCCGTCGTTGTAGGGCAGCCAGGCGGGCTCGGCCGCCGGGAGCTGTGTCAGACCGTCGTTGTTGGGCGAGTCGTTGACGGGGTTGGAGCAGTCGTACTCACCACTGGACTCGCCGCTGGCGAAGTCGTAGTCGTGATAGGCCTTGTTGTCGCCGACGCAGTACGGCCACCCGTGGAAGCCCGGTTCGGTGATCCGCTCGTACTCCACGATTCCCGCCGGGCCGCGCTGCGGATCCGCCGTTCCCGCGTCCGGGCCGTAGTTCCCGACGTAGACGTCACCGCTGCGCTGGTCCACCGAGATCCGGTACGGATTGCGGAAGCCCATCGCGTAGATCTCGCCGCGCGTGCGGTCGTCGCCGTCCCCGGCGAAGAGGTTGTCCTCCGGAACGGTGTAGGAGCCGTCCGCGGCGACGTCGATCCGCAGCACCTTGCCGCGCAGGTCATTGGTGTTGCCCGAGGTGCGCTGCGCGTCGAAGACGGGGTTGCGATTGGCCCGCTCGTCGATCGGGGTGTAGCCGCTCGACTGGAACGGGTTCGTGTCGTCGCCTGTGGACAGGTGCAGCAGGCCGTCCGGGCCGAAGGCGATGTCCCCACCGACGTGGCAGCACATGCCCCTGGTGGCGTCGACTCGCAGGATCTGCTGCTCGCTGGAGGTGTCCAGCGTGCCGTCCTGTGCGAGCTTGAACCGGGAGAGCTGGTTGTGGCCCTGCCACTTCTCGAACTCGGACGGGTCCTCCGCCGAGGCGGGCGCGTCACCGGACGGGGTGTTCAACGGGGGTGCGTAGTAGAGGTACACCCACCGGTTCCGCTCGAAGTTCGGGTCGATCGCCAGGGACTGCAGCCCCTCCTCGTCGTGGGTGTAGACCGGGATCTCGGCGGCGACGCTGGTGGTTCCGTCCGCGGTGGTGCGGTAGAGCGTGCCGTGGCGTTCGCTGTGCAGCACGTCGCCGTTGGGCAGTACCGCCATGCCCATGGGCTCGCCGACCTCGTCGGCCGTTTTCGCCAGTGTCACCTGGTTGAGAGCCCCCTCCGCTGCGGCCTCGCCGCAGTCAGCCGAGACGGCGCCCGCCGCGGTGCGGATGCCGCCGAGGAGGTGATCCAGGAACGCGGGGTCCGCGTACGAGGCCGCGGTGTGGCCCATGCCCGTGTACCAGGACCGGCCGCCCGCGTGGGGCTGGCACCAGCTGATCGGGTGGTCCTCGCCCATGTTCCCGCCGCCGTAGCTGGATTCGTCCAGCGTGCTGAGCACGTGCACGTCTTCGCGCGGATTGGGTGAGTAGTTGTACCACTCGTCGGTGCGATTCCACTCCGCCGGTAGATGGGAGGTGGAGGGGTGCTGCAGGTCGGTGACGTTGACGGTGGCTTCTTGCACGGTCGGGTGGGAGTCGAAGTAGGCCCCGACGAGGTCACCGTAGAACGACCAGTCGTACTCGGTGTCGGCAGCGGCGTGGATGCCCGCGTAACCGCCGCCGTCGTTGATGTACTTCTCGAACGCGGCCTGCTGCTCGGAGTTGAGCACGTCGCCGGTGGTGGAGAGCCACACGACCGCGTCGTACTGCTTCAGGTTCTCGTAGGTGAAGGCGCTCGCGTCCTCGGTGGTGGTGACGCCGAAGTGGTTCTCGCTGCCCAGCTGCTCGATCGCCGCCTTTCCGTCGGGGATCGAGCCGTGCCGGTATCCCGCCGTCTTCGAGAAGACCAGAACGCTGAATTCCTGGTGCTCGGTCTCGGCCCCGCCGTCCGGGGCGGAGCGTTGTTCGTCGGTGGAGTCGCTCGACTGCGCTCCGGCGGAGGCGCCGAGAGCGATCATGGTTCCGGTGAGCAGTACGAAGCTGAGAATTGCCGCGAGAGTTCTGCGTAAAAACGGTGGCACGGTAACTCCTTTGTGGACGGCATGTGATTTCGCCGCTGGAAGAACGTGGTGCCCGGCGCCGGGGCGGCCGCGGTGCGAACCCCTCCTCTCGGAGCTGTCCTCTCCGTTTTTCGGAGCGGCCGGAGCGGCGGTGCTCCGGCCGGGTGGTCAGAATCTGAGCCGGCGCAGGTAGTGGTATCCCCGCTCAGCGGTTTCCCTCGGGTGGGGCTGGTCGTCCCGCTCCACGACGAAGTGGCGCAGCCCCGAGCGGCCGTTCGCGTCGAAGACGCGTCCGAAGTCGATGACGCCCTCGCCCGGGTCGGCGAACGAACCGTCCGCGCTCATGTCCTTGACGTGGCCGAGCGGAAATCGGCGCGGGGCGCGCTCGAACAGGTCGAGCGGATCGACTCCGGCCTTGACGACCCAGTACAGGTCGAGTTCGAAGTCGACAAGCCGGCGATCCGTCTCGTCGAGCAGGACGTCGTAGGGACGTCTTCCGTCGATGGTGTCGAATTCGTGCGCGTGGTTGTGGTAACCGACCCGGATTCCGTGCTCACGTGCGATTTCGCCCGCCCGGTTCAACCGCTCGGCCAACCGGTGGTACGCGGGCAGGTCGGAGGCCGCGAAGTAGGGCAGCACGACCCAGCGCTGCCCGAGGGTCCGTGCGCGTCCGAAGAGCTGCTCCAGCCGGTCCTTCTCCGCGGGGAGGTCGTCGTGGCTCGACGGTGCTCTGAGGCCGAGCTCGCGCAGCAGGTCGCTCGCCCGCTCCGGAGAGCAGCCGTGGAGTCCGGCGAACTCGACCTCGGAGTAACCGGTCCGCGCCAGGAACGCGAGGGTGCGCTCCACCGACTCGCTCATGGCTTCGCGCAGCGAGTAGAGCTGCATTCCGATCTTGCTGGGTGGCAGGTGGCGCCCGCCGTGGCCCCCTGCTGCGTTCGCCGCGGCCGTTCCCGCGCCGAGTGCGGTGGCTCCCACGGCCAGGGCCGCGGTTCCCGCGCGGCGGAGGAAGGTGCGTCTGCTGCCGGTCACGGCTTCGTTCATGATCAACTCCTCGGGAGTGGTGGACTGGCGGAGTGGCGGGCCGGTTCACGGGATGGCCGGGTGAGCGGGTACCTCCGTCCAGGTGCTGCTGTTCGCGGCGCTGTGCTCGACCGCGTCCAGCACGCGCTGCACCGCGAGCCCGTCCGCGAACGAGGGAGCCGGGGGCTGGTCGTTGCCGATGGCCTCGAGCACGTCCCGCGCCTGGTGCGTGAAGGTGTGCTCGTACCCCAGGCCGTGCCCCGGAGGCCACCAGGCGTGCAGATAGGGGTGCTCGGGTTCGGTCACCAGGATCCGGCGGAATCCCGCGGTGCTCGCGTCCTCGCCGTGATCGTGGAACGAGAGCTCGTTCATGGACTCGAAGTCGAACGCCAGGCTGCCCGCCGAACCGTTGATCTCCAGGCGCATCGCGTTCTTGCGGCCGGTGGCGAACCTGCTCGCCTCGAAGGTGGCCAGCGCGCCACCGCTGAACCGGGCGAGGAACGCCGCCGCGTCGTCCACGGTCACCGTGCCGTAGCGCCCGCTGCCGTCCCCCAGGGGGCGTTCGGGGACGAAAGTGCTGGTCAAACCGGACACGCCCGTGATGTGCTCGGCCGTGACGAACTGGGCGAGGTCCACGATGTGCGTGCCGATGTCGCCGAGCGCCCCGGATCCGGCGCGTTCGCGGTCCAAGCGCCACATCATCGGTGACTCGGGGTCGACGATGAAGTCCTGCAGGTACTGGGCGCGCACGTGCCGGATCTTTCCGATGCGCCCCGCCAGCACCAGCCGCCTCGCCAAGGCGAGCGCGGGGACACGGCGGTAGTTGAAGCCGACCATGCTGCGGACTCCGCGTTCGTTCGCGCGCAGCGCCACCTCGGCCATCGCCTCGGCAGAGCTCACCGAGTTGGCCAGGGGCTTCTCGCAGAGCACGTGCTTGCCTGCCTCGAGGGCGGCGATGGCGATCTCGGGGTGGGTGTCCCCGGGAGTGCAGATGTCGACGAGATCGACGTCCTCGCTGGCGATCAGTTTCCGCCAGTCCGTCTCCGCTCTCGCCCAACCGAGTCTCCGGGCGGCCGCCGCGGTGCCGTCGGCGTCGCGTCCGCAGAGCACGGACATCCTGGGGGACAGCGGCGGGGCGAAGACCCGCCCGACCGTGCGCCAGGCCTGGGAGTGGGCGGCGCCCATGAAAGCGTGCCCCACCAGCCCGATGCCCAACGGCTCAGTGTCGCTCATGTGTTCTGGATACCTTTCTGGCGGTGCGTTCCACCGTTGCTGGATTCTTCTCCGGAACGGATGATTCGTGTTCGCTGGTCAGCTTTTCCGGAACGCGCCGTGCCCTGCTTCCGGAAAGGACTTGCCGGTCGCTGTCACGAGAATCGATTGCGGGGAGGGATTACGGGAATGTTCTGCGGGAAGCGACCGCGGGAAGCTGTTGCGGGAAATTCTTCCGAACTGTCGGGGCAGGAATTCGGTCGATTCCTTCAGAAGGAGGTCGGCAGGTGCTGGTCTACGTTGTCCTTGGTCACGGTTTCCGAGTGCAGCGTCACGTTGCTCGGCACCGCGCGTTCGACGAGATCGGCGAGATCGCGTCCCTGGGCGAGCAACCTGGCCATGTTGATCGCGGTGGCGGACATGGTCGGCGGGTAGAGCACCGTCGCGGCCACGGGGCCGTCACCTGCCTTGATGTGCTGCATCATCTCCTTCGAGCCCGCTCCGCCGACCATGAACAGCTCGTCGGACCTGCCCGCCTGCTCGATGGCGGCCAGCACGCCCACGCCCTGGTTGTCGTCGTGGTTCCAAACGGCGTCGATGTGGTCGCGCGCCTGCAGCACGTTGCCCATGACACTGCGTCCGGACTGCGGTGTGAACTCCGCGCTCTGGCTCATGGACACCGCGTATCCCCGCGCTTCGAGCGCCTCGGAGAAACCGCTGCTCCGGTCGCGCGTGAGCTGCAAGTTGTCGATTCCGGTCACCTCGACGATCGTCGGGTCCTGCTTGCCCTGCTCGTCGAGCCGGTCCGCGATGAAGTTCGCGGCGCCTGCCCCCATTCCGTAGTTGTCCCCGCCGACCCAGGTGCGGTAGGCCAGTTTGGAGGCGAAGACGCGGTCGATGTTGACCACGGGGATTCCGGCCCGCATGGCCTGGGTGGCCACCGAGGTCAGGGACTCGCCGTTGAACGGCAGGATCGCCAGCACGTCGACCTTCTTGTTGATCAGTGTTTTGACCTGCGATATCTGCCTGTTCACGTCGTTGGTGCCCTCGGTGGCCTCCAGGGTGACGTCGTCGAAGCTGTCGGCCTGGGCCACGGCGTTCTCCCCGATGGCGCCCATCCAGCCGTGGTCGTCGGAGGGGATGGACAGCCCTATCGTCACGTTCTTGCCGGGTTGGGAGTTGTCCCCCTCCTGCCGGCCGACGAGTTGACTGGAACCGCCCCCCGAGTCGTTGCCGCTGCCGGTGCAGGCGGTCAGCAGCGCGCCCGCCCCGGCGACCGCGCCGCCGAGCAGGAAACGTCTGCGCTGGGTTCCCACGATGTCGGACTGCGCCATGACGGATGCTCCTTCGCGAGTACGGGGTTCGTGCTCATCCGGCTGCTTCCTTGTTCGCGCGCCGTTGCAGCAGCACGGCGATGACGATGATCACTCCCTTGGCGATCTGCTGGATCGGCGTGGAGAGATTGTTCAGGACGAATATGTTGTTCACGGTGGTGAACACGACGACTCCCAGAATCGAGCCGATCAGCGTCCCGCGCCCACCGGACAGGAGAGTGCCGCCGAGGATGACCGCGGCTATGGCGTCGAGCTCGTAGAGGTCGCCGTGCGTGCTGGCGCCGGTGGCGGTCCGCGCGGTCAGCATGATCGCGGCGATCGCGCAGCACAACCCGGACAGCACGAACACGGTGGCGCGAACTCTGCGCACGTCGATCCCGGCCAGCCGCGCGGCCTCCGCGTTGCCGCCGACGGCGAACACGTGCCTGCCGAAGGTCGTCCGGTTCAGCAGCAGCCAGCCGAGGACCACGGTGGCGGCGAAGATGACCACGAGCAGGGGGACGCCGAGCACGTCGGTCGTGGCGATGGCGCCGAACCCGTCGACCTCGACGATCTGCGGGCTGCCTCCGGAGATCAGCGTCGCCATGCCCCGGTAGGTGGCCAGGCCCGCGATCGTCACGATCAGGGAAACTAGGCCGCCGTAGGCGATCAGCACACCGTTGATCAGGCCGCAGACGCAGGCGACGGTGACGGCGGTGAACAGCATCCCCAACAAGCCGAACTGCTGGGTGGCTCCGGTCGTCGCCCAGACCGAGGCGAGAGCGATGATCGCTCCGACGGACAGGTCGATGCCCCCGCTGATGATCACGAAGGTCATCCCCACTGACAGCACGCCGATGATCGAGGCCTGGCTGAGCAGCAGCACGAGGTTGGAGGGTTCCAAGAAGTTCTCGGTGGTCAGACTGCCGACCACCACCAGGATCGCGAGCACGCCGACCAGCCCGAGAATCTGACGCCGGTTGGCGCCCCCGAGGCGGGCGAGCCGGGAGGAGACGCTCGTGGGACCCGCTTCGGTGGCAGGACCGGACTCCGCGGGGTCGACGGTTTCGAGGCTCGTCCGTTCGGTCACGCGGCGCTCCCTTCGATGAACAGGTCGAGCACTTCGTGCTCGTCGATGGCTTCGCTCGCGGCCTCGCGGACCACCCGGCCCTCGCGCAGCACGAGCACGCGATCGGAGAGCCCGAGGACCTCGGGGAGCTCGCTGGAAACCAGAACCACGCCCACACCGGAATCGGCGAGCTCCCGCACCAGCGCGTGGATCTCGGACTTGGCCCCCACGTCGACGCCCCTGGTCGGTTCGTCCAGCAGCAGCACCCCGCAGTCGGCGAGCAGCCACCGGGCCACGATGGCCTTCTGCTGGTTTCCCCCGGACAGCACTCGTATCGGCTGCTCCGTGTCGGACGGTCGCAACCGCAGGGAGCGGGTGACCTCCTCCGCCGCGGCTCGTTCGGATCCGCGGTCGACCCAGCCCAGCCGGGCGTACCGGCCCAACGCCGCCAGCGAGACGTTGCGCGCGATCGACTCGTGGGGAACCAGCGCCTGGCTCTTGCGCTCCTCCGGGGCGAAGCCCATCCCCGCGCGGACGGCCGAGCGCACGCTTCCGGGGCGCAGTCGCCGACCGTCGAGCAGCACGCGGCCGGAGTCGGGCTTGCGCGCGCCGTAGACGGTCTGCAGTATCTCGGACCTTCCCGCGCCCACGAGCCCGGCCATTCCGAGGATCTCGCCCGCGTGGACGGTGAACGACACGTCGGCGAACTCCCCGCGCCGGCTCAGCCGCTCCACGCGCAGCAGCTCCCGGCTCCCGGAGCGGGCCTCCGCGCCGCGGCGCTCCGGAAACGCCGACTGAACATCGCGGCCGGTCATCAGCGACACGACCCGCTCCGTCGACGTCCGCGCGGCGGGCAGCCCCCGGTCCACGGTGCGGCCGTCCTTGAGGACGGTTATCCGGTCGCCGACCTCGCGGATCTCCTCCAACCTGTGGGATATGTAGATCACCGCTATTCCCGCTGCGGTGAGTCCCTCGATCACCCGGAAGAGGCCGGAGATCTCGTCGTGCGCCAGGACGGCGGACGGTTCGTCCATGACGATCAGCCGCGCGTCGTGGGAAAGGGCCCGTGCCATGCTGACCAGCTGCTTGCTCGCGACCGGGAGCTCGCCCACGGTCCGCGCCGGGTCGATGTCGCCGTGCCCGAGCCGTTCGAGCAGCTCGCGGGTGGCCCGGATCATCTCGGCGCGGCGGGAGAAGCCCGCTGTGGAGCGCTCGTGCCCGAGGAACACGTTCTCCGCCACGGACAGCCCGTCCACGAGGTCGAGCTCCTGGTAGATCGTCGCGATTCCCAGCTTCATGGCGGTGGCGGGGGTGCGCAGCGCCACTTCGGAGTCGTTCCACTCGATGGTCCCCCCGTCCGGCTGCTGAGCACCGGAGAGCACCTTGATCAGCGTCGACTTGCCCGCTCCGTTCTGCCCGAGCAGGCAGTGCACCTCACCGGGGCGGACCTCCAGGTCGACGCCGTCCAGTGCGCGAACGCCCGGGAACGTTTTGACGATGTCGCTCATGCGCAGCAGCGCGTCACTCATCCTCCGACCCTCCTAGCGTTCTTCCGCGCCGCGCGGGACGGAGAAGACCTGGTCGCTGATCAGCCGGGCTCCGCCGACGGCACCCGCTGCGGTGGCGAGTTCGGAGAGCACGATCGGCAGGTTGCCCGTGGCCAGCGGCAGCGAGCGGCGGTACACGACACTGCGGATCTCGGCCAGCAGCGAGTGCCCCGCGCCGGCCACGCCACCGGCCACCACGACGAGGCCGGGGTTGAAGAAGCTGACCAGGCTGGCCAGCACCTGGCCGACGCGGTGACCTCCGGAGCGCAACAGCTGCACGGCGACCGGGTCTCCGGCCGCGACCGCCTCGGTGACGTCGGCGGCCGTGAGCGCCTCCGCGTGCTCGAGCAGCTCGGCGAGATGTGTGGACCGTCCCGCCCGCGCCGCGGCCATCGCATCGCGGGCGAGGGCGGTGCCGCTGGCGTAGGCCTCCAGGCAGCCGCTGTTGCCGCACGCGCACGGCGGGCCGTTCTCGTCGATCTGGATGTGGCCGATGTCGCCCGCGCTGCCGGACACCCCGCGGTGCACGTTGCCGCCGACGACGATTCCGCAGCCGATTCCGGTGCCTATCTTGACCAGCAGGAAGTCATCGACGGAGCGGGCGACCCCCGCCTGGTGCTCGCCCAGCGCCATCAGGTTCACGTCGTTGTCCACCTGGACGGGCACCCCGAGCTCGTGGCTCATCGCCTCCCGAACGGGGTACTGGTCCCAGCCGGGCATGATGGGCGGCATGACGGGCACGCCGTCCCGGAAGCTCACCGGGCCGGGGATGCCGATCCCGGCACCGTGGACGTCCGGGGCCGTGCCCTCCGCGCGGAGTTTGCCGAGCAGGTCCAGCGCCACGTCCAGCACTGCCGACGGTCCCCGGTGCACGCCGACCTCGGCGCTGCGGTGTCCGACCACTTCGAGCTCGCCGTTCGTGACCGCCACGTCCACCGACGTGGCCCCGATGTCGATTCCCGCGAAGCGAATGCTGTCCGACAGCCGCACGATCGAGGAACGACGGCCACCGCGGGAGGCCGCGAATCCTCCGCTCTCGACGAAGCCCTGCTCGATGAGGCGGTCCAGCTCGTTCGCCAGTTTCGAGCGGGACAGGCGGACGGCCTCGCCCAGCTCGGCTCGTGAGTGCGGTCCGTTCCCGCGCAGCAGCCTCAGCAGCTGAGCCTGCTGCGCGTTCTCCGGACGTAACGCGATTCGCGGCACTGCCCGTCTCCCATCGCCGTGCGGATCGAGTGGGATGAGACGTTAATCACGTTTTTCGGGGTGCGCAATACCTAGTGCCGCGAATGAACAAACTTTTGTCGTGTTGAGGACAAAGTGTTCCGTCCGAAAGAACCAGTGCGTTGCTCCGGCGGACCCATCGGGAGGAACCGAGTTCGGGATTTTCGACTTCGCCCGTTCGTCCGGGAATCGCGTGTGGCCGGGGCGCGTCGGAAAAGTCGCGCGGTGGGGCCGGTTCCGGTCTGCTGTGGCTCCCCGAACCGGAACTGGCGGTGGACGCGCTGGACGAGTGGGTGTCGCTGTGCTCGTCGCCGCGACCGGTCGAGGTCGATCCGGCGGCGGATCGGCTGCCGGGCAGCGGCAGCGCGGTGCACCTGCGCGCCACCGATGCGAACGCGGAGCTCGCCGCGGACCATTCGGGGCGGACGAAGCCCTTCGTCAGAGGTTCTTGGTGGCGGATCGGAGGTGTCGCTCTTCCCGGCAGGAGGGCTGCAGTCACATCCGCAACTGCTGGTCGACGAGATGCAGGACCACACCCGTCCAGCACGCCGCGCTGCGCGAGCTCTTCTCCCACGACATGAGGATCATCGGTGACCCCGACCAGTCGGCAGCTCCTGGTCGCGCCCGAGGCTTCACAGCACCTTCCCGGGGGGCTGACCCGCTGGAGCTGTGCAAGAGCTGCTGCTCATCGTCTACCGATCGATGTACAAGCTCAGGAAGCCTCGGCGAGTTCTTTGAACGTCCTCAGCTGACGTCGCATCATCAACAGGTCCCCCCAAGCGAGTGCCTTGCGGCGCGGTTCTCCCAGCAACCCAGGCGGATTGGTCACCCGCATTTTGACGCACAGGCGGGTCTGGTGGTCGGCGACCTCGCGGACCACATAGCTGATCGCCAGTTCTCCGAAGATGCGTATGGCGACCGGCGTGTGCAGTTTGAGCGTTAAATGGTCGTCTCGCGCGAATTCAACCAGCCGGAAGATAGTCATGACCGTGTCCCCCGTAGCGAGGGAATCGACGCCGGGTGTCAGCCGGCGAGGGCTGCGGCGGCCGAAATTGTCCAGCATGTCGTAGCTGTACGGTGCCACTTTCAACTGGCATAGCCAGCGATATACGGTCGGAGCTGCCGCGTGCACGGTGGTCGCGCGGAACCACACGTCTGCTGGGCGGTCCAGTAACTTGTCGCACGGGTAGGTTCCACTGATTTCCTGGGAAGTGGCGCCCCAATTCTCCGGAATTCTCATGATGTCCTTCGATGCAAACCTCGCCCGGCGAGTGCACGGCACTCCGGGCGAGGTGAAACGGCACGGGAAAGCGCGGGTGCGCGTCAGTTTGTCGGGGTGGTCTCCTTCGCCGGTTCCTGTTGTGGTCCCGGCTGGCCCGGTTCTCCCTCGGAGAGACCGAATTTGTTGTACAGTTTTCTCAGCGCACGAGGTGACCACCAACTCCGGTCGCCCATCAACCGCAGGATTGCGGGCACCATGATCCCCCGCACGACGGGCGCGTCGATCACGATGGCCAGCCCCGTGCCGATCCCGAACCGCTTGATGAACGAGATCTTAGCCGTGGCGAGGGCGAACAGTGCCACGACCGCGTCCCAGTTGCTCATTCCCTGTTCTCGGTACTCCTCGATGCGGGCGAGGCGGAACGAGTGCGCTCACCCGCGCGCCGCTCTGATCCGCGTGCGCAGGTCGGATATCCGCTCGGTGGCCTCATCGGTGCTTCCCCTGGACAGGGCGGATCCCATCCCGACCGCGACGGCTCCGGCGGCTATCCAGTCGGGGGCGTTGTCCAGCGACACGCCCCCGGTCGGCACCAGCGGCGCCTGCGGCAGCGCGGCCAGCACGTCGCGCATGCTCTCGGGAGTCCACCTGCTCGCGGGGAACAGCTTGATCGCGTCCGCTCCCGCCGACAGCGCTTGCACGATCTCGCCGGGAGTGTCGGTCCCCGGGATCACCGCAGCTCCGTACCGGTGACCCGTGCTGACCACCTCCTCGTGCAGCGACGGCGAGACGAGGAACCCGGCGCCTGCTTCCACGGCCGTCCACGCCGCGGCGGCGTCGAGCACGGTGCCCGCTCCGAGCAGCGCCGAGGGGTACTCCCGGCGGAGCTCCTTGATCAGCTCGGGAGCGTTCGGGGTGGTCAGCGAGATCTCCAGCACGGACAGTCCGGCGTCCAGGCAAGTTCTGGCCCGCAGGCCGGCCTGCTGCGCCGTTTCCGCGCGAATGATGCCCACCACGCCGTGCTCCGCGATGACGTTCATCGCTTGCCAGCGATACATTTGCCTACCTCCCGGTAATCTCCGCTTCCGCGCTGTTGTTCTCGAGTCTTCGCCCGCCTCGGTCTCCGGCGCGGGCAGCGCCGAGCTCCCCGGCAGGAGCTCCCGAGCGAGGAGTCCCTCCGATGTGGACACTTGCGGGCCCGAGCAGCAGGCACCGCCGCGGTTCCACCACGCACGACCCGCGCCAAGCCAGTCCCCGGACAACCTTCCACCCCAACGCGAGCGCTTACGAGCCTGCGCAGCCCGAGTCCCCGAGAAGCCTCCGCGCCAACGCGAGTGCTCTGAGCCTGAGCCACTCGCACCGCCGCGGGTTCTCAGTCTCGGGTCTCGCGAGGACAGCCTCGACGTTGTGTAGGTCGCTACCCGATGTCGAGGATCCCGCAGCGAGACCCCGACTGAGGTTCCGCCACGCAACCACCTACGACAGGGGACAGGTGGAACCTCGTTGCTCCCCTACCGAGTGGTGATCTGTTCGGACTTACTGCTCAACTCCACCACCCTGGAGTTCGGCAACCCGTCCATGTCCCCGGCCACCTGGACCACGTTGCCCGCGACGACCACCCCCTCGGCCAGTGCCTCCGGAACGGACAGACCCCGCAGTCGCGCGGACAGGAAGCCCGCGTTGAAGGCGTCCCCCGCCCCGACAGGGTCCACGACCGGAACCCGGGCGGCGCGCTGGAACCACTCCTCGGTGCCGTCGGTGGCCCAGGCTCCCTCGGAGCCCAGCTTGAGCACCACCAGCTCGGCTCCCCGCTCGAGGAACCACGCGGCCGCGTCCCGCTCGCCGGAGCGGCCGCTGATCTCCTCGGCCTCGTCCAGCCCGGTCAGCACCAGGTCGGCGTACCCGGTCAGCGGCCGCAGCAGTTCCCGCCACCGCGGCCCGTCGGCCAGCTTCCGGCGGATGTTCGGGTCCACGCTCACTCGGACTCCCGCCTCGCGGGCCACGTGCGCGGCTTTTTCGGCGGCGGCGCGGGCGTCCTCGGAGAGCGCGGCCGTGATGCCGGTGAAGTGCAGTGAGCGGGCCGAGGCGATCCACTGCTCGTCCACGTCCGCGGGGCGCAGTGAGCTGCCCGCGGATCCGGAGCGGTAGTAGCAGACCTCGATCGGGCGCTGCGCGTGCGCGTCCCGGACCAGCAGGCCGGTGGGCAGGGTCTCGTCGACCACGGCCCTGGACACGTCCACGCCTTCGCCGCGCAGCGCGCGCAGCGCCGCGTGCCCGAAGGGGTCGTCGCCGACCCGGCCGAACCACCCGACGGAGTGGCCGAGCCGGGCCAGGCCGACGACGGTGTTCGACTCGGCTCCGGCGACGGAACGTCGGAAGCTGTCCGCGTGCTCCAGCGGGAGGCCGGGCTGCGCCAGCAACAACCCCATCGTCTCGCCGAAGGTGATCAGATCCGGGGTCACTCGCTTTCCTCCAGACGGAACGGGTGCACGGGCGTCCCGCGAACACCGGGTGTCACTCGGAAGAGGGCCCCGGACGAGCCGTCGTCACGATCGTCCCGCCCCTGGCGGGAGGTGGTGATGTAGAGGGTCTCCATCCGGGGACCGCCGAACGCGCAGGCTGTGACCTGCGGGGTCGGCACGCGCACCCGCGCGAGCAGCTGCCCGTCGGGCGAGTAGCGGTGCACGGCCCCGCCCTGCCACAGCGCGACCCACAGGCAGCCCTCGGCGTCCAGCGCCAAGCCGTCCGGACTGCCGAGCTCGTTCGGCACGCGCACGGCGGGGCGCCTGTTGTGCGGCTCCCCGGTGTGCTCGTCGACGTCGAACCGGTCGACGCGGCCGGTCGGGGTGTCCACGTAGAACGCGGTGCCGCCGTCCTCGGTCCAGACCAGACCGTTGGAGATGGTCACTCCGTCGAGGACCCGCGTGGCGCGCAGCGCCCCGTCCAGCCGCCAGAGAGTGCCCTTGCCCGGGCTCTCGTCGTAGGCCATGGAGCCCGCGTAGAACCGCCCGAGCGCGTCACAGCCGCCGTCGTTCATCCGGATCGACGGGTCGCTCCACAGCTGGGGCAGCGATTCCGGGGTCTGCCTGCCGGGGCGCAGCAGCGCGAATCCCCGTTCCAGCGCCAGCACGAGACCACCGCCGACCACCGGGCGGGCCACCGCGGCCACGGTGCCGAGCTTGGTGCGGCCGATGATGCCGCCGGGGACCATAGTGAGCAGCTCGCCCGCGAGCATGTCCACCCAGTGCAGCTGCCCCGTGGTCGGGTCCCAGACGGGGCCTTCGCCGTGCTCGGCGCAGACTTCGGTCGCCCGTTCCGCTTCCAGCTGCAGCACTGCGGATTCACCGGTCATTCTCTGCTCCTTGGTTGCCGAGTCCAGCCGGTCGGTCGCGTGGGTGGTCACGAGCGGCCGCGCCGCCCACCGTCCACGCTTGCCACCCGCACCGTCGTGCGGACCGAGCCACCGATGCTGTCATGAGTCCTCACCGGGTGGGGTGGCGAATGTTGCGCGCAGATCGCGCTCGGTCGTGCGGAGGTGCTTGCGCATGGCGGCCGCGGCCGCGGCCGGATCGTTCTGCCGGACGCGTTCGAGCACCTCGCGGTGTTGTTGCGCGGCGTCCTCGGGGGAGCCGCCGAGGACGCGGTGGCCCCGATAGCTCGCGATCATGCTGTTGCGCAGGCTGCCCGCCAGGGCCTCTATCAGCAGGGCCAGTATCCGGTTGCCGGAGGCGCGCGCGAGCAGCTCGTGAAAGCGCAGGTCGGCGTCGTGGTACTCCTCCGAAGTGGTGGCCCGGCTCATCGCCTGTATCGAGTACTCCAGGGCCGAGATGTCTCCCGAGCCCGCGTTGCTCGCGGCGAGGGTGCTGGTCTGCACCTCGAGGCCGTGGCGCACTTCGAGCAGTTCGAAGACCGAGCTCGGCCGGAAGCGCAGCAGCGTGCTGAAGAAGTCCCCCACCTGGTCACCGCCCGGCGCGGTCACTCGCGGGCGGCGCCCCTTGCGGATCTCCACGATGCCGCGCGCCTGCAACGAGCGGATCGCCTCGCGAACGGTGAGCCTGCTTACCTCCAGGCGCGCCGCGAGCGCGGACTCGGACGGGAGCAGGGCGCCGACCTCGAACTCCGCGAAGATCAGCTCCTCGAGTGCGGTCGCGGCGTCGGCGGGTTCGGCGCCCTCCGCGTCTCCGGTGTAGGTCATCCGGCGCCCTCGTCTGCTCGTCGTCACTCGGTCCCGGTCGGGTGGTGTCCCCGGCTGTCGCCGAGAAAACCTATCAGATAGGTTCCTGCTCGGGTAGTCGGTGATTGCGATTGCTCTCGAGACGAAAAACCAGTTCAAAGTGCATATGCTGGTCCTCCTGCAGTCGGGTGGATGCCTCGGATGGCGTGTTGACCGACTGGAACCTGTCATACAGAATTTCTCGCTCGTACGCGTGTCGAGCAGGTGCTGCCCCGCGACGGGCGAGGACGACCGGTGCGCGGGCGGCACCGCGCCGAACCGGGGTGCCGCGCGGTCGGGAGTCGCCTCGGCCACCGGTGGGCGAGGCGAGGGCTTCGGCGAAATGGAAGGAACGACGATGCGAATCACGGCGCTCGAGACCTTTCCGGTCCCCCCGCGTTGGCTGTTTCTGAAGGTCACCACCGACGAGGGGATAGTCGGGTGGGGTGAACCCGTGGTCGAGGGGCGCGCGCACACGGTGGCCACGGCGGTGGAGGAGCTGTCCGAACTGCTGGTCGGGCGCGATCCGCTCGCCATCGAGGACCACTGGCAGGTGATGACCAAGGGCGGTTTCTACCGCGGGGGTCCGGTGCTGTCCAGCGCGGTGGCCGGGATCGACCAGGCGCTGTGGGACATCGCGGGCAAGGCCTACGGGGTGCCCGTCCACCGGCTGCTCGGCGGTCCGGTGCGCGACCGCGTGCGGGTGTACCAGTGGATCGGCGGTGACGAGCCGTCGGAGGTCGCGGAAGCAGCGGCCGAACAGGCCGAGGCGGGCTTCACGGCCGTGAAGATGAACGCCAGCGGCAGGATGCGCCACATCGACACACCGGCCGAGGTGGAGGGCGTGGTGCGCCGCGTCGAGGCCGTGCGCGAAGTGCTCGGCGACCAGCGCGACGTGGCCGTGGACTTCCACGGCCGCTTCTCCACGGCCATGGCCCGCAGGGTGGTGCCGCGGCTGGAACCGCTGCTGCCCCTGTTCGTCGAGGAGCCGGTCGTGCCGGAGAACACCTCCAAGGTGCGCGAGGTGACCGCTGCGACCTCCGTTCCCGTCGCGCTGGGGGAACGCCTGTTCTCCCGGTGGGACTTCCGCGACGTGCTCGGAGCGGGGATCGCGGTGGCCCAGCCGGACCTCTCCCACGCGGGAGGGATCTCCGAGGTGCGGCGCATCGCGGCGATGGCGGAGGCCCACGACGTGACGATGGCCCCGCACTGTCCGCTCGGGCCCATCGCGCTGGCCGCGAGCCTGCAGATCGCGTTCTCCACCCCGAACTTCCTCATCCAGGAGCAGAGCAGGGGGATCCACTACAACGTGGGCTCCGACCTGCTGGACTACCTCGTGGATCCGAGCCCGTTCCGCTTCGAGGAGGGCCGCGCCCGCGTCCCGGAGGCCCCCGGGCTGGGAATCGAGATCGACGAGGAGGCCGTGCGCAGGGCAGCCGAGCTCGGGCACCGGTGGCGTTCACCGATCTGGCGCGACGACGACGGTTCCTTCGCCGAGTGGTGAGACCAAGCCCCGACGTCCCGCGCGGCCCTGCGCGCCACCGGGCCACCGGTGACGCGAACCGGGCGGTGGCGCGCCGCCGTCAGCGGGCCCTGGGCCCCGTCCTG
The DNA here is from genome assembly GCF_011291845.1 of Actinopolyspora sp. BKK2. Taxonomy (NCBI): domain Bacteria; kingdom Bacillati; phylum Actinomycetota; class Actinomycetes; order Actinopolysporales; family Actinopolysporaceae; genus Actinopolyspora; species Actinopolyspora sp. BKK2. Next base: position 141,888 of record NZ_JAANTE010000010.1, on the reverse strand, counting down.
GCGGCGGCGCGCAGCAGTCCCGGGGCGAACCGGGCCAGCAGCAGCCCGATCCGCGCCTCGGCGGACACGGCCACGACCGGGGTGGGCCGCTCCGCCGCGCGCAGCACGGCGGCGGCGACCTTCTCCGGGGCGAAACCGCGCAGCCGGTACAGCCGGGTCGCGGTGTCCCTGTGCCGCTGCTGCCGCGCGGCGTCCACCCCCACGAAGCGGGTCGTTCCGGTGATGCCGGTGTGCACCGCCCCGGGGCAGACGGCGGTGACCGAGATGCCGTGCTCGGCCAGTTCGGCGTCGAGGCGTTCCGAGAGGGTCAGCACGGCGGACTTGCTCGTCGAGTAGACGGACAGTCCCTTGACGGGGAGGTAGGCGGCGGCCGAGGCGATGTTGATGATCCGGCCTCCCCGCCCGCGCTCGATCTGCTGCTCGGTGAAGGCCAGGCAGCCGTGGACGACGCCCAGCAGGTTCACGTCGAGCACCTCGCGCCAGTCGGACCCCGTCGTGTCGGCGAACTTGCCCGCCAGACCGACACCGGCGTTGTTCACGACGACGTCGGCCACGCCGTGCTCGGCCCGGACGCGCTCGGCCAGCCGGCACGTCGCCGCCTCGTCGGAGACGTCCAGGGCGTGTGCCGTGGCCGTCCCACCCGCGGCGCGGGCCTGCTGCGCCGTGCGGGAGGCCGCCTGCTCGTCCACATCGGTGACCACGACCTCGGCGCCCTCCGCTGCGAAGGCGAGCGCGGTCGCCCTGCCGATCCCGTTGCCCGCCCCGGTCACCACGACGAGTTGGTGCTCGAACCCGCTCTCGTCGTCCGAGACCCGCGCCCGGAGCAGCTCGCGTTTCCGCGCCCCGCTCTCGAGGTGCTCGACGAGCTCGGCGGTGCAGTGCGCCACTTGCTCGGGCCGCTGCCGCGGGAGCCAGTGTCCACCATGGAGTTCGCGCACGAAGAGCTCGGAGACCCGCTCCCGGACCTCGGTCTGCAGGGGCGCGGTGACGAAGGCGTCCCCCTTCGGTGCCAGCACCTGGACCGGAACTTCCGTCCGCGGGGGCCGGGGACCGCGCGGCCGGGGCGGCATGTTCTCCCGGTACAGCTCGAGCCCGGCCACGGCGTCGGAGGTCCGCGGGCAGCAGTGGCGGGCGCTGCCGTCCAGCCGACGGATGACCTTCCGGAGCGCTCCGCTGCGCCACGCCAGCTCCGGCAGGACGGGGAGCTGGAAGAATCCGATGTAGCCGGAACGGGCCAGCTGGCGGAGGAGCTTGCCCAGCCGTTTCGGGGTGGGCTTGCGCAGCTGCTCGCGCATCCAGGAGGAGGCGTGGTCCAGGTGCGGGCCGGAGATGCTGGTCAAGGACCGGATCCTGCCGCGAAGGCGCTGGTCGGTGAGCGCGTGCCAGGACTGGATCGAGCCCCAGTCGTGCGCCAGCAGGTGCACGGCCTCGCCCGGGGCGACCGCGTCCACCACCTCGGCGAGGTCGTCCACCAGGCGGTCCATCCGGTAGCGGGCCCGCTCGGCGGGCCGCTCGGATTCCCCGGCACCGCGCACGTCGTAGGTGACCACGTGGTGGTTCGCGGCCAGCGGGGCGACGACCTCGTCCCACACCGAACGGTCGTCGGGGTAGCCGTGGACGCAGACCACGCACGGCTCGGAGGGGTCACCGTGCTGCTCGACCGCGAGGGCGAGACCGTCCGCGGTGGTCACCGTTCTGGTGGTGCTCATGTTCGCCGTCCCTGGGGTGCGCTTGCGCGGTGCGCCCTGTCGTGGAGTCCGTGCGGGTTCGCTTCTGGGAGGTGTCCGTCGTTCGGCCCGGAGGCGTGCTGTCTGTTACCAGCGGTAACAGGGATCTTGGCACCGGCCTGTGGCGCTGCGCAACAGTGCTGTGGAGCTGGGCAGCAGTACTGTGGCGCTGCGCAGCAGGGCAACCGGGAGCCGAGCGCGCGGGAAGGCGGGCGCGGACGCTCCGGCCTCAGCCCACCCGGAAGCTCGCCGAAGTCCCCGAGAACCGCCTGATCCGTCCTCCCGGCTCCTTGGCGTCGCCCCGGTGCACGATCCGGTACTCGCCGCTTGCCGCCCGGGAGGGAACGGTCCAGTGGATCGCGGCCGTCGAAGCGGCCACCCCCTTCCTGGCCCAGTGGTACTCGGTCGACCAGTCCCCGTCGTCGGCCACCGTGCTCCAGCCCGCGGGCGTGCGGCGCTGAACCAGCAGGAAGGTGTCACCCCCGCGCCGGTTGTTGTTGGGGTGCGCCGAGGCGAAGACCACCCGGACCCGCTCGCCGCGGCCGTAGCTCTCGCCGGGCTGCTCCAGCACGTCCCCGAACTCCTTGCCCGGGGGAGGAGCGTCGACGACCACTCCGGGCTGCAGTCGCACCCGGCCTCCTTCGGGGTTCAGCTCCGCGGACGGGCCGGCAGCGCTCTCCGCTCCCGCGGCGAGGTCGGAGGCGATGCGGGCGAACTCCTGCTGGTAGGCGGGCAGCGACCAGCGGCCGAACATGGTGTGCCCGCCCTCGTAGGCCTGCTGGTCGTACTCCTCCGGGGTGGTCAGGTAACCCGCGTAGTCGTTGGAGTAGCCGACCACGACCACGTTCTCCGGTGTCGTGCCGAGTCGTTCGGCCACTGTCCGACGCAACCGCAGCCCGCCCACGACGCTGACTTCCTGCGGCAGGGCCACCAGGTGCAGTTCGCCGATGCGCACCAGCTGGATCGGCAGCACCCGCGGCACCCAGCCCAGCGCGCCGACCGGCAGCAGGATCTCCTTCGGCGCCTGCCGCTCGCGCAGCTCCGGCGATGCCCGGTACAGCGCTTCGCTGATGGTTCCGAAGAAGGGGTTGTTGCCCGCTCCCTCGTCGAAGAAGGAGGGGCCGGGGCCGTCCTCGGCCCCGGCCGCGAAGGAGGCCCCCAGCGCGGCCGCGCAGGTAGTGCGCTGTCGGCCGTCCCCGGTGAACTCGGGGGCCACCGTCACCCCGGACATGTCCACCCGGCTCACCCGGTGGTCGATTCCCCCGCTCACGGGCCGCGCGCTGTTCACGAGCCGGGCCGCGGCCGCGTACTGCCGCCCGCCGATGATCCTGGTGTTGGCGAACTCGTCGTCGGTGGGCCCCGTGCCGGGGCGCAGTTCCAGGTTCGGGGACATGTCCGCCGCGTTGGACTGCGCGAAGGCGGCCACGAAGCCCGGTTCGGCGCCGCGGTAGTCCACACCGGACACCTCGCGCTCCCAGTGGTACGCCGCGTACCCCTTGTTGTCCCCGCTGATGAGGGTGTTGTCCGGGCTGAGGCTGGTGGCGTGCGTGGGGAACCAGTTGATCGCCCCCACCGGACGGCCGTCCCGCTCGAAGGTCAGCAGCACCGTGCTCGGGTCGACTGCCTCGGGGAAGTGCCGCTTCTCCTCAGCGGGGTTGCGCTCGAACGCCGCGCGCGAGCGGTTGACGCTGGCTCCGGACAGCTCGCCGCGGGCGAGTCCGAGCCGTCCGGGGGCCAGGTCCGCGTCGGCGCGTTCGATGGCTGCGGTGATCCCGGTGACCAGCGCTTCGAAGGTTCCGGGCTGGAAGCCGACCGTGGTGACGTTGTAGAGGGTGTGGCAGGAGAAACCACCGGGTGCCGCGTGGGTGTGCGTGGCCGTCAGCAGCAGGTTCCGGTGGGTGTAGCGGTTCCCGAGGCGTTCGGCCAGTCTCTTGAGGACGGCCTCGCGCACGCAGCCGAACACCATCCCCGCGTCGACGACGACCACCGCCACCCGGCGGTCCGGCCGGTCGTGCTCGGCGACGACGAAGGCGCGCGCCCGCTGTCGCTGGTGGATTCCGGTGGTGCGCTGTCCGATGCGGGCGTAGCCCATCATGCCGTTCTCCGCGGCCTGCCCGGTCACGTCGCCGATGCCGCGCCCCAGCAGGTACGGCTCGGCCCGCTGCCGCGCGCTCGCGGGCGCCGTCGACGTGCTGGTCAGCAGCGCGGCCAGGCCCGCTTTCAGCAGCGGACGTCTTCCGAGTGCTTCTGCGCCGCCCATGCTCTCTCCACTCCTCGAGTGTTGTTGATCACTTTAGCGTGACCGCGCAGCAAGGTGAGGTTTTTTCACTTAATCGGGTGAGTGCGGACCTACGCTGGGGACAACCGGGAGTTCTTGGGAAATTTTCCTCCTTAAAGCTGAAAAAGCAGTAAAATATTGCTTGTTTGCGGCCTTGAGAGGTACGAATTCCTTTAGATGAGGAAGTTGCGGCCCACAGGAGGCTGAAGATGACCGCACAGCGCCAGGCATCGGTCGACGGTTTCCACACCCCGAGCGCGGACGTGGTCGACGAACTGCGTTCCCGCGTGACGGGAGACCTGCTCGACGTGGTGGTCGATCTCGACTCCGGGAGGGGGTGTCGAGTGCGGGACCTGCGGGACGGAACGGAGTACCTCGACATGACGATGTACTTCAGCTCCGCGCCGCTCGGGCACGGTCACCCCGGGCTGCACACCTCCGAGTTCGAAGCCGAACTGGTGCGCGCCGCGCGGACCAAGCCGGCGAACCCGGACTTCGCCACCGTGCAGCAGGCGCGCTTCGTCGAAACGCTGCGCCGCGTGTTCGGCGATCCGCAGCTGTCCCGGCTGTTCCTCATCGAAGGAGGTGGTCCCGCCGTCGAGAACGCGCTCAAGGTGGCCTTCGACTGGAAGACCAAGCACAACGCCCGGCGCGGTGTCGCGGTGCGCGGTTCGCGGGCCCTGCACCTGGAATGGGCCTTCCACGGACGCACCGGCTACACCATGTCCCTGACCAACACGGACCCGCGCAAGGTCCGCGACTACCCGAAGTTCGACTGGCCGCGCGTGCCCAGCCCCGCCGTTGTTCCGGGAGAGGACTGGGAGGATCCCGAGCTGCTTCCCGCCGAGCGCGCGGCGGTGCGCGCGGCCGAGGCCGCGCTGGACCGCTACGGGGACGAGATCGCCTGCTTCGTCTACGAACCCGTCCAGGGCGAGGGCGGGGACAGGCATCTGCGCCCGGCCTTCCTGCGCGAGATGCAGCGCCTCTGCCGCGAGCACGACGTGCTGACGGTCGCCGACGAGGTGCAGAGCGGGGGAGGGATCACCGGCCGTCCCTGGGCGCACCAGGCGCTGGGGCTGGAGCCGGACCTGCTCGCCTTCGGGAAACGACTCCAGGTGTGCGGTGTCCTGGGCGGACGGAAGGTCGAGGAGATCCCGGACAACGCCTTCCGCGAGCCGAGCAGGATCAGTTCCACCTGGGGCGGTTCACTGGTGGACATGGTGCGCGCCACGCGGATCCTCGAAGTCGTCGAGTCGGAGGGGCTGCTGGACAACGCCGCGCGGATGGGCGAGCTGCTGCTGTCCGAGCTGCGCGGGCTGCAGGCGGAGTACCCGGGGCTGATCGGCTCGGCTCGGGGACGCGGGCTGATGGCCGCCGTGGACTTCCCGGACGGGCGGCTGCGCGACCGGGTCGTCGAACTGGCCCGCGAGCACCACCGCACGATCTTCCTGCCCTCGGGACCGCGTTCCCTGCGCTGGCGCCCGGCGCTCTCGGTGCGACCCGACGAGCTCACCGACGCCGTGACGGCCCTGCGCAAGACGCTGGCCGAGCTGAGCTGAGCCACCTCGACGCGTCCTGGTCGAACGTTTCGCGCGAAACGTGCTTTCCGGAGTGGTTCCGGAGTGACGGTTTCGCGCGAAACGTTCCCCGCTGGGAGAGCCCCGCTGGGAGAGCCCCGTCAGGAGAGCCCGCCGGGAGATCACCGCCAGGAGGGCAGCCAGAGCTCGGCCTGCCAGTGCGCCTCGGTGATCGGAAAGCCGTTGAGTATCGGCCACAACCACACGAAGTTCGCCACCACCAGCCCCACGTACAGCGCGACGACCAGCAGTCCGGTCTTCCTGCGCTCGGGGGAGGCGTTCGCCCGCCCGAGGACCTCGCCGAGCACGAGCACGATCCCCAGCACGAGGAACGGTGCGAGCGGGGTCGCGTAGAAGTAGTACATCTGCCTGGCGAGGTTGGTGAACCACGGCAGGAAACCGGCGCAGTACCCGACCAGCACCGCGGCGTAGCGCCAGTCCATGCGGGCGGTGGCCCGCCACACCGCCCATCCGGCCACCGGCAGCGCCAACCACCACATCGCCGGGGTGCCCAGCAGCATCGTGGCCTGGACGCAGTCGCCCTGCCCGCACCCGGGCATGCCGGACTCGTAGTAGTACAGCATCGGGCGCATGCCCATCGGCCACGCCCAGGGCTTGGACTCCCACGGGTGCGGATCGTTGCCGGTGACCAGGTGAGTGTGGAACTCCAGCACGTTGAAGTGGTAGTACAGCAGCGAGCGCAGCATGTCCGGCAGGAAGCCGAAGCCGACGTCGTCGGCGATGTCCGCCGCGTGGCGGTCGGTGGCGGTCTCGCTGGCGTACCAGCCCGCCCAGGTGGCGAAGTAGACGCCGAGCGCGAGCGCCAGCAGCGAGCCCAGGCCGGGAACGGCGTCGCGCACCAGGGCCCCCACCCAGGGGCGGCGCACGCCTGCGCCGCGCCGCGCCAGCGCGTCCCAGACGACGCTCAGCAGCAGGAACGCCACGATGTAGTAGATGCCGCTCCACTTCACCCCGCAGGCGAGACCGAGCAGCACACCCGCGCCGAAGCGCCACCACCGGAAACCGAGCCGGGGGCCGAACCTCGAGTCCTCGACGCGGCTCTCGGTGACCACCAGCGCCAGCCTGGCGCGCACCCGGTCGCGATCGACCAGCAGGCAGGAGAACGCCGCGAGCACGAACAGCGCGTGGAAGACGTCGAGCATCCCCACCCGCGCCTGCACGTGGCTGACCCCGTCGCAGATCAGCAGCATCCCGGCCAGCGCCCCGAGCAGGGTGGAACGGGTCATGCGGCGCGCGATCCGGATGATCAGCAGCACCATCAGGGTGCCCGCCAGCGCGGCACTCACCCGCCAGCCCCAGGGGGTGTACCCGAACAGCCACTCCCCGACGGCGATGAGCTGCTTGCCCACCGGGGGGTGGGCGACCAGCTCGTAGCCGGGGTTGTCCTCGAACCCGCCGTTGCGCAGCATCTGCCACGCCTGGGGGACGTAGTGCTTCTCGTCGAAGACCGGGGTTCCCTCGTCGGTGGCGTGCCCCAGGCGCCAGAAGCGGACCAGACCCGCGACGAGGGTCAGCACGAGGGTGACGATCCAGCCGCGGAGCCGGTCGGTGGGCTCCCGCGGGGTGAGCAGTGCCGCCCGGTCGTGCTCGCCCGGGTAGCGAACCGGTGGGACCTGGCCGTCGCGAACCGTTTCGGCGCGGACGGAGTTGCCACCTGAGCTCGGCACGAGGACGTTCACACCCAAATCGTATGGTGGTCGTCGTGACTGACGAATCCGGACCGGGCACGTTGCTGCTCGCGGCCACGCCACTGGGTGACGCGCGGGACGCGTCCCCCCGACTGACCGAGGCTCTCGCCACGGCGGACGTGGTGGCCGCCGAGGACACCAGGAGAGTTCGTGCCCTGGCCACCGCCCTCGAGGTCGACCCCGCGGGCAGGGTGCTCAGTTACTACGACGCGGTGGAAGCGGCACGCGAGCCCGTGCTGCTGGAGGCGCTGCGCGGCGGTTCCACCGTGCTGCTGGTCACCGACGCGGGGATGCCCAGCGTCTCGGACCCCGGGTACCGGCTGGTCTCGGCCTGCGCTGCCGAGGGGCTGCACGTGACCTGCCTGCCCGGCCCGAGCGCGGTGACCACCGCGCTGGCCCTGTCCGGGATGCCCTCCGACAGGTTCTGCTTCGAGGGATTCCCCCCGCGCAAGCAGGGACCCCGCAAGCGCTGGCTGGCCGAGCTGGCCTCCGAGCGGCGCACGTGCGTGTTCTTCGAGGCCCCGCACCGGGTGGCGGCCACGCTCGCCGACGCGGCCGAGGTGCTCGGCACGGACCGGCGCGCGGCGGTTTGCCGTGAGCTGACCAAGACCTACGAGCAGGTTCGGCGCGGTGAGCTCGGCGAGCTGGCCGAGTGGGCCGCCGAGGGGGTTCGGGGCGAGATCACCGTGGTGCTGGCCGGGGCCGAGGTCGTCCAGGCCGATCCGTCCGAGTTCGTCGAGCAGGTGGAGCGCCGTGCGGCCTCCGGGGTGCGGCTCAAGGACGCCGTGGCCGAGATAGCCGAGCTCGGCGGCGTCCGGAAGAAGGAGCTCTACGACGCGGTGCTGGCCGCCCGCGGATGAGCTTGCCGATACCGTGGACGACCATGGATGTCCGGGTCATCGAACACCCCCTCACGCAGGCTCGACTGTCGACCATGCGCGACGCGCGCACCGACAACGCGACTTTTCGCGCCGCACTGCAGGAACTGACTCTGATGCTGCTCTACGAGGCCATCCGGGACGCCGAGGTGGCCGAGGAGTTCATTCACACGCCGGTTGCGCGCACCAAGGGGTATCGACTGGCGAACCCGCCGCTGCTGGTCCCCGTGCTGCGTGCCGGGCTGGGGATGGCGGACCAGGCGCACCGCCTGATCCCGGAGGCCCAGATGGGCTTCATCGGGCTGGCCAGGGACGAGGAGACCCTGCGCCCCACCCCGTACCTGGAGTCGCTGCCCGACGACCTGTCCGGACGTCCCGTGATCGTGCTCGATCCGATGCTGGCCACCGGTGGTTCGATGCTCCACACGATCAAGCTGCTGCACGACCGGGGTGCCGCCGACATCACCGCGATCTGCACGCTGGCAGCTCCGGAGGGCATCGACCGGCTGTCGGAATCGGGGCGGCCGGTGCGGCTGGTCACGGCCAGCGTGGACGAGCGGCTCAACGAGTCCGGCTTCATCGTCCCCGGACTGGGTGATGCGGGGGACCGGGAGTACGGACCGCGCTGAGGTCGAGGCCCGACGTGGGGGACGTGTCCGCCCTCGGTGCTGCCCGCAGCACCGGGGGCTTCTCCGCCTCGGAGATCGGGACTCACCCGGCGTACGCGAGTTGTTGACGGGCGGTTCGTGTTGCCGGTGACGCCCGTTTCGCCTGGGTCATGTCAAGCTGTGCGTGTGCTATCACGACATAAGGTTGTCCGAGGAGCGGCCCTCGCCGCGATCACCACGGGAATCGTGTATCGCAGCGTGCGCACGCTCCGGAAAGCGCGCTCCATACTGCCGCTCGGTCAGGAACCGTCGAGCACCGTTCTTCCGCCCACCGTCACCGTGGTGGTGCCCGCGCGCAACGAGGAAGCGGTGCTGGACAACTGCCTGCGCGGCATACGCGAGCAGACCTACGGCTCGGAGCGCGGGACGAGCAGCGACGCACCCGCCCTGCGGGTGGTGGTGGTCGACGACGGGTCCACCGACCGAACCGGTGAGATCGCCGACGAGCACGCCGCGCAGGACTCCAGAGTGCACGTCGTGCACAGCGACGGGCCTCCGCCCGGCTGGAGTGGCAAGGTGCACGCGATGCACATCGGTGTGGAAGCCGCCGGTCAGCCCGAGGCGGGCGAGTGGCTGCTGTTCGTCGACGCCGACACGGTGCTCGCCCCGGAACTGCTCTCCAAGCTGCTCGGCACGGCCGAGCGGGCCGATGCGGATCTGGTCTCGACACCGGGTGGACCTCCCGAGAACAGCTCGGTCAGCTGGCCGGTGCTGATGCCCGCCGGTCTGCAGATGATCGGGGAGAACGCCGATCCCCTCGGCAAGGGCAGCAAGGCCTTCGCCATCGGGCACTGCATCCTGATGCGACGCTCGCACTACGACAAGATCGGCGGTTGGGCCTCGCTGTCCGGCAGACGCAACGAGGACATCGCCATCGCCACGGCCGTGCGGGACCACGGTGGGGTGACGAGGGTCGTCGAGGGGCTCTCGTACGTGACCACCAGCGGCATGGATCCGTTCAAGCAGGGCTGGGGCTCGTTCCGCAAGAGCTTCGTGGCGGGCACGAACGGTTCGGTGCCCGTGCTGCTGGGGGTGGGTGTCGGCCAGATCGCGCTGTCGCTGGCCTCGCCCGCGATGTTCGCCAGGGGAGTGCGCACCCGGAAACCGGGACTGATCGCGCTCGGAGCGATCGGTTGGGTCGCGCAGAGCGTCTCGCACGACCGCACGGCTCGGGTGATGCACGCCAATCCTGGATTGGCTCCGGTCGCGCCGTTCACCAACGCGGTCTTCGGGGGGATCACGCTGCACGGAGCCGCCGAGGTGGTGCGCGGCTCGACCAGTTGGAAGGGACGCGCGTCGACCTTCTGAGCGAGGTTTTCCGTTCGGGCCGGCACGGGTTCGCCGGAGCGGAACTCCTCACCGGTTCGTGAGTCGGTGCCCGATCCGGGCAGTCGCCCGCGCGACCCCGGGGCAGTGCTCGTGAACCGGGTCCGCACGGAACTCACCGGAAATTTCAAGATCAATGTTTCGTGCGCGAGAAGCGTGTGGAACTCACTCCACGCTGATTACGCAGTGCACTTGTTTATGAACGTTTCGTGCTGATCCGCGCGGGGAGCGGATCAGCGAGTACGCAGTGAGAAGCAGCCGTCTCGGACGCGGAACTGGTCGGGTTGTCCACGACTTTCCAGCAGAACACCGCCTCGCTCGCACCGTCCCGCGGGCGCGGGAGGAGACGTCACGAACCGCCGGTGGTCTTCGGTGGGGCCGACTCGACGGTGAGCGGGGAGCGGACGTGGCACCGCGGCTTCGGATTCGTCGGCCGCGTGGTGCGCGAGGGGGCTCCGCCTTTCCGCTGTTGAGCGAAGAACCGGACCGCGGTGAGGACCTCTCCACCGTCCCCGTGCCGGTGCGTCCGGCGTGAGGGACCAGGCGGTGCCGGCCGGGGTGATCGCCCTGTTCAGCGCCCCGGCGCTGCGCGCGCTGAGTCCGCTCGGCGCGGAGTGACCGGGACGCGAGGACGGCGGCGCTGCTGGTGCTGTGCTGCACCGGGCGCGCTCCCGGCCCCGGCGTCGACGTGGCCGACCACTTCGGAGTGCCTCCCGGAGCGTCGCTCGCGGCTACGGCATCAGCCCGGCCGCCACGGTCGCGCCCAGCTCCCAGCAGGCGTCCAGCCCTTCCGAGTCGGGCTGTCCGGTGAGGTCGACCGGTTCGGCGACCTGCTTCCAGCCGAGCCCGGTGGTGATCGACCGGGCGGCCCGGATCGCGCCCTCGGTACCCTCGTTGCCGTGCACGTACAGCCCGAAGGGCCTGCCGCTGGTGGAGTCCAGGCACGGGTAGTAGATCTGGTCGAAGAAGTGCTTGAGCGCCCCGGACATGTAGCCGAGGTTGGCAGGCGTCCCCAGCAGGTATCCGTCGGCGGCGAGCACGTCGCTGGCCGTCGCGGCCAGCGCGGGCCTGCGCACGACCTCCACGTCCTCGATCTCGTCGGTGGTGGCACCTTCGACGACCTTCTCGAACATGGCCTGCATACCCGGTGAGGGCGTGTGGTGGACGATCAGCAAACGCGGCACGCCCCGAGGATGCCCCGCGCGATCTCGCGGTCGCAACGTCACCGGTGAGACCTCCCGCACCGCAGGCCGCGCGCGAGCGGCTGCCCGCCGCCTCGGGAAGGTCCGCCTGAAGTGTCCCGATCCGCCGGCCCGGAAGAGCTCCGCTCAGGACTCGACCAGCCCACGCACCTCCGCGGTCAGCGCCGCCATCATCTCCCGCGCCCTGCCGCGAGCCGCCGCGAGCTCCGACCCGGCTGCGGGATCCCGCACCGGTTCCACGACCTGCAGGTAGCACTTGAGCTTGGGCTCCGTGCCGGAGGGGCGGATCACCACGCGCAGACCCCCGGAGGGATCGGTTTCCTCCGCCCGGCTCCCGCCGCGCAGGACGAGCACGTCGGCATCGGGCAGCAGGTCCGTCGTGGACACGGCCAGCCCGGCCAGCTCGCCCGGTGGGTGCTCGCGCAGTCCCCGCATCGTCTCGTCGATGGTGGACAGATCCCGCACCCGCACGGAGAGCTGAGCGGTCTCGTGCACCCCGTGCCGGGCCTCCAGCTCGTCCAGCCGGTCCAGCAGCGAGCTCGAGCGCTCCTTCAGGGTGGCGGCGAGGTCGCAGGTGACCACGGCGGTGGACAGACCGTCCTTGTCCCGCACGTGCTCCGGATCCACGCAGTGCCCCAACGCCTCCTCGTAGGCGTAGACGAGCCCGGTGGCCGCGCCGTCGCCCGCGCGCATCAGCCACTTGAAGCCGGTGAGCGTCTCGTCGTGGCGAACACCGTGGTCCGCGGCGATCGAGCGGAGCATCGCCGAGGACACGATCGTGGTGGCCACCAGCGGATCCCGCTCGGAGAGGTCCGTCGTGCCGAGCACGTGGTCGCCGAGCAGCACCCCGGTCTCGTCCCCGCGCAGCATCCGCCAACCGCCCTCGCGCTCCGGAACGCCGATGGCGCAGCGGTCCGCGTCCGGGTCGAGCGCCACGGCCAGGTCGGCGCCGACCTGGGCTGCCAGCTCCAGCACGGCGTCGGTGGCCCCCGGTTCCTCGGGATTGGGGAACTCGACGGTGGGGAAGTCCGGGTCGGGCTCCTCCTGGTCGGCGACGAGGTGCACATCGGTGAACCCGGCCAGGTGCAGCGCGTACCGCAGCGGCCGGGCGCCCACCCCGTGCAGGGCGGTCGCGGCCACCCGCAGGTCGCGCGTCCGCCCGCGCGGGAGCGTCTCCACGCGGGCCAGGTAGTCGTCGAGCACCCGCTCGTACTGCTCCCAGCCCTGCTCGGCGCGCTCGACCTCGCGCGCGGGTCCGACACGCGCGATCTCGCGCTCGATCTCCTCGTCGAACGGGGCCACCAGGGGGTCCCCACCGGAGAGGTAGACCTTGTAGCCGTTGTCGGCCGGAGGGTTGTGCGAGGCGGTGATCTGCACGCCCGCGACCGCTCCGAGCGCCCGGGTGGCGTACACGAGCAACGGCGTGGGCAGTGCCTCCGGCAGGACGCGCACCCGGAAACCCGCCGCGTGCAGCACCCCGGCGGTGTCCGCGGCGAACCGCGTCGAGCCGTGCCGCGCGTCGTGCCCGACCACGACGGTGCCGAGCCCCTCCCGGCTCCGCAGCCAGTTCGCCAGCCCGGCCGTGGTGCGCACCACCACGGCCCGGTTCATCCCGTTGGGACCCGCCCGCACCGGCCCCCGCATCCCGGCGGTGCCGAAACCGAGCGGCTGCGCCACCCGCCCGCGGATCTCGGCGACCGCCTCCTCGTCACCGCTCTCGGCCGAGGTCAGCAGCTCCCGCAGCTTCGCCCGGTCGTCCTCGTCGACGTCCCCGTCCAGCCAGCGCCGGGCGGCTTCGCTCAGTTCGCTCTCCAGCGGCATATCGACCTCGCGCGCTCCAGTCGTCTCCACCGTGGGCAGTGGAATCGCAGGCGGGAAGCAACGTCCCTCTCGGACAGGTGCTACCCGGCGTGGAAGCACTCGTCCCGACTCCACGGCAGGTGCCGCCGAGCGAGTGCCTGACTGACGTTTTCCGTTGACTGCTGGAGTGGCGCTTTCGGCGCGATGGCGTCGAAAGATCCGCCCGAGCGGGCCACCCCGCGCACTCTCTAGGCCCGCTCGACGAGCGAGCGCAGCAGCTTGCCCATGCGGGAAGCCGAGGCCCTGCCCGCGTCGAGCACCTCCTGGTGGTTCAACGGTTCCCCCGTCGTCCCCGCCGCCGGATTGGTGACCAGCGAGAGCCCGAACACCTCGGCTCCGGCCGCCCGCGCGGCTATGGCCTCCTGCACTGTGGACATGCCGACGAGATCCGCCCCGAGCGTGCGCAGCATCCCGATCTCGGCGGGAGTCTCGAAGTGCGGTCCCGGCATGCCCGCGTAGATCCCCTCGGTGAGGGACGGGTCGATCTCCCTGGCGAGGTCGCGCAGCCGCCGCGCGTACAGGTCGGTCAGGTCCACGAACCGCGCGCCGACGAGCGGAGACCGCCCCGTCATGTTCAGGTGGTCCGCGATGAGCACCGGCTGGCCCACGCTCATGTCCGAGCGCAGCCCGCCAGCCGCGTTGGTGAGCACCACGCTCCGGCAGCCCGCGGCCGCCGCCACGCGCACGCCGTGCACCACCTTGTCGACCCCGAGCCCCTCGTAGAGGTGCGTGCGCCCGAGCATCACCAGCACGCGCTTGTCCCCGACGCTCAGGGACCACAGCTTGCCGGAGTGCCCCACGGCGCCGGGGGAGTCGAACCCGGGCAGCTCGGACATGCTCAGTTCCGCTTCGGGGCTGCCGATCTCCTCGGCCGCCGGTTGCCACCCGGATCCGAGCACCACGGCCATGTCGTGCCGTGCGGCTCCGGTGAACTCGGCCAGCGCTCCGGCCGCTCCGCTCGCCGCCGCTTCCGGATCGGCGGCCTCCGATGTTGTGGAAGACGTCACGACGAGCAGCCTAACGAACGGTCCCGCGTGCGGCCCGCCGCTCCGCGCGCCCCGGGCGTGTGGCGCGGGCCGCTGCTCGCGGCGCCCTCCAACGTTGGCGAGGAGTCCTCCATGACGGCCAGCGGATCAGCCGCGCGGAGTCCTGCCACGAGTCAGCGCCCCGCGCTGAACTGCGGAGCGGTGCGCTGGTAGAGATCCCGGGCCTCGGACCTGTCCGGAGCGGTCACCCGGACGACCCAGAGGTCCCCGTCGCGGGCCATGACGCGGGCCGCGGTGAACCGCCGCGCGCTCTCCGCCGCGGTCCCGCTGATCCCCGGTGTGGTGGTCCGGTAGGTCAACACCCTGTCGCGGTGCCCTCCCGAGCGGGGCGGTCCGTCCGTGCGCTGGGCGAGCATCGTCATGCTTCCCGGATCCCGGTGCTCGTTCCCCAGGGCGAGCAGATAGCCGCGTGTCGTGTAGCCCCGTTCGTAGTAGTCGCCGAAGCGCTGGACGGCCAGCTCCGTCCGCCCGTCCGGGGACAGGAAGTGCACGGTCAAGCTCCTGGTCGGCGGTCCCTGGCTGTACTCCTGGAAGCGCGACCACCCCGTCGGGGCGGAGATGCTGTAATCGCCGGCCCCGCCGTCGCCGCGGTGGGTGATCCTGCCGTGGTACTGGCGCAGGTTCACCGGCTCGGGAAGCACGGTGCCCTGCGTTCCGTCCCCGACGGGCAGCAGCGGCCGGTCGGCGAGGAACCGCGTTCCGAGGAAGGCCCCGGCGGAGGAGAGGGCGAAGAGCACGATCGCGGCCAGCGCGAGCGCGACGATCCCGATCCGGGAGCGCTTGCGCGGTGGCGGAGCGCTCGGCGTGAACGGGAGCGGTCCCGGATCCGCCGCGAGCGGGGCGGGCTGGTCCGCGCCCTGCGCCCCGGCGTCGGCGGCCGCCTTCGAGGGACCTCGTCCGGTCGTTCCGGAAGGTGCCGGTTCGGCGGATTCGCGCGAACCGGTCTCGGGAGGTTGCTCCTGCGCGTCCGCGTGGGACGGGTGGGAGGAGTGGGACGAGGCGGAAGTCCCGGGCAGCGGGGTGCGCTCGGTCTCGGCCTCGGTGGAGAGCAGGTGGGCGAAGGGGTCCACCCCCGGTTCGGGCAGCAGGGGCTGCACGAGCCTGCGCACCTCGCGCAGCGAGATCCGGTGCTGCGGGTCCTTGACCATCAGCCCGGTGATGACCTCGCCCAGCGGCCCCTGCTTGTCCGGTTCGGGGACGGGGTCGTTGACCACCGAGGTGATGGTTTCCACCGGGTTGTCGCCGCTGTCGTAGGGCGGCCTGCCCACGGCGGCCGCGAACAGGCTGGCCCCGAGACCCCACAGATCGGCGGCGGAGGTGATCGGCTCGCCCGCGGCGACCTCGGGGGCGATGAACGCCGGGGTCCCCAGCATGATTCCGGTGCGGGTGAGGGTCGGCTCGGCCACGTTCCGGGATATGCCGAAGTCGCTCAGCTTGATCTGGCCGTCCGAGGCGAGCAGCACGTTGCCCGGTTTGACGTCGCGGTGGACCACGCCGGAGCGGTGCGCGGTTTCCAGCGCCGCGGCGACCGCGTTGGTGAGCGCGGCCAGCTGCCGGTCGTCGAGCGGACCGTGCTCCCGGACGATGGTGGCCAGGCTCTGCGAGGGGACCAGTTCCATGACCACGAACGGGTCCTCGCCCTCCCGGGCCACGTCGTAGAGGGTGACCACGTTCGGGTGCGAGACCACGGCTATCGCCCTGGCCTCCCGGAGCGTGCGTTCCCGGATCTCGGCGGCCTCCTCGGCCGGGATCCCCCTGGGGAGCTGCACCACCTTGATGGCGACCGGCCTGCGCAGCAGCTCGTCCGTACCGGACCACACGGATCCCATGGCACCGCCACCGATTTTGGCGTGCATCCGGTACCGGTCGGCTATCAGCCGGCCGGGCACGGGCTCGTCGGATTCGGGTTCCGCGTCTGGCACACCTTCATTGTCCACCAAGGTGCTCTTCCTTCCGGGCAAGTGGTGAGTCCGCGAGGAGCGCTCGACGTCGGGGCGTCCACTCCCGGGAGTCGGCGGGGGACTCCGCAGAGTTATCCGTGGATCGCTCCGGGACCTCCCGCAAGGGCGGCGGTCGTGCTTCTGGCTCGATTCCCCGGTGTTAACAGTGGTGAACTTTCTTACCCGCGGCCGGATCCCGCTGGAAGGGAGATTCGCGGAACACGAGGTGTTGACCTGCGCAGAAGATCGGGGCGCTGCGGGAGGCTCCGCGTCCGCTCCGCGGGACCGGCGAGTGGAAGCGCTGCTGATCGGCTACGTTGGACGTGATCGGGCATCGTGACCTCGCACGGTGGGGTGGGGTCGGCGCCACGTGGGGAACCGCTCGATCGAGGGCCGAATGAGCGGGCCGGGTGCTCACCCGATCGTGAAGCCCGTGCCGTCACGGCAAGCGCAACAGCACGACACGCCGGAGCGGAGTCGTGGTGGTAACCGTGCCGCGGGTGACGAACAATCCCGGATGCCCATGTCACCGGGAACGGGAAGGCCCGCAGCGACCGGGAGGTGTTCGTGCTCGCACTGGTGGTTGCACACCTGCTCGTGTCGCTCGTGCTGCCCGGCCTGGCCGGTCGGCACACCCGGATCGCTTTCGGTGTGGCCGCGCTTCCGCCCGCGGCGGCCCTGGCGTGGGTGCTCGCCCACTCCGGCGCCGTGCTGTCCGGTGCGGGCCCGGTGGAGGTGGTGAACTGGGCGGGAACGCTCGGACTGGGGTTCGCCTTCCGCCTGGACTCCCTGGCACTGGTCATGACCCTGCTGGTCTCGGGGATCGGCGCGCTCGTGCTGCTCTACGCGGGGTGGTACTTCGAGCGGGGGAGTGACGAGGCGAGACGCTCGGCCCCGCTGCTGCTGGCCTTCGCCGGGGTGATGCTCGGGCTGGTGCTGGCCGACGACCTGCTCACCCTCTACGTGTTCTGGGAACTGACCACGATCTGCTCGTTCCTGCTCGTCGGGCAGTCCGGTCTGACCAGGGAGTCCCGCAGGTCCTCCCTGCAGGCCCTGCTGGTGACCGCCCTGGGCGGGCTCGTGATGCTGCTCGGCTTCATCGTGCTGGGGGAGGCCGGCGGCAGCTACCGCATCTCCGAGCTGGCCGCGAACCCGCCCACGGGGGCGCCGCTGTCCGTGGCGGCCGGGCTGATCCTGATCGGGGCCCTGACGAAGTCGGCCCAGCTCCCCTTCCACAACTGGCTGCCCGCCGCGATGGTCGCGCCGACGCCGATCAGCACCTACCTGCACGCGGCCTCCATGGTCAAGGCGGGCGTCTTCCTGATCGCCAGGCTGACACCGGTGCTGACCGGGGTGGCCTTCCTGCCCGCGGTGACGGCCGTGTTCGGGATCGCCACCATGATCGTGGCCGGGTGGCGCGCCCTGCGGGAGAACGACCTGAAGCTGCTGCTGGCCTACGGCACGGTCAGCCAGCTCGGATTCATGACCGTGCTGGCCGGGTCCGACAGCTACACCGGAGCGCTGGCCGTTGCCACGATGCTGCTCGCGCACGGCACTTTCAAGGCGACCCTCTTCCTGGCCACCGGCATGGTGGACCACCAGGCGGGAACCAGGGACATCCGTGAGCTGTCCGGACTGGCGGGAAGGCTGCCGTGGGTGACGACCGTGTCCGTGGTGGCCGCGATGTCCATGGCCGGGCTGCCACCGATGGTCGGATTCGTGGCCAAGGAGACGGCCTTCGAGGCCTTCCTCGGCGGCGGCGCCGACGCGGCCGTCGAGATCGGACTGATCCTCGGGTCGATGCTGACCGTGGCCTACAGCGCGCGGATGTTGTGGGGAGCGTTCGCGGTCAAACCGGGAGTGCGGCGCAACGAGGTCGAGCCCACCCCGGCCGCGCTGTGGACACCGGCAGCCGTGACTGCGCTCGGTTCCCTGGCCCTCGGCGTCGGCTACCCGCTGACCGACGCGCTCACCTCCGGCTACGCCGAGCGGATCGCGGGGCACGGGGAATACCACCTCGGGCTGTGGCACGGCTTCAACCCACCGCTGGCCTTCTCCGCGCTCACCCTGCTCGGTGGACTCGTCCTGTTCGCGTTCAACACGAGGCTGAACAGCAAGCGCGAGTTGCTGCCCGTGGGGCTGAGCGCGCAGCGCGGCTACGAACGGGTCATGGGCACGCTGGAACGGGTGGCCGTCGGCGTGACGGGACGCATCCAGGTCGGCTCGCTGCCCACCTACCTGGCGGTCATCCTGCTCACCGTGCTGGTCGTTCCCGGTGCGGTGCTGCTGCTCCGGGACACTCCGGTGGAGAACCTCCGCTGGTGGGACAGGGCGCTGCAGCTGCCGCTGGCGCTGGTGATCCTGATAGCGGCGGCCGGAGTGACCAGGACGCGGAAGCGGATGACGGCGGTGATGCTGGTCGGCGTGGTCGGCTACGGCATCGGTGGCATGTTCGTCCTGGGGGGCGGACCGGACCTCGCGCTGACCCAGTTCCTGGTGGAGACGTTGACCCTGGTCGCGTTCGTGCTGGTGCTGCGCAGGCTGCCCGCCCGCTTCACCGAGACCGAGTCCTCCCGCGGAGTCCGGGTGCCGAAGGTGCTGCTGTCCGTGGGAGGCGGGGCGTTCGTCGGCTTCGCGTCGCTGATCTTCAGCTCGGCGCGGGACAACGCCTCCGAGGTCAGCGTGCAGTACCTGGAGAACGCGGAGGAGGGCACCTCGGCCACCAACGTGGTGAACGCGATCATCGTCGACTTCCGGGCCTTCGACACCGTCGGCGAGATATCCGTCCTGGCGGTCACGGCGACCGGAGTGGCCAGCCTGGTACTCACCGCGCGCTCCTCCCGCAGGAGGAGGCACGCCAGGTCCAGACGCGACATCGCCGCGACCGCCCCCGGCACGAGCTCCGGCGAGCGGGGATCGGAGGGGAGCTGATGACCGAGCACGAGGACCGGAGGCAGTCCGGCGGGCCGAGTTCCACGGAATCGTGGTTCCGCTCGGACGCCCCCGCCGAGCGGTGGCTGCTCTCCGGGTACAGCCGCGACTCCAGGGAGCGGACCATACTGCTCGAGCTGTTGGTGCGGGTGGTCTTCCCCACCGTGCTCGTCTTCTCGCTGTACCTGCTGTTCGCGGGGCACTCCCGCTCGGGGGGCGGTTTCAGCGGTGGTCTGGTCGCCGGGCAGGCCTTCGTGCTCCGCTACCTGGCCGGGGGACGGCTGGACGACAGCTCCACCTTCTCGATGCGTCCTCCCGTGCTGATCGGAGTGGGGCTGACCATAGCGGTGCTGATGGGCTTCCTGCCGGTGGTGTTCGGCGGTCTGGTGCTGGAGAGCGGCACCTTCGCCTTCACCGTCCCGCTGCTGGGCAAGATCAAGCTCGCCAGCAATCTCCTGCTGGACGTCGGCGTCTACCTGCTGATCATCGGTGTGGTGCTGGACCTGCTGCGGACCCTCGGGTCCGGGGTCGAGGCAGACATGGCCGCGAGCGGAGAGGAACGTCGATGAGCAGCGTGAACCTGACGATGGCCATCGTTCTCGGAGGGCTGTACGCCACGGGGTTCTACCTGCTGCTGCAGCGCTCCCTGATGCGCGTCCTGCTCGGGATCGTGATCCTCGGGCACGGGGCGAACCTGCTGCTCCAGCAGGCGGGAGGGGCGCCGGCCGGACGCCCCCCGATGCTGGGCGAGGCCCCCGTCGAGGCGATGTCCGATCCGCTTCCGCAGGCCATGGCCCTGACCGCGATCGTGATCACCTTCGCCCTGACCACCTTTCTGCTCGCCCTGGCGTACCGGGCCTGGCAGCTGCTCGGCCACGACGAGGTGCAGGACGACGTGGAGGACCGGCGCATCAGGAGGCTGGACAGCGAGCTGTCCGAGGAAGAGGGCGCGGACAACGAGCAGGAGCTGGATACGGAGGCAACCCGGTGAGTGTGCTGGTCGCGATACCGGTGCTGCTTCCGCTGGGAGCGGCCGGACTCTCGATGGCCTTCGGGCGTTTCGCGGACGTGCAGCGTTGGCTCGGTCTGCTGGTGCTCGGCGCGATCGTGGTGGACGCGACGGTGCTGCTCTACATCGCCGATGCGCACGCCCCGCTGGTGCTGCACCTCGGCGGCTGGGCCGCCCCTGTGGGCATCGCGCTCGTGGCCGACAGGCTGGCAGCGCTGCTGCTGCTGGTCAGCGTGATCGTGATGTTCGCCGTGCTGCTCTACTCGATCGGCCAGCGCATCACCGACTACGGGCGCGGGACCTCCAGCACGACCTTCCACCCGATCTACCTGGTGCTGTGCGCCGGAGTTTCGCTGGCGTACCTCACCGGGGACCTGTTCAACCTGTTCGTGGCCTTCGAGATCATGCTCTCGGCCTCCTACGTGCTGATCACGCGCAGGACCACGGCCAACCGGGTGCGGGCCGGGATGACCTACACGATCGTGAGCCTGTCCTCCTCGGTGCTGTTCCTCACGCTGATCGGGCTGGTCTACTCGGCCACCGGAACGGTCAACCTGGCCGACCTCGCCGCGGAGACCGAGCAGTTGCCCCCGGCGCTGTCGACCGCCCTCGCGCTGCTCATGGTCATCGTGTTCGGGGTCAAGTCGGCCATGGTCCCGCTGCACTTCTGGCTGCCAGACAGCTACCCCAACGCGCCCGCCCCGATCACGGCGATCTTCGCCGCGCTGCTGACCAAGGTCGGCATCTACGCGATGATCCGCACCCAGATCCTGGTCTTCGACCGCGGCCCGAGCTGGCGGCTGATGCTCGTGCTCGCCCTGGCGACGATGCTGGTCGGGGCGCTGGGAGCGCTGGCCCAGAACGACCTGAACCGGCTGCTGTCCTTCCTGCTGGTCAGCCACATCGGCTTCATGCTGTTCGGGCTCGGCGTGTACGACGTCGCCGGCCTGACGGGAGTGATCCTGTACATAGTGCACCACATCACGGTCCAGGCGGCGCTCTTCCTGGTCAGCGGTCTGGTCACGCGGTACACGGGCACCGTGGCGCTGAGCCGGATGGGCGGGCTGGTGCGGATATCGCCGCTGGTGGCGGTCCTGTTCGCCCTGCCCGCGCTCAGCCTGGCGGGCGTTCCCCCGTTCTCCGGCTTCGTCGCCAAGCTGGCGCTGCTGCAGTCCGGTGTCGGGGTCGGCACGGGCTGGGCCTACGTGGCCGCGGCGGGGGCGGTGCTGACCAGCCTGCTCACGCTCTACGCGGTGGCCCGCGTGTGGACCAGGGCCTTCTGGGGCCGGACCCGCCCGCCGGAGGGCGATCCGGATCCGACCGACGAGCTCGTCGTCGGCACGGGGGACACCTCGCGGGCGATGGTTCACGCCACGGGGGTGCTGGTGTGCGCGACGGTGCTGGTCGCCGTGCTGGGTGGCCCGCTCGCGGCGGTGAGCGAGCGGGCTGCCCAGGACCTGATCAGCGGCGAGGCCTACAGGACCGCGGTGCTGGAAGGTGGTGGGATCGGTGGCTGACCACGCGCGGAAGCGCCGCTCCCCGCGGCGGCGCGGTGAGCACGTCGTCAGCAGGAAGCACCCGTTCGGGCGGCTGGTGCGCAGGATCCCGCTGCTGGTGTGGTTGGTGCTGGTCTGGCTGCTGCTGTGGGGGACCTACGACCCCGGCACCGCTTTCTTCGGCGTGCTGGTGGGGGTGCTGGTCATAGCTTCCTTCCCCGCACCACCGATCGCCACCGACATCAGGATGCGGCCGCTGCGCCTCGTGCAGCTGCTGGGCGCGCTCGCCTGGGACCTGGTCGCCTCCACCGTCCGCGTCTCCTGGCACGCGGTGGTTCAGGGGCCGCGTGCGCGGGCGGCCATCGTGGCGGTGACCCTGATCACCGACTCCGATCACCTGATGGCGATGGTGGCCAACGCGGTGTCGCTGGCTCCGGGGAACTTCGTGCTGCAGCTCGACCGCGGGAACAGGATCTGCTACGTCTACGCGCTCGGTTGCCACGCGGATCCTTCCGCCCGCGTTCGCGGTGAGGTGCTCGCCTGGGAGCGCAGGGTGGTTCGGGCGGTGGGCACCGCAGAACAAGTGCGCATGGTCGAGCGCGGTTATCGGGGTGAGGTCGATTGATGGGCGTGGTGTTCTCGGTCACTTTCGGGATGCTGTGCGTGGCCGGACTGCTGAGCCTGGTGCGGCTGCTGCGCGGGCGCGGGACCCTGGACCGCATCGTGGCCCTGGACGTGTTCATAACTCTGATCGTCGCGGCCACCTGCGTCGACATGGGGCTGAACCGGGACGGTTCGAACATCGCCCTGGCCGCGGCGTTCGCGCTGCTGGCGTTCATCGGTTCCGTGAGCGCGGCTCGTCTCGTGGAGCGGAGGGAGTCGCACCGGTGAACTGGTTGAATCTGATCTCCGCGGTGTGTTTGTTGGGCGGCGCGGCGTCCTGTTTGTTCGGCGCCATAGGCTTGCTCACATTTCCCGACGTGGCCGCGCGACTACAGGCAGCCACGAAACCGCAAACACTCGGGCTGATCCTCGTGCTGATCGGCAGTGCGGTCAGGTTGGACGTTCGGGACGCTTCCGGACTCATTCTCGTGGGATTGTTCCAGGCGCTGACGGCTCCGGTTCTCGCCCAGCTCGTGGGACGCGCCGCTTATCGGGCCGGCAGTGTGCGGGAGGAAACACTGGACGCCGACGACCTGGCGAAGCGGATCGAGCGTGAGCGCGGTCGCACTTTGTGAGCGACGACATTTTCGGGTCTCAACTGAGTATCATTTGCCTCTGGCGTTTCACATACGCAGGGTTGGTGTTTACCGTGGTTCGCTGTGACATGCGGTTCGCGCTGGGGTAGCCACACCTGTGGCCGAACGCGTCCGTTGCGATCTTTGGTTGCTTACGGCGCGGTCGGCAATTGTGCCGACACTGTGCGCTGGAAAGGTGACATACGGTAATGAAACAGTACTTGAAAGAACACACGAATCCGCCGGTCTTCCTGACCTCGGCGATCGTTGTGGTGGCTTTCGTGCTTTGGGGCGTGTTCGCTCCGGCCAATCTCAACGAGATAGCCAGCAACGTGAATAGCTTCATCACCACGAACTTCGAGTGGCTCTACATCCTCTCGGCGACCTTCTTCGTGGTCTTCGTGCTGGCTGTCATGTTCAGCCGTTTCGGCACGATACGGCTGGGTCCACCGGAATCCCGGCCCGAATACAGCAACCTCGCCTGGTTCGCGATGTTGTTCACCGCAGGCATGGGCATCGGCCTGGTGTTCTACGCGGTGAGCGAGCCCATCACGCACTTCACCGGCCCTCCGATCGGTGAGGCGGGAACCCAGGGCGCCGCCCAGCGTGCGATGAACTTCACGTTCTTCCACTGGGGCCTTCACCCGTGGGCGATCTACATCGTGCTCGGACTCGCGCTGGGCTACTTCGCCTTCCGCAAGGGTCTGCCGCTGCGCCCCTCGGCCGCCTTCTACCCGCTGATCGGCGAGTGGGTCCACCGCTGGCCCGGCTACATCGTCGACGTGCTCGCGGTGTTCGGCACGCTGTTCGGGTTGGCCACCTCGCTCGGCCTCGGCGGCAGCCAGGTCGGCGCCGGGTTGAACGCGGTCTTCGGTGTCGAGAACACCCCGATGCTGCAGATCATCGTGATCCTGGCGATCACGGCCGTGGCCGTCGTCTCGGTGATGCTCGGCATCGACAAGGGCATCCGGAACCTGTCGCTGATCAACCTGTGGTTGGCGTTCGTCCTGATGCTGTTCGTGTTCTTCTTCGGGAACTCCCTGAACCTGTTGAACATGCTCGCCAGCAACGTCGGCTACTACCTGCAGCACCTGCCGGAGCTGAGCTTCCAGACCTTCCCGAACAACGGCAACGGAACCGCGCAGAGCTGGCAGTCGAGCTGGACGCTGTTCTACTGGGGCTGGTGGATCGCCTGGTCGCCGTTCGTGGGCATGTTCATCGCCCGCATCTCCTACGGCCGCACCATCCGCAACTTCATCGGCGGCGCGCTGTTCGCCCCGGTGGGCGCTTCCTTCGTGTGGCTGAGCATCTTCGGCAACACCGCGCTGAGCAGGCTGCTGGGCAGCAACGACACCACCAGCGGTCCGCTCGCGGAGGCGGGGTCGAACAAGGCCATGTTCGTGATGCTGGACGGACTCCCGGTGCACACGATCGTGTCCACCGCGGCCTCGGTGCTGGCCATCGTCGTCATCGTGCTGTTCTTCGCGACGTCCTCGGACTCCGGTTCGCTGGTGGTCGACATCCTCACCAACGGTGGCGACCCCAACCCGAAGTGGCAGCAGCGGCTGTTCTGGGCGGTCTCGGAGGGTGTGATCGCCTGCGTGCTGCTCGGTGCCGGCGCCGTCACGGGGGCCGACGCGCTGAGCGCGCTGCAGACCGCCTCCATCGTCACCGGACTGCCGTTCGCCGTGGTCCTGATACTGCTGTGCGTCAGCATCGTCAAGGCGCTCAACCAGGAGCGCCCCAACCTGGTGGCTCCGCGGGAGCCGAGCCCGATGCCGGGGATCCGCACGAGCGCTACGCGGGTCGTGGCGAGCACCGGTGCGCGCGAGGTCGAGAGTGGCGTGAGCAAGGACGACCAGTCCTGACCTGATCGAACCGTGCACTCGTTCGTGATCGAGTGAGTGGGGCCTTCGGCAGCCGCCGGAGGCCCCACTTTTTCGCTCATTTTGCTCACCCGAAAGAGTGAGAAGTGGCAGTCTTTCTGGTCCGATTCGGGCGTTTTCGTTCTCGACTGATCACGCGTGGTGCTTGCTGTGGTCCAATGGCCACACTTGGGAGTGAGTCCGCTTGGAGGATCGATTGCCGGCTGTGCGAGGTACCCGAAGGTCCGAGGTGGGCGGTGCGCTCCACCGCGGGAACGCGGCGCGGAGGAGGCGTTCCCCTTCGCTCGGAATCCTCTTCGGACTGCTGATGGTGTGCTGCGGCCCGCTCCTGACACCGGCGGCCGGCGTGGCCGCGGTTTCTGCCTCCGACAGCGGCTCCGGCCCGTCCGCGTCCGTCGTGCGGGTGAGCTCGGCGACGGTGCGGGAGAGCTGGTCCACTTCGGCCAACAGCGGCCCCGCGGAGGAGCCGGCCGGGGAATCCTCGCCCGGGCAGAACCGCAGATACGTCATCGGGGCCCTCGGCGTGGGGCTGATACTGCTCGTGCTGCTGGTCCGCCGCAGGAGGGGGAAGGCGTCCATCGTGCTGCGCTGGCGCAAGCGAAGCTGACCGGATCTGGAGTGCGCGGGACGGCCCGATCGGGGTCGCGCGGACTTCTTGCGGTCACTTAACGGAACTCGCGGTCTGTTTTACGTGAATTTTCCGTCACTTGGACTAGACCTGAGAAAAAACCTGTGGGAGCTTCACAGTCGACGGATTGCGTGGTGGCCCGCGGACGGCAAGGAGTCCGCCGGTCACTGTTCGCCTCCGGGCCGATGCCCGGAGCTGTGGGTCGGCACCGGGAAGCCCCCCGACCGGTGCCGATCCACCCGGTCTCCCCCTCAGCTTCCGCTCGACGGAACCGCCCGGCGTAGTCGCGGGGTTCGGTCGCTCTGAAATTCCCGGCCCGTTCGGCGCGCGAATCGCACCGGTGAGCTATCCGGACGTCTCGTGCGGCAGCTGCGCACGCTCTCGTGTTGCAGGATGGACGGCAAATGAGTACCGATTCCTCGCGACCCCGTGAATCCTCCCGTGAATCCGGTGGCGGCGACCACCGCAACGTCGCGGGATCCGCGGAACCGGCCGGGGCGGAGTCCCGTCCGGTCCGCGCGCAGGACTGGCGCGCCGCCGTGGAACACCGTCGGGAAGAACTGATCGAGCTCTCCCACGACCTCCACGCGAATCCGGAGATCAGCCTCCGGGAGCACCGCAGCGCTGCCCGGCTCGCCGAACTGCTCGCCGAACGCGGTTTCACGGTCGAGCGGCCGGTGGCCGGGCTGGCGACGGCCTTCACGGCCGAGTACGGCTCGGGGGAGTTCGTCGTGGGGCTGTGCGCCGAGTACGACGCGCTGCCCGAGGTCGGACACGCCTGCGGGCACAACATCATCGCCGCGGCGGCGGTCGGAGCGGCGCTGGCGCTGGCCGGGCAGGCCGCTGAACTGGGGATCACGGTGCGCGTGCTCGGTACTCCGGCGGAGGAGACGGGCGGTGGCAAGATCACCATGCTCGAGGCCGGGCTGTTCGATCGGGTGGCCGCCGCCCTGATGGTCCACCCCGGTCCGGCGGAGGCCTGCGCCCCGCGTTCGCTGGCGATCACGGATCTGCGGGTGTGCTACACCGGCCGTGCTGCTCACGCGGCGGCGGCCCCGGAGCTCGGCGTCAACGCGGCCGACGCCGTCACGGTGGCCCAGGTGGCCATCGGGTTGCGGCGGCAGCACCTCGAGCCGGAGCAGATGGTGCACGGGATCGTGACCTCCGGGGGAGCGGCTCCGAACATCGTCCCCGAGCGGGCCGTGGCCGAGTACAACCTGCGGGCGGCGGACCCGGCTGCCCTCGAACGACTGGAACAGGGGATCAGGGCCTGCTTCGAGGCGGGGGCCACCGCCACGGGGTGCTCCGTGGAAGTCGTCCGGCTCTCCCCGGTCTACACCGAGCTGAACCCCGACGAGTGGCTGGCGGAGACCTACCGCTCCGCGGTGACCGAGCTCGGTCGTGCTCCGCTGACGCGGGCCGCGGAGCGCCGTGACGTCATCGGAAGCACGGACATGGGCAACGTCAGCAGGTGGATCCCCTCCGCGCATCCGATGATCGCACTGGAGTGCGGGGAAGCGGTCAATCATCAGGCGGAGTTCGCGGCGGCCTGCATCACCGACTCGGCGGACCGGGCCGTGCTCGACGGAGCCGCCGCGCTGGCGTGCACCGCGGCCGAGGCCGCGCTCGACCCCGAGCAGCGCGAACGCCTGCTCTCCGCCGTCGAAGAACGAAATCCCTCCGAGGTTCGACAGACGTCGAACAGACTCTCCGATTCGGGAGGCGTGGTGTGACCGCGTTGGATTCTCGTGGACCGAACACCCATGGTGGCAACTCCGTGATCGACACGGCCGGTCCGGCGGCCGACCCGCTCGAGGAACGGGCCGAGGACCAGGAGCCACCCACGGGCGTGACCGGGGAGGACGAGCCCGGTGATCCCCCGCGGCCGGGGAGGAACTCGTCCACCGGGCCGGAATCGGCTCGGCAGGAGACCATGGGCAATGTGCGCTCCGGGGTGACCGATCTCGGTGAGGGACGGGGGCCGGGCTGGCTGGACGAGTGGCTGGCGGCCAACTCCGAACGCGTCGTGGCCTGGCGCAGGCAGCTGCACGCCGAGCCCGAGCTCTCGCGCGACGAGCACCGCACGACCAGCTGGTTGGCCGAGCGGCTCACCGAGCTCGGGCTGCGACCGCGGATCCTGCCCGTGGGGACGGGGCTGATCTGCGACCTGGTCGGCGAGTCGTCCAGCGCCCGCACGATCGCGCTGCGGGCCGACATCGACGCGCTGCCGCTGACCGAGGCGACCGGGGCGCCGTTCGCCTCGAACGCGCAGGGGGTGGCGCACTGCTGCGGGCACGACGCCCACACCGCCGTGCTGCTGGGGACGGCCACGGCTCTGGCCTCGGCACCCCGGTTGCCCGGCCGGGTGCGGTTGATCTTCCAGCCAGCCGAGGAGGTCATGCCCGGCGGAGCTCTCGACGTGCTCGCGGCGGGAGGACTGGACGGTGTCGACCGGATCTTCGGCCTGCACTGCGACCCGCGGCTGCCCGTCGGCACGGTCGGCACCAGGATAGGTGCGCTGACCTCGGCCAGTGACCTGCTCGAGGTCCGGTTGAACTCCCAGGGCGGGCACACCTCCCGGCCGCACCTGACCGGGGATCTCGTGTACGCGCTCGGGGCGCTGATCACCGGGCTGCCCGCGCTGCTCTCCCGGCGCGTGGACCCGCGTACCGGGACGGTGCTGGCCTGGGGCGCCGTCCGATCGGGCGAGGCTGCCAACGCCATCCCCCAGGAGGGGACCCTGCGGGGGACGCTGCGCACCGGGGACCGGGACACCTGGGCCGAGCTGGGTCCGCTGGTTCGCGAACTGGTCCAGGGGCTGCTGGACCCGCTGGGGGTCGGGTTCGACCTGCAGCACCGCCGCGGTGTCCCTCCGGTGGTCAACGACTCCGAGAGCACGCGGCTGATGCGGGCCGCCGTGGGCGAGGCCCTCGGGGAGCAGGCTCAGAGCGGGACTCCGCAGTCCTCGGGCGGCGAGGACTTCGGCTGGTACCTGGAACACGCGCCGGGCTCGTTCGCGCGGCTCGGGGTGGCGGGTCCGGACACGCCGAGCACGGATCTGCACCAGCCGAACTTCGAGCTGGACGAGCGCGCGTTGCTCGTCGGGGTGCGCACCATGGTGCACACGGCGCTGGCCGCGCTGCGAGAGTAGCCCTGCGGGAGTAGCCCTGCGGGAATGGTGCGGCTGCACTCGTCTCACCCGTTCGGGATGTATCAACGCGGGCTCCGCGCCCCTCTTACGGGTATGAGCGAACGAATCGGACGAGTCCGCCAGCTGTCCCGCGGTCCCGGCGATCCCGGTGAAGCGGTTCCGACCGCGTCGACGGTCCGGCAGGCCCGCGACCGGCTGGGTGGCCGGGACCGGCTGCTGGCCGCCTTGGAATCGGGCTCCCTGGTCCAGCTGTGGTCGGGTGTGGTCGTTCCGGCCGAGCTGGCGCACGATCCGGTCACCAGGGCGGAGGCGGCGCTGCTGCGGGCCGGTTCGGGGGCGGTGCTTTCGGGGACGACGGCGCTGGCCATGCACGGCTGCCGGGCCGCGGACTCGCGGACCACCCACGTGACCGTCCCTTACCACAGGCAGCTGCGCCGCGAGTCCGGACTGGTGGTCCGGCAGGGCAGGGTGCGCGAGCGGGAGGTGGTGGAACTCGACGGGCTGCGCGCGCAGGTTCTCGACGTGGCGCTGACCGAGGTGCTGTGCACGGCGGAGGAGCAGTTGGCCGTGGCCTGTCTGCGGCAGGCCACGGCCCTGCCCGACGTGGAGCTGGGCCGCGGACTGTGGGCCATGGTCGAGCAGCGGCTCGTCCGCAGGAGCGATCGCCGCGGAACGCGGCGGGCGCGCTCCCTCCTGGAGGCGGTGCGCGCCCCCGGCCGAGTCACGTCCCTGCCCGCTTGACGGGGTTTCGCGGTTCCGGTTCGCGCACTGCCCTGGCACTGGGAGAGGCTGATGGTTATGCGCAGCGTGTTTTGGTTCGCTGTGCATCAGATGTATGCGCACTGCGCTCCGCTTGGACGATGACGTGCTCGCCGCGGTCCAGGAGCGGGCTCGTCGGGGAAACGTTCGGCCGGGCAGGTGCTGTCGGAACTCGCCCGTCAGGCACTCACCCGGTCGGGGCGTCCGAGCGAGACACGGGGGCTCCCCATCACGGTTTCCGTGTCGTGCGGAGGTGGTCAGCCTGCCTGGGGCGCCGCTGGACCGACCGGCGGGAGTGGTCAGGGACCCACGTTGGTGCAGGGCTTTTTGCGCAGTTCGGCCACGTAGTCCTCGGGAGCTCCGGCGGATTCGGCGGCGTCGGCGATCAGCCCGAGATAACGCGCGGAGGGCAGACCGCCCTCGTAGGCGTCCAGCACGTACAACCAGGCGATGGTGGGGCCGTCGAGGGTGTGGATGCGCAGCCGCAGCTTCTTGTGCAGGCCGAGCTCCGAGCCCTCCCAGCGGTCCAGTGCCGTCTCGTCGTCCGGGCTGACGTCGTAGAGCACGGTGAACACGTGCGAGCCGGGCTCCTCGACGACCGTGGCGAGCGAGCCCTCCCAGCCCAGGTCCTCACCACCGAAGGTGAGCCGCCAGTCCATCAACCATCCGGTCCCCGCGACGGGCGAGTGCGGGGCGCGTTCGAGCATTTGAGCCGGGTCCATGTTGGATCCGTAGGCGGCGTATAGCGGCACGAATCACAGGGTAACGACCTGGGGAGCCGTTGTCCCTCCCCGCGACGTGTGGGGATCGGAGGTAGCCGTGGTGTGCGGACTCGCTCCTCGGAACCGGTGGCGCGGTTCGCCCGCTCGGCCGCGTACCGTTGAGCCGGTGGGTGCGAGCCCGAAGGTGAAGGGGTGTGTTAATGGTCTACACCTTGCTTCGGGGCGGTGTGTCCCGCGACCGGGCGACAAGAACGCCGCGGGGCGGGGGAGGTCGGTGCCGCCGCAGCACGTCTCGAGCGTGGACGGCGCGGAACCGAAGAGCGTGATCAGCTGCCGTGCCGCTGTCAGCGGTCGCCCAGCCACCACCTGACCGAACTCCCGGACGGATCCTAGGAGGAGAGCGAAGTGACCCGCATCGTAATCATGGGAGGCGGACCGGCTGGATACGAGGCCGCCCTCGTGGCAGCGCAGAACGGGGCGGACGTCACGCTGGTCGAGGCGGAGGGTCTGGGCGGGGCATGCGTGCTCTACGACTGCGTTCCGTCGAAGACCTTCATAGCCTCCGGCGGTGCGCGCTCCTCCATCCGCGACGTCCAGGAACTGGGAATCCGGGTCAAGGAGGGCTCCACCGAGGTGGACACGGGCGTGGTGCACGGCCGTGTCAAGGGGCTGGCCCTGGCGCAGTCGGCGGACATACGCTCCAGGGTCCACCGCGAGGGAGTTCGGATCCTGGGCGGGCGCGCCCGTTTCGTCGACGAGACCCCCGGGCTGGCCCAGCACCGCATCCGGGTGGATCTCAGCGACGGCGGTCAGGAGGAGCTGGTCGCCGATTCCGTGCTGATCTCCACCGGTGCCACTCCGCGCATCCTCCCCGGGGCTCAGCCGGACGGCGAACGCATCCTGACCTGGCGTCAGCTCTACGACCTGCCGGAGTTGCCCGAGCACCTCGCCGTGGTCGGCTCGGGAGTGACCGGTGTCGAGTTCGCCTCGGCCTACGCCGAGATGGGGGTCAAGGTCACCCTGGTCTCCAGCCGGGACCGGGTGCTGCCGCACGAGGACGCCGACGCGGCCGCCGTGCTGGAGGAGGTCTTCTCCGAACGCGGTGCCAGCGTGGTCAAGCACGCCAGGGCCGACCGGATCGACCGGACCGACTCGGGGGTGTTGATCCACCTGAACGACGGACGGCAGATCGAGGCCAGCCACGCCCTGATGACCGTGGGGTCCGTGCCGAACACCTCGGACATCGGGCTGGATCGCATCGGCGTGGAGGTCGACCGCGGCGGCTACATCCCGGTGGACCGGGTCTCGCGGACCAGCGCGACCGGGGTTTACGCCGCGGGGGACTGCACCGGTGTGCTGCTGCTGGCCTCGGTGGCCGCGATGCAGGGGCGGATCGCCATGTGGCACGCCCTGGGCGAGGGGGTCACCCCGATCAAGCTCAAGACGGTCGCGGCCAACGTGTTCACACACCCGGAGATCGCCACGGTCGGCATCAGCCAGCAGTCCATCGAGTCCGGCGAGGTTCCGGCGCGGAGCGTCGTACTGCCCCTCTCCGGGAACCCGCGCGCGAAGATGGAGGGGGTCCGACGGGGCTTCCTCAAGGTGTTCTGCCGTCCCGCGACCGGTGTCGTGGTCGGCGGCGTCGTGGTCGCGCCGAACGCGAGCGAGCTGATCCTGCCGCTGGCGCTGTCCGTGCAGAACCAGGTGACGGTGGAGGACCTGGCGAACACCTTCTCGGTGTACCCGGCCCTGTCCGGTTCGCTGACCGAAGCGGGCAGGCAGCTGATGCGGCACGACGACCTCGACTGAGCGCGCTCGGGAACCGACCGGGTTCGGGACTGCGCGGTGCGGGCGGCGCGGGCGGTGAACGTCGGGAACGCACCCCCGGCCGCCCGCTCCTCCGGAGAGCTCCGGGCACGCGCCGAGCCGACCGGGCGAGCTGTGCGACCGGAAGCTCCGCGTGCACAGTGAACCCATGAGCGAATCCTGCGTGCTCGTCTACGACGGTGATTGCGGGTTCTGCACCCGCAGCGTCCGCCTGGCCGAACGTCTGCCCGTCCGCGTGCGCGTGGTGCCCTGGCAGGAGGCGGACCTGGCCCGCCTCGGTGCTTCCGAGCAGCGGGCGCGGCGCGAGGTGCTGTTCGTGGAACGCGCGGGTGGCCGGGTGCACGGCGGGGCGGCGGCCGTGGCCGCGCTGCTGCGGAACTGCGCGGGTCCCTGGCGATTCGTGGGCGGGTTTCTCGCGGCCCCCGGAGTGCGCTCCTGCGCGGAGGCGGTCTACCGCGCGGTCGCCCGGAACAGGCACCGGTTTCCCGGCGAGACCCCGGCGTGCAGCCTGCCTCCCGAGCAGCGTCCCGGAGGGAACACCTCGTGATCCGGTTGCTTCGTGGTTACGGTGCGAGGAGTGCTCGACGACGCGGGCATGGAGCACGGGATCCCCGAGATCAGTTTGGGCTCCCGGGCCGGCGAGTGCGCAACAGAGTAAGAGGAGGTCCGGCCGACGGTCTTCCACTGCGAGGGCACCATCCACATGCCCCGGCAGTGGGTGCTGTCCGATCTCGGCGTGAACGAGGAATCCCACCTGGTGCTGCTGGCGCACGAGTACGGGCACCACGTGCAGCGCCTCTCCGGGATTCTGCGGGCCTCCGCGGAGCGCGCCGACGAGTCGGCGGAGTCCTCCCCGGCATCCCTGCGGGTGACCCGCAGGAAGGAGCTGCAGGCCGAGTGCTTCGCCGGGATGTTCGTGGCCCGCGCCGTCGAGGACGGGCTGCTGGATCGCCGGAGGGGTGTGCGCCTCGTCGAGACCCCGGGAAGCGCGAAGATGGCCGACACCCACGGTTCTCCCGCGAATCAGCGCCGGTGGAGGAAGGCCGGGTTCCGGGAGGGGAGCACGAGCGCCTGCGCCACGTGGACGGCCTCGAACGACGCGGTTCGGCGAGCCCGCGCGCACCCCACCCGTCCGGCCGGGCCCGGCCGCTTCGGCCCGCCTGCGCGGGCGTGTCGCCTCCCCGGCGACACCCGGCGTCGTCGGTTACTCTTTGTCCGGAACCAGTGACTTTCCGCGCGCGGCGCCGTGGAGCGGCCGAGCGGCGGCGGAGCGGATCGCGCACGATGTCGGGGCGAGGAGGGGCGATGCCCGAAGGCGCGGCACCCGGACGTGCCCACTGGCGCTACCGCAGGGGACTGGGCGGAGAGCTCCTCGCGGAAGTGCTCGGGACCTTCGTGCTGATTCTGCTCGGATGCGGATCCGTGGCAGTCGCCCTGGCCGCGCTTCCCGAGTCCGGGCGGCAGACGGCGGAGTTCGGCGCGGCCAACTGGCTGATCATCATCTGGGGGTGGGGGTTCGGCGTCGTGTTCGGCGTCTACACGGCCGGAGGGGCCAGCGGCGCCCACATCAACCCCGCCGTGACCCTGGCCTTCGCGGTGCGCAGGGCCTTCCCCCTGCACAAGGTGGTGCCGTACTGGTTCGCCCAGGTGGTCGGGGCCTTCCTCGCGGCCGCGCTCGTCCACGCGGTCTACGCCCCCGCCATCGACGCCTACAACGCCTCGGAGGGGATCACCCGGGCGGAGTCGCTGGACACGTTCTCGATCTTCGCCACCTTCCCCGCCGAGTACTTCGGAGGGGGCTGGTGGGGGCCGCTGCTGGACCAGGTGGTCGGAACGGCGATTCTGGTGGGGCTGATCTGCGCCCTGCTCGACAAGCGCAACATGGCTCCCGGAGTGAACCTCGCGCCCTTCCTGATCGGGATGGTCGTCACCGTGGTCGGGCTGACCTTCGGCCCGAACGCGGGTTACGCGATCAACCCGGCGCGCGACTTCGGGCCCCGGCTGTGGACCTACCTTGCCGGCTGGGGGGACATCGCGCTGCCCGGAAGCTACGAGTGGTTCTCGTGGTACTTCTGGATCCCGATAGTGGGCCCGCTGATCGGGGGTGTGCTCGGCGCGCTCGTCTACGACCTGTTCATCGGCCAGGTGCTCGCGGTCCGGGACGCGCCGGAGTCCGGCCGGGTGCCCGAGTGACCCCGCGGGGCGCGGCCGGTGTCGATCCGCGAAGTTCCGCAGCACCCTTCCCGGCGGGGTCCTCGATCAGCTCGCCCGCCCGAGCAGGGACAGCAGCGGAGCGGCCTTGGTCAGGCACTCCTGCCACTCGGACTCCGCCTCGGAGTCGGCCGTGATGCCCCCGCCCACCCCGAAGGCGACCCGCCCCGCCGCGTACTCCACGGTGCGGATGGCCACGTTGAGCTCTGTTCCGGCGACGGGGGAGGACATTCCCACGGCTCCGCAGTAGACCTCGCGGGGCTCGGCCTCCAGCGCGGCGATGATCTCCAGCGCCCGCGCCTTCGGAGCTCCGGTGACCGAGGCGGGAGGGAACGTCGCCGCCAGCAGCTCGGCGTTCGAGGTGCCGACGGGCAGCTCCGCGCGGACCTCCGAGACGAGGTGCCAGACTCCGGGGTGGGGCTGCACCCGCAGGAGCCGGGGGGTGGTCACACCGCCGGTGTCGGCCACCCGCCCCAGGTCGTTGCGGGCCATATCGACGATCATCACGTTCTCCGCGATGTCCTTGAGCGACTCGCGCAGCACCTGCGCGTTGTGGTCGTCCTGCGGCCCACGCCGAGGGGTGGTCCCCTTGATGGGGCTGCTGTGGACCACATCGCCGTGGCGCGCCAGGAACAACTCGGGGGACAGCGAGGCCACGACCCCCCAGTCCCCGGAGAGGTAGGCGGCCCGCGCGGGGCGGAAGCGGGAACTTCCCGCGGCGAACAGCTCCAGTGGACTGCCCTCGAAGGGGAGGCTGAAGCGGCTGCACACGTTGGCCTGGAAGATCTCGCCCGCGGCTATCTCCTCCACGCAGCGCCGCACCGCCTTGCGGTGCAGCGCCGCGTCCGGAGCGTCGATCGGACCGGCGGCCGGGGCGGACCCGGGCGGCTCCGCGGCGGCGCTGCGCACCAGCTCGGCCAGCTCCGCGCCGAGCTCGCGGGGTTCCTGCCGGGCCAGGGCCTCGAACCACCACTGCCCAGCGGAGTCCAGGCGGAGCACGTGGTCGGCCCAGCCCCAGGCGGTGGCGGGCAGCCGTCGACGTGGCAGGCGCTCCGCGTCCGCCGGGTCGGTCAGGCCGTACCCCAGGTAGCCGAACCAGCCGCCGCCGACGGCCCCGTCCGGCGCTGCGGGGTCCGTGCTCACTGCTGGGTGGTCGTCGAGCTGTTCGAAAGCCGCCTCGGAGGCGCGGCGCTCGACCCGCACGGACGGAGCCAGCACGGCCCCGCCGCCGAACCAGTCCCCGGTCAGCGCGGCGGGGGAGGCGAGCCCGTGGCGGCGTGCCCGTCGGTCGAGGGCGCGCAGCACGTCGGTGGCAGCGGCGTCCCCCTCGACGGGCCGGATGAACAGTCGCACACCGCCAGTATGCAGCCGCGGGGAGGTGCTCCCACCCACTCACCCGATCCGAGTAACTTCGCTCACCGCTACAGTCGTGGACGTGCGTTTCGTGCTCGCTTCCGCGTCCCCCGCCCGTCAGTCCGTGCTGCGCGCAGCCGGGATCGAACCGGTGGTCCGGGTTTCCGGGGTGGATGAGGACGCCGTGCGGACCTCGCTGACGGACCCGGCTCCGGACGAGCTGGTCACCGCGCTGGCCACGGCCAAGGCCGAGGCCGTCGTCGAGCAGGTGGCCGCCGAGTTCGCGGAGGCCGTGGTCGTCGGCTGCGACTCGATGCTGTGGACCGGCGGGCCCGACGGACACCAGCTGGTCGGCAAGCCCCCCACCCCGGAGGAGGCCGCGCGCCGCTGGTCGTGGATGGCGGGCGGAACCGGGGAGCTGCTCACCGGGCACGCGGTGCTGCGGGTGAGCAACGGCGGCGTCGTCGCCCGCAGCAGTGATCACCTCTCCACGACCGTGCGCTTCGGCGAGCCCTCCGATCAGGAGCTGGACAGCTACATCGCCACCGGCGAGCCGCTGCGGGTGGCCGGCGGGTTCACGTTGGACGGCCTCGGGGGCTGGTTCGTTACCGGAGTGGACGGCGATCCCTCCAGCGTGATCGGGATTAGCCTCCCGCTCACCCGCGACCTGCTGGCCCAGGTTGGGGTCGGGGTGGTTTCGATGTGGGAGCACGCGAGCTAGCGGGGCGTGCCCCGTGACGGAGCTCTGCGCGGGTGGCCGGGTAGTCGGTGTCGTTTCCCCGGTGGTCGGGGATGCGCGGTTTCGCGGGCGGGGTCATGGGGTCGGCCGGGTGTGCTGCGGGTGGCGTGGTCCGGTGTTGGTCGCCGTGTCGGGGCGGGATGGCCGCTCCCCTCCGGCTGAGCAGGGGACGGCGGCGGTGCAGCTACTTTCGGTCGAACCGGCCGCGGTCGGTGCTGGGTCGTTCCCGGCGGAGGCCGCGCGGACGGAGCTGTGCCGCTTGCCCGTCGAGGGAGCTCGCCCCCGCGGACGGATTCGCGGGGATAACCACGAGAAGTGAAGCTGTTCACATGTTTCTCGGGTTCGGAACAAAGATCCCCGCGGATCTGTTGATGCTCAGCGCGATGACAGCCCGAAGTGACCGGGGCACCGCCCGGTACCTCACGCAACGCCTGCACGTCGACCTGCGACGGCAGGCCAGCTGTATTTGTCGCCGGTGAATTACCGGGACAGGTAGAGTCCGCCGACCGGAGGCGTGCTGCTTCCGGCGCAGGATCCAGCGGACTCCCGTCACCCGGACCGAATCCGCGTACTCGCATTCCCCGCAAATCGGGGCGCGTGCCAGCGTGCCCCGACGAAACCGTGTTTTCCGGGAGACAACAGTGTCCGAGACACAGGCCGAATCACCACGCCGACGCCCGTCCCTCTTACGTTTTAACCCGAAAGTGTTCGCAGTGGCGGTCCTCGCCTCGTTGCTGCTCGGTGCCCTCCTGGGGTGGCTGGCCGACTCCACCGGCGCGGGATGGCTGGTCACGACGTTGGACACCATCGGATCCACGTTCACCAAGCTGCTCACCTTCACGGTGCTGCCGCTGATCTTCACCGCCATAGTGCTCGGCATCACCAGCCTGCGCTCCATGGGCGGCGGGCGCGCCGCGGCCAGGCTCGGCGGCAAGACCGCCATGTGGTTCGCGATCACCTCGCTGATCTCCGTGCTGATCGGCATCGGGGTGGCCGGGGTGCTGCGGCCGGGTCAGGGGGTCGATATCAGCCCGGACCAGCAGCGCGTGAACGACGTGAACGAGATGAGCTCGGGAACGTGGCTGGACCTCATCCAGGGGCTGGTGCCCGAGCACCTGGTCGGCGCCTTCGCCGAGGGCGAGACGCTGCAGGTCGTGTTCGTCTCCCTGCTGGTCGGTGCTGCCGCCTACAGCCTGGGGGACAAGGCCAAGCCCTTCGTCGAGTTCAACCAGGCGGTCTTCGAGATCATCCAGCGGGTGCTGGGGTGGATCATCCGCCTCGCCCCGCTCGGCACGCTCGGGCTGATCGGCAACGCGGTGGCGACCTACGGCAACGAGTTCTTCGCTCCGCTGCTCAAGCTCACCGGAGCCACCTACCTGGGGTGCGCCCTGGTGCTGTTCGGGGTCTACCCGCTGCTGCTGTGGTTCGTGGCCAGGGTTAGCCCGGTGAAGTTCTTCGGCAAGGCCTGGACGGTGCTGCAGTTCGCCTTCGTCTCCCGCTCCTCGGGAGCCAGCCTGCCGCTGAGCCGTCAGGCCGCGGTCAACCTCGGCGTGGATCGCTCCTACGCGAGCTTCGCCGTCCCGCTCGCGACCACGACGAAGATGGACGGCTGCGCGGCCGTCTACCCGGCTGTCGGTTCGATCTTCATCGCCAACCTGTTCGGCTTCGAGATGGGGATCGCCCAGTACCTGACGATCGTGGCGGTGGCGGTGTTCGGCGCGATCGCCACGGCAGGGGTCACCGGCTGGTTCACCATGCTGACCCTCACCGTGGGTGCGCTGGACTTCCCTCCGGCCATGATCGCCACCGGCATCGCTGTCGCGTACGCGGTCGACCCGATCATGGACATGATGCGCACGATGACCAACGTGGCCGGGCAGATCGCGGTGCCCACGGTGGTCGCCCGCGGCGAGGGGATACTGGACGACGAGGTGCTGAAGGCTCCCAGCTCGCCGCTGCTGATCAACGGTGACGAGGAGGCGGACCAGCCGGAGGAGCGCCGGGACGCCTCGGAGGAGGAGCCCGCCCTGGCGAAGGCCTGATCCCGGGGCCGCCGGAGAACCAGCAGCGGCACGACCGCCCCGGTCACGCGAGAGCGTGCCGCGGGCGGAGCCGACCGCGCCGGTGGACGGCGGGGCTCCCGCGAAGCCACGCCGGGAGCCCCGCCGTCCACGCGAACCGATACGACGAAGTTCCAGCAGCGGTTCGACCGGGGAAGTCGAGAGGGATTCACGACGACCACCTGCCCGGGTGCACTCGCGAGCTCCTAGACTCTCTACCGGTCCACGCTGTCGTGACAGGAGGTACGGGGTGCCCGAGCAGGACTCGACCACGCAGAACCAGTTGCGCAAGGTACTGATAGCGAATCGTGGGGAGATCGCGGTTCGCGTGGTGCGGGCGTGCGCCGATGCGGGGATCGCGAGCGTGGCGGTGTACGCCGAACCGGACGCGCAGGCCCCGTTCGTCCGCCTGGCCGACGAGGCGTTCGCGCTGGGGGGAACCACGGCGGCGGACAGCTACCTCGACATCGGCAAGGTGATCGAGGCGGCCCGGCGCAGCGGAGCGGACGCGGTGCATCCCGGTTACGGCTTCCTGTCCGAGAACGCCGACTTCGCGCAGGCCGTGCTCGACGCGGGGCTGGTGTGGATCGGCCCCACGCCGCGAGCCATCCGCGAGCTCGGGGACAAGGTCACCGCCAGGCATATCGCCACCAAGGCGGGAGCTCCGCTGGTTCCCGGCACGCAGGACCCGGTGTCCGGCTCGGACGAGGTCGTGGAGTTCGCGAAGGAGCACGGGCTGCCCGTGGCGGTCAAGGCCGCGTTCGGCGGTGGTGGCCGTGGTCTGAAGGTCGCCCGCACCATGGAGGAGATCCCGGAGCTGTACGACTCGGCCGTCCGGGAGGCCGAGGGAGCCTTCGGGCGGGGCGAGTGCTTCGTGGAGCGCTATCTGGACCGGCCGCGCCACGTGGAGGCCCAGGTGCTGGCCGACCAGCACGGCACCGTGATCGTGGTCGGGACCAGGGACTGCTCGCTGCAGCGGCGGCACCAGAAGCTGGTCGAGGAGGCCCCCGCGCCGTTCCTGTCCGACGAGCAGCGCGCCCGGATCCACGAGGCGGCCAGGGCGATCTGCTCCGAGGCCGGATATCACGGTGCCGGCACGGTGGAGTTCCTGGTCGGTTCGGACGGGACGATCTCCTTCCTCGAGGTCAACACGCGGTTGCAGGTCGAGCACCCGGTCTCGGAGGAGACCGCAGGCATCGACCTGGTGCGTCAGCAGTTCCTCATCGCGGAGGGCAAGCCGCTGGAGATCACCTCCGATCCGGAGCCGCGCGGTCACTCGATCGAGTTCCGCATCAACGGTGAGGACGCGGGGCGCAACTTCCTGCCCACACCGGGCGCCGTCACCCGTTTCGTTCCCCCGGAGGGCCCCGGTGTCCGCGTCGACGCGGGTGTGGAGACCGACAGCGTCATCGGTGGTCAGTTCGACTCGCTGCTGGCCAAGGTCATCGTGACCGGTGCCGACCGCTCCGAGGCCCTGCAGCGCTCCCGCCGCGCCCTCGACGAGATGACCGTGGAGGGCATCGCCACGGTGCTGCCGTTCCACAGGGTGGTGCTGCGCGACCCGGCTTTCACCGGTGCCGACGGCTTCACCGTGCACACGCGCTGGATCGAGACCGAGTTCGACAACAACATCGAACCGCACACCGGCGGGGCCGCCCCCGCGGAGGAGGAGCAGCGGCAGCGCTTCACCGTGGAGGTCGGCGGCAGGCGCCTGGAGGTCTCCCTGCCCGCCTCGTTCGCCGTTTCCGCGGGTGGTCCGGACAGCTCGGGTGGTTCCCCGAAGCCGCGCAAGCGGCGCGCCACGGGCGGTGGTGCCGCCCCGTCGGGTGACGCCGTCACGGCTCCGATGCAGGGCACGGTGGTCACCGTCGCGGTGGAGGACGGCCAGCAGGTCGAAGCCGGGGAGAAAATCCTGGTGTTGGAGGCCATGAAGATGGAGAATCCGGTTACCGCCCACAAGAGCGGGACCGTCACCGGGTTGAAGGCGCAGCCGGGTGATTCCATAAGCCAGGAAACGACCCTCTGCGAGATCAAGGACTAGCTTTCGTGGCCGGGCAGGGCAGCAGGATCCGCATCGGTGACCGGGACCGTGACCGGGCGGTCGCCCTGCTCGGCGAGCACTTCTCGGCCGGGCGGCTGGAGATCGACGAGTTCGACGAGCGCTGTCGACGGGCCACGGCCGCGCTCTACCGGGCGGACGTCGCCGCGTTGTTCTCCGACCTGCCCGAGCCGCACCCGGAGGTGCTGGCCGCCCCGGTCGAGGTGGGCTCCCGGGGTACCGGGGAACGGGTTCCGCGTCGGGTGCGGGCGAGCGTGGTCGGGATCTCGGTCGTGGTGGCCCTGGTCGCTCTGCTCGTGGTCACCAAGCAGGTCTGGATCGTGCTGCCGATGTTCGGCTTCTGGTTCGCCTGGTTCGCCACGCGGAAGTGAGGCGGTTTTCGTGCGCT
Organism: Actinopolyspora sp. BKK2; assembly: GCF_011291845.1. NCBI lineage: Bacteria > Bacillati > Actinomycetota > Actinomycetes > Actinopolysporales > Actinopolysporaceae > Actinopolyspora > Actinopolyspora sp. BKK2. The sequence goes on along the minus strand of NZ_JAANTE010000010.1, from coordinate 101,220 downwards.
GTGTACACGGTTGACTACGGTGTACGGCATGCGCGGCCGAATAACCGCTGCCCGGCACTTGCTACCGGGATTGCTCAGTTTGCTGCTCCTGCTCAGCGGGTGCGCCGTTCTGCCGACCCGCAACGCGACGGACAGCGGCCCGGTTCCGCCCGAACCGGTGCCGCTTCCGGAGGCGAGCTCGTCCTCCTTGCCACCGCGGCCGTTCGATCTGCCGTTGCGGGGAGTGGATCCGTGCGGTGTGCTCACCGAGCGGCAACGCGCCGCACTCGGTTTCGACCGGGATCCGCTTCCCGGGGTCGAGGAGGGGTTCGACGACGCGGGGACCTGCAGCTACCGCAACAGCAGGGCGAAGGTGGGGGCGCGGATAGCCCTGATCACGGAGGAGGGCGTCAACGTCTGGACCAGCGACACCGCCCAGGTGAAGGCGACACCGGTGAAGGTGGAGGGGTTCCCCGCCCTGGTGATCCGCACTCCCGGGCTGCGGTTGGCCTGCAACGTGGCTGTCGACGTCGCCGGGGGGCAGCACCTGAGCGTGCTGTACCGCGACGACGGCGCGCAGTCCCCCGCGTCGCTCGACCAGTTGTGCGCGGGAGCGCGCCGGGTGGCCGCGGAAGCGGTGCGCAGCCTGCAGGAGAAGTCCGGAACCGCCACGGACGAGCCCGGCTGAGCACCGGATCCGTCCGAGGCGCCGCGGGGCTTCCGGTCCGCGGGTCGGAGCTCGCCAAAGCGGCCCGGAGCGCGTTGGCCGATTGTCGATTACTCCAAGTGCTCGCAATGGCCCGCGATCGGAGGACTCCTCACACCTCCGTCGAGTTATTAGAGTGTTGCGGCAGCTGCTCGAACACGGCTGTCCGATGTTCGTGGGGTGGTCGCGTGGCGACACCTCTCGTTGCGGTGCAGGGGCGGAGTGGGCGTTTCCTGTGCTGCCCGCACCGAGGCGACGCCCCCGAACACGGCCGACAGCTCGACCGGAAGAGCTCTATCGGGACTGGAGGGAAATCTTGCCGGAGAGTTCCCAGCGGGAAGACGCGGCCGGTTCGCTCTCGTCCACCGAAGCGGCTTCGTTGAGCGGATCCGTGCGCGTCGAGTCCTCAGCGATCCCGGACCTCGTCGAGGCCCTGCAATCCTCATTGGACCGCGTGGGAAAGCAGATCGAGCACGCGATCACCGAACTCCGCATACGTCCCTGGGCCGGCGACCCCGTCAGCACCGGTACGGCGGAGAAGTTCAACGAGCACTCGGTCGGTGGTGATCGGGCCGCGCTCACGGCGTTGTACGGCTATCGCGACAGACTCCAGGCCGCGTCCGACGCGTTGCGGGACGCCGAGGCCCGTTACCGGGACGACGAGGACGCCAACGTGACGCGCATGCGGACGGGGTGTTGATTCCGAGCCGCGCCTGCGCGGCGCCGCTCGGGGCGCGTGCGGTTCGCGCGAGCCCCCGGCTGGGGGTCACCCCACCAGACCCACCAGGCAAGCCGATCCGGGAACCCTCTTATGAGTGATCACCGTTGGCAGGGCTACACCCACGCCGAGTTGTTCGAGATGCTGCACCAGGGCCCCGGGCCGGAGGCCTCCGATCCCCCAGCTCGCCGGTGGAGCGAACTCGGACGGGCTCTGGAGGACATAGACAGCGGCATGACCGCGGCGCTGCGCGCGGCGGCCGAGGGCTGGGAAGGGCGTGCGTCCGAGAGCGCGCGGGCAGCGCTCTCCCCGCTCGGCGAGTGGGCGGGACGGGCGCGGGAAGCCGCGGAGCGGATGCGGAGCTGTTCGGAGCAGCAGGCCGAGTGCGTGGCCAAGGCCCGTGCGGAGATGCCCCCACCCGTCGAGGTGCGCGCGGAGGAGCCCAGCGGGCTCACTTCCGCGCTGGTCCATCTGTTCGGTGGGCAGACCGATTACGAGCAGCAGGAACGTCAGCAGGACGCCGCCGAGCAGCGGGCCTTCGACGTGATGCGGACCTACCAGGCCTCCTCCGAGGCCAACGCGACCTCCCTGGCCTCCTTCGAGCAACCGCCGCAGCTGGTGGTGGACGTTCCCCGGCAGCCGGGTCCGGCGGGAACGTCGATGCGGGACGTGACCATCTCCTGGGGAGCTCTCCCGTCCGGGGGAACGGCTTCCGCGCCGGGAAGCCCCACCGGAGCGGGTGGGAGCCGCTCCCCGGGGCCCGGCCGGGACCCGGGGACCCACTCCTCCGGTGCGACGCGCGGGGACCCCGCCCACGCGCGTGGCGGGCACGCAGGCGGCCGGGTGTCGAGCGGGCGCGCCGGTGACGAGGAGGACGGCGAACCGGTCGTCGAAGTGACGGAAACGGCGGGTGAGGCCGGGCCGTTCGACGAGCAGCGCACCTACGCGCGTCCGGTGATCGGTGGTGACTCCGGTTGATCGACGCGGTGGAGGCAGCGGGCGGGAACGTGCGGGCCGACCCCGTCGAACTGTCCTTTTCGGAGTTGGACGTGCTGCGGGAACACCTCGGGATGGAGCGCCTCCCGCTCGTGCTCAAGGTCCCCTCGCCGGGCAGGACGCACGCCGAGCGTCGTGAGCTGGTCGAGCTGGTGTGGCGCGGTCTGGAGGAGCGCGGGCTGTGCGGTCCCGGAGGGTTGCACGAACGGCTGGAGCGGATGCTGCGGATGCTGGTGGCACCGCGCCACGAGGTCGACGGGCGTTGCTGGTTCGGGCGCAGCGTCCGGGTGCTCGCGGCCGGGAGCGGACGCTCCGAATCGGACGAGGCGGTCGTGGTGACCAAGAGGGACGAAGCGGTTTCGCTGCGCCCCGCGGCTCCGACCGGGCTGGTGCGGGAAGCCGTCTCCGCCGTGCTGCCCGCGGTGCCCGCGGGGGCTGGACGTTCGGTCACGCTGCCCAGCGAGACGTTGGACGCGGCGGCCGCCGAGGCCGCCGACGACCTCCTGCGGCTGCGTGAGTCGCTGCGCTCGCGGGGACTGCGGGACGAGGACGCGGAGACGCTGGCCCGGATGCTCGAGGGAGCACGTTCCCAGGGGCAGTTCGGCGTCGCCGTGCAGCGGCCGCGCTCCGGTCGGCGGAGGGCGGAGCAGGTGGTCGGCTTCTTCGACGCGGAGCGGGGGCGCTACACCCAGCTGCGCGGCGTCTCCCCCTCCGGTGAGTTGTGGACCACCGTGGCCCCGGCGGACCAGCGCGGCCTGATCGGCAGGCTGGAGAGCCTGCTCGGCGAGCTCGAGCAGTGACGGGTCGGGCCGGTTGACGCGGAGCGCGGAGACGCCGCGACGCCTCACCCGAGCGGTCGGCACCGCCGCGGGGGCTTTCCGCGTTGTTCTCGCGAGGAAGGGCAGGCGTGGCGCAGGTGGTCACTCGGCGTCGGGCACCCGGAGCGAGAGCTCGCGGGAGGTTCCGCCGAGCAACCACCTGCGCGGCAGCAGCAGTGAACTCCGAATCAACCCACCGATTCGACGAGCTCGTCCCGCACCTCCGGTGCCGTGCCCCGCGTGGCGTCGGCGGCCTGGTCGTCGGGCTGGTCCTGCGACTCGCGTTCGGCGCGCACGCGCTCGGAGTACTTCTCGACCTCACTGGTGATGCGCTGCTCGTCCCAGCCCAGCTCCGCGCCGATCAGCCGTGCGACCTGGTCGGCGCAGTCGACGCCCCGGTGGGGGTACTCGAACGAGATCCGGGTGCGCCTGGTCAGGACGTCCTCCAGGTGCAGCGCCGCCTCGTTCCGGACCGCGTAGACCACCTCCGCCTTGAGGTAGTTGGGGGCATCGTCGATGGGCTTCAGCAGCTCGGGGTTCTCGTCGCAGAGGGCGAGCACCTCGTGCACCATCGAGCCGTAGCGGTCGAGCAGGTGCCGGACCCGGTAGGGGTGCAGGCCGTGCGCGGCGGCCAGCTGGTCGGCCTGGTTGACCAGCGCGTGGTAACCGTCCGCGCCGAGCAACGGCACCCGGTCCGTGATGGACGAGGCCATGCGCCCCGAGACGTCGTTGCTGACCGCGTCCACCGCGTCCTTGGCCATCACCCGGTAGGTGGTGTACTTGCCGCCGGCGATCGCGATCATGCCGGGGGCCACCCGCGCCACCGCGTGCTCCCTGGAGAGCTTCGAGGTGTCGTCGTTCTCCCCGGCCAGCAGCGGCCGCAGACCGGCGTAGACGCCTTCGATGTCGGAGTGCTGCAGCGGCGTGGCGAGCACGGTGTTGACGTGGTCGAGTATGTAGTCGATGTCCTTCTTGGTCGCCGCGGGGTGGGCGAGGTCCAGGTACCAGTCGGTGTCGGTGGTCCCGATGATCCAGTGGTTGCCCCACGGGATGACGAACAGCACCGACTTCTCGGTGCGTAGGATCATGCCGCTGTCCGCGACGATGCGATCGCGCGGCACGACCACGTGCACGCCCTTGCTCGCGCGCACGCGGAAGTGGCCGCGGCCCCCGGACAGCCGTTGCAGCTCGTCGGTCCAGACACCGGTGGCGTTGATCACCGACTTGGCGCGGACCTCGGTCTCCCTGCCGTCCTCCACGTCGCGCAGCCGCGCACCAGCGATCCTGTCCGCCTCGTGGACGAAGTCGACCACCTGGGTCGAGGTGCGCACCACGGCTCCGTAGCGGGCTGCGGTGCGGGCGACGGTCATGGTGTGCCTGGCGTCGTCGGCCTGCGCGTCGTAGTAGCGCACCGCGCCGATCATGGCGTCGCGCTTGAGGGCGGGAACCATCCGCTGCGCCCCGGCGCGGGTCAGGTGCTTCTGGCCGGGGACGGAACGGGCTCCGCCCATGCGGTCGTAGAGCAGCAGCCCGGCAGCGGTGTAGGGGCGCTCCCAGAACCTGTGGGTCAGCGGGTAGAGGAAGCTCACCGGTTTGACCAGGTGCGGGGCGAGCCGGTTGAGCATCAGCTCGCGCTCGTGCAGCGCCTCGCGGACCAGCGAGAACTCGAGCTGCTCCAGGTAGCGCAGTCCGCCGTGGAAGAGCTTGCTCGAGCGGCTGGAGGTTCCGGCCGCCAGGTCGCGCGCCTCGACCAGCGCCACGCGCAGACCGCGCGTGGCAGCGTCCAGCGCGACTCCGGCCCCGGTGATGCCGCCGCCCACGACGACGACGTCGAACTCCTCCTCACCGAGGCGTCGCCAGTTCTCCTCGTGTTCTTCCGGGCCGAGTTTGGCCTGTCGCTCGGCGGTTCCCGGTTTGTCACTGGACACTTGTGTCCTCCTCGCTCGTTTCGCAGCCCAACCGCCGAAGGCGGAACGCCTCACCGCGAGTGCATCCGACAGCGGTCATGATGCCGGATGAGCACGCGATGCGCGTGGTGTGCGACAGGCGGTTCGCCGGTGCCCGAACGCCGGATCACCCGGATCGCCGCACCGTGGCTCCTCTGTCGCGCAGCGCTTCGACCTCGGTTTCCGGTGTTTTCGAGTCGACGATCACCGTGTCGAAGTGCTCCGCGGGGGCGACCGCGTGCAGTGCGCGTCTGCGGAACTTGGTGTGGTCGACGTAGAGCACACGGCGGCTTGCCGAGGCGAGCATGGCCTTTTTGAGCTGCACCATTTCCTGTTGCGGGTAGAAACAGACACCGTCGGTGACGGCGGAGACGGACATGATCGCGAGGTCTACTCGCATTCCGCGGAGCGCATCCAGCGCCATGCCGCCGACGAAGGCGTCCGCCCAGGGCAGGAAGTCGCCTCCGACGCAGATCAGGTGGATTCCCTGCTGTCCCGCGAGCTCCCCGAACACACCGCGGTGGTTGGTCACCACGGTCAGCGGTGCCCGGTCCGGCAGCAGGCGGGCCAGGTACACCCCGGTGGTCGAGTCGTCGAGCATCAGGGCCTGTCCCGGCTCGACCAGCTCGGCTGCGGACTTGGCCAGCTCGACCTTCTCCGTCTCGTTCTGCTGCATCCGGTACTCGGAAGCCGCTTCGTACAGCAGTGAGGAGGCGGCCGAGACCCATCCCCTGTTGCGATGCACCAGCCCCTGGGACTCCAGCTCGGCCAGATCCCGGTAGACGGTCATCGCGCTGGCTTCCACGGTCGCGATCAGATCGTCGATGCGCAGGGTTCCCTCGGCCATGACCAACTCGGTGATCTTGCGCCTGCGGTCCTGCTGTCGTCCGGACGGGCGCCTGCCCTGCGTGGCCATCGTCATTCCTCTCGCGCCACTCCGGCTACACGGACAGGTGCCATCATCCACCGCCTCCGAAGTGTCCGTCCGCTGTGCGGGCCGGCTCGCGTGATTCGGTGAGTCGTCCCGGACGTCTCAAGTAAACCACCTGAACCGATAAAAACATCAAGCTGGGGTTATTGCAATGTTTATTTTCACAGGTCTAGTGTGACCCAATCTTCAACCGGCAGACACGCGAAGTCTCATGCGGAGGTGGTACCGGCTATGCGGTGGCACACGACACACGAAACTCCCGCTGGGCGGGTTACGGCGCTCGCGGGCAGGCCTGAGAGGGGAGGTCCGCGATGAGTGCGGCAACGATCTTCGTCTTCGAACTGCTCGGCACGGCCACGCTCACCCTGCTCGGCTGCGGCGTAGTCGCGAACGTGACCCTGAGTCGAACTCTCGGCAGCAACGGTGGTTGGTTGCTGGTCAACTTCGGCTGGGGCTTCGCGGTCTTCGCGGGTGCGAGCATCGCCGCCCCGACGGGCGCCCACATCAACCCCGCCGTGACCATCGGGATGGCCGTGAACGGCCAGCTCGAGTGGTCCGAGGTGCCGATCTACCTCGTCGCGCAGGTGCTCGGCGGTCTGCTCGGCGCGGTCGTGTGCTGGCTGGCCTACAAGCTGCAGTTCGACACGCACGACGACCCGGCGAACACGCTCGGGATCTTCGCCACGGGTCCCACCGTCCGCAACGGCGCGTGGAACCTCCTCACGGAGATCATCGGTACCTTCGTGCTGGTGCTGTGGATCCTGCTCAGCCCGGGGGCCTCCACCGGAGCGAACGGGATCCCCGACTTCGGCAACGCCGCTCTCGGCTACGCGGGCGTGGCCTTCGTCGTGATCGGAATCGGGAGCTCGCTCGGCGGGCCCACGGGGTACGCGATCAACCCGGCTCGTGATCTCGGGCCGCGCATCGCCTACGCCTTGCTGCCGATCCGGGGCAAGGGCGCCGCGGACTGGGGCTACGCCTGGGTGCCGATCGTCGGCCCGCTGGTCGGCGGTGCGCTCGCCGGTGCGCTCGCGCTGGCGCTGCCGGCCACCTGAAAAACCCGGCGGATACGTTCTGCCCGCAGGGCGTGTAGCGGGCATTCTCGAAACAGACACTCCCGTATCCGTCCAACGAACGTGCGGATTGGAAGGTAGCGAACATGGGTTCCTACATCGCATCCATCGATCAAGGGACCACCTCGACCCGGTGCATCATCTTCAACCACGCGGGCCAGGTGGTCTCGGTCGATCAGGTCGAGCACCAGCAGATCATGCCCAAGGCCGGGTGGGTCGAGCACGACCCGATGGAGATCTGGACCAACACCAGGCAGGTTTGCGCCGGGGCGCTCGCCAAGGCCGACCTGGTGCTGTCCGAGGTGGCGGCGGTCGGCATCACGAACCAGCGGGAAACCACCGTGGTGTGGGACCGCAAGACCGGCGAGCCCGTGTACAACGCGATCGTGTGGCAGGACACCCGCACCGACGAGATCGTGAGCCAGCTCGCCCAGGGAGAGGGAGGTCAGAGCCGGTACCAGTCCCGGACCGGACTCCCGCTGGCGACCTACTTCTCCGGGCCCAAGATCCGCTGGATCCTGGACAACGTGGACGGAGCGCGGGACAGGGCCGAACGCGGGGAGCTGATGTTCGGCACCATGGACACCTGGGTGCTGTGGAACTCCACCGGCGGCACCGATGGCGGGTTGCACGTCACGGACCCGACCAACGCCTCCCGCACCATGCTGATGAACCTGCACACCCTGACCTGGGACGAGGACATCTGCGCCGAGTTCGGCATCCCCATGTCGATGCTGCCCGAGATCCGCTCCTCCTCCGAGGTGTACGCCCACTTCAGGCAGCGCGGCGTGCTCGGCGGCCTGCCGATCTCCGGCATCCTCGGCGACCAGCAGGCAGCCACCTTCGGGCAGGCGTGCCTGACCCCCGGGGAGGCCAAGAACACCTACGGCACGGGCAACTTCCTGCTGCTCAACACGGGAACCGAGCCGGTGCTCAGCCAGAACGGCCTGGTCACCACGGTCGGCTACAAGATCGACGATCAGCCCACCGTGTACTGCCTGGAGGGCTCCATCGCCGTCACCGGCTCGCTCGTGCAGTGGCTGCGGGACAACCTCGGCCTGATCGGCAGCGCGCCCGAGGTCGAACAGGTGGCCTCCGAGGTCGAGGACAACGGCGGGGCCTACTTCGTCCCGGCCTTCTCCGGGCTGTTCGCCCCGCACTGGCGCGCGGACGCGCGCGGCGTGATCGCGGGGCTGACCAGGTTCGTCAACCGAGGACACCTGGCCCGCGCCGTGCTGGAGTCGACCGCCTTCCAGACCCGCGAGGTCGCCGAGGCGATGAACGCGGACTCCGGGGTGGACCTGAAGGCGCTCAAGGTGGACGGCGGCATGGTCAACAACGAGTTGTTGATGCAGTTCCAGTCCGACATCCTCGGCGTGTCGGTGATCCGCCCCACGGTCAACGAGACCACGGCGTTGGGCGCGGCCTACGCGGCCGGACTCGCGGTCGGCTTCTGGTCCGGGGAGAAGGACATCCGCGCGAACTGGGCCGAGGACAAGGTCTGGGAGCCGAAGATGACCGAGCAGGCTCGTGAACAGCAGTACCACGAGTGGCAGAAGGCCGTGACCAAGACCTTCGGCTGGGTCGAGTAGCAGCTCGGCGGGAACGCCCCGGTCTCCGCGAGGGGGCGGGGCGCAGTCCCTCCTCCCCGCCCGGAGCGGTACGTTTCGCGCGAAACTGTAGGACTCGGGTGCGGTGGAGCACCTCTGCGAGGTGGGCGGGCATGACCGAGAAGCGATCCGTGGACTTCTCCCGAGGTCCGAACACGGTGTGTTTCACCTGCGGCGGCTTCCGCAAGGTCAGCGAACCGCGGCTGTACGTGATCCAGGCGACCGAGGACACCAGAGCCGGAATGACCCTCGGTGAGTGGCGGGACTGCCCCGACTGCCGTGGGGGCGGACTGTTGCCCGGGATCAGACCGCCGGTTTAAGAGAGTGCGCGGACTTGGTCTGCGTGGGTGGTTCCGTGGCGGAACCTCAGTCGGCGCCCGGCTCCGGGTGCCCGACATCGAGTAGCCACCTACGCCACGTCGGGCCTTCCTCGCCGGGCACTCGACTGAGAACCCGCGGCAGTGCCGGTTGCGTAGGCTCGAAAGCACCTGCGTTGAATGGATCCTTTGGTCGGAACTCCCGGTTGGGAGTTCGGCGGTGCCGACTGCTCGGGCTCGAAAGCGCTCACGTTGAGCGGCGCCCTTCTGCTGGAAGTTCCCGGCGGAAGTGCGGCGGCGGGCGGGTGGTGCCGCGACCCCCGCCCGCCCGCGGGTCACATCGGCAGGGCGGAAGCCCGCCACGCGTTGGGCCCGGGACGCAGCGGCCTGCGCCCACCCGGGTAGCGCAGCGCGGCGGCCCGATCCGCCCACATCGACATGCGGGCGGGCCGCTCCGGAGACGCGGGGGCCGACTTCGCCAGGCCGACGAGCGCGGCCGTCAGCGCGGCGATCTCGGCCTCGTCCGGGTTGCCCCGCTCCACCCGCAGCAGCGGCTGCGCGTCCGTCTCCGCGGGCGCCGCGCAGTCCGCGGCTTCGTGCTCGGCACCACTGTCGTCTTGCATCGTCTACCTCCGTACGGCGGGGCCGCCCCTGGAAGGACCGCTCACCCCGGTCGGCTGATCGTCGAGGCGGGCGCGGGCAACGCCATCGTCCCCTCCCGGAAGTCCCCGGGCCACCGCGCTCGCCTGGGAACGCGGTGGCCCGGACCGGTCGGCGGTGCCCGTCGTCCCGAACTCCGCGGGCGAGCACCGGTCACAGCGGGATGTTGCCGTGCTTCTTCGCGGGGATCGACTCCTTCTTGTTGCGCAGCATCCGCAGCGAGCGCGCCAGGTGTCCCCGCGTGTGCGAGGGGGGAATGACCGAGTCCACGTACCCGCGCTCCGCGGAGACGTAGGGGTTGCACAGCGTGTCCTCGTACTCCTGCTGGAGCCCGGCCCGCACCGCCTCGACGTCGTCGCCGCGCTCGGCTGCCTCGGACAGCTGGCGCCGGTAGAGGATGTTGGTCGCCCCCTGCGCCCCCATGACCGCGATCTGGGCGGTGGGCCAGGCGAGGTTGACGTCGGCACCGAGGTGCTTGGACCCCATCACGTCGTAGGCGCCGCCGTAAGCCTTGCGAGTGATCACGGTGGCCAGCGGCACGGTGGCCTCGGCGTAGGCGTAGAGCAGCTTGGCCCCGTGCCGGATGATCCCGTTCCACTCCTGGTCGGTACCGGGCAGGAAACCGGGAACGTCGACGAAGGTCACCACGGGGATGTTGAACGAGTCGCAGGTGCGGACGAACCGGGCGGCCTTGTCGCTGGCGTCGATGTCCAGGGTCCCGGCCAGCTGGGTCGGCTGGTTGGCGACGATGCCGACGCTGTGCCCCTCGATGCGTCCGTAGCCGACGACGATGTTCGGCGCGAACATCCGGGAGACCTCGCAGAACTCGCCGTCGTCCAGCACCCGGTTGATGACCTCGTGGATGTCGTAGGGCTGGTTCGGGGAGTCGGGGATCAGGGTGTCCAGCTCCCGGTCGGCGTCGGTGAGGCCCTCGAGCACGGACCCCTGCTCGGCCGGGGTGTCCAGCACCGGCGGCTCGGCGAGGTTGTTCGACGGCAGGAAGGACAGCAGCTCCTGCACGTAGGAGATCGCGTCCTGCTCGTCGGAGGCCATGTAGTGCGCGTTGCCGGACCTGGAGTTGTGCGAGTGCGCACCCCCCAGCTCCTCGAAGCTGACGTCCTCACCGGTGACGGTCTTGATCACGTCGGGGCCGGTGATGAACATGTGCGAGGTCTCGTTGACCATGACCGTGAAGTCGGTGATCGCGGGCGAGTACACCGCGCCGCCCGCGCAGGGGCCCATGATCAGCGAGATCTGCGGGATGACCCCGGAGGCGTGCGTGTTGCGCTTGAAGATCTCCGCGTAGAGTCCCAGCGCGGCGACGCCCTCCTGGATGCGCGCCCCGCCGGAGTCGTTGATGCCGATCAGCGGGCACCCCGTTTTGAGCGCCAGGTCCATGACCTTGACGATCTTCTCGCCGAACACCTCGCCGAGCGAACCGCCGAACACGGTGAAGTCCTGCGAGAACACGCACACCTGGCGGCCGTCCACGGTTCCGTATCCGGTCACCACCCCGTCGCCGTACGGGCGGGAGGCGTCCATGCCGAAGTTCGTCGAACGGTGCCGGGCGTGCTCGTCCAGCTCGATGAACGATCCCTCGTCCAGCAGCATGTCGATCCGCTCGCGCGCGGTTTGCTTGCCCTTGGCGTGCTGCTTCTCCACCGCGCGCTCGGAACCGGCGTGCACTGCCTCGTAGTTCCGCTGGTACAGGTCGGCCAACTTCCCGGCCGTGGTGTGGATGTCCGGTTCGCCGGTGGGTGGCTCCCCGATCGGTTCGGTCGCACTGCTCATGCCAGGCAGCCTAGCCACGCCTCGCGAAGGACCACGAACAGGTGGTCGGTGACGCGCCTCACCCGGTCCGGTGAGGCCCAACCGCGCGGGGGCCGACTTCGGACGGGAGGTGACCCGACCGGCTGCGTGCGCGCACCGCATAGTCTGGGCGCATGAACACCCCGCCCCCGTTGGACGCCGAGACCCTGCGTGCGCGTCTGGTCGACGACGGCCCGTACAGCGCCCTCGACGTGGTGACCGTTACCGGTTCGACGAACACCGACCTGATCGCCGCGGCCAACGCCGGTTCGGCGGACCGGACCGTGCTGATCGCCGAGGAGCAGCAGGCGGGGCGGGGGCGGATGAGCAGGTCCTGGGTCTCGCCGCGGCACTACGGCCTGCACGTGAGCGTGCTGCTGCGTCCCGTGGTGACCGCGCGCTCGGCGCTGTCGTGGATACCGCTGCTCGCGGGCACGGCGCTGGGCGAGACCGTGCGCGAGGCCACCGGCCTGGAGGCCGTGCTGAAGTGGCCCAACGACATGCTGCTCGACAGCGAGCGCAAGGCGGCGGGGATCCTGGCCGACGTGGTGTCCACGCTGGACGGAATGGCCGTGGTGCTCGGCATCGGGGTCAACGTGCACCACGACGCCGCCGATCTTCCCGCCGGTGCCGGTGGTCTGCCCGCCACCTCCCTGGCGGCCGAGGGGGTGCGGGTCGACCGGGGGGAGCTGCTGTCCCGGCTGCTGGAGCGGCTCTCCGAGACGGAGGCGCAGTGGCGCGCGGGCGATCCCGGAACCGCGGTGGACTCCCGGCTGCTGGAGCGCTACCGGAGCCTGTGCACGACGCTCGGCAGGCGGGTGCGGGTGGAGTTCGGCGGTGACCGGGTTCTGGAGGGCACGGCTCGCGACATCGACGAGCACGGCAGGCTCGTGGTGCGCGGGCGGGACGGCAAGCGGATCCCGGTGTCGGCGGGCGACGTGGTCCATCTGCGCTCGGCCGAGCGGTGAGCCCCGCCCGTACGGGTGCGCGGGAGGGTGGGGAGGTCGACTACCGGTACGGTGATCGATACTCGCGGCTGACCCGAAGGGGGTAATCCATGGCCTACCCTGACGATCTCCTCGGCGAGGGTGAACACGTGCTGCTGCACCGGCACCCGCACTGGCGAATGCTGATCCGGCCGTTGCTCGTGCTGCTCGTCGTCGGTGTCGGCGGCGGGTATCTCGCCGTGCTCGCCGCCTCCAGCTCGTGGCGGACCCCGCTGTGGGGCGCGCTCGGGGTGATCGGCGGAGTGCTGTTGATCTGGCTGTTCCTGACTCCCCTGCTGCGCTGGTGGACGACCCACTTCGTCGTCACCAGCCAGCGGTTGATGGTCCGCGAGGGCGTGCTCACCCGGTCCGGGGTGCACATCCCGGTGGACCGGATCAACAGCGTCCGCTCCCGCCGCGGACTGATCGACCGCCTGCTGGGCAGCGGGACGTTGATCGTCGAGTCGGCCTCGGACGAGCCGCTGGAGTTCGACGACATATCCGACGTCGACCGGGTGCAGTCGTTGCTCTACGGCACGTTCGACGAGGACTCGGAAGGGCAACACCCCGCCGGTTGACCCCGCCGGTCGAACTGTCGGGACGAGGACCGCCGACCACCGATGGAAGGAAATTTGTGATGGGTGTGCGCGAGATCGGACTGCCGGAAGTGACGCGCTCGCCGGAAAGTCCCGAACTTCCGGAGAAGGTGACGATCTGGGAGGTCGGTCCCCGGGACGGTCTGCAGAACGAGAGCGAGGTCGTTCCCACGGCGGTGAAGCTCGAGTTCGTCAACCGGCTCAACGCCGCGGGGCTGCCGGTCGTCGAGACCACGAGCTTCGTCCACCCGAAGTGGGTGCCGCAGCTGTCCGACGCCGCCGAGGTCCTCGACGGGCTGGCGCGCAAGCCGGGAGTGCGCTACCCGGCGCTGGTGCCCAACGAGCGCGGTCTGGAGCGGGCGCTGAGCGCGGGGGTCGAGGACGTGGCGGTCTTCGCCTCGGCCACGGAGAGCTTCGCGGAGCGCAACCTCAACAGCAGCTTCGACCAGCAGTTCGCCGCGTTCCGCCCCGTGGTGCGCAAGGCCCTGGAGGCAGGCGTGCGGGTGCGCGGCTATCTGTCCATGGTCTTCGGCGACCCGTGGGAGGGGCAGGTCTCCGCGGAGCGGGTGGTCTCCGCGGGCAGGCGCCTGCTGGAGATGGGCTGTGACCAGATCTCGCTCGGCGACACCATCGGAGTGGCCACGCCGGGCCAGGTGGAGGCGGTGCTGCGTGCCTTCCGCGCCGCCGATGTCCCGATCGGACGGATCGGGGTGCACTTCCACGACACCTACGGGCAGGCGCTGGCCAACACCTACGCGGCGCTGCGCATGGGCGTGAGCACCGTGGACTCCTCCGCGGGAGGACTCGGTGGGTGCCCCTACGCGGGTTCGGCCACCGGCAACCTCGCCACCGAGGACCTGGTGTGGATGCTGCAGGGCCTGGGCATCGAGCACGGGGTTGACCTGAAGATGCTGGTCGACACCAGCACCTGGATGGGCGAGCAGCTCGGCAAACCCAGCCCCTCGCCGGTGGTGAAGGCGCTCGCGCGGTGACCCCGGCGGAGTGGGCTTCCCTCCCGGAGGCCGTCGTCCGCACCGTTCGGGGCGGTCCGCTGCTGCTGTGGGAGTTCCGACGGCCGTGGTTGGCGGTTTCCTCCGCCGTGCACGGGGGTGGGCTGGGCCTGCGCCACTGGGTGGTCAACGCCACCGTGCCCAGCGGGTACGATCGCTCCGATCCCGAGCTGCATGTCGCCGAGCTCGCGGAGGAGCTGGAGTTGAGCGGGCAGGGGAGCGGATTGCTGACCGCCGTGGACGTGGGCCACGCGGCCACCGCCACCGATTCCGGGGTGCGGGCGAGCGTGACCACCGGAGTGGGGCATCCGGTCTGGGCCGCCCACGAGGGCGCGCGGACCGAGCACCTCGTCCGGCACGCGCCCGGGACCATAAACGCGGTGTGCTTCTCCCCGGTCCGGCTGGAGGAGTCGGCGCTGGTCAACCTCGTAGCCACTGTGGCCGAGGCCAAGGCTCAGGCGCTGGTCGAGGCGGGCGTTCCGGGAACGGGAACCTGCACGGACGCTACCGTGGTGGCGTGTCCCGTCGACGGCGCGGCCGAACCGTACGGCGGGCCCCGCTCCGTGGTCGGGGCCCCGCTCGCCCGGGCCGTGCACAGCGCGGTGACCGCGGGGCTGCGCGTGCGGGATCCCCGCGACCGGTGAGGCTTCTCCGGAACGGCGGCGGATCGGGTGTCCGCGGGAGCGGAACCGTTCCGGGCTTCGGAACGTCCGAGCTTCGCGAGCGTCCCCGTCGGGGCCGGGTGCTTCCCGCCGTGCGCGTGCGGCGGGGCAGGAGAGCGGAAGGAAGGTGAGTGTCCGTGGCCGTCGAGGACCGGGCGCGGGTCGAGGAGCTGGTCGCCGAGTACCGGCGCAGCCGCGAGCGGACTTCCGCGCTGCGGGACGAGTTGGAGGCCATGGAGGAGACGGTCACCAGCGAGCGCGGGGCCGTCTCTGTGACCGTCGGCTCCGCCGGCGCCCTCCGGGACCTGCGACTGTCCGAACAGGCCTATCAGCAGCACCGACCCGCGGAGCTGGCCGAACTCATCGTGCGGCTTTCCGGGACGGCCGCGGACAGGGTGGCCCGGCGAGCAGAGGAGGCCGTGGGCGAAGTGCTGCCCGCGGGAGCCGACCCGGTCGCGCTGTGCGGTGGGCGGCGGCAGGGCGACGACGAGCAAGCCTCGCGGAGTGCGCCTTCGACCGGAGCGACGGCGGGCTCGGCGGCGGGCGACGACGAGCAGTGGGACGAGGAGGAGCCGTACGAGCAGTGCGGTTGGTTGCGGAGCTGGGGGCCAGAGGAACGAGGTGGGCGATGAGCGGATTTCGTGGTGACCCCCGGCGACTCACCGAGCAGGCCGGTGCCTTCGGCGAGCACGCGGCGGAGGCGGAACGCACCGCAGCGAAGCTGCGTGACGCGCTCGAGAGCACCCGGGGCTGCTGGGGAACCGACGAGGTGGGCGAGCGGTTCGCGGACCTGCACCTTCCCGGAGCGCAGCGGGCTCTGGTCGCTCTCGAAGAGCTGCCCGCGCGTCTCGGGGAGTTGGGAACGAAGTTCTCGGAGACCGCGGAAACCTACCGCAGGGTCGACGACGCGGCCGCCGAGCGGGTGGACGGTGTCGACGGCGGTCAGCGCTGACGGGAGTGAGTCGATTGGGAATCGAACTGCCCGCGGAGCTGCGGGAAGTCGCCCGGCGCACCGGAACCCACTGGCCGGAGGCGGATGAGGACGCGATGCGTGCCGCGGCGCGGGCCTGGCGCGATGCGGCGGAGTCCGTGGGCGGGCTCGCGCGCGCTTCGGACGCCTCCGCGCAGCGGGCGCTGGCCGCGGTCGAGGGCGAAGCGGGCCGGGCGGCCCGCCGCGAGTGGGACGAGTTCATCGAGCCGGAGTCCGGTCACCTGCCGGTTTGCGTGCGCGAGTGCACGGCGGCCGCCGACCGGTTGGAGCACGCCGCCGCGCAGGTCGGGGCGGCCAAGGTCAGGATAGTTCGGGAGCTGGTCACGCTGGCCAAGCAGCTCGACGCGGCCGAGTCCGCGGCCGCTACCGGCAATCAGGCCTCCGGGGCGGAGACGGAAACTCTCGTCCGGGCCACGGCCGCCAACGTGGCCGAGCTCGACCGCACCCTGGCCGCCGCGGTGGACGGCGGCTCGGGCGTCACGGTCGAGGGAGCGGACTCCCCGGTGTCGGGTGTTGCCGCGGAGGCGCGGTCCTCCTCGGCAGCGGTGGTGCCGGATTCCTCCGCTGCGGGGGGTGCTCCCGCGAGCTCGGGCGTGTCCGGGGTCCCCGGTCTGTCCGAAGTGGTCGGCGGTCCCGCTGTCTCCGGTGCGTCCGAAGCGGTCGGCGCGTCCGAGGTCTCCGAAGTCGTGCATCGGGAGGGGGAGCTGCCCCCGGAGGAGCAACCGCCCGGTCCGGAGCGGGCCGGAGAGGGCGAGGAGCCCGGCGGGAACGCGAGCATCGCGGAGAAGCTGTTCACCCGGCAGCCCCCGGAAGTCACCCCGGAACCAACCGCGACGGCAGACTCCTCCGCACCGGAGGGCCCTTCCGGCGGGCAGCCCGGCAGCGGAGAATCCGACCGGGAGTCGACGGGACCGGTCGCGGCCGAGACGGTCCGGAAGGCCTCCGAAAGCGCGGGGAACGGTGTCACGGACACCTCCGGAACCGGGCCGATCCCCGCCGGCGGCGGAAGTGGTGGAACGGGCGCGGACGGGCGAGATCCGGCGACCGCTCCGCAGGCCGTGCACCAGGCCTGGGCGGGCGATGCGGGAGGAGGGAATCAGCCCTTCCCGCAAGGAGCGGGGGCCGGTGGCTCGGCCGGGCCGTTCCCCCAGACGCAGCAGCCGGGCCCGGCGGGCCAGTACGTTCGTCCGGAGCAGCAGCCGCCCCCCGGAGGCGCCCGGCCGCAGCAGCCCGGTGCTCCGGCCCAGGGAGCGGGCCCTCTCGGCGCGGGGCGCCCTCCGGCGCCCGCCGCGGGAAACCCGGGGTACGGCGGTGCGGCCCCGCCCGGAGGCTCGGCACAACCACCTCGCGGGGCCGGCGGGAGCCAGTATTCCGGGGCGGCCCAGCCGGGGAACCCACCGGTCGGTCCGGCGGTCCGCGGTGCTCACCCCGGCGCTGCGGGTGGCGGAGGAGTGCCGCAGCCCCCGGCGCAGCAACCACCGGCGCAGCAGCCAGGGGACGGCAGGCGTCCACTGCGCAACAACGAGCGGGACTCGGCCGTGGTCGCCTTCGTGCTGCACCAGTTCCCCATCGGACACATGCCGGTCTCCAGCGGGCGACCGAGCGAGCAGTGGTCCGGAACGGGCGGGGCGACCGAGTCGGCCCCGGCGGGCTTCCCGCCGGGAGACCACCCCAGTTCCCACCTCGTCGAGCGGGCGACGTTCGCCCCGGGAGGCGACCACCTCGCGGAAGCCGGACGGCAGCCCGGAGCGGTACCGGAGACGACGACGCGCTCGATGCCGGAAGAACTGCTCGAGGACTACGACCCGCTCGGGACCGACCCGGGGCTGAGCGAGTACGAGTGGGAGCTCCGCTACTGCCCGCGGGCCACTTCGGACACAGGTGGCCACTACGACTGGCCCGCGCGGCACGGCTACCCCGACAACGTGGTCGAGGAGGGCGAGCCCGTGGTCCTGGAACCGGGGACCGTGCTCGACCGGCTCGGCGAGGAGCACGGCAGAGTGCTCGCCCCCGCGGGTACTTCTTTCGCGGCCCGTGCGCTGCCCCCCGAGTTCCGGCTGCGTTCCTACCGGCGCTACCGCGTCACCCGCGCGCTGCCGGTGTGGCGGGGACTGTCCGTGTCTTGGTTCGAACAGCCCGGAGGTGGGGTGCGGTACCGTGCCACCCACCCCGTCGTCGAACTGGTCGCCTCCGGAGCGCTGCTCGAACTCGACGACGAGCGGGAACCCGCCGAGCAGGACAGCGCGGAGAGCACCGTGCGACTCCGTCCGGAGGCAGTGGGCGGCGACTCGGCGGAGGAACCGAATCGGGAGGCCGGATGAACACCGAATCGTTGGCGGGCTGGCTGGAGTCGATGGGGGTGCCGCCGCAGGTGGTGTCCCTGGGAGCCGAGGCGGAGGACGCGTGGTGCCTGCTGCGCACCGACTCCGGAGGGCAGCAGGTTTGGGACGTCTTCTGGCGCGAGCAGGGCAACCGCTACGACTGGGCGCGGTTCACCTCCGAACAGGTGGCCTGCTTCTACCTGTTCGGGCGGTTGACCTGGACCCAGGCGCTGCGCGGTGCCGTGGGCCAGCTCGACACCGGCAGCACCCCGCCGAAGGGCTTCCGGATGCCGGAGGCGTCCGACTCCTGACGGCGCGGGCGCCGGTCAGCCGCCCAGCAGCTCCAGCGCTTCACGGTGCACGGCACCGTTCGAGGTCAGCGCCTCGCCGCCGTCGAAGCGCCGCTGCCCGGACAGGTCGGTGAGGCTGCCTCCGGCCTCCTCGACGAGGATCTGGACGGCGGCCAGGTCCCACTCGTTCGCCAGCGGCTCGGCGGCCAGATCGATCGCTCCCTCGGCGACCAGGCAGTGCTGCCAGAAGTCCCCGAAGGCCCGGCTCTCCCAGCAGGCGTCCACCAGCCGGAGGTATTCGGCGCGCAGTTCCCGCTCCGTCCAACTGCCCAGGTGGGTGGTGGACAGGTAGGAGTCGGCCAGCTCGGACACCCCGGAGACGTTGATCCGCTCGGCGGCACCGTCCGCGCCGATCCGCCGGTACGCGCCCCCGCCGGCGGAGGCCCACCAGCGGCGGTGCAGGGCCGGAGCGCTGACGACTCCCGCGACCGGCGAGCCGTCCTCGACGAGAGCCGTCAGCGTCGCCCAGACGGGCAAGCCGCGCAGGAAGTTCTTGGTCCCGTCGATCGGGTCGATGATCCAGAAGCGCCCCTTGGTGAGGTCCCCGCCGCGCTCCTCGCCGACGACGAGGTCGTCCGGGCGGTGCTCGGCCAGCTCGGCCCGCACCGCGTCCTCGACCGCCAGGTCCGCGTCGGTCACGGGGGTCCGGTCGGGCTTGCTGTTCACGCGCAGGTCCGCGGAGCGGAAGCGCGCACCGGTGATGGCGTCCGCGCGGTCGGAGAGGAGGTGGGCCAAGGAGAGATCAGGTGTGCTCACAGCAGTAGCTTAGTAGGACTTCGTCGGTTCCCTCTGCGTGGCGGTGCGGGTGGCGGAACCTCAGTCGGCGCCCGGCTCCGGGTGCCCGACATCGAGTAGCCACCTACGCCACGTCGGGCCTTCCTCGCCGGGCACTCGACTGAGAACCCGCGGCGGTGCCAACTGCGCAGGCTCAAAGCGCTCGCGTTGGAGCGACAGGCTTTCCGAGGACTCAGGTTTTCCGGGAACTCGAGTTGCGCGGCTGGTCGGTTAGCCGGCACGTGAGTCGGCGCCTTGCTGTGTTGGGCCGCTCTTGAGTAGCGACCTACGCGGCGAGCGGCCCGGCCGTGCAATGCATCCGACTCACGCACCGGAGCTTCTCCTCCTGGTCAGGCTCAAAGCGCCTGCGTTGGAGCGACAGGCTTCTCGGGGACTCGCTTGTCGTGGGTGGTTGCGTGGCGGAGGCCGCAGCCGGGCGATGCGCCGCGTGCGCACTCGTGCGGATGGGACAAAACCACCAAAAGTTCGGCCTTCTCGAGTGCAACTAGGCTGGGACAGGTGAGCGTAGTGCTGCTGGCCGAGGACGATCCAGCCATCGCGATGCCGTTGTCCAGAGCTCTGCAACGGGAGGGATATTCGGTCCAGGTGCTCGAGGACGGCAACGCGGCGTTGAGCGAGACGTGCTCGGGAAGTGTGGATCTGCTGGTACTCGATCTCGGGTTGCCCGGGATGGACGGTTTGGAGGTCTGTCGTCGCCTCCGTGCCCAGGGGCGGGGGACTCCTGTGTTGATGCTCACGGCGCGGACCGACGAAGTCGACTTCGTGGTCGGGCTGGACGCGGGCGCCGATGACTACGTCGCCAAGCCCTTCCGCCTGGCGGAGCTGATGGCTCGGATCCGCGCGTTGCTGCGGCGCGGGGCTCCCGAAACCCTGGAGGCGGGCGGCGTCCGCCTGGAGCTGACCGCCCGGCGCGTGCTCGTGGACGACCACGAGGTGCAGCTCGCCAACAAGGAGTTCGAGCTGCTGCGCGTGCTGATGTGGCACGCGGGAGAAGTCGTCACCAGGGAGCAGATCCTGCAGCAGGTGTGGCCGGAGCCCGGCAAGAAGGGCAGCAAGACCCTGGACATGCACATCTCCTGGTTACGGCGCAAGCTCGGCGACGGGCACTACCGCACGGCCGAGCAGCGGATATCGACGGTACGCGGGGTCGGTTTCCGCTTCAACATCGACTGAATCGGTTTCGGGGGCCTTTCGAATGCGCAGGCGGCTGCTGCAGGCGACCTTGCTCGCCGTCGCGGTTACGGCGTTCGTGCTCGGGATACCGCTCGCCGTCAGCGCTCTGAAACTGGTCGAGGACGTCAAGCGCGGCGATCTGGCGACCAGGGCCCAGCAGATCGCCACCCGGCTGGACGAGCAGATCGCCGCGGGCAACCCCATAGACCTCACCAACGTGCGGCTGGTGGTGCCCAACGACGCCAGGTTGACGGTGCGGGTGCGGGACCACGAGTACACCTACGGGGCGGATCCGGGCGAGGATCCGCTGGTCGAGCAGGTCTCGATGGTGCGCAGCGGTACCGTGCGGCTGGCACTGCCCAGCGGACCGGTGCGTACCCAGCAGGTCCAGGTGGCTGGCGGTGTGCTGCTGCTGGCGGTGCTCTCGGCCGCCGCGGGTGGTTTCGTCGCGATCCTCACCGCGCGCAGGCTCGCCGAGCCGCTGCAGCACGTGGCCGATCGGGCGAACAGGCTGGGTGCGGGCGACTTCCGGGCCGACCCCAGACGCCACGGCGTGCCCGAGCTGGACCGGGTGGCCGACGCGCTGGACGCCTCCGGGGCAGCGCTGTCGCAGCTCATGCAGCGGGAGCGCGAGCTGGTCGGGGACGTCTCGCACCAGTTGCGCAGCAGGTTGACCGCGCTGCAGCTGCGGTTGGAGGCCTTGACCGAGACGGACGACCCCGAAACGGCGGAGGAGGCCGGGGCCGCCCTGGAGCAGGCGGAACGTCTTTCCGGAGTGCTGGACGACCTGCTCGCGGCCGCCACGGCCGCGCGCGCTCGGGACGCCGAGCCGCTGGACGTCTCGGCCGAACTGGCCGACGTCGCGGAGGAGTGGCGCGAGCAGTTCCGCACCGAGGGGAGGACCCTGCGGCTGCGCATAGCGGACGGTCTGCTGGCGCGGGCGACTCCGGCGCGGTTGCGGGAGACCATCGGAGTTCTGCTGGACAACGCGCTGCGCCACGGGGAGGGGGCGGTTTCCCTGAGCGCGCGGTACGGCAGCGGGACGGTGCTCGTGCAGGTGGGTGACAGCGGCAGCGGGGTGCCCGACGAGCTGGTGCCGCACGTCTTCGCCCGCGGGTTCTCCGGTGGCGGTTCCACCGGGGTGGGGCTGGCGCTGGCCCGTGCGCTCGTCGAGGCGGACGGGGGACGTTTGGAGCTCAGTTCGGCCCGTCCCGCGACGTTCGAGGTCTACCTGCCCGTGGCCAGGGCGGATGACGTGCTGGGCGTTCCGTGGAGGACCGACTCGACGCCGCGCTGAGTCACCGCCCCGAGTTCCGGCGCTTCCGCGGACGTGGGGCCGTGGTGGTGCGGCGCTGCTGACCGCTCGTCGTTGCCCGTTCGTCATCGCTGTGCTCTCCGGTGGACACGTGCTGTTGACCGGTGACGTGATCGTGGTTACATTTCCGGAATGTCGAACTTGGTTCGATATGTCAGACGTTGTGAGTCACGGTCATCGGAAACCACCTGGAGCCCGCATGTCCCGATTACAGCCGGCGTTCGGTCTGATCACGGCCGCGCTGCTCGGCGCGACCCTGGCCCCCGCCGCGGCCGGTGCCTCCGAGTCCCCCGCCCCCGAGCACTCCCTGCGGATAAACACGTCCGGTGAGACGACTTCCATCCCCGAGACCATGCACGGGGTCTTCTACGAGGACATCAACGACGCGGCCGACGGAGGCCTCTACGCGGAAAAGGTCCGCAACCGCTCCTTCGAGTACGACGAGGTGGACAACCCCTCCTACACCCCGATGACGGCGTGGGAGCCCACTTCGACCGGCGGCGCCTCGGGAACCACCGAGGTGCTCGACGACTCCGAGCGGCTCAACGAGAACAACCGCCGCTACCTGCGGCTGGAACTGAACGGTGACGGACGGCGCGACTCCGCCTACGGCGTGACCAACGCCGGGTACCACTCCGGGATGTCGCTGAAGCGCGGCGAGAAGTACGACTTCTCGATCTGGGCCCGCAGCGACCAGCCCGGCGGCACCCCGCTTAGCGTCACGGCCACCGACGGTTCCGGCTCCCCGGCGGGGCGCACCATGCGGCTGCAGGTCCGGGGCGACGAGTGGACCGAGTACACCGGCACCTTCGTGGCGCACAGCGACACCGACACCGGTGGGCTGCGCGTGCTCGCGCACGGCTCGGGAACCGTGCGGATGGACATGGTCTCGCTCTTCCCGCGCGAGACCTTCAAGGGCGAGCCCAACGGGCTGCGCAAGGACCTGGCCGGCAAGATCGAAGCCCTCGACCCCGGTTTCCTGCGCTTTCCCGGCGGATGCCTCGTCAACACCGGCAGCCACGAGTCCTACCAGGCCCCCGACTGGGAGCGGCGCCGCTCCTACCAGTGGAAGGACACCGTGGGCCCGGTCGAGCAGCGCCCCACCAACGCCAACTTCTGGGGCTACAACCAGTCCTACGGACTCGGCTTCTACGAGTACTTCCGGTTCGCCGAGAACATCGGTGCCATGCCGCTTCCGGTGGTTCCCGCGCTGGTCACCGGTTGCGGTGAGGACAAGGCCACCCACGACCCGCAGCTGTTGCAGCGCCACATCCAGGACACCCTCGACCTGATCCAGTTCGCCAACGGGTCGGTCGACACCGAGTGGGGCGCCAAGCGCGCGGCCATGGGGCACCCCGAGCCCTTCGGTCTCACGCACCTGGCCGTGGGCAACGAGGAGAACCTCCCCGAGGACTTCTACGAGCACTTCGAGAAGTTCCGCGACGCCATCGAGCAGCGCTACCCCGGGATCACCGTGGTCGCCAACTCGGGGCCCGACGACAGCGGAGCCACCTTCGACCGTGCCTGGGAGCTCGCCCGCGAGCAGAACGCGGAGATGGTCGACGAGCACTACTACAACAACCCGCAGTGGTTCCTCGAGAACACGGAGCGGTACGACTCCTACGACCGATCCGGGCCGAAGGTCTCGTTGACCGAGTTCGCCTCGGAGGGCAACAGGTTCGAGAACGCGCTGGCCGAGGCGGCGTACATGACCGGACTGGAACGCAACGCCGACGTGGTGCGCATGAGCTCCTACGCCCCGCTGCTGGCCCACGAGGACAGTCCGCAGTGGACGCCGGACATGATCTGGTTCGACAACGACGAGTCGTGGGGCTCGACGAGCTACGAGGCCCAGAAGCTGTTCGCCAACAACGTCGGCGACGAGGTGGTGCCCAGCGAGCTCGCGCGGTCCGACGAGAAGAACGGGGTCAAACCCGTCTACCAGGTGGTCACCCGCGACGAGCGGACCGGAGAGCTGATCGTCAAGGTCGTCAACGCGCGCGACGACGCGGCACGGGTGCGGTTGAACATCGAGGGCGCGGACAAGGTCGCCCCAGCGGCGGAACTGACCACTCTGCACGGTGACCCGGACGCGGTCAACACGAAGGGCTCGCAGCCGATCCGGCCGGAGCACTCCACCGTGCAAGGCGTGAGCCAGCAGTTCGAGCACACGTTCCCGGCCCACTCGATCAGCTTCATGCGGATCAAGACATCGGGCAACCAGCCGCACACCGATTCGTGAGCACCCCCGGAAAGGAACCCAGGCACATGACACCGCACAACCCGAACCGCCGCGCGCTGCTGCGGGGAACCGGCGCACTGGCGGCCGGGGCCGCCCTCGTCTCCCCGGCCGCCGCCACGGCCGAGACCGGTCATCCGGGAAACGGTCGACCCCAGGAGAAGGCGGGGCCCGCGCTGACCACCCGTGACCCGTTGATCGAGCAGCGTGCCGATCCGCTCATCACGCCTCCGCACCGCGGGATGTACTACATGACCGGCTCGGTGCCCGAGTACGACCGCATCGTGGTGCGCGGGGCGCCCACCATCGACGGCCTGGCCCACACCAGGGAGAGCACCGTCTGGAGACGCCCGAAGTCGGGGAAGATGGCCGGCCACATCTGGGCACCGGAGCTGCACCGCATCGACGGGCGCTGGTACATCTACTTCGCCGCGGGCGACTCCGACGACGTCTTCCGGATCAGGATGTACGTGCTCGAGTCCCGGGCGGAAGACCCCCGCGAGGACGCCTGGCAGCTGCGCGGACAGGTCGAGACGGCCTGGGACACCTTCGCGCTCGACGCCACCACGTTCGAGCACGCGGGCACCCGCTACTACGTGTGGGCCCAGGAGGAACCCGGGATCGACACCAGTAGCAACCTCTACATCGCCGAGATGGACTCCCCGCTGAAGATCAAGGGCGATCCCGTGCGCATCGCCGTGCCGACCGAGGACTGGGAGACCAGGGGCTTCAAGGTCAACGAGGGCGCGTACGTGCTGGTCCGCAACGGGCGGGTCTTCATGACCTTCTCGGCCAGCGCCACCGACGCCAACTACTGCGTGGGGCTGCTGACCGCCGACGCCCGCTCCGACCTGCTCGACCCGGCCTCCTGGACCAAGTCGCCCCGGCCGGTGATGGAGACCAACGAGGCCAACAGCAGGTTCGGCCCCGGGCACAACTCCTTCACGGTGGCCGAGGACGGCGAGACCGACGTGCTCGTCTACCACGCGCGCTCCTACCGCGGGATCGAAGGCGATCCGCTGTACGACCCGAACCGGCACACCAGGGTGCAGAAGCTGAACTGGTACCCGGACGGAACGCCTGCGCTCGGGGTGCCGATCGCGGAGGGCGAGCCCGTGGTCCGGCTCTCACCGCTGGACAGCCCGGACTCGTTCGTGCGGCACGGGGAAGGCGGCCGGCTCGTCGTCGACCGGGTCGACGACCGGGTCGAGCGGAGCCAGTTCCGGATCGTTCCGGGGTTCCTCGACCCGGGCAGGGTGGCGCTGCGCTGCGTCGACCTCCCCGAGCACCACGTCCGAGTCAGCGAGGGCACACCGGTCGTGAAGCCCTACGCGGACAGCGACGAGTACCGCAGGGCGAGCGGGTTCCTCCGCGAGGAGGGGTTGGCCGGTCGCGGCGGGGTGTCCTTCCGGCTGTCGGAGGATCCGCACAGCTACCTCGCGCACCGCGAGGGCAGGCTGGTCGTCGAACGGCCGCGGAGCAGGGCCGATCGGGAGCGGGCTACCTTCCGGATTTAGTGACAGGAGATCGGCGACTCCCTCTGCTTGGTGGGTCGCCTGGCGGAACCTCAGTCGGGGTCTCGCTGCGGGATCCTCGACATCGGGTAGGCACCTACACAACGTCGGGCCTTCCTCGCCGGGCACTCGACTGAGAACCCGCGGCGGTGCCGGCTGCGCAGGTTCGAAGCGCCTGCGTTGGCGTGAAGCTCTGGTGGGGAGTTCCTGTCCGGGGTTGGTGTCGGTTCGGTCGACTCGCGGTGGTGTCGGTTCGGTCGCCCTGTGGTGGTGCCGGCTGCGCAGGTTCGAAGCGCCTGTGTTGGTGTGAAGCTCTGGTCGGGAGTTCCCGGTGGGGCTGCTGCGCCTGCGGCTCCGCTGGGCCGACGCTGCTGAGGGGCCTGCTCACGTCGAGCACCACCACGAGCCGTGCTAGTGGAGGTTTTCCGCGCCGGTGGTCGGGACACCCGTTCCCGCCGAGCCCCGGGTGGGTTCGCGTGACGGGGGCTCGGCCACCGGTCGGTCCGCGCCCTCCCACGGAGCCTCGGTCCTGCCGCCGCTGCGGGAGGTGCCCCGGTCGGCGGGAAAGACCCACTTGCGGAAGGCCCACCAGCGGAAGGCCATGCCCAGCAGGACGCCGAGCAGCTGCCCGGCGGTGAAGTCGGCGATCTCCTCGACCAGTCTGCTCGTGTGCGGCGTCTGCAGGTGCAGGGCGTAGCGGGAGATCCACAGCGGCGCCGCGTAGAGGGCGACGGCTATTCCGCTGAACAGGAAGTACAGGCTCGCCTCGTGGCGACGTTCCCGCCCGCCGCGCGTGCGGAAGGCCCACTCCCTGTTGAGGAGGTAGGACACGATCGTCGCGATGAGCACGGCGAGGACCTTGGCGGTGACCGGCTTCGGCGCGAGCACGGTCCACTTGAGCACGTAGAACAGCGACGTGTCGATGACGAAGGTGCTCGCCCCGACGAAGGTGAACTTCAGCAGCTCGCGATGTCTGACCGCGACCGTGCGTACCGGGGTGGGCAATTGCGCGAGCATCGTATCGACTACCGACACCCGCCGAGTGTACGGAGTGCCGAGCCGCTCACCGGGCCCTCGGTCCGGTTCTCGCCCGAGCGGGTGGCGCACTTAACACCCCCGGAGCGAGCTCGGGAGTTCGCGGTTCGGCACTGCGCATCGCTCACTGCCCGAGCAGCTCCGTGAGTCGGTTCTCGTCCATCCAACGGGAGAGCGGATCGGTTCCGCCGGTCCCGCGGTCCTCCTGCTCGCTTTCCGGTTCGCCGGAGGGGGTGGCCTCCCGCCGCTGGTGCGTGGCGGTCTCCTGCGGCGCGTCCTGCTGCTTCCCGCGGTGTTCGCGGTGTTCGGCACCACCGTCGTCGTCGGGGGAGGGCTCCGTGCTCGCCGGGGAGTCCTGCCCGGTGGTCCCCGGTGCCGGCCGCTGCTCCGCGGAGTCCGAGCCGCTTTCCGGCGTCCGCTCCGGTGCTGATTCCGGAGCGCGGGGTGGTTCGGGGGTTTCCCGCGGCCGGTCCTCGTTCGGTCGCCGGGTCTCCGAGGAGGGGCCCTGCCCGGTGTCCGGCGAGTGCTCGCCGGGGAGGTCCCAGCTGTCGGGGAAGTCCCAGTGGTCGGGCAACCGCGAGCACCAGGACTCCAGCTTCACGAGCTCGCTGTCCCGCGCCAGGTCCAGCGTGGCCGTCACCGACATCCGCGTGGGCTCCGTCCACTCGACCGCGGGCGTGGACGGCAGGTCCTCCGGTGTGGGGGTGCGCAGCGAGAACCAGCGCGCGTCGCGCAGCCACACCGCGAACTCGGTCCGCTGTCCGGGGGACAGCTCTTCGGTGCAGCGCACCTTCGACTCGACGTGCTCACACCCCTCGGGGAGGTGCATCGGCCTGATCCCTTCCGGCAGTTCGAAGGAGAGCCGGGCGGGGCCGGTCGTGTCCCCGGTGTTGCGCACGCTGGCGTGCACCCGCGAGGCCAGCCACGGAACCCCGGACCAGCTCCGCGCGGTGACCCGCACCCCGGGCTCGTCGTCGGGGGCCACGTGGACCCGCACGTCGGCGAGCGAAAGTGACATCCCCCCTGCCGTGGTGAGGTCGACCCCGATCTCGCCGTTCCGGGCGTCCTCGCCTGCCCGCAGCGAGAAGCTCGGCTTCATCGTCTCCCCGGGGCGCAGTCCCCGGTTCGTGGTGCAGGTCAGCACGGCGTCGGCGCGGGCGCAGTCGAACCGCGGTTCCCGCTGCTCGGCAGCGGCGGCGGCCGTGGTGGTGGAGTCGGTCGTCACCCACGCGGGGCCGGTGCTCGCTGGTTCGCTGCTCGCGGGTTCGGGGTCGGCCCGCTCCGCGGGGGAGTCGCTCGGCAGCGTGGCCGTGATGCCCTCCGGCAGGGAGAACTCGGCGGTGATCGGGTCCGAGACGGCCGCGCCGTTGTTGCGGAGCTCGATCGGCAGCGTGGCCGGATCGCCTCCCGCGACGAGCCGTATCGGTTCGCCGGGGCCGCTGGCGACCAGATCGGGCTCTTCGGGCGCGGGAGGGGGTGACCGGTCCGGTTCCGCGGGCTGCGGGGGCGGCTCCGGCGGTGGTGAGGAGGGCGACGGGGGCCGGTCCGGTTCCTCGGGAGCGGGTTCGGACGGTTCGGGCGGAGCCGGGGTGGTTTTCTCCGGGGGAGGCTGGGCCGCGCTCGGGGTGGACTGCTGACCACCCGCCGCGAGGCCGACGGCGACTGCCACGACGAGGGCCACGGTGGAGGCGACCGTCCCGGCGAGCTGCCGGGGCAGGGAGCTCGCCGCGCTCGCTGCCCCGGCAGCTCCACCCGCGGCGCCTGCTCCGGCGGCTGCCGCCGCTCCGCCGGACTTGCCCGCCAGGTAGCCCGCCGCTCCGGCGCCGAGCAGGAAGGGCGCGACGACGAGGCGGAGACCGCCGTTGATGTCGCCCAGTTCCTCGGCCAGCGCGGTGCAGCGATCGCAGGAGTCCAGGTGGTTGTCGACCTGGGCGGTTTCCCGCTTGGAGAGCCCCTTGCGGGTCCAGGCGCCCAGACGTTCCACGGTAGCCCGGCACCGTTCCAGGTCCTGCCCCGAGCTCTCGAGGTTGCCCAGGTGGACCTGCAGGTAGGCCTGCCGCAGTCCCTCGCGGGCGCGGTAGGCCAGCGCGGAGACCCCGTTCGGGGTCAGCCCGAGCAGCGGGGCGACTTCGGCGGGGGACTGCCCCTCGACCTCCAGGTGCCACAACACGGTTTGCCAGCGCTCGGGGATCCGGTTGAAGGCCTGGGTCGCCAGGGAGCGTTCGAGACCGGCCACGGCCGTGTCGGTGAACGGGACGCGCAGATCGGGGTTCTCCTCGGCCGAGATGTCGTCCGAGTACTGCAGTTTGCGGTCCTTGCGCGTGCGGTCGTAGGCGGTGCGGCGGATCGTGGTGAGCAGGTAGGCCCTGAAGGCGGTGTTCGGTCCCTGGCCGGAACGTAACCCCGTGAGCACCTTCGCGAAGGCCTCGGACACGAGGTCGTCGGCTTCGGCGGAGGAACCGGTCAGTTGCCTGGCCATGTTGTGGGCGGCGGAGACGTGCCGTTGGTAGAGCACGCCGTACGCCTCACCAGAACCACCGCGCACGGCTTCGATGAGCTCGTTGTCACCGGCGTCCTCGAAGTCCTCGAATGCGCCCGGGGCGGTTCCCACGCTAGTGCTCTCCCCTCGTTCGGTCCCCGACAGTCGGTCTGGTTTGCACGCGGTTCGGCCGACTCTACTCAGCGGGGATTCTGATCGAAGCCTTCGGGTGAACGCTATTCGCATCACCGTCATGGGGGACGGATCCACACGTCTCCACTCACGGGAGTCACGAGTTTTGGAGGCCGGATGAGACCGTCCGACGAACTGTCCCGGTGGCCGAGCGAGGAGGACGCGGGCGCCGCTGCGGAGGCAGCACACTTGGCTTTCGGCGTGCGTGAGCGCAGACGAGCGCTCCGGGCGCGGTGGAGGAGCGCGACGCTGGCCGCCGGGTGGCCGTTCCCGGCCGATTGGTCCTGCTCCGGGGTGGACCGGGTTTGCGACGCAGTGCTGGGGGAGGAGGAGCTGTCCGACGCGGTGACCGAGCTCGGTGAGCAGCGCGCCGCGGCGGGGATCGGGCTGGACGAGACGTTGCGGGACCTGGCGGTGCTGCACGCGGTGTCCCTCGGGGAGCAGACCGGAGACGCCCTGGTGACCGGCGACTGTTCCCGGCTTCCTGCCGAGCTGCTGCACCGCACGGCCGTGGCCTGGGCGGATGTGGTGGCGGGGCGTTCGACTGCCCGGGAGGTGGTCGATGCCCTGACCGGGCTGACCACGCAGGCCTACCTCCGGATGCGGCTGCACGAGGTGTACTGCGAAACCAGCGGGGACGGGAACCGGGGACAGGTGTGGGAGGCGGACCGCTACGAGCTGCTCGCGGTCACGTTGCCGCTGTCGGAGCGCACCGGCCGCTGGGCCAGGATGATGGGGGTGGTGCTCGCCGCCGACGTCCTCCGGAGCGTCTTCGACTCGGGGGAGACGCTCTCCCTGCTGCGGGAGTCCACCCCCGTGGTGCTCACCAGGATCCGCAGCGGACTCGCCGAGCGGCGCGCCTGGGCCGAGCTGATGATCGCCGACCGGCTGCGGGCCGATCCCGAACTGCGGACGGGGTGCGTCTCCGCGGAGGAGGTGCGCCTGCGGCAGCTGCGGCTGCCCTCCGAGTACGCGGAGGCCTGCGAGCTGCTCGACACGCTCGGCTGACCAGGGCTCTCGAGTCCGGGCTGCGGGATTGCCGCTCGGCGGGAGAAGTCCCCCGCGCTGGCCGTCGTCCCTGGGGAGACGGCGCGGACCTCGGTGAGCCGTTGAGCTCCCTCGGTGCGGGGGCGTTCACCCGGACCGGGTAAAGTACCCGGGCTGTGGACCACCGCACCGCAACTCCCGTCGTCGGCATGGTCGGTGGTGGCCAGCTGGCGCGCATGACGCACCAGGCGGCCATCGGACTCGGCCAGTCGTTGAAGATACTGGCCGCCGCTCCCGGCGAGTCGGCGGCTCTCGTGGCGCCGAACGTGGAGATCGGTTCGCACACCGATCTGGCCGCCCTGCGCGCGTTCGCGAGCGGGTGCGACGCCGTCACGTTCGATCACGAGCACGTTCCCTCGGAGCATCTCCGGGCGCTCGCGGCCGAGGGGGTCGCCGTGCACCCGGGGCCGGACGCGCTGCTGCACGCCCAGGACAAGCTCGTCATGCGCAACAAGCTCGCCGAGCTGGGGCTCCCGGTTCCGCCGTTCGCCGAGGTGAACGGTGTCGGGGACGTGCTCGAGTTCGGAGCCGAGCACGGTTGGCCGTGCGTGCTCAAGGCCGCTCGCGGCGGTTACGACGGCAAGGGCGTCTGGGTGCTGAACACCCCGGACGGGGCGCACCGCACGGTCAACGAGCTGCTCGAGGCGGGCACCCCGCTGATGGTCGAGAAGAGCGTGGCGCTGCGCAGGGAGCTGGCCGTGCTGATCGCGCGTTCGCCGTTCGGCCAGGGGGCGGCCTGGCCGGTGGTGGAGACCGTGCAGTCGGAGGGGGTGTGCGTGCAGGTGCTCGCCCCGGCCCCGGACCTCTCGGAGGAGCTCGGGCAGCGCGCCCAGAACATCGGGCTGCGCATCGCCGAGGAGCTGGGGGTCGTCGGGGTGCTCGCCGTCGAGCTGTTCGAGACGGCCGACGGGCTGGTGATCAACGAGCTGGCCATGCGGCCGCACAACTCCGGCCACTTCAGCATCGAGGGGGCGCGCACCTCGCAGTTCGAGCAGCACGTGCGGGCCGTGCTGGACTACCCGCTCGGCAGCACCGAACTCACCGCGCCGGCCGTGGTGATGGGCAACGTGCTCGCCGCCCCGACCGAACCGAGGATGAGCGTGGACGAGCGGGTGCACCACCTGTTCGCCCGCTACCCGCACGCCAAGGTCCACCTGTACGGCAAGACGGAGCGGCCCGGTCGCAAGGTCGGGCACGTCAACGTGCTCGGCGACCGGATGGACGAGGCGCGCGAGCAGGCGCGGCTGGCCGCGCACTGGCTGGCGCACGCCGAGTGGCTCGACGGGTACTCGATCCACTGAACCGGGCGATTCTTCGCAGGTTCGACGCCCCCCGGCGGTGCCGGTGGCCGCGTCCACCGGCACGAGGGGTGCGCAGCCGCTCAGCCGTGCTGCTTTCGCCGGAGCTCGTGGAGCGCTGCGGTGCCGTTGTGGAGGAGGTTGTCCAGGCCCGCTTCGGTGGCGACGAGTTCCACGCCCGATCCTCGGCCGCCGAGCTCCATTTCCACGAGGTCGCCGCACACCGCGTAGCGGATCGGGCAGTCGTCCACCTCGACCCAGACTCCCGTGTCGATCCCGTTCATCGTGGCTCCTTCCGTAGATGAGGTTACTTGAATTCAAGCAAAATTGATTCAAGTGGAACAAGAGGAGATGCAGGGCCCGATCAGGTGAGAGTGCGCAGGTGCGATGATCCTTCCTCAGGAGGTCCGCAGATGATCACATCGTCATCTCCCGCTGCCGTGCGCTACTATCTCGCGCTTCGATTGGGGCGGCTTCGGGATGCAGCGGGGCTGACCAAACAACAGGTGGCCAAGCGTATCGGGCGTACCGGGCAGACCGTTGCCAATATCGAGAAAGCCGTCAACGCGCCAACTCAGAGCGACCTGGAGAAGTTGCTCGAGATCTACGAGGCTTCCGAAGACTTCTCCGAACTGCGTGATCTGCTACCCATCGCGCGACGCAGCGTTCCGAAAAGACAGGCTCCCGTGCCTGAGGACTACGACCTTCGGCTGAACCTGGAGGTCGGTATGGCGGAGCTGGACATCCTCAGTGGTTCGCTGGTTCCGGGGTTGCTGCAGATATCCGCCTACGCTGCTGCCGTTTTCCGGGCCAATCCGAACCTCTCCGACGAGGAGATCGACCAGCTCGTGGAGGCCCGGATGAGCCGGAAGGAAATCTTCACCAGGCAGGAAGATCCCGTTCGGCTGTACGTGGTCGTGGACGAGAGCGTGCTGTACAGGCCTCGCGGCGGTGCTGCCGTGATGCGGGATCAGCTCGACTACCTGCTGGACGTGGCCCGCACACCGGAGGTGGATCTGCAGGTCCTCCCGCTGGACGCCGGATCCTACCTGGGCGAGGGAACGTCGTGGACGATCATGAACTTTCCCGCTCCGCTGAAAGGGCATCCCGGGCTCGTTCATCTGGATTTGCTTGGTGAAGCTCGTTACATCGACGACAGCTACATGGTGGAGCAGTATCAGCGGGCGTGGCGCCACATCATCGCCACCGCAGCCTCACCGGAACGATCTCTGGACATGATTCGGGAAGCGAGAGGAAAGTATGTTCCCCGCAGTTGAGCAGCTGTCCCTGGAGTGGTGCAAGTCCAGTTACAGCGACCCGGAACGCGACTGCGTCGAGGTGGCCGGTTCGTCCGATGTGGTCGGTGTGCGGGACGGCAAGCAGGGGGACGGTTCGCCGGTGCTGGTGTTCGGTGCCGCTCGGTGGCGGGACTTCCTGGCCGCGCTGCGGAACGGTTGATTCCACGACCCCCGTGCGAGGACGGTCCTCCGCGCGTGGGGCGCTCGCGAAGCAGTCCTGTCTGCTCTGTCCGAGTTACCCGGATCGGGTGGGATTGTCGCGTGGGCGGCTCGATGTTTCGCACGTGGTTTTCCGGGCGCTTCGGAGTTGGTACAACCAGCGACGACTACCGAGCGTTTCGGTTGGGTGACTCGGAGTTTCGGGCCCGTCGTGCGTAACGACCACGTGCGCGAGCGGCGGGCGGAGCCCGCTCCGACGGCTCGCCCGCGGCTCGGTGGGCGGCAGTAGACCGACTCCGTCGCGAGTGGAGGATCGAGGATGTTCAGTACCACCACGGCAACCCGTTCGACCAGACGGCTCGCGCTGGCCGCGGCCACCGCCCTGGCCGCCTCCGTGCTGGGGATGGGAACCGCCACGGCCCAGGAGCACACCGCCCAATTGCCGCCGGACCAGGGCTGGCGCTCCTGCGGCAGCCTCCTGATCAACAAGGCTTCGGTGCAGAACGAGGGCGACATGTTCAAGGTCAACCTGGTTCCGGGCCACGCCCTGCGCGTCCCGCACCCCTCGGTCGGCGTGGCCTGGGGCGATCTGCGGAACTGCGTGACCTTCCCGAACGAGGACACGCTGCGCCAGCAGTTCGACTGCCACGCCGCCTTCGCCCGCAAGGAGAAGGAGTGGAACATGGAGTCCGACCGGCCGTCCAACCCCGGCTGGAAGTCGGACAACCCCCAGCAGCACCAGTGCAACTGGGGCAGCAGTGACGGCGGCGGTTCCTCCTGATCGAGCTCCTCCGCTCCCCGCGTCCGAGGGCGGGTGAGGGCCCGTGTGGCCGGGGAGGGGTCGGGGCGGTCACGAGTCGCCACGAGCCACCTCCCCGCCCCGGGCGCACCGGGTGCTACTTCCACCGGGGCACGGCCGACCGTCTAGGCTCTGCGGTGAGCAATCCAGCCGCGTATCGGGAGGAAGTCTTGGCGGAGTCCGGTGAACAGCGTTCCGGGGAGCCACTGGTCGGCCTGGTCATGGGCAGCGACTCGGACTGGTCGGTGATGCGGGAAGCGGGTCGGACGTTGACCGAGTTCGACGTCCCCTACGAGGTGGGGGTGTACTCGGCGCACCGCACTCCGCAGCGGATGCTGGACTACGCGCGCGGTGCGGCCGACCGCGGCATCAGGGTGATCATCGCGGGTGCCGGGGGAGCGGCGCACCTGCCCGGCATGGTCGCCTCGGCCACGGTGCTTCCCGTGATCGGGGTTCCCGTGCCGCTGAAGCACCTGGACGGCATGGACTCGCTGCTGTCGATCGTGCAGATGCCCGCGGGCATCCCGGTCGCGACCGTCTCGGTCGGCGGGGCCGGCAACGCGGGACTGCTCGCGGTGCGCACCCTCGCGGCGGACTCCGGTGAGCTGGGCAGCAGGCTGCGCACCCGCATGGCCGAGTACCAGGACGGGCTGGAGAACAAGGTGCTGGACAAGCACTCCGCGCTGCAGGAGCGGGCCGGTGGTGACGACTGAGTGCGCTCGCGTGGGACGGAGTAAGTTCCCTGATCCGGTGTTACGGCCCCGGAACGGCCCACGAGCATGCGAACATCGATTGTCGTGAACCCGATCAGGAGCGAGCCGACGAACCGCGACGGTGCATGGTGGATACGATGAACTCGACCTCTTACGGCCAGCAGGTCTCGTGGGGCGATCTCGACGAGGAGTTCCGGATCGACTCGGGTGGGTACAGCCTGGACCTGGACCGGGAAATGACCGAGGATCGGATTCAGGAGCCCTTCGATCCGGAGCGGATCGATGTGCGCACGCGCAACATGACGGTCGATCTCCTGCTGGCGCGCCTCAGAAGGGGTGTCCTGGACCTGACCCCGGACTTCCAGCGCCGTGCCGGTATCTGGAAACCCGAGGCGCAGAGCAGGCTCATCGAGTCACTGTTGCTGCGCATCCCGCTGCCGAGCTTCTACGCGGCCGAGAACGAGAACGAGGAGTGGGCGGTGGTGGACGGGGTCCAGCGGCTGACCACGATCGCCCGTTTCATCCAGCCCGAAAGTCTCGGTGCGGAGCCGCTCGTGCTGCGGGACTTGGAGTACTTGGGCTACGAAGGGTTCACCTACCAGGACCTCCCCGGGCGTTTGCAGACCCGGCTGGTCGAGACGGAGGTGTTGATTCACCTGATCGGGAAGGCCACTCCCGAAGAGGTGAAATTCAACATCTTCGGCCGGATCAACACTGGAGGGCTGCCGCTGAGCCGCCAGGAACTCCGGCACGCGCTGATCCGGGGCCGGGCGCGGGAGCTGCTCGCCGAACTGGCGGAGTCCACCGCTTTCCAGCAAGCCACTCAGGGCAGCGTCAACGATGCCAGGATGTCCGACCGCGAGATGGTGCTCAGGTTCCTGGCCTTCCGGATCACGGATCTGGACGAGTACGACTCCACGAATCTCGACGACTTCCTGCGTGAGTCGATGAAGAAGCTCAACCACCTGAGTGAGGAGCACATCGAATCCCTGAAGAGGGACTTCGTCACCGCCATGAACTCGGCGGTGGAGATATTCGGCGAGCACACCTTCCGCAAGAGTCTGCGTGGGCAGGCCGGC
Source organism: Actinopolyspora sp. BKK2 (assembly GCF_011291845.1). Lineage (NCBI taxonomy): Bacteria > Bacillati > Actinomycetota > Actinomycetes > Actinopolysporales > Actinopolysporaceae > Actinopolyspora > Actinopolyspora sp. BKK2. The sequence continues at coordinate 65,606 of NZ_JAANTE010000010.1, read as the reverse complement.
AAGAAACCCATCAACAAGGCGCTGTTCGAGACGGTCTCGGTGAACCTGGCGATACGTTCCGCGGAGGAGCGTCGGTTGCTCGCCGAACGTCATGACAGTATTGCCTCAGGTCTCGGGAAATTGCTCAATGACAAAGAGTTCAACGATGCTGTGTCGGGAGCGACCGGTTACCGCAAAAGGGTGCGCAAGCGTTTCCAGGACGTGAACAAGCTTTTCGCCGAGGTGATCGATGCTTGACCGGGTCGAACTCGTCAACTTCAAGGCCTTCCGGGAGGAGGTTGTTCCGCTCGGCAACCTGACCCTGCTGGCCGGGCTGAACTCGACGGGCAAGAGCACCGTGATGCAGGCCTTGGCTCTGCTGCGTCAGTCCTACGTGTCCGGAGCGCTCGTGGACGACGAGCAGGCGGGGCTGCTGCTCAACGGCGATCTGGTCGGGTTGGGCACCGGAAGGGACGTGCGTCACGAGAACTATGCCCACGCCGGTCCCGGGGGCGAGGGCATCGTGATCGGCTTGCATGAAGGCGGTGGCGAGTACAGGTGGAACGCCCGCTACGAGCGGGAGAGCGATCTGCTGGAGCTGGACTCGGGCCCCGTCGAGCACGCGGAGTTGTCCTCGCTCGCCCCGTTCGGAAAGGGATTCCAGTACCTCAGGGCGGATCGGATATTCCCCTCGGTGCGGTATCCCAGGTCGCACGATGTGGCCATCCGACGTGGTTTCCTCGGTGCGCAGGGCGAGCACACCGTGAACTACCTGCGATATCACCAGGACGACATCGTCGAGGACGAATCGCTGCGCCATCCGCGGGCGAACTCGACCACACTGCTCGCACAGACCGAAGCGTGGATGCGGGAGTTCTGCCCCGGAGTCAACCTGGAAGCCGAGGAGATCACCGACACCGACTCGGTCCGACTGGGATTCCGCTTCGGAACCGCCGGCTTGTCCTCCTCCAATCGCCACCGTCCGACGAACGTGGGGTTCGGGCTCACCTACACCCTTCCGATCGTGGTTGCCTGTCTCACGGCGGGTTCCGGCGGACTCGTGCTGCTCGAGAACCCCGAGGCCCACCTGCACCCACGAGGTCAGACCAGGATCGCTTTTCTGGCCTGCCGTGCGGCCGCCGCCGGTAGTCAGCTGATCGTGGAAACCCACAGTGATCATATACTCAACGGTGTTCGCCTCGCCGTGAAACGTGACAAGATTCCGGCTTCCGCGGTGCGGATGCACTACTTCCGTCGTGAGGGGGACGGAGTGGAGTTCGTAAGTCCCGTGGTGGGAGAGGACGGGATGCTTTCGCAGTGGCCCGAGGGCTTTTTCGACGAGTGGGACGAGTCGCTGGACGCGCTGTTGGACTGAATCGAAAGGATACTGGGGGCATTGCGCGTACTGCTGTTCTTCAACGAGTTGTCCTGCGCCAACGAGGCGAGCGAATCGGAGATCGACGAGCGCATGGTCGAGTTCGTCGAACTGGTGAGGCAGGCCCGTGGGAAGCGCAGGGATACGGCCCTCGTCACTACCTCTCCGTTCAAGGACATGGAGCTGGGTGACGATTACCACGTACGACAGTGGATCAACAAACGGGAGAACAGGGACAGATGGCGTCTCCTGCAGAGCGCTCGCAACGTGTCCCCGGTTTCCTCCGTTCTGCCCGAGTCCGCCTCCGCCGAGGTCGAGTATCATCACCAGGGCCGTGCTGCGGAGGCCATCGGAGGGGCGCACCTGGCTGATGGGCTGGCCGTGAGTCTCGCTGTCGAGTCCACCTGGCACAGCCCGTGGGTAGTGGTGGATCGAACGCAGGCAGTCGAGGATGCCGATGGTTCGCTCTCCCTGGAGAAGGACGTCGTAGGAGTCCGGCACGCCGCCGGTTCCGCGGATCTCCGTTCACACGACGAGTGGTTGGTCTCCTCCGGACTTTCCGGGATAACCACAGGTGGGCAGCTCTGGCAGGCACGTGAGGACTTCTTCCCGCATCTGAGATTCCTGCCTCGAACGAAGGACGACCTGGAACAACTCGAAACTCACAGACTCCGGGCAGTTCGCGAGCGGTTGCTGGAGCTGGAGGCGGCCATGGCCGAATGGCGTCCCGAACTGACCGCCCAACCCGCCTGGAAGTCGCACGTGACTCCGGAGAGCGCCACCCGCAAATCCCTGTGTGAGTTCCGGGATACGGACGGTGCGTTGCGGACTTTCGACATGCACGCCCGCTTCACCCCGGGGGCTGGAAGGCTGCACTTTCGGCTCGTTCCCGGTGAGGGAGTGCTGACCGTGGCCTACATCGGAAAGAAGCTCTGAAAAGTCCGTTCGAGCTCTCGTGCTTCTGTCTCGTCCACGCCAATCGGCAACACCCGTGCGACCGACCAGCCGCACCGGGAGACCGGCCGCCTCAGCCGAGCTCGTTGACGAGCACGGCCTCCTGGGCGCTGCCCACCGGCCCGTGTGGGTCGAACAGCCGCGCGCGGGCCAGGCCGATGCCGCTGGTCTCGACCTCGCGCCTGATCTCCATGCCGAGCCACTCGCCCGCGGGTTGCCGGTGCAGGTAGCAGGTGATGTCGGTGTTGATCCACGGGCCGAACAGCTCGCCGACGGGGCTGGCCGCGCTGATGCAGTCCACGAGCGTGGCGGTGTGCACCAGGGGGGTGAGCGTTTCCCCGGGCAGCAGCGGCACGGGCATGCGCATCCACACCCTGCTGGCGTCGGGGCTGCTCTGGTCGTCGATCCAGCGGACGTCGACCACGTCGTGCACGCCCCAGCGCAGCCCCAGCTCGGGAGGGATCAGCGAGCCGTCGGCGATTCCCTCGGGCCCGGGGAAGGGCGCGCCCGGCTCGTCGGAGGGCCCCTCCAGCTCGGTGGGGCGCAGCGCCTGAACGGTCGCCCGCGTGCGGACCTCCCCGTCGCAGACCAGTTCGGCCTGGACCACCTGGAGTCTCTTGCCGGAGCGCAGCGTCGTCGTCGACACGGACACCTCGCGGCGGGGAACCGGGCGCATCAGGTCGAAGGTCATCCGGGCGACGAACAGCTCGGGATCGGTGAGGCTCCGCTCTACGGCCCTGGCGAGCAGCCCGGCGACGGGGCCGCCGCCGGTCAGCTCTCCCCACGGGTTGCCCGCCGCCTCGGTGGGCAGGAACCGGTCTCCCGCGAACTGGAACAGCGACTGGGTGGTATCGGACACACGCAGATGCTACTTGCGAGTAAGGCAAATTGCGATACGGGACGGGGTCGTTTTTCACGGGCGTCGAGCGGGTGCCCGTCCCCCGACGCCCGCGCCCGCCTCGTCAGCCGGTGCCCAGCTCCACGGTGGTCCGCTCGTCCCCGCGCCGCTTGTCCAGCAGCTGGGAGGTGTCCGCGGGAAGTCCCGTGAGCTGCACCAGCGAGGCCTGGGCGGCGATCACGGCCAGCAGCCCGTCCAGCACCCCGTCCGGCAGCGTCCAGTCCAGTGCGGACAGCACCCGGTCCTGCTTTCCGATCCCCAGGGACTCGGCGCGGTTCCGCGCGGCCTCCACCAGCTCGTCCACCGTGCGGTCGAGCAGGGCCGGGGTGTCACCGGGCACGGGGATCACGGGCGAGAACTCGTCGCCGCGGATGCGCACCTCGGAGGCGAAGTCCAGCACCCCGTCCTCCAGACCGGAGACGGAGCCTCCGAGCGCGTCCAGGCCGACCGCCACGGCGGTGTCCGCCCCCTCGGCCTCGGAGATCCGGTCCCCGGGGACGAAGGCCGCTTCCGCGCCCGCGGCGGAATCGACCACCCTGGCCCCGCACCACCAGGCCCCGAGCAGGATCCCCGCCGTCTGCCAGTGCGCAGGCAGGCGCACCGCGACGGGGGTGCCCGGTTCGGCGTCGAGCTCCTCGGTCAGCCAGTTGGCGGTCTTGGCGGCCCAGTTGCCCAGGGTGGCCCTGGAGAGCTCGACCCGCCCTCCGGCGGCTTCGTCGTAGTGCGTGATCAGCGGTCGCGAAGCTCCGCTCGCCAGCATCGGAGCCAGCAGCGTTTGCGTGACGCTCATGAGGGCAGGCTAACGGACGGCGTCCGCACCGGAGGCGCCCAGGAACGTCGAAGCCGCGACTGAGGACGGCGTTCCCTAGTAGACGCAGGGAATCCCGTCGGCAGTGATCTTGTCCGGAGCGGAGTCGCTCTGCCCGGCGGCGTCGGCCCCGTCCAGCATCAGCGAGCGGCTGCCCGTCAGCCGGTGCGTGGGCTGCTCGGAGGTGCTGCCGGGGGCGCTGCCCGAGGTGGTTCCGGAGGTCTCCGGGGCGGAGGACGTGGCTCCGGGGGCGTCCCCGCTGTCGACGTCGCGGCCGAGTTCGGAGAAGAACCGCCGCACGCGCCGGTTGTCCACGGACACGACGCTGCGCCCCCGCTCGTCCCTGGCCGCGGGGTCCTCCACCGGGATGGTCGTGAAACCTATCCGTCCCGAGGCCAGCGACTGCATCCTGCTCACGAAGTCCATCAGCTTCCAGTCGCTGTCCAGCACCACGGACTTGCGCGCGGCGTCGACGAGCCGGTTCAGCTTGGCCGTGTCCGTGAGCGTTCCGGTGGACAGCAGCTTGTCGGTCACCGCGGCCATGAACACCTGCTGCCGCACGACGCGGTCCAGGTCCCCGTCGGGAAGGCCGTGCCGCTGCCGGACGAAGGCCAGCGCGTCCGCTCCGGAGACCACCTGCGGCCCCGCGCGGAAGTCGGCCCCGGAGTCCTTGTCGCTGGTGGCGCGCCGCAGGCACACCCGCACCCCGCCCAGGGCCTTGGTGACCTCGTAGAAACCGAGCAGGTTGACCTTGGCGTAGTGATCCACCCGCACCCCGGTCAACTGCTGCACGGTCTGGACCAGGGCCCGCTGGCCCGCCCGGTTCGCCCGGTCGGCCACCTCCTCGGCGGTGTGGCCGCCCGCGGCCCGCAGCTCGTCGGCCCGCTCCGACCTCGCGAGCCCGTAGACCCCGTTGATCTTCTCGGTTCCACCGGAGCGGCTGACGGCCGTGTCCCGCGGAATGGACACCGCCGTGGCCGCGCTCCCGTCGTCGGGGATCCGAACCAGAATGATCGTGTCCGTGTTGAGCCCGCTGGTGGATTCCGTGCGCAGGAGCTTGAGCACCTCGGGCGGCAGCGGGTTGCCCTGGGCGTCGGTCCTGCTGTCGCTGCCGACGAGCAGGATGTCGGTGGCCGTGTCCTCCGGAACGCTGCCGGTGACGTCGCCGCTGAGCACGTCAGTCGTGCTCAGCCCGCTCCGGAAGAACTGCACCGCGCTCCAGCTCGCGGCGGTGAACGCCAACGTCGTCACCGACACGAGCACGACCAGGCTGCGCAGGGCGATCCGCGCCGCGCGGCGCGCGGTCCCGCCGCGTCGGCCGCGAGCACTCCGCTCCGGAACGGTGTCCCCGCGAACGATGGTCCCGCCGAGGGCGACCTCCTCCGCGGAGGAGGAGCGCTCCGCGCCCGCCTGCTCCGCGGGACTCGCCTCGTCACCCGGAACGACCTCCTCCGGAGGGCCCGCCCGCTCGCGCGAGCCCGCCGGAGGCGGGACCTGTTCGTCGGGCTCGTCCACGTGGTCCTCCTTCGGCCCGGCCTGGCGGGACGGTGTCGTCGGATGCCGAACCGGGTGCTGGCCGAGCGGACGCAGCGTTCCGGCCCGTTCGAAAAGATCGACTCGGGCCGGACACTAACGTCCGCGCTCCACGGCCTCGCGGAACTCACCCGGTTCGGGGGTGTCTGTTCAGTTCACGCAGGGGATGCCGTCGGCGGTGATCGGTCCGTCCCCGCTCTCGCTCGACGAGGAGCTCTGGGCGGGAACCGTCTGAGCGGCACCGTCGAGCTGCAGACCACCGTCCCCGCTGAAGTTCCGCGCCCCGGGACCCGCGTAGTCGTCACCCAGGTAGACCGAGATCTCCCCGGTCTCGGTGCTGCCGCCCCGTTCCACGTCGAGCCCGCCGAGATCCTCCGCGGCCAGCTCGGCCGCCTTCTTGTTGCCCGCGGAGTAGCGGACCACCGAGCTCGTCATGCTCTGCTCGGCGTTGGCGGCCTCACCGCTGTCGAAGCCGCGCTCGGCCAGGTCCTCGCGGACGCGTCCCGCGAGGCCGGAGACCCCGGAGGCGTTGTAGACGTCCACCTCGGTCGCGGAGCGCAGCTCCTCGGCCCGCTCCTGCTCGCGCTGGGCCTGCTTGCGCTTCTCCGGAGAGAGCAGGATGTTGTCCACGAACTGCTTGACCTCGGTGGGATCGGCCTGCAGTCCGGAGCTGGGGCCGGTCATCTCCACCGGGATCGTGTCGAACTTGATGTTGCCCGCGGCCATGCCCTGCATCTGCTGCGCGAACGAGGTCACGTCCCAGCCCTTGTCCAGGGTGACCGAATCCTGCATCGCGTTCATCAGGTCGGACAGCTTGGCCGGGTTGCCGAGCATGTTCGCCGAGAGCATCTTCCTGGCCAGACCGGACATGAACACCTGCTGGCGCACGATGCGGTCGAGATCGCCACGGGGGAGGCCGTGCCGCTGCCGGACGAAGGCCAGCGCGTCACCCTTGGAGATGGTCTGCTTCCCGGCGGGGAAGTCGGCTCCCGAGTTCGGGTCGTCCACCGGGTTCTTCAGGCACACCTCGACTCCGCCCACGACCTTGGTGAGCTTGTAGAAGCCGAGCAGGTTGACTTCCGCGTAGTGCTCGATGGTGAGCCCGGCGAAGTCCTCGATGGTGTCCATCAGGAACTGCTGCCCTGCGGCGGTGGATTCCCTGGCCAGCCTTTTCTCGTCGGTGACCCCCTGGGACTTGAGCTCCTCCAGCTTGGCGACCCGCTTGTTGTTCAGGGCCGAGTTCAGCTTGTTCTTGCCGAACTCGCCCATGTCGACCATGGTGTCCCTCGGGAAGGAGACGGCCCGCGCCCGGGAGCCGTCGTTGGGGATGCGCAGCAGGATCATGGTGTCGGTGAGGTGGCCGCCCGCGTCGCTGGCCCGGAGCTTGTTCAGCATTTCCTGCGGCAGCGGGTTGCCCTGCGCGTCCGTTCGGCTGTCCTGGCCGACCAGCAGGATGTCGGTGACCCCGTCCTTGGCGTCCTGGGTGTTGTCGATCGTGAGGTGGCCGCTCACGCTCGAGTTGAAGCCGCGCAGCGTCCCCCAGGCGTAGCCGGTGGAAGCCAGCACGATCACCGAGAGCAGCGCCACGCAAAGCTGGGTGACACGCAGCACTCCGCGCCCCCGGCGGGCGGGTGGCTGGGAACGGCGCCGTTCACCGGACCAGGTGTCATCGGGAGGTGGGGCAGCCCTGGCGGACTCCTGCCGTGAACCGCGCCGCTGCTCGCGCTGGCTCCCCCGCGCCCCTTCCCGGGGGCGCTGCTGGCCGGGTTGTTGCGCTCGATCCCGCTCGCCCCGTCTGCCCGGCTCGAGAGGACGCGGCCCGTTGTTCCCGCGGGCGGGCTGGTCGTGGGGCCGCCGGGAATCGGGCCTTCCGGATTGCCCGTGTGGGCCACCTGGTCGTCGCGGCCGGTTGTCCACGCCGGTTCCTCCTTGGATGCCTAACGAGCCGGGGGGATTCTCGGGAGAGACTTATCCTCTCCGGGGCAGGTTAACTCTGATCACGGAAACGCGTTGTGTGTATCAGGTAAGACAGTCTCCATTACCCTTTCAGGGGACGTGTTTCGGTTACGTTGGGTTGCGTAGCGGTCGGACTTTCCCGCGAAGCGCATGGCAGACTCCCCGGAGCTGCCGCGAAAGGTCCGTCCGGGCCGTTCGCGGAGGGAACACGGCGACAGGGAAGGCGCGATGAAGGTCCTCGTTACCGGTGGAGCCGGTTTCATCGGTTCGCACTACGTGCGGCAGCTGCTCGGTGGGCACTACCCCGCCTTCGACGGCGCCGAGGTCGTGGTGCTGGACAAGCTCACCTACGCGGGCAACGTCGCGAATCTGGCCGAGGTGGCCGAGCACCCGCGGCTGCGGGTGGTGCGGGGCGACGTCCGCGACTCCGAGCTGCTCGCCGAGCTGGTGCCGGGAACCGACGTGGTGGTGCACTTCGCCGCGGAGTCCCACGTGGATCGCTCGATCGCAGGGGCCTCCGACTTCGTGCTCACCAATGTGGTCGGCACCGACGCGCTGCTGCAGGCGGCCCTGTCCGCCGGGGTGAGCCGCTTCGTGCACGTGTCCACCGACGAGGTGTACGGCTCCATCGACGAGGGGTCGTGGTCCGAGGAGAACCCGCTGGAGCCGAACTCGCCGTACTCGGCCTCCAAGGCGAGCTCGGACCTGCTCGCGCGGGCGTACCACCGCACCCACGGTCTGCCGGTCTGCGTCACCCGGTGCTCCAACAACTACGGCCCCTATCAGCATCCCGAGAAGATGATCCCGCTGTTCGTGACCAATCTGCTCGACGGAGAGCAGGTCCCGCTCTACGGCGACGGCACGAACGTGCGGGACTGGCTGCACGTGGACGATCATTGTCGCGGTATTCAGCTGGTCGCCCAATCCGGCACGCCGGGTGAGGTGTACAACATAGGCGGGGGAACCGAACTCACCAACTCGGAGCTGACGGCCAAGCTGCTGCGGGCCACGGGCAGGGACTGGTCGATGGTCCGCCCGGTCACCGACCGCAAGGGGCACGATCGGCGCTACTCGCTCCGGCACGACAAGATCCGGGACGAGCTCGGCTACAGCCCTGCGATCGACCTGGAGGAGGGGCTGGCCGATACGGTCCGCTGGTACCGGGAGAACCGTTCCTGGTGGCAGCCGCTCAAGTTCCACGAAGGGGCCTCCGCATGACTCCACCCGCGTTGTTGATCCCGGGAGGACGTGGCCAGCTCGGCTCCGAGCTGGTCGGGCTGCGCGGCAGGAGGCGCGACGGCCTCGTGCACGCCCCGGGGTCGGGCGAGCTCGACGTCACCGACGAGGAAGCGTTGAACGACGCCGTCGACTCCTTCACGGACGCCGCGGACGACGCGGGCATGAGGCCGGTGGTGGTCAACCTCGCCGCCTACACCGCCGTCGACGCGGCCGAGTCCGACCGGGCCGCGGCCGAGCGGGTGAACACCACGGGCCCGGCCAACCTGGCCCGGATCTGCCGGAAGCGCGGGGTCCCGCTGCTGCACGTCTCGACCGACTACGTCTTCTCCGGCGACGCGACCGAGCCGTACGAGCCCGGCGACGAGGTCGGTCCGCGCAGCGTTTACGGGCGGACGAAGCTGGACGGCGAGCGGGCCGTGCTCGCCAACCACCCGCGCGCATGGGTGGTGCGCACTGCCTGGGTCTACGGCGCCGCCGGGGCGAACTTCGTCAGCGCCATGGCCCGGCTGGAGGCCGAGCGCGACACGGTCTCCGTGGCCGCGGACCAGTTCGGCTCCCCGACGTGGGCCGCCGACCTGGCCGGAGGGCTGCTCGAACTGGCCGAAACGGTGGCGCGGCGCGACGAGCCGAAGCAGCGGGTGCTGCACTGCACCAACGGTGGATCGACGAGCCGGCACGAGTTCGCCAGGGCGGTGTTCAGCGAGCTGGGGGCCGACCCCGAGCGGGTGCTGGCCGCCTCCACCGCCGACGTTCCGCGGCCCGCTCCGCGACCGGCCTTCTCGGTGCTGTCGAACCAGGAGTGGACCAGCGGCGGGCTCACCGGGCTGCGCCCGTGGCGCGCGGCGCTGAGCGCGGCCTTCGCCGCGCACGGCACCTCATGGGCGGCTCGTTGACCGGGGATTCCCGAAGTCGGGTACTCGTTCACGAGACAGCTTGTCAGACGTTGTCGTACAATGCCTGACGTGGCTGAAGGGCTATGGTGGAGGGACGAGGATGCCGAGTGCATCCGGCGGAGAAGCACTCGTTACCCCGGGGCACTGGATATCGAACCGAAGTGGACGCTCTAGGCCGCCCGCGATCCGCATCGCATCGTGCGTGATCCCGACCCCAAGTCCCGTACCGGAGCCCTCCGGATCATCGGTTATTCCACCAGTGCGGGGTGCGTGCTGACGGTGATCGTGGCGCAGCGAACTCGAGCCGGCGCAACTGCCTGGAAGACCCGGGGTGTGGAGTTGCGTGCCTACGAGGAGGGCAAGGGTGAGCATGACCGACGCTGACGACGAGGCCGTGGCCGACGAGGTGCGGACCGTACGCGCGGAGTACGCCGAGGAAGAGGCGGAGGCCGCCGAACTCGAGGCCGCGGAGAACGCTGCGGCCCTGGACGTACCGTTGTCGTTGCGCATTACCCGCGAGCTGGATGCCGAACTGCGCCGTTGGGCAGCTGCCGAGCACCTACCTACGTCGGCACTGGTGCGGCGCCTACTGTCCCAGGCGGTCCACCACCAATCCGGTGGACATGTGCTCTCGGCCACCGCTGCGGCCGAGATGGAAGCCATCGCCCGTCGGGTAGCCCGGGAAGAACTCCACGAGCAGTGACGCCCACTCATGGCGAGAGTTCGTGGGAAGTTGTCGCTCAGCGACCGCCTGCGTGAACTCCTGCTGTGATTCCTGAATCTCACGCGAGCGGCGTGCCGAGGCGCAGCACCCCGGGAAGTGCCGCGATCAGGCAGAAGCGCGTGAAGCGGCCCACCACCGCGGCGGGCAACCACGCGGCCAGCGGTGCCGAGAGCATCCCGGCAGCCAGCACGACGGCGGCGAACGGGGGAAACCCGGACACGCCGCTGAGCAGCACCACCCCCGCACCGGCCAGCGGCCGCCGCACGCACAGCTCGCGAAGTCGGTGCGGCCACTGCCAACGGGGCCCTTCCCCGTCAGCACACCGCAGCAGCCGCGGCAGCCGCACCACGCCACGTGCGGCCAGGTAGTGCACGGCCTTGCCCAGCAGCTGCCCCGCGGCCGCAGCGGGGCCCAGCGCCCACCAGGGCAGGTCGGACTGCGCGAGAGCCACGGTGACCAGGTACACCTCGGCGCTGAACACCGGAACCACGGCAGTGCCCGCGCTCATGGTGAACACGCTGAGGATCCAGAGCACCGCACCTCCGAGCGACGAAGTCCTTCCACCGGGAGACGGCGCCGGGCACCGGAAGTGCCCGCGCGCCTACCCGGGGTGATCGTATCCGCGGCTCCGCGGCTCGTGGTCCGGAGCCGCGCGAACCGCTCGACCTCGTGCGCGCGGGGCGAGCTCGGGCGATGCCGAGCGGGTCACCCAACCGCCAGGGCCAGCCGGTAGGCCCGCAGGGTGGCCTCGGCGCAGCCCCGCCACGTGAACCCGGCGGCGTGCTCCCGCGCCCGCTGCCGGGGCTCCCGCTCGGCAGCGGATCCCACGGCCCGGTGCAGCGCCGCGCGCAGCGCGGAAGCGTCACCGTGCGGGGCGAGCAGCGCGTGCCCGGCGGTGACCTCGCGCAGGGCGGGGACGTCGCTGCACACCACGGGAACGCCCGCGGCCATCGCCTCCAGCGCGGGCAGCCCGAACCCCTCGTCCCGCGAGGGCAGTACCAGAGCTTCGGCTCCGGCCACGACGCGACGCAGCACCCGTTCGGGCAGGTAGCCGGTGTGCACCGAGGTCCCCCCGCCGGGCAGCGCGCTTTCCGCTCCCGGTTGCCCGGGACCCGCCGTCACCAGCGGGGGAAGTCGCGCGTCGACGGCTTCGTCCAGCGTGGGCAGTCCCTTGCGCGGCCCCGCGTCCCCGACGAAGAGCAGGTACGCGGGAGGGATCCCGTACTCCCGGCGCAGCGCCTCGTCCGGGGGCACGGCCTCGAACCACTCGCGGTCGACCCCGAGCGGGGTGACCACGATCCGCCCGCGGTCGAGGTCGAACCGCCCGGCAACCTCCGCGGCCACGGCCTCGGTGGGGGTGCACACCACGGAGGCGCGGCGCACGGAGCGCTCGGTCAGCCGCGCCAGGAAGCTCCGGCCGCCGCCGGGAGCGGTTTTCAGGAAGTCGAGGTCGTGCACGGTCAGCACCCCGGGAACGCGTGCCGAGGGAGGCTGCACGAAGTTCGTCCCGTGCACCAGGTCCGCGCTCCGCGCCAACAGCTCGACCGGGGGAAACTCCGTCGCCGCCCAGCAGGAGTGCAGCACCCGAGCCGGGGCGGGCAAGCCGCGGGCGGCGGTTCCCTCCGGTGCGACCCGGCGCAGCGCGCGCCGGCCGCGCGCGGTCAGTCCGAGCAGCCGCGGACGGCAGTCCGGAGCGGCGCCCAGCTCCGCGGCCAGCCGTGCCGTGTAGCGCCCTATTCCGGTGCGCTGACCCAGCAGCGGGGTTCCGTCCAGCACCACGCGCATCTCACTGAAGCCTTCTGCTCGGTTCGTTGCCGCGGCGGTCACTCGGCGCGGTCGATCCGGCCGCGCAGCGGGTCGTTTCGACCTCTCCTGGATCGAAAGCACTGCGCGGGCCATCAACGCTGTGGGAGGGCATCAGTCAGCGCGATCCCCCGCCACGCAGGCGCTGCCCCGCGACCCGCCGGATCCTGCCCGCGGCTCGCCGGACCACTTCCCGCGGACCGCCCCTGCCGAGGTACTCGCGCACCAGTTCCACGTCCTGGCGCAGGGCCGCCGCCCTGCTCGGGCGGGGCGTCCTGCTCAGCGGCGCGGAACCGCGCAGCCTGTCCGGGGCGGGGCGGGGATCGCGGCAGAACTCGGTCAGCGGGGCGAGCACGGACTCCCAGGTGAACCGCTGCGCGACGACGGCCATCCGTTCCGCGCAGCGCGCGGCGAACTGCTCGTCGTAGAGCACCTTCTCCAGCGCCTCGGCCAGCTTCTCCGGATCCTCGGCGGGCACGACCACGCCGAGTTCCTCCGCGCGCACCAAGTCGGCGAAGGCGTCCCCCTCGGTGGTGACCACGGGAAGCCCGGCCCACAGGTAGTCCAGCATCCGGGTGCGGAAGGCGAAGGTGGTCTCGACGTGCTCGAAGTGGGTGGTGATCCCGCAGTCGGCGTCCAGCAGGTAGTTCTGGCGCTGCTCGTAGGGAACCCAGGTCTCGTTGAAGAAGACGTGCTCGCCGGTGAGCCCCAGCCTCCCGGAGAGCTCGCGGGCCGCCTCGGCCATGCCCATCTCGGGGACGTCGGGGTTGGGGTGGCGCATCCCGAGGAAGAACAGCCGCAGGTCGGGGTGTCGCCCCGACAGCCGGTGCACGGCGTGCAGCAGGGTGAGCGGGTCGAACCAGCTGTACACCCCGCCGGCCCAGAGCACGACCTTGTCGGTGGCGGCGATGCCCGTGCTCGCTTCCCGGATGCCGGGGCCCGAGCGCCGGGGAGGGGCGGCGGGCAGGCCGAAGGGGGCCACCGAGACCAGCGAGCGCATGGTCGGGTCGGTGTCGTAGACCGCGGGCGAGATCCGCCCCAGCGCGGCCAGGTGCCCCAGCCAGAAGTGCCGCTGCCGCTGCGAGGCGCACAGGAAGAAGTCACCGCGCAGCAGCTGCGCGTTGAGCACCTCGGTGGCGCCGCGCAGGTCCGCCGCGCGGCGCTCGTCGTCGGTGTCCCTGCCCTGCTCGAGCAGTTCCAGGTGCATCGGGTCGTAGATGTCGCAGACCACGATCGTCTCGGACTCGGCCCGCTTGAGCGAGGAGGCCACTTCCAGCACGTGCCCCTGCAGCACGACGATGTCGGCCCAGTCCACCTGGGCGGTGATCTCGCGGGGGCCGCACCGCAGGACGGGGAAGTTCCCCTCCGGGACGTCCACCCGCGAGTTGATGCTGATCAGCCGCACGTCGTGTTCCGCGGAGAGGGTTTCGGCGATGTGCCAGGCGCGGATGGCCGGCCCGGCCATCCGCTCGGTGAGCGCGTCCCCGGTGATCACCGCGATCTTGCGCGGTGACCCGAAAACGCCGTCTAGCTCGAAGGCCCGCACGAGCGCGTCGTGCGCGGCCAGGTAGCGCGGCAGGGGGTAGGCGGGTTCCATGGCCCGGCGCATCAGCGGGAGCAGGTCCACATCGGAGCGGACCCGCTCGCGCTGTTCCACCCGGCGGGAGTCCGCGAACTCCGGCAGCAGCTCCACGAACTGGTCGATCGCCAGCATCCCGGCCAGGGCCTCGCGGCTGACCGGGGCCGCGGCCTCGTCCTCGCGCGGATCGGCCGGTCTCCGGTCCAGCTCCAGCTGCTTGGGGTCCACCTCGCCGCGCGCGGTCGACCTGCGCACCGTCAGGGCCAGCGCCGCGGGAAGCGCGCGGGCCAGGGTCTCCTCCGAGGCGTTCTTGTACAGGGTGGCCAGCGCGTTGCGCTCCAGCAGGTAGTGCTCCCGGGCGGAGCTCACCGTGGCCATCGACTCGTGGTGCCGGTGGTACGACAGGCAGTCGGGCTGGTAGCGCACTCGCCAGCCACGCAGGTTGAGCCGCCACCCCAGGTCCACGTCCTCGTAGAACATGAAGAAGCGCTCGTCGAAGCCGCCCATCCGCTCGAAGAGCTCGGCCCGGACGAACAGCGCGGAGCCGGTGCCGAACAGCACGTCCCTGGGCGCGTCGTGGCTCCCGTCGTCGATCTCCCCGGCGTGGCGCTTGTAACCCATCCCGAACCAGGTGAGCCCGCCGTCGACGAAGTCGACGCGGCTGCCCTCCCAGTCGAGCACCTTCCCAGCGACGGCGCCCACGGTCGGCTCCGCCCGCAGCGTGCGGACCGCGGCGCGCGCCCACTGCGCGTCGGGCACGGCGTCGTTGTTCAGGAACGCCAGCACACTGCCGCCCGCTTCGCGCGCGCCCAGGTTGCAGCCACCCGCGAAACCGAGGTTTTCCGGGGAGTCGATCACCCGGACCCCTTCGAGCTCCGCGATGCGTCGGGAGCTCTCGTCCTCGGGGGAGTTGTTCACGCAGATCGGTTCGATCCGGTCCGCGGGGTAGTCGAGCCGGTCGCGTAAGGCTTTCAGGCAGGCGACGGTGCTGTCGGTGCCGTGGTAGTTGACGGTGATGACCGACACCGTCGGGAGGTCTGCACTGTCACGGGAATCAGCCACGTCCACAAGCTTGCCCTATCCCCGTCGATCGCCGGTGCCGGATGCGGGCACTGCTGTGGATCATCGTTGCGGCTCCTCCGGGGACTTCGGACGTGACCAGGGGCGCAGGTCCGGTTCGTTCGTTCCGTGCCGGAAGGCCGGTTCGATCTGGTTTCATGATCCGACGCGTGTTCACTTCAGTGGTCGACGGAGTCCCTCCGGTGCGGCCGCTTCGACGAGGACGAAGGAGCAGTGAGGAGGACGGCATGACCACGCCCTCGGATCCGGACGGGATGCTCGCCGGTTTTCACAAGCAGATCGAGGAAAAGATGCAGCAGGCCGAGCGGATCAGGGAGGCCGCCACGGCCGTGCGAGCCGAATCGTCCAACCGGGACGGATCGGTTCGGGTGACCGTCGATCAGAACGGCAACATGTCGGACCTGGAGCTCACCGACGGTGCGCTGCGTCGGCGTCCTGACGAGCTGTCCAGCGAGATCATGTCCACGGTTCGTTCCGCGCAGACGCAGCTGGCCGAGCGGATGCGCGAGGCCATGGAGCCGGTGCTGGGCAGCGACACCGAAACGCTCGGCTCGGTGCTGTCCGGGGTGCGGGACCGCTTTCCCGCCGATCCGGAGGAACCGGCGGAGCAGGGCTCGACGTCGAATCGTTCCGGTGCTCCGGACGATTCCGGGGAAGAGGACTTCGACGAGTTCGACTGGATGAACTCGCGCAGGAGGTGACCATGGGCAAGGACGGTTTCGGCGTGAACACCGACGAGGTGCGTGCGCACGCCAAACGTCTGCAGGGCGTGACCGACCAGATCGGAACGGCGCAGGACGCGGCGGGGCAGGTGTCGCTGAACGGCTCGGACGCCTACGGGGTGCTGTGCAGCCCCATCCTGACCCCGCTGATCGGCGCGATCGAGGTGCAGGCCATGACGGCCATCGGCACGGCCAACGCGGCGGTGGAGGCGACCGCGACCGGCTTGGAGGGTGCTGCCACGGCCTACGACGAGGTGGATCAGCAGATCTCCGAGCTCTTGCAGTCGGTCCAGGACAAGTTGGGAGAGATCTGAAGTGGCCGAGCAGAATCCGCTGGTTGAGGCCGAGCCCGATTCCCAGAAGTGGGAGGACGGGCTCATGGTCGTCGACTTCGCAGTCGACTCGGGGCGCGCTGTCGGAAACGAGGACTGGTGCGAAGCAGGCATCACGGCCACAGCTGCCGGTCTGGATCTGGCCGCGGTCGCGGCTGATCCGTTCGATGCGCTGCTGACCTCCGTTTTCGCCTGGTTCATGGAGCACGTCTCGCCGCTTCCGGAGATGCTGGACGCCTTGGCCGGCAATCACGACCAGGTGCAGGCCAACGCGCACACCTGGGCCAACATCTCGGACAAGCTGAAGCAGGCCGCCGACGACATGAAGCAGGCCGTCGACACCGACACCGCGGGCTGGAACGGTCCTGCGGGGGACTGCTACCGGATGTTCGGCTCGGGCGAGGCCAAGCTGATCGAAGGTGCCGCCGAGTCGGCCAAGACGGTGGGGTCGGCGGTGTCCGCGGCCGGAACGGCTCTGCTGATCGTGCGCACCACCGTCAGGGACATGATCGCCTCGGCCATGTCCGAATTGGTCACCTATCTCATCCGGTCCTCGGCAGCGGCGGGACTTTCGCTGGGTGCCGCCACCCCGCTGCTGATCGCCGACGGTGTGCGGATCGTCGCGAAGTGGGCCAGCAAGATTTCCAAGTGGGTGGACAAGATCGTCAGCTCGTTCCGCAAGCTCGCCGAGCTCGTTGGGAAGATCAAACCGATCCTGTCCAAGGTCGACGAGGCCTTGCAGCCCAGTTCGAAGCTCGGGCAGTCGGCCCAGAAGTGGCTCGGCGGGAACACTTCGCTGGCGGACCTGAGTCACACGCAGGAAGTGATCCGCAACACCGCAGCCATCGGTGCGACCCACGAGGACCAGGACTACACCCAGCACGTGCGCGGGAACGACGAGCACACCAGCCAGGCTTAGATCCTGGCAGTCCCGAGGAGTCGTAGCACTCGGTGGCTCTCCGAACACCTCCGCGGGGAGCCACCGTGAAGTCGTTGTGCGGAAAGTAGTGGGCGTCGTGCGTGTTGTTCGTGATGTGTTGCTGGTCCCGTTGGGACTGGTGCTGTTCCTGTCCGGGATCCTGGTGGTGCTGCCGTTCTTCGGCATGGCGGCCGCGGGAGCGGAGGTGACCTCCCACGGGACCGCGGTGGCTCAGCAGTGTCGTTTCGCGGGGCCGATCGCGGATTCGCAGGCCCCGGAACGGGGCAACGTTCTCGGTTTCGGGCACATCTGTCAGGCGCGGGTGACCTGGCGGGACGGGACCACGGAGCTGCGGGAGGTGTCCGGTTCGCAGCTGACCCCGGACGACATCGGCACCGAGGTCGCGGTGGTCGAGCGGGCGGTCGACGACTCGGCCCGCGGGAGCAGCACCCGTTCGCAGGTTTTCCGCGCCGGATACGAGGCGAACATGTGGCTGGGAGTTCCGGTGCTGCTCGTCGTCTGCGGTTTGGGGCTGGGCTGCGTCGTCTTCGGGGTGGGAGACCTGCGGCGACGCGCGAAGGCCGGGAGTTCCGGCGGCGCGTGAGCAGGGCACGTCATCTTCCGGCCCACCGCCGCCAGACGGTGCTTCGGTCCACGACGGACCGCCGGGTCGTCGCGCGGCGGTCCCGCAGGCTCGCCGGGAGGCGTGCGAGCACTTCCCCGAGCACCCGGATCCGCAGCGCGAACCGGAAGTTCGCGGCTCGCGGGAGCCGGACTCCGCGCAGTCGGCGCAGCGGCAGCGCCAGCGTGATCGCCGCGAAGCGCAGCAGCTCACGCACGACCTTCCCGGCCGGGGCGCAGCGCAGCAGCATCAGCAGCCTGTTGCGCTCGTTCCAGCGGTGGAAGCGCGTCGAGCCCGGTTCGGAGGAGGCGCCCAGCGAGTGCGCGCAGCTCGCCCCGGTGGGGACGATCCCGTGACCGGCCAGCCGCAGCCGCCAGGAAGTGTCGGTGTCCTCGTAGTAGCAGAAGAACGCGGCCGGTACGCCGCCGACCGCGCGGAGCGCGGCAGTGCGCAGCAGGGCCGCCCCGCCGCAGAACCCGAACACGCTTGCTGAATCGCTCGTGTCCGCGCCGTGACCCGTTTCGGTGAGGCGTACCCCCGCCGAGACCGCTCCGTCCGCCGTGCGCAGCAGACAGGCCGCGGCCGCTGCCCCCGGGTCGGAGTCGAGCGCGGACTCCAGCGCGTCCAGCCAGCCGGGTTCGGGGCGCGCGTCGTCGTTCAACCACGCGACGTACGGGGTCTCCACCAGGTCGAGGGCGCGCGCGAGCCCACCGGCGTAGCCCAGGTTGCGGGGCAGCCGCAGCACCTCGGGGTTCGCCGGGTGCGCGGCGAGCACCCGCGCGGTGCCGTCGTCGGAGGCGTTGTCCACGACGAGCAGCCGGTGGGACCGCTGAGCGGTCAGCGCGTCCAGGCACTCCGCGATGTGGGCGCGCCCGCGCCAGGTGACCACGACCACGGTGCTGCGCTTGTGCTCCTCGTCCACCGTGACGAGGTTATCCGCCCGTGCCCGCGGTGTGGTTGGCTTGTCCGGCAGGTTCAGCCCCGAGCTTTCCCGGAGGCCGACGGTGCCCGAACTGGTCGTGGTCGCCGAGCAGCTGCTCGCCCCCGTGCCGGGAGGAACGGGCCGCTACACCCGTGAGCTGCTGCGCGCGCTCGCGGCCACCGCCCCGCGCGGCTGGGAGGTGCGCACCGTTGTCGGCGCGGGCGGGGACGCGAGCCGGGCCGAGGTCGAGGGGGTGCGCGGGCCGCGGGTGCTGCCGCTGCCCCGCCGGGCGCTGGCCCTGGCCTGGCAGCACGGCCGCGGACCTCGGGTCGGAGGTGACTCCGTGCACGCGCCGACCCCGCTGTTCCCGCCGGTCGGTCGGGGAACCGGGCTGGTCGTGAGCGTGCACGACACCGTCCCGTGGACTCATCCCGCGACGCTCACCCCGCGCGGGGTGTCCTGGCACCGCAGGATGGTGTCCAGGGCCGCGCGGAAGGCCGACTCCCTGGTGGTGCCCACGGAGGCGGTCGCCGCGGACCTGGCCTGCAGGGTGCGGGGTCCCGCGCGGCTCGAAGTCGTTCCCGAGGGAGTGACCTCGCGGGTCGCGTCGGGAGCGGACTGCCCGGAGCTCGTGCGGCGGCTGGACCCACCGTGGCGCTTCCTGCTCGTGCTGGGCACGGTCGAACCGCGCAAGGGGCACGAGACCGTGATCAGCGCCCTCGCCGAACCGGGACTCGAGGGAGTCTCGCTGCTCGTGGTGGGCAAACCCGGCTGGGGCGGGGTCGATCCACCCGGGCTGGCCGAGCGGCACGGTCTGGAGCGGAGCCGGGTGCGCTGGTTCGACTCCGTCGACGACGCGGAGCTGGCCGCGCTGCTGCGGCGCGCGAGCGCGCTGGTCGCGCCCAGCCTGGCCGAGGGGTTCGGCCTTCCCGTGGTGGAGGCCATGGCCGCCGGGGTCCCGGTGGTGCACTCGGACGCGCCCGCGCTGGTCGAGGTCGCGGGCGGCGCGGGGGTGGCGGTGCCGCGCGGTGATCCGGGCGCGCTGGCCGCGGCCCTGCGCGAGGTGCTCGGCGATCCGCGGCGGTCGGCCGGGTTGGTCGAAGCGGGCAGGCAGCGGGCGGCGCGGTTCGACTGGCGGGACAGCGCACGCCGGATCTGGAGGCTGCACACCGGTCGGTGAGCTTCGTCCCGGATCGATTTGGCCATCCCGCCACGGTGATCGCCCGGAACCTCCTAGGCTGCTCACGTGCACAGAGGCGATCCACATGTACTCGTCGACGCCACTGCCGTACCGGCGGACCGTGGTGGGGTCGGCCGCTACGTCGATTCCCTGCTGGGGGCGCTGGACAGGGCGGGCGCGCGGATGAGCGTGGCCTGCCAGCCGCGGGACGCGGCGCTGTACGACAGCATCGCCCCGCGCAGCCGGATAGTGCCCGCCGGCGAGGCGGTGGCCACGCGAACCGCCCGCTTGTCCTGGGAGCAGACCACGCTGCCGCGCCTGGCCCGCAGGCTGGGGGCCCGCGTGGTGCACTCGCCGCACTACACCGTCCCCCTGGCGAACGCGGGCGCGTCGGTGGTCACGCTGCACGACGCCACCTTCTTCACCGACTCCGGGCTGCACTCCCCGGTCAAGGCGGGGTTCTTCCGGAGCTGGACCCGGGCCGCCCTGCGCAGGGCCACGGTGTGCGTCGTCCCGAGCAGGGCGACCTCGAACGAGCTGGTGCGCACGGTCGGGGCCGACCGCTCCCGGCTGCGGGTGATGTACCACGGGGTGGACCCGGGGCGTTTCCACCCGCCCACCCCGGAGGAGGTGGCCGCCGTTCGGCGCGAGCTCTCCCTCGGGGACCAGCCCTACGTGGCCTTTCTGGGGACCCTGGAGCCGCGCAAGAACGTGCCCGCCCTGATCCGCGGTTTCGCCGAGGCGACCGCGCGGCGCTCGGACCGTCCGGCCCTGGTGCTGGCCGGGCAGTCCGGCTGGGACACCGAGGTGGAGGCTGCCCTGGAGTCGGTGCCGCACCGGATCAGGGTCATCCGGAGCGGCTACATTCCCGCGGAGTCGTTGGCCGGTTTCCTGGGCGGGGCAGCGGTGGTGGCCTACCCGAGCATCGGGGAGGGGTTCGGGTTGCCCGCTCTCGAGGCGATGGCCTGCGGAGCCCCCGTGCTCACCACGCGAAGACTCAGCCTTCCCGAGGTCGGTGGCGACGCCGTCGCCTACTGCGGGGTTCGCGAGCACCAGATAGCCCACGGACTGAGCACTCTGCTGGACGATCCCGCGCGACGTGCGGAGCTGTCGGCGGCCGCGCAGCAGCGCGCGAAGGAGTTCACCTGGGAGGCGTGCGCGGCCAGTCATCGGGAGGCCTACGCGCACGCCGAGTACCTGCACCGCAAGCGGCGCCGCTGACCCGGCAGGCCCGCCCCGGAACGGCCTCCCCGGGAGGCCGAGCGGTGCGGCGCGGGCGCGGCATTGGAGAATGTCGGCGTGCGCGACAGCCAGAGTTACGGCGACGGACTCGCCGTCGTCACGGTTACCTACTCCCCGGGGCGGACGCTCGACCGGTTCCTGGAGACGCTGCCCAAGGCCACCGACCGCCAGATCCGGGTGGTGCTGGCCGACAACGGGTCGACGGACGGGGCTCCGGAACGGGCCGCCGAGCGCTCCGACGTCGAGCTGGCCAGAATGTCGGGCAACCTCGGCTACGGCTCGGCTGCCAACAGGGGCATCGCCGAACTGGGCGAGGACATCGGCTGGGTGGTTGTGTCCAACCCGGACGTGGAGTGGGGCGCCGGGAGCTTGGACGAGTTGTTGGCCGCCACGGAACGTTGGCCGCGCGGAGGGGCCTTCGGTCCGCTGATCAGGGAGCCGGACGGCAGCGTCTACCCCTCGGCCAGACTGCTGCCCTCCCTGGGGCGCGGTGCGGGGCACGCCCTGCTCGGCGGGGTGTGGCCGGGCAACCCGTTCAGCCGGGCCTACCTCCGGTCCACGGAGAGCTCGGCGGAGCGGACGGCCGGATGGCTGTCCGGCTCCTGCCTGCTGCTGCGCCGCGAGGCGCTGGACTCGGTCACGGGGTTCGACCCGCGCTACTTCATGTACTTCGAGGACGTGGATCTGGGCGACCGGCTGGCCCGTGCGGGCTGGCTCAACGTCTACGTACCGGACGCCGAGGTCGTGCACATCGGCGGACACGCCACGGCGCGCTCCTCGGCCCGCATGCTGACCGAGCACCACCGGAGCGCCTACCGCTACCTCGCCGACCGCTACTCGGGGCCCGCACTCGCCCCGCTGAGGTTGGCGCTGCGCGGTGCGCTGGGGGCTCGGGCCCGCATCGCAGCACGGCGGCGCTAGGTTCCGTCACGGAGCGACTCGCTTCGCGCGGCGGCAGCGAGTCGCCCGGGTGGTCCTTTCGGCACCGGTGTGCTCGCACGACGCCCGGTGGAGTGCTCGACGAAGTCCCCGCCCGCGGCTCGAGGCCCGGCCTCAACCGAACTCCTGGGGGCTCCTTCGCGGGTCGTGCGGGTAGCTCGGTGCCGCTTCGATCCGGTGCGGTCTGGTCGGGGTCTCCTCCCCGTGCTCGGGCCGGGGACCTTCCGGATCGCTCGGCCACCCCTCGGACGGGGCGGGAGGGCTCTGTTCGGCCTCTCCGGCCGGGTCCCGGATGACCGTGGTCGAGTTCGGGTCGGTGTCCTCCGAGCTCCTCATCGATTCACGCGGGATCCGCACGGTCTTGGCCGCGTCCATCGGTGAGGTCGCGCTGTCCGGTGTGACGACGAACGCACTACGCGCTTGTGAACGAGCCAGTGCTTCGTCGGCCCGGTTGCGGGGGTCCATGGTCCCTCTCAATGCTGGCCGGTCGGTTGTCAGCCGCAGCGCGGCCCGCCTGCCGGCTGTGCCGCCGGTTCGAATCGGCCGACCTCACGGCTTGGCCCCGTAGTGGCAGATCCATCGTGACAGAACTTCCGGTGCCGTGTGGTCTCGCATTGACGGGCCGTGCCGGCTCGGGGCGCCATACCAGGGTGGCGCTGCTACTGCCAGAGTATTCCTCATACATTCCTACGTCAGGGTGAGTTGCCTAGCTCGGGGAGGAGCACGGTGATGACGGGTCCGAACGACCACGCGCCGACACGCGGTGCGGAGGCCGTGGTGCTCGTGGGCGGTCGGGGGACGCGGTTGCGGCCGTTGACGCTGTCGGCGCCGAAGCCGATGCTGCCCACCGCGGGGGTTCCCTTCCTGACTCACCTGCTGTCGCGCATCAGGGCCGCCGGGATCGAGCGGGTGGTGTTGAGCACCTCCTACCAGGCGGAGACGTTCGCCGAGTACTTCGGGGACGGCTCGCGGCTCGGCCTGGAGCTGGAGTGCGTCGTCGAACCCCAGCCGCTGGACACGGCCGGGGCCATCCGCAACGTGGCCGACCGGCTGTCGGAGCCGGACGTGCTGGTGTTCAACGGGGACGTGCTGTCCGGTGTGGATCTGCCCGCCCTGCTGGACGCGCACCGCTCGAGCGCGGCGGACGTGACGCTGCACCTGGTCCGGGTCGCCGATCCCTCCAGGTTCGGCTGCGTGCCCACCGACGAGAACGGCAGGGTGACGGCGTTCCTGGAGAAGTCCGCGAATCCGCCGGTGGACCAGGTCAACGCGGGGTGCTACGTCTTCCGCCGGGAGGTCGTCGAGACGATACCGGAGGGACGTCCCGTCTCGGTGGAGCGCGAGACCTTTCCCGGGCTGCTGGAGTCTGGGGCCCGTTTGCAGGGCTACGTGGAGTCCGCGTACTGGCTGGATCTGGGAACGCCCGCCGCGTTCGCGCGCGGTTCGGCGGACCTGGTGCTGGGACGCGCGCCGACCGAGGCGCTGCCGGGGCCGACGGGCGAGTCCCTGGTGCTGCGGAACGCCGCGATCGATCCGACGGCCGTGGTTTCCGGGGGGAGCACGGTCGGTGCCGACTGCGCGGTCGGGGCGGGCGCCCGGATCAGCGGTTCCACGCTGTTCGACGGGGCGCGGGTGGACGCAGACGCCGAGATCACCGACAGCGTCGTCGGGGCGGGGGCCGTGATCGGTGCCGGTGTCGTGCTTCGCGGGGCCGTGGTCGCCGACGGGGCCGTGATCGGGGCCGGATGCGAGCTGCTGGACGGGGCGCGGGTCTGGCCGGGGGTGGAGCTGCCGCCGGGCGGGGTGCGCTTCTCGCACGACTGCTGAGGTCGGGGGGTCCGGCTCGCCGTCGCCGTGGAGTGCCGGAGCGAAACCTCGGGTGAGGTACCGGCGCTGTTCCCGGGGGCGAAGAATCACGTCGGCGGAACCGGTCGGGTCGCTACGCGACGGGAAGGCGTCGGTGGCCGCGGCACGAGTCTTTTCGGTGAGGTCGTTGCTACCGCTGCGCTGTGCAGCTATTTTGCCTGCACGACGAAGATTACTGTGCGTAACGTTGCCGAAGAGGTCAGGGACTTACTGGCCGAGGCGGCCCGACGCAACGGCCAGTCCCCGCAGAACTACCTGCTCGGGGTGCTGGAGCGCGAGGCCCGGTTCTCGCGCAACGCCGAGCTCGCTCAGCTGCGACCGGTCGGCGATGGCCTGCTGAGCATGGACGAGATCGTCGACGCCGTGCAGGTGGCGCGCGGGGACGCCCCGGGAGACGACGGCGGGGAGGGGAGGGCATGATCGTCGTGCACCCCTCACCCCCGGGGCAGGGGCGCCGCACCAAGCGGTCGAGGGGCTGAACGTGTTGCGCGGCCTGGTGCGTGGTCGCAGGATCACCGAGCGGGACGCGAGCGAGGTGCTGGATCGTTGGTCCTGCGCGGGCCGTGGAGACGCTCGATTTCACGACACCGGTGAACGGGCGAATCCGGGAACTGCGGGGCTGCGCTGCGAGCTCCGACTCGTCCGGTAGTCGGGAATCCGGAGGGCCGGGGTGTCGGGTCCGCGCCGCTCACTCTCCGCGGAAGCGGAGCGGGTTGTCGAGGTCGAGGAAGGTGCGGGCGAGTTTGTTGGTCTCGGCTCCGTTGCCGCGCACCGAGTGCAGGATGCCGTTGTAGACGAGGTCCCACAGCTCGCGGTTCATCTGAAGGTTGGTGAGCTGCACATCCATGCTGTTGCCGTGCTTGTCCTCGAGCACGAGGTGACGCGATGCGCCGCCGGTGGTGATCTTCACCGCGGTGAGTTCGTAGGTACTGACGAATCCGTTTTTTCCGTAACGTAGCCAGTCGGCGCCTGCGGATATGCGAATGGCTCCACCTACGAACAGGAATGGTACCGGTGAAAGGACGACGAACAGCCACAACCACCACGTCGTCATCCAGCTGAACCCGGTGTCTCTGATGCAGAAGAAGACGAACATGATGGTTGCCATAATCGCCCCCAGAGTCACGGAGAAACCTCGTGTCGGCCGGAACCATTCGAGTACGGGGCCGTATCCGTCGGGGGGTTGAGGTACTTGGTGTTCGCCTCCAGGGCGTTTGTCCTCGGCACGCTTCCAATCCGGTTCCAGCGGTGCCCGTGGTGGTCGTGTTTCGCCGGTGTGGGGGTCGGGTTTGGGCGGCAGTCCGGCTGTGTGGCTCATGGGGGCTCGTTTCAGAAGATGTCGCCGACGGTGACGCTGACCACGACCCCTCCGGCCACTGCCCAGCCGACCGAGGTCTCATGGCGAGTAGCCCGGCGGGGGCCGCGGGCGATATCGAGACGACGGAGCCGCTCACTCTCCGCGGAAGCGGAGCGGGTTGTCGAGGTCGAGGAAGGTGCGGGCGAGTTTGTTGGTCTCGGCTCCGTTGCCGCGCACCGAGTGCAGGATGCCGTTGTAGACGAGGTCCCACAGCTCGCGGTTCCGCTGGATATCGTTGAGTTGTACTGACAGCGTCCGTTGTTCCGCGTCGTTCAGCCGCAGTGCTCGGGAAGCGCCTTCCGTGGTTACTTTCACCGAAGTGAGCTCGTACGTTCTGATGAAGCCCTTCTTTCCGTAGCGGAACCAGTCGGCGCCCGCCGACATGCGCGTGTTGCGCCCTGCAAGCAGCGTGACGAACGGCCACGGAACTACGAACAACCAGAGCCACCACGTTGTCATCCAGCCGAGCCCGCCGTCTCTGAGGACGCCGAACGCGAGGACGACGAGGGATATCGTCACTCCGATGCTGAACGACTGACCGCGGGACGGGCAGAACCATTCGAGTGCGGGGGACTCGCCTTCCGGAGCTCGAGGGGCTTTGTTCGCGCCGTCCGGGCGTTTGTTCTCGGCGTCTTTCCACTCGGGTTCGAGGGGGGCGCGTGGTGGTCGTGGTTCGCCGGTGTGGGGGTCGGGTTTGGGCGGCAGTCCGGCTGTGTGGCTCATGGGGCTCGTTTCAGAAGATGTCACTTACGAAGTCGCCGACGGCGTCCGTGGCGTCGTTGAGCTTGTTGCCTGTCCAGTTCACGGCGTCTCCTGCCGCGTCCACGACGTCGTCGCCCCACTCGTCGATGGCGAAGCCGACACCGACGCTGACCACGACCCCTCCGGCCACTGCCCAGCCGACCGGGGTGCTCATGGCGAGCAACCCGGCGGTGGCCGCGGAACCGGCAGCGTAGCCGCCGAGGTTGATCGCGGCGCTCTCACCCACTGATTTGTCCGTGGCTTGCACGTCGTAGCCGATGCTGAATCCTGTTATTCCCAGCCCGACCACGGGAAGTTTGCTCGCAGTGCGGAGACTGCCCCGGAGTAATCTGTTGCCGACGTTCTCCGGGCGGACTCCTAAGTTCATGTTCAGCTGGAGAGCTTTCTGCACATTCGGACTCAGCTTGTCGACCATCCGCGCCGTCCTGCTCGCGGTGGCCTTGTTCTCGAGCTCGACCTTGTTCACGTAGTTGCGTGCGTGAATGGCGGCGGCACGGGTCTGGTTGCGCAGCCCCAGGTTCGGACTGTGCATCAGCTTCTCCGCCCGCGCGATCTTGCCGCTGTCGGCGATCTCGGTCGCCGCTGCCCGCATCGCGCTGGTGCTTCCGGCCACCGCACCAGCCAGGCCGGTGGTGTAGTCGGTGATGGTGAAGGGGCTCTTCTCGGCGATCCCGCTGACGAACCTGTTCAGCACGCCGAGTGCGCTGTTGTGCTGTTCGCGCGCTTCGGTGACGATCTGGCTGCACTCCTGGTACGCACGGACCTTGCGCGCGTAGGCGGTCTGCGCCCGGGTGGCCGCGGCGTGGGCCTGCTGTTCCTCCGGAGTGGCCGGGCGATCGCTCGGCAGCGGTTCCGGGGCAGCCGGTTCAGCCCCCGGCTCCGTGATGCGTTGTTCGGTCACCGTCAGACCGGCTTCCCGTGCGATCTCGCGGGCGCGTCGCATCCGCTTCTGGGCGGTGTCCAGTTCGTCGGCGAACTTGTTCAGTTCCCGGCACATCGCAGCGTGGTCCTCGGCGACCTCGTCGATCTCGGGGTTCACCTTGCTCAGCACGGCGCGGAACGAGTCCCCCGCCTCGCCGGACCAGGCGCTCTCCGAGCCGTTGCGAGCGCTGGTCACCTGCGTGCCGGTCTCGTGAACGGACTCCGAGACGGTGCTCATCCAGCGTGCGCTGTCCCGGATGCTCGACGGGTCTCCTCGGATCTCCAGATCGAGTGGCATGAGTGCTGCTCCCCCAGTGGTCAGTCGGACTGGTCGTCGAACCGTTCGGCGTTGGAGTGGTCCGTTTCCTCGTAGAGATCTCGTCCCTCGGCGACGGCGTCCCCGGTCGCGCCGAGTCCCTCGACGATTCCGGCGGTAGAACTGGTCAGCAGTGCCAGCGCGCCCGCGACCGCCTCGGTGGCTTCGCCAACGTCGGGCGCGGGCGGGGGAGAGGGGGTGTCGTCCAGACTCGTCGCGGCGTTGCGCAGCTTGCCGGCCAATCCGGTGAGCTCGTCCGGATCCACGTGCGTTCCGCTCACTGCCGAGCCTCCTCACCGTCGTTGCGCTGTTCGTCGGGAAGCTGAGCGTCCCAGATCACCAGGTCCGCCCCGCTGCGCCGCTGTACTTCCTCGACCTTGTCCCTCGGCAACGAGGCCCAGGGCTGCAGCTCCCCGCAGCAGGCGACCAGCGAGTCGAGCGAGGAGTAGGCCAGCACCGCCAGCCTGCCGTCGGCCAGTCGGCGCAGGTCGAAGGTTACTTCGGTGTCCTGCTTCAGTACCCGCTTCGACGGGAGATAGGCGTGTGCCGGTTCCATGCCTTCGCGTTCGGCCATGTAGTCCGCGCTGATGACGGCCGGAGCCTCCGACTCGTGCTGCCGGAACACGTGCTCGTCGCCGATCGTCAACGATCCTCCCCAGTCATCCGAAAGTGAATCAATCGGAAGGGTGTCACTCCGAAGTGCGAGATCGGCAGGGTTGGACTACTAAGGAGGGGAGGTTTCGTGCCGAGCATCACAGCTACGCGGCAGTGCGTTTTCCGTGCCGCAGTGCGGGAGGCATGCCGCGAATCGTCGATCTCGCCAGCTGTCCGCGGGCTACGATCGATGGGCCGAGCTCGCGCGGTTCTGCGCGCCGTGCTCGCCGAGTGGTCAGCTCGACGGCTGCCGCGACGACCTCCAGTTCTCCGGGATCGTGCGGAGTTGGATGACCAGGATTCGGGCGTGGTGGCGGTGCGTGCCGCACTAACCACGCCCGAGGGGCGTCGACTCGCTCAGTCGCGCAGACTGCGCAGGAAGGTCCGCCACTGCTGGCGGTCGAAGGTCAGTACCGCGCCCGCGCGGTCCTTGGAGTCGCGGGCGGCGACCGCGCCGGGCAGTGCCGCGACTTCGACGCAGTTGGCCCCGTTGTCGCTGTAGCTGGACTTGCGCCACCGCGAAGTGTCGTGCCTGGTCGTCACCGCAGAAACCTTTCAATCGATACGTGCTTCGATAGCTGCAGCCGAGTCATCCGGAGACAGCGCTGTCGAGAGTAGTCGCTCACCCGAACGCGTGTAATCCGCCACTTGCTCTTGGTCCTGGATGTAAACCGCACCGTCCTGGAGCTCGATGTAGCCGATCGATTGAGCGTGCGCGAAGTTCAGTACGGTGAAGCCTCCGCTCAGCGCGGCATGTGGTCCTGCCTTGGTGGGAAGCACTCGGATATCGACGTTGTCACGGCGTGCTGTCGAAACGAGTTGACGCAGCTGCTCGTTCATTACTTGCCGGTCACCCACCGGGCGATCGAGGGTCGATTCCTCCAGCACAGCGGTGAGTCGCAAGGAGTCTTCCGCGAACAGTCGCTGTTGTCGTGCGAGGCGGAAGTTCACGAAACGCTCGCTGTGATCGGTGCGTACTCGTACGCTCGCCGAGGTCAGTGCGGTCGCGTATCCGGCGGTTTGGAGCAATCCCGGCAGTACGAGCGGCATGTAGATGAACTCGCTGCACGCTATTCCTTCCAGGCCCACGAAGGTCTTGAGCCAGTCCGGGACCACATTCGCCCAGGGAGCCCACCAGGTGTGCGAGTTGGAGCTGGCGGTCAGCGAAGTCAGTCGGTCGACGTCGTGCTGGGCGACTCCGTAGTGAATGAGCAGCGTGCTCATCTCGTCCGGTTGCTGCTGGTAGCGGCCCGTTTCCAGATGGGTGATCTTTCCCGCGGAACAGCCGAGCGCCCGCGCTGCCGAGGCGACCGTCTCGCCCGCCTCGGTTCTGTAGTGTCGCAGCTCGTTGCCGATCAACCAGCGAAGCGCCGAAGGGTCGCTACGTTCCACAAGTACCTCCTGAACTCGCATCAAGTCTGACGATCTCTCAAGTCGAGCCCCAATCGGGTGTAACCCGCTGCTCTCACTCGCTTGGGTAATCGACCAGCTTAACGATTAGCTTTAATGTTCTTAGTGTTGCTGATCACGATCGGTTCAGGAGGAGACCGTGTTCGAGGCGCACGAGCTGACCGAGGAAAACTCGGTGGACGAGTCCGAGCTCGCTCCGCTCGGCACGCACGAGGAGTTCCGGGAACTACTGGTGGAGCTGGTGCGGGCGAGCGCGCCCGAAGTGTTCGCGCTGTGCGAGGAGATCGGCGACCGCGCCGACGGCGTGGTGCGCTACTGGGGTTTGTCCCATGAGGACGGCGCCGAGGTGTTCGCGCCGCACGGCGGAGTCAGCGGGAAGTTCCGCAGCCCGGAGTCGGCGCTGCGGCTGCTCTCCCGAGGACGCACGATGCACCTGGTCCGAACCGGTGCCGATTCATCAGCGTGAACCCATCGGCCGGTCCAGGCCGAGCACGGCGCGGGCCGGACCGTTGATCGCCGTTCCGTTGAACTGCGCCGAGCGCAGGATGTCGTCGTGGACGAGCTGCCACAGCGCGGGGTTCCCCCGGAGGTGATCGAGCCGGGCGGAGACCTCGCGACCGGCGGAGTCGACGAGCTTCAACGTGCGGTTGGTCTCCTGCTCGGAGGCCTCGACGGACACCAGAGCCCGGGTTGCCACGAAGTCCTCCCCGCCCTGCCACAGCCAGCCGACCTCGGCCGAGAGCCGCTTGCTCTTCGTGGTCAGCAGGGGCAGCAGTATCACCGGAAGCATCACCACCCAGAACACGGCCACACGTGGCAGGTCGACTCCACCGGTGAGGACCCCGATGACGAACACGCCCGTCACGACCCCCGCCGCGAATTTGACCCTGCCCCACGGGGAAGGCGTGAACTGCGCCGCCGGGGGCTGCTGCCCGGGCTGGGGCTGTGGCCCGGGCTGGGGCCACTGTCCTCCCGGAGACTGCTGCCCGGCCGGGGGCTGCTGCCACTGGGTTCGGGGCTGTCCGCCCCACCCCGACCGCGGGTCGGGTTCGGGTGGAAAGTTGGCTGCTCGATTCATCTTCCGGCTTCCGGTGGATCGGTCGGCGAGCTCGGCGGCATCGGCCACCTCGGAGGAGCCAGGTTACCGTCCGGCGGCTCCTCCCGCGGGGAGTCGGGGAAATCCGCTTCCACCGCCTGCCCGCGACCGCGCGGAGCCGGGGTCAGCGTGCTCGGTAGCTCGCTTCGCCGGGTTCGTTCCGGTGGGCTCGTGCTTCGTCCGGGTCCACGGGAGCGGGGAAGGCGGCTGCCTCCCTCGTCCCCGGGCAGTCCTCCGTCATGGACTCGGCGGCCGCACCGGTCAGCAGCGCCATCGCGTCGACCACGGCCTTGGTCGCCTCGCCCGCGTTCGGCGCCGGGGGCGGCTGTATCCCGGTGTCCAGCACGTCGGTCGCCCCGCGTAACTTGCCGGCCAGACCGGTGAGCTCCTCCGCTTCGTTTCGCGTCTCGTTCACGTCTCTCGTCTCCTTCGTGCTGTCGTCGTGCCGGTCCTCGGCCGGTTCCGCCGCCCGGAGTCCCGGGCGAGCGTCATCGCGCCGTCGAACCCCGTGATTCATCCATCGGCAACGGGAGTCACCTTCTTCGAGATCACGGTGGAGGGAAAAGTGGCTCGTTCGGGCGAGCTGCGCGCCTCCGCCCTCCGCGTCGGAGTCGGCGGCGTTTTCCGGACCGTGCGGCCGGAGCGCTTTTCCTCTCGCGGTCACCGCTCTTCCTCCGAGTGGTTCGATTCGGATCGACTGACAGAACTTCGCTCGAGTGGACGAGTGTAGCCTATTCTCGAGTCGCGGATAAAACTTGTTTGTGCGGTCCGTCACACGAAGAACGGTGGAGAACGGTGGAGATCGGAGTTGTGCTTCACGTGCTCGATCGAATTGTCCACCAGTGGAAATATTTCCCTCGGATCCTCTCCTTGTCGACAAGTGCTGTCCGGGGCGGCGTGGGGCGGCCCCGGAGGTGGGTGCGGTAGTGCCCGAGGTGGTCACGCGGGCCTCGCGGCGCCGCTGTGCTCCTGGGAGTCCGCTCGCGATCGGCGATCGCGGGCACGTTGCGCTCGAGCTACGACGGAACGAAATTCCGAGGAATTCTGGGTGCGGACTCCCGGGAATCGTATCCGGGAATCTGAGGCCTCGTTTTCGGGGAACGTCGTGGCCGACATCGTCAATCCGGCAGCCGGGTGCTGTCCACGTTCCGCGTTCACGGGCGAGACTACCGTGAGTGGCCTGCAGCGCGGAGCCGGGGCGAGTCCACGGGGCAGCACGGATTCCGCGGAAAACCACGCTGCCGGGCGTTGTGCTTGACCGGACTCTCGTGATCTCCTCGCGGAACCTCCACGACTCGATTCGAGAGGTGCGCGGCAATGAGCAGAAAGATCCTCGTGCTGATCTCCTCGCTG
Source organism: Actinopolyspora sp. BKK2 (assembly GCF_011291845.1). NCBI lineage: Bacteria > Bacillati > Actinomycetota > Actinomycetes > Actinopolysporales > Actinopolysporaceae > Actinopolyspora > Actinopolyspora sp. BKK2. Next base: position 34,172 of record NZ_JAANTE010000010.1, on the reverse strand, counting down.
GTTGTGACCGCTCTCGTCGTGTTTCCAGGGACGTCCTCCTCGGCCCCGGATCGGGGGAACTCGCAATGGGTGAACACCTGGAGCTCGGCGCAACAGCTGACCGAACCGGCCAACATGCCACCGGACCCGTTCACCGGGCAGAACTCTGTGCTGGACGACGCCACGCTGCGGCAGACCGTGCACACCTCGATCGGTGGCGGCACGATGCGGCTGCGCTTCTCGAACGCGTTCGGTGGTGCCCCGCTTCCGATCACCCGGGTGTCCGTGGCCGAGCCGCTGGACGGCCGGGCGGGTGTCAGCGCCATCGAACCGGGCACCTCACGAGAAGTGACGTTCCACGGAGATCGCTCCACGACCGTGCCGGTCGGTGCTCAGGTGGTGTCCGACCCGCTCAGCTTCCCGGTTGATGCCCGGGAGAACCTGACCGTGACGATGTACCTGGCCGACGGCCAGGCCTCCCGGTCGATCACCTCGCACCCCGGGTCCCGCACCACTTCGTACATGCTCGAGGGCAACCACGTCGCCGCCGCGAAGCTGCCCGGGGCGACCCCCGTCGATCACTGGTACTTCCTCAGCGGTGTCGAGGTGCGAGCGAAACGGACCGCTGCGGCGGCCGCTGTACTCGGTGACTCGTTGACCGACGGTCGAGGTTCCACCACCAACGGCAACGATCGCTGGCCGGACCAGTTGGTGGCCCGGCTGCAGCGCTCCCCGGCCACGGCCGACGTCGCGGTGCTCAACCAGGGCGTGGGCGGCAACCGCGTTCTCCGTGACGGTCTGGGGCCCAACGCGCTGGCCCGGCTGGACCGTGACGTGTTCGCCCGGAGCGGGGTGGAGTGGCTCGTGGTGTTCGAAGGCGTCAACGACATCGGCACCGCCGCGCCGACGAAGGCTGCGCAGCGTCGAGTGGCCGAAAATCTCATCTCCGCCTACGAACAGATGATCCGCAGGGCGCACGCTCAGGGGATCCGCGTTTACGGAGCGACCCTGACTCCCTTCGGTGGCCACGCTTCCTACGACGATCCCAACGGACATCGGGAGGCGGCGCGCCAACGCGTCAACGACTGGATCCGCAGCAGCCACCGCTTCGACGCGGTCCTCGACCTCGACAGGGCCGTCCGGGATCCGCGGAACCCGAGCGCTCTGCTTCCCACCTACGACGTCGGTGACCACCTGCACTTGAACCCGGTCGGGTACCGGGCGCTGGCCGAGGCCGTCCCGCGGGGACTTTTCACCAATCCCTCGAAGCCGTTCCGCCCCGGAGGTGGCTGAGCGGCGTCGGTGCCTTCCCGCCGCGCGGGAAGGCACCGTGTTCCGGGGATTCCCCTCGTGCGGGGCTGCTTGTGGACAACTCCCGGTCATGGGCAAAACTGGGAAACACCGGGGCGGCTCTTCAGTGACGTGCGAGGTATTCCTCAAGCGCCTCGCGAACCACCTCGGATTCGGCGCGATGTTGTGTGCGGGCGAGCGATTCCAAGCGGCGCTTCACTTCGTGGGGGACTCGGGTGTCCACCCGAGGTGATCGTGCTCCGGGAGTGCTCAACGACGGCCGGCCACGGCGTGGGTAGACGATGTTCGCCTCGTCGACAGCGAGGTCCTCGGTTTCCAGGGCTTGGCTGGCTTGGTCCGCTTCCTCTTCGGTGATCGGCCGCCCCTGCTGGTCGGTGACGGTCTCGCGAGAGAGATCGACCTCTTCGGGAGGAGGAGTGTCGTCGTGGTTCATGGCAGATCCCCTTTACCGATGTCGTAGTAGGGCCGGAACTTGTCCCGCAGATCCATGACATGAATGACCAGCTGGTCACCCTCCTCGGTATCGAGAACACCGACTTCCAGGGCTCGCCCGGTGTCATCGTCGCCGAGGTAGAGCCACATCGTTCGGCTGTCACCGGCACGACGTACCGGAAGAAGCGCCACAGGATCGGCCAGTACAGCTCGGGCACGGCCGGCGGCCACCCGATGTTTCCGTGCTGATTGGGTGAACCGTATCCGCGCCGCATTCCAATTTTGTCCGACAGAAAGCAGTGCGTCAACTGGGCCGACCCTTGAGGGGGACTCGTGCCGCGCGGAACGGATGCAGGGGAGTGGATCGGGCCGAGTTGAATCGATGTTCCGTACTCCCCCGTACTCGGGCAGGGGCGTGATCCGCGTCGAGGTGGAAGCGGATCTCAGGAGCCCGGATGCGGGGGCTGGAAAGCGGTGCGGTGGAGCTCCTCGGAGCTGTTCAGTGCACGGTGGTGCCCGGTTACAGGCAGAACCGGGCACCCCTGCCGTTCCTGGGGAGCCCAGCACCGCCCTGTGGAGAACTCCCGGTTATGGGCAAAGCTGGGAACGGGACAACCCCGCGGCGGCCATCAGCGGCCCCAGGTCGCCCCCCTCCGGCAGCTCCGCGAGCGGCCACCAGCGCAGATCCTTCGACTCCGCGCTGCGCCGGGGCACCGCGCCCTCCGGGGCGCGCACCAGGAACCGCACGTCGAAGTGCCTGGTGGGAAGGCCGAGCGAGCAGGTGACCGGATGGACGTCCAGGTGCACCGGCTCCGGATCGATGCTCAACCCCTCGATCCCGGACTCCTCGCAGGCCTCGCGCAGCGCGGCCCCGGCGAGGCTCCCGTCCGCGAGCTCGCAGTGCCCACCCAGCTGCAGCCACCGCCCCACCCGCGGGTGCAGGGTCAGCAGCACGTGGGAACCCGTGTGGTCCAGCACCAGGGCCGAGGCGGTCACGTGCCCCGGCTCGCACTCGCGCAGGCAGGCGTCGGCACGCGCCCGCAGCAGCGTCAGGAAGGCGTGCCGCAGCGCCTCCTGCCCCGGATCCTCGCCCGCGCCGGACCACTCCTCCAGAGTTCGCAGCGCGTCCTCGTGCGGCCCGTTCACAGCTCCACCAGCCCGCTCTCCGGATCACGCGGCGGCCGCGGTCCGCCCGCGGGCTCGGCCGGATGCCCGAGCGCCACCGCACCCAGCGGCTCCCACGCCGCGGGCAGCTCCAGCGTCGTCCGCACCACCTCCGGGCAGAACAGCGTGGAGGAGACCCAGCAGGACCCGAGCTCCTCCACGGCCAGCGAAACCAGCAGGTTCTGCACGGCGGCCCCGCCCGCGACCACGAACATCGAGCGCTCCGCGTCCGCCCTGCGCTCGTCCGGGTAGTCGTGCGCCCCGTCCCGGAGCAGGAAGGGCACCACCACCTCGGGGGCCTCGTAGAGCAGGTCCCCGCGCGCGACCCTGCGCTGCGCCCCGCTCTCGGAGACCCCGTCGGCGCGCAGGTCGTCCAGCCACGCGCTGCGCATCGCGTCCAGCAGCTTCCTGCGCAGCCCGCGGTCCCGCAGCCACACGAAGCGCACCGGCCTGGTGTGGTGCGGAGCGGGAGCCGTCAGCGCCGCCCCCACGGCCCTGCGCACGGCCTCCGCGTCCACCGGTTCGTCCGCGAAGTCGCGCACCGAGCGACGCAGCAGCACGGCCTCCCCGCGGCCCTGCGCGACTGCCTCGGCCGTGCCCAGCCGGAACAGGTCCTCGTCCACGGTGCGGACCAGATCGCAGGCCGTGGAGCCGTCGTCGCGCTCGTCGAGCCCGCGCACCACGGCGACGGGCACTCTGCCGAGCTTGCCCTTGACCAGATCGGCGGCACCGGCGACCTCGTCGGCCACGGCCACCTCGGTGACCTCCAGCGCGTTGCCGAGCGAGTCGGTGGTTCCCGCGTAGCGGTGCAGCACCGAGAGACCGGCCGAACCGATCGCGACGTCGGTCTGGCCGAGCCGCCAGGCACGCCCCATGGTGTCGGTGATCACCACGGCCACGTTCACCCCCAGCCGCTCGGCCAGCTCCTCGCGCAGCCGCTCGGCGCTGGTGTCCGGGTCCCTGGGCAGCAGCGCGATCTCGTCGGTGGCGACGTTGGAGGCGTCCACTCCGGACGCGGCCTGCACGATCCCGAGCTTGTTCTGCGTTATCAGCGTGCGGCCGCGCCGGGCCAGCACGTGATCGGCCTCGGACAGCACCAGCTCGCGCCGCAGCGCGTCCCGCTGCTCGGGATCCCGCGGTGTCCGCACGATCCTGCCCTCGATCTTGGAGAGCACCTTGCTGGTGACCACCACGGCGTCGCCGTCGCGCAGCCAGGGGACGCTCGCGGCCAGCGCCCCCGCGAGGTCGTCCCCCTCGGAGAACTCGGGCAGCCCGTCGACCGCGTACAGCTCGAGTCCCTCGTTCGCGGCGTGATCGTTCATCCTGCCACCTCCGGTACCGCCACCCCGCCGATCTCGAAGGCGGCGCGCGCCATCTCGGCGCTGGCGGACACGTCCGACATGATCAGCGGGACGGAACGGGTCGCCACCCCGGGAATCTGCGCGGTGTCGGAGCTGTCCACCAGCCAGGCGTCCAGAATTCCCTCGTTCGAGGTGGAGCGGGAGCCGTAGTGCTGCCCGACTGCCTGGGCCGTGCTGTCCACCCCGATGGCGCGCAGGCAGGAGTCGGCCATCCCGCGCACCGCGCTGCCGCCGACGATGGGCGACAACCCCACAACCGGGGCAGCGGTCTCCCGCAGCGCCGCGCGCACGCCGGGAACGGCGAGCACGGTGCCGATGCTGACCACGGGGTTGGACGGGGCCAGCAGCACGACGTCGGCCCCGGAGATCGCTTCCAGCGTCTCCGGCAGCGCGGTGGCCTCCTCCGCGCCGACCGGCACGATCGCGTTCGCCTCCGGGCCGGCGCCGTGGCGGACCCACCACTCCTGGAAGTGCACGGCCTTGGGGCCTGCACCCTGCGGATCCTCGATGGCCACGTGGGTCTCGACCCTCTCGTCGGTGACGGGGAGCAGGTTCACCCCGGGGCGCCAGCGGTCGCACAGCGCCTCGGTGATCGCCGAGAGCGGGTAGCCCGCGCGCAGCATCCTGGTGCGCACCAGGTGCGTGGCGATGTCCCTGTCCCCGAGGCCGAACCAGCTCGGTTCGGCGCCGTAGGCGGACAGCTCCGCGGAGACGGACCAGGTCTCGAACTCGCGTCCCCATCCCTTGGCCGTGTCGATGCCTCCGCCGAGGGTGTACATGCAGGTGTCCAGATCGGGGCACACCCGCAGGCCGTGCATCCAGACGTCGTCGGCGATGTTGACCACGGCCGAGATCTCGTGCGGTGATTCTTGCTCGGGCTCGCCGATCGCGGGCATCCCGAGAGCCTCCTTGACTCCCAGCAGGAACTGCGCGCCACCGACTCCGCCGACCAGTACTGCGACCTTCACGACGGGAATCCTCCCACGCCCGCGGGGACCGGTGGCGCGCAACCTGGTGCGCGCCCCGGCGTCACTCCCAGAAGCGGAACGTGGTCTCGCCGATGGCGGCGAGCCTGCCCGTGCCGCCGACCGCGTCGAACAGCCCGAAGGCCACGTTGAAGAACACGTAGCTGGCCCCGGGGATGACGAACAGGATCAGGATGATCCCCAGCGGGGCCCACGGGCGGGCCTTCTCGCCGAGCTCGCGCGCCCGGAAGGACAGCCAGGGCTCTATGGCGCCGTAGCCGTCCAGCCCCGGCACGGGGAGGATGTTGAGCACGAAGGCGATCACCTGCAGGAAGGCCAGGTACGACAGTCCCGCGCCGAGAGCCGGCGGCATGTCGACGGTGGCCACCGAGGCGGTCAGCCCGATCCCGATCAGCAGGTTCGTCAGCGGCCCGGCGAGGGACACGGTCGCCTCGTCCTTTTTGGACCGCAGTGCCGTGTGGTTGATCCACACCGCCCCACCCGGAAGAGGGATACCGCCGATCAACACGAACAGGATCGGAAGCAGCAGGCTGACCACGGGATCGGTGTAGTGGCGCGGGTCGAGGGTGAGGTAACCCTTGGAACGCACCGAGCGGTCTCCCCCGCGGAAAGCGGTGATCGCGTGTCCGAATTCGTGCAGGCACAGGGAGGTGGCCCAGCCGCCGAGCACGATCAGTACTACGCCGGTCGTGTAAAGGAAAGCACTGTTCAGAGTGGCCAGAAATCCGCCCGCCACCGTGACGGCCAGCAAGGCCAGGAACAGGGGGCTCACGCGCATCGCGGTATTTCGCACCCCACCAGTGTCCCGTTCGCTCGCCGGGCACGATCGAGGTGTCGGTGGTATTCCTAGATCCGGGATCTTGGAAGGCCGAACGGAGCAGTCCGATGGACGCATGGTGGCGGAGTGGTTCTGCTCCGTGGAGCTGTTGCCCGTTCCCCCTACGGAAGGTCTCCACTTGACCACTGGGAGGGACGCGGGTGTAATCACAACAGTGTTATTCAACCGCCCGAAGGGTTGATTGCCACTCCCTCCAGGTGTGGCGGTGCTCACTCCTTCGGCGGTACCGGGTGCGGGAGGCCCGGTAAGTGCACGGTCGGACGGCTCCTTGGTGGCGTGACCTCGGTGCTGCGTCCGGCGGCCGGAGTTCACGGCCGAATACCGAACCGGTGGGAGCCGGTTCACCACGTCCCGCGCGTCCTGGGGAGGTCCGCGGGAACGGAATAACTGAACGGGGGAGGTTCACATGTTGCAGACCGAGCAAGGCCTCACGGAGGGGGAAGAGGCTCGCGTCGGCGAGCTCGACATTCTGGCCGGACTGATCGACTCCGAGGAAGATCAGGACTGGCAGGAGCGCGCCCTGTGCGCGCAAACCGATCCGGAGGCATTCTTTCCGGAAAAGGGCGGATCCACCCGCGAAGCGAAACGCATTTGCGCGGGATGTGAAGTCCGTTCGGAATGTCTCGAATACGCCCTGGAGCACGACGAGAGGTTCGGCATTTGGGGCGGTCTTTCCGAACGGGAACGGCGCAGGCTCAAACGTCAGGCGGGGTGAGCTCCGCGCGGTTCCCGGTATCCGAAAGCGCTTGAGCGAAGGCGGGTCACCTTTTCGCGCTCGCGGAGTGGGGTGGGTGCGGACCGGTTTTTCCCTTCCGCTTCCGGTTCCGCTCCGCGGACGGACGGTGAAGGATCCGTGCGGACCGGGCGAGTGCTCGCTCGGCCGGATCGGTGGTTCGGGCGAGCGGCGTCGGCCGCTTGTCATCCACCCGCGCGGCCGGTGCCGCCGTCCACACCGCCACGCAAAACGATCCGTGGAGCGTGGACTGTCCAAGGTGATCCGCCCGCGGTGCAGCGGTCGAACGGGCGGGGCACACGGCTCGTCGTCACGGGCGTGCCCCGCGGCGTCCTGCGGAACGCGCAACACCGCGCCGCTTCGTCGCTCCGGTGCGGAATCAACGCGAACCGGTTCGGCGAGCATTCTCTCCGCGAACGTGTGGCGTCCATTACTGTCGTGCGGTGATCGGACCCCGGCACGCGGGAGGAGACGGTGGCCGAGTTCCGCGCCGCTGCGCAGTCGACCAGTCGGACGCACCTGAGCACCGCACCGGTACTGGCGGTGCTGGTGTGCCGTCGAGGCGTGGACTGGTTGCCGGAGGTGCTGTCGGCGCTGGAGCGGTCGACGGTCCGTCCGCGCCATCTGCTGGCAGTGGTGCCGGAAGCGGACGAACGAACCCGCTCCTGGCTGGAGAGCTCCACCGCGGGGTCCACCGCGGGGTCCACTGGGAAATCCGCGCCGGTGGACGGAGTGCTCACGGTCGAGGAGGGGGCCGGGTTCGGGGCCGCCGTCGATCACGCCCTGGAACACGCCCGTGAGCGCTGGGGTGATCCCGGCGGCTGGTTGTGGCCGCTGTGCGACGACTCGATTCCCGAGCCCGAGTGCCTGGAGAACCTGCTCCTGGTGGCCGAAGCGGATTCCGCGGCGGCGATGCTCGGGCCGCTGGGGCTCGACTCGCGGGACCCCCGCCTGCTCACCGAAGCCGGGCTGTCCATGGACACCTCGGCGCGGGTGCGCGCCGATGTCGGGCAGTTCGGGCTCGACCCGGCGATCGGGGAAGGAGCGCAGGACTCGGGAGTGCAGGACGCGGGGGCGGCGCTCCAGGTCTCCGAGGTGCTGGCCGTTCCCGCCGCGACCGCCCTGGTGCGGCGCGAGGTCTTCGAGGCGCTGGGCGGTTTCGACGAGCTGCTCTCCGCGCCCTGCGTCGATGTGGACCTGGGGTGGCGGATCAACGCCGCGGGGCACCTGGTGCTGTGCGTGCCCCGGGCGCGGGCGCGCCGCGCCACGGACTCGCCTGCTCGTGGCGGGCTTCCGCGGGCGGCGACGGCGGTGGCGAGCAGCGGGGGCGCCGTCAACCGCGCGGACGAGCTGCGCACTTACCTGGCCAACACCGGGTCCCGGTTCGGGCGATTCGCGATGGCGCGCCTGCTGCTGCTCGGGGTTCTCCGACTGCTGGGCTGCGCCGCGGCGCGCAGGTTCGCCCAGGCGCGAGCGGAGGCGTCGGCCGCGTGGATGCTGCTGACGGGGCGGCTCGGGATCCGCTCCGCCGCGCGCACGCACGGCAGGAACCCGGCGAACCGGAGCTTTCGCGGGCTGCTGATCGGGAGGATCACCCGATTACGCATCGCCTGCCTGGCGGGATATGCCCGCATGGTCCGGAATCGGGTCCGGCACGACACGCTGCTCGGTCTTCCGCTGCGGGAGGAGTCCGCGCCGGTGGTGCGTGATTCCGGAGCGGGACCGCGTTACGGGCCGGACGCGCTGCCCGCGGGGGCTCTCGGCACCGCCGGAGGCCGCAGACGTTCCGCTGCCGGGCTGCGCAGGCCGGCCGAACCGGTGGTCGTCGCGGTCCCGGAGGAGCCCGAGCGGGGGCCGCGCGACCCGCGTCCACGTCCCTCACCGGGGCCGCGCACCGGGGAGGACGCGGGCAGCTCCGAGCAGTTGGTGCTGGTTCCGGTGAATCGAGCTCGCGTGCTGCGCGAGACGCTGCTCAACCCCTCGGTCGTGCTGGTGGTGGGGTTGGCGCTGTTCGCCCTGGTGGTGCACGGCCTGCTGGCGGAAGCTCCCCGGATCGGGTTGAGCTTGCACGGCGGCAGGTTGCTTCCGGCCGCCGATCTGGAAACCACCTGGTCGAGTTACCTGGCGGCCTGGCACCCGGTGCACGGGGGGACCGCGGCCCAGGCCCCGCCCGCCCTGCTGGTGCTCGGGCTGCTGGGCGCGCTGCTCGCCCCGCTCGGCGGGCCGCCCGCCGCGCTGGCGCTGCTGGTGCTGCTGCAGCTCCCGCTCGCCGGGGCCGCTGCTTACCACGCCTGCGGCGGGCTCGCGGTTTCCCGCACGGTGCGCGCGCTGGCAGCGGCGGCGTACGCGCTGCTGCCCGTCGGGATGCTGGCGGCGGCCGAGGGGCGGATCGGCGTCGTGGTCGCCCACGTGCTGCTCCCACCGCTGCTCCTCGGGACCATGTCGCTGGTGGGGGCCGTCCCGGCCAGAACCCCCGGACGACCGAACTGGCTCGGTACGGCGTGTCGGACAGCTCTGGGGGCGGCGGTGCTGGCCGCCTTCGCCCCCGGGACGTACGCGCTGCTGCTCGTGCTCGCCGTGGCGGGGTTCTGCTGTCCCCCCGCCGTGCGCACCAGCCTGTTCCGCCGCGCGGCGGGGTTCGCTTCGCTGGTGCTGCTGCCCCTGGCCTGCCTGTTGCCCTGGCCCGCCGTGCTGGCGCGCGACCCCGGGTTCCTGATGCACGGTCTGGGGGCGCCGGTGGTGGAATCACCGGTCGGGATCTCGCTGCTGTCCCTGAACGCGGTGAACACCGTGACCGGATGGTCTGGTGTGCTGGTGGTGTGCGCGGCAGTGCTCGCCGTGCTGCGCTCCCGGGACCGCACGGTGCTCGGCGGGGTGCTCGTGGCGTTCGTCGGCTGGGGGGCGAGCCTGCTGGTCGGGCGAATCCCCTCCAGCCCGGTGTGGGGTGGGCCCGAAACGGTTGGCTGGCCGGGAGGACCGCTGCTGCTCGTCGCCTGCGGTCTGCTGTGGACGACGCTGGCCGCGGTGGCGGCGGGGCGCGCGGGACGGCCGGCCTCGTCGTCGATGCGTCGGCTGCTCACCGCTGCCACGGTGGTCTCCCTCGGGCTGCTGGCGATCGGTTCGACGTTCGCGGGGCAGTCCGGGCCGTTGCGGGTGACCGCAGGGGCCGTCGCCGACGACGAGCGGACGGGGGAGGGCTACTGGTTGAGGCTTCGCCCCGGAGGGGTCCCTCCGCAGTTGACGCCGGACGGGCGACCACGGTTCGGCACCGCGGCACTGGTTCCCGCGCCGGGTGCGACTTCCGCGCTCATGCGGATCGAAGCGGACCTGCTGGCCGACGGCGCTGACCGCGTCCGTTCCGGGGTGGCCGCCGCTGCCGCTCGCGGAGTGGGCCGGATCGCGGTTCCGGGGGACGAACGGGCGCGCCGGTTCGGTGAGCTCGCCGGTGACCTCGTGACGAGGGCGGGGGCCGTCGAGGGGACGGGTGCCGCCTTCCGCGTGCTGCTGCCGAACTCGCCGGTGACGCTGCTCGGTCCGGCCCAGGCGAGCAACGCGCGGGAGGGAGGGCAGCCGCGGCCGCAGTCCCGCCCGATACGGGTCGGAGCGCGGCTGCCGCACGTGACGGTGCGCTTCTCCGCGGGAGGGCCGGGGCGCGCGTTGCTGCTCGCCGCGCAGCGGGAGCCGGGTTGGCGCGCGCGGATCGACGGTGAGCCGGTCGGACTCGCCACCGGGTGGGGTGAGCAGGTCGCGGTTCCGCTGCCCGAGAACTCGGGGGAGGTCACCATCGGGTTCACCGGGGTGCCCAGGACGACCCTGCTCTCGTTGCAGGCGGCAGCGCTGCTGTTCACGCTGATCGGTGCCGTTCCCGGTCGGTCGCGGAACCGACGAGCCCCCGGGTGACCCGCCCGCTTCTCGGGCCACGTGTTGGGGACGTTTCGCGCGAAACGTTCGAAAGCTTCCGAGGATCCCGCCGAGCGCAGCCACAGGAACTCCCGACCAAAGGCTCCACGTCAACGCGGGCGCTCTGAGCCTAAACAGTCGGCACCGCCGCGGGAGGTTCCGCCACGGAACCACCTACGCCAACCGACCCCGCCGAACTTCTTCTTACTGGTTCCCACCGACAACTCCGGGATCGAGCCCCAGGTAGTTGGCGACCTGCTCCACGAGCACGTCGTGAAGCAGGTCCGTCAGGTCGGAGCCGTTCCGTGCGCGCGCTTCCAGCGGCCTCCGGTACAGCACGATCCGCGCCCGCGTCGGAAACCCGCGGCGGTCCACGCCCGCGGGGACCAGCCGGGCGAGCGGCACGTTCGAGTCCACGACCACGTCGTCTCCCCAGACCACCGAGTCCGGTGAGGTGGTTTCGATCTGGGGGACCTCGTCCACGGCCACGTCCAGCTGGGTCAGTTCCGTCTGCCAGCGCTGTTCGATGGGGTCGAGCGCCTCGAGCACGAGCGCGTCGAAGCGTTGGGACCTGCTCTTGGCCGCGGGCACGGAGGAGGGGTAGAGCGGTCCGCGCATTCCGCGACCACGACGTTCCCGTCGTTTACCGAGACGTTGCCGAGTTTCCCGTGCGGTCACCACGCGACGAGGGTACGCCGTGCGTGCGGTTTCCTGGCAATCGTGCCCGCACGTCCGCGAACGCACCGTGTTCGGCAGCGTACGTTCGGAACTGGTCCGTGCGAGTGTTAACCCTTCGTGTCATACTTCACCCCATAGATGATCTTCGCAGTACAACCGGGCGGACGGCGAGGCCGTCGTCGCGCGTTCCGGTGGTTGGTGACCGGCTGTTCGGGGGAGTTTTCCGCGTGCCATCGAGTGTTGGCGTGACAAGGGCGCTATGGTGCCAGGCGTGCGGAGCGTGAGGCGTTGCTCGCGAACCGGGTGCACCCACCCGGCGGTAGCTACGCTGACCTATGCCTATGCGGATTCGACCGCCGTGGTCGGGCCGCTGGCTAGTTATGTCGAACCTCACAGCTATGATCTCTGCGAGGAGCACGCGATGCGGTTGACCGTCCCCAAGGGGTGGCACGTCGTGCGCCACGAGGGGGAGTTCTCCGCCGCGCAGCCTTCGGAGGACGATCTGACCGCCTTGGCCGAGGCGGTTCGTGAGGCCGGGCGTACCGATCCGTCGGCGACGGAGAACCCGGGAGTGCGTGGCGGCGGAAGCAGGCGTGGGCACCTGCGTGCGCTTCCCGATCCGGGCAAGGACTGATCCGCCCGGTGCGTCCGGGCGAGTCCTGCCGACTCGACGTGGGATACCCCACTGGGATGTGGTTTGGCTCACTGGGCACGTGGTGTGTCCGAGGGATGCCTCGTGGGTGGTTCGCTCGGCAGCGCCGTGACGTGTGGCTGAGCTCCTCGTGCTGTGCTGGGGTTTTCGCGTGCTCGGAATCGGGTGGCACTCGTGGGGTCCATACGGACGAGCGGATCGGTTCGCGTTCTTGGCCGTCCGGCGGACACCACTTCCACCGCGGTCGCCGGTAGGCTCGGCACGCAGGCAAGAGTGCCGTTACTACGGGGAGAGTGCAGCGTGCGGGACCTGTCGGGGATCGTCAAGGCGTACGACATCCGGGGTTTGGTGGGCGAAGAACTGAACGCGGAGGTGGCCCGGGAGGTCGGTGCCGCGTTCACCAGACTGGTCGGTGGCCCCGCCGTGGTGGTCGGCCACGACATGCGGGAGTCCTCTCCCGAGCTGGCGGCCGCGTTCTCCGAGGGAGTGACCGGTCAGGGGATCGATGTGGTCAACATCGGGCTGGCCAGCACGGACATGCTGTACTTCGCTTCCGGGCACTTGGACCTCCCCGGCGCGATGTTCACGGCCAGTCACAATCCGCCCGAGTACAACGGGATCAAGTTGTGCCGGGCCGGAGCGGCCCCGGTCGGTCAGGACAGCGGTCTGTCCGAGATCAAGGAGCTGGTCGGCCACGGGGTTCCCGAGTTCCTGGGTGCGCAGGGTTCGATCACCGAGCGGGACATGCTCCGGGACTACGCGGACTTCCTGCGCGGGCTGGTCGATCTGACCTCCATCCGGCCGCTGCGGCTCGCGGTGGACGCGGGCAACGGCATGGCGGGGCACACGGTCCCCAGCGTGCTGGAGGGGCTGCCCATCGAGCTGGTGCCCATGTACTTCGAACTCGACGGGACCTTCCCCAACCACGAGGCCAATCCGCTGAAGTCGGAGAACCTCGAGGACCTGCGTGCCAAGGTCCGCGAGGTGGGGGCCGACGCGGGACTGGCCTTCGACGGTGACGCCGATCGCTGTTTCGTGCTCGACGCGGAGGGCGCCCCCGTCGCCCCGAGCGCCATCACGGCGTTGATCGCCACCAGGGAGCTGAAGCGGGAACCGGGCGCCACGGTCATCCACAACCTGATCACGTCCAGGGGCGTTCCCGAGATAGTGCGCGAGAACGGCGGCAAACCGCTGCGCACCAGGGTCGGTCACTCCTTCATCAAGCAGACGATGGCCGAAACCGGCGCGATCTTCGGCGGGGAGCACTCGGCGCACTACTACTTCCGCGACTTCTGGCGCGCCGACTCGGGGATGCTCGCCGCCCTGCACGTGCTGGCCGCGCTGGGGGAGCAGCACAAGGGCCTGGCCGAGCTGATGTCCGACTACTCCCGCTACGTGGCCTCCGGCGAGGTCAACTCGCGGGTAGACGACCAGACCACCCGGATGCGCGCGGTGATCGACTCCTTCCGGGAGCGCAACGGCGCTCGTATCGACGAGCTCGACGGGCTTACCGTGGAACTGGGGGACGGTTCGTGGTTCAATCTCCGTCCGTCCAACACCGAGCCGGTGCTGCGCCTGAACGTCGAGGCGGCCGATTCCGAGACGATGGCCGCCCTGCGTGACGAGGTGCTCGCGGTGCTGCGGGAGTAGTCACGGAAACCCGCTCGACGCTACCCGCATGGAGGCTCGTCCGGGACTTGTTTCGGTGGGATGGTGTTCATCCCATCGGTGTCGGCGCGTGAACATCCGGGAGGAATGGTGAGTATCGCGATGGATCCCGAACTGCGGGAGATCCTGGTTTGTCCCTGCCCGCGGAACGCGCCGCTGCGGGACGGTCTGCCCGATCAGCCCGCGGCCGAGTACCTGACCTGCACGTCCTGCGGACGTTCCTTCCCGGTTCGGGACGGTGTCCCCGTGCTGTTGCTGCAGGAGGCGATCGGCGGTCCCGAGGAGGACACCACCTCCGACGGCCCTGGAAGGGGGTGACGGTGGTGCTGGACGACAGCATTCTGGACGATCAACAACGTTTGTTCGCGCTGGACACCGAGGGGTTGCTTCGCTCGGCCGCCCTGGCCGGGGCGCAGGTGCGCTCGGCGGCGAACTCGGCGAGCGAAGCCGGGCTGGACGATTTCGTCGCGGAGCGACCGCGGGCTCTCGTGCTGTTGTCTCGGGCCGGAGTCGGCACCGCCGCGTGCCGGTCGCTGGCCGCGTTGCTCGGCCCGTCCTGCCCGGTTCCGGTGGTGGTCACCGAGGTGATCCCCTCCTGGGTCGGCCCGCTCGACGTGGTCTTCGCCTACGGAACCGACGGCGGTGACAAGGTTCTGGCCGAGTCGCTGGAGCTGGCGGGGCGCCGGGGCGCGAGCATCGTTCTCGCGGCTCCGGAGGAGGGGCCGGTGGCCGCCTCCGTAGCGGGACGGGCGCGGTCCGTGCCCCCGCGGATCCCGGTTCCGGAGGGACTGGGGTTCGCGCACGTGTTCACGGCCGGGCTCCGCCTTTTCCAGGCGCTCGGGTTGTTGAGCGTCGACACCGAGGCGCTGGCCGACGCGCTGGACGAGCAGGCCGCCGCCGCGCACCCGAGCAACGAGACCCCGGAGAACCCGGCCAAGAAGCTGGTTCTCCGGCTGGCCGACCGGGTGCCGCTGCTCTGGGGCGTGGACGAGCTCTCCACCGCCCTGGGCGAGCACGGCGCCTACGTGCTCGGCTGCTACGCCGGAGTTCCCTGCGACGTGAGCAGCTACGCCCAGGCGGTGAATCGTCGTTCGCTGCACGGTTCAGCCGCGGCGGTGGGAAGCGAGTCCGATCTGTTCGCCGATCCGGAGGACACCACGGCCGCGCTGCGAGTGCTGCTGCTCACGGTTCGTGCCGACGAGCGTGCGCTGCTCACCGAGCGGATGGCCACGGAAGCGCTGCCTGGCGCCGATGTGCTCTCCCCTTCGGAGACGCGGGAGCAGGATGCGATCCTGCGTTCGGCGCTCCTGGCGGTCGGTTTCGACATGGCGGCGGTGTACCTCGGGCTCGCCTCGGGACTCCCCGACGGGCACGGGCGGTCGATGGTCGGGGCACGCTGAAGCGGCCCGTGCCGGCGGGCGCCGGGTTCTGCACGAAGTTCCTCCGGGGCGGCCCGCGGTGAACTCGGTGGACTTCCCGAAGCGGGAGGTGCGCGGTACCGGATGTCCTCCGGTGGTGAAGGGGGCGTGGCCGATGCGGGGAAACGCGGTTAGACGAGGAAGCGAGAAGGACAGTGGAGTTACTGCGCAACGCGGTACGCCCGTATGCATGGGGCTCTCGGACCGCGATCGCGGAGCTGCTCGGCCGTCCCGTACCCGCCCCCCATCCCGAGGCGGAGCTCTGGATGGGCGCCCATCCGGGAGATTCGTCGCGGTTGCTCTTCCCGGACGGATCGGAAGTCCCGCTGGTGCGGCTGCTGGACTCGGAACCCACCCGACAACTGGGGCAGGGCTGCACCGACCGCTGGGGTAACAGGCTCCCCTTCCTGATGAAGGTGCTGGCCGCGGACGAACCGCTGAGCCTGCAGGCGCACCCGTCCTGGGAGCAGGCGGCCGCGGGGTTCGCCCACGAGGAGGCGGAAGGAGTTCCGCGCAGCGCACCGGACCGCAACTACCCCGATCCCACGGCGAAGCCGGAACTGATCTGCGCGCTGACTGAGTTCCACGCGCTGGCTGGGTTCCGCGACGCCCACCGGACCGTCCGGCTGTTGCACGAGCTCGACGTCCCGAGCCTGCGGGCGCACACCCGACTGCTCGCCGCGCAGCCGGACCGGGACGGGTTGCGAGCGCTGTTCACCACGTGGATCACCCTGCCCGAGGACAATCTCCGCGCTCTCGTGCCGGATCTGCTGCGGGCGTGCGCCGAGCACGTGCGTTCCGGGGGCGAGTTCGTGCTGGAGTGCGAGACCGTGCTCGAGCTCGGGGAGTCCTACCCGAACGACGCGGGAGTGCTCGCGAGCCTGCTGCTGAACCGGCTGGTGCTGCGCCCGGGGGAGGCCATCTACCTCCCTCCGGGAAATCTGCACGCCTACCTGCGGGGAACCGGGGTGGAGATCCTGGCCAACTCGGACAACATCCTGCGCTGCGGGCTCACTCCCAAGCACGTCGACGTGGCCGAGCTGCTGAAGGTGCTCGACTTCGACAACGGGGACACCAGGGTGCTGACCGGCACGCGCAGCGGACGTAACCTGACCACCTACCAGACCGAGGCCGACGAGTTCGAGCTCTCCAGGGCGGACTGGTCTCCCGGCGAGGGCGGCGGTGTGGCCCTGGACTCCTCCGGGCCGCAGATCCTGCTGTGCACCGAGGGCAGGGTGCGGCTCTCCCCGGTCGGCACGGGTAACGGCAACGGTCACGGAAATGGCAACGGTCACGGCAGTGACGACGGTGCCCACTCGGGGAGCGCGGTGCGTGAGCTGGACCTCGCGCGTGGTGATTCGGTCTGGTTGGCCGCCTCCGATCCCTGTGTGATGGCGCACCCCCTGGGCTCGGCCGCGGGGGCGCAGTTGTTCCGGGCCGCCACTGGGGCCGTCTGAATCCACCCGGCCCCGGGCTGGTCCGGTGCTCCCGGGTCGGTGCGTGGAAGTGCGGGCTCGGTGGCGCGTGCCGTGCTGCTTTTTCGCCGGGCAGTGGGGGTGCCGACGCGTGGGGGAGCCGGCGCGGTCACTGCCTCGGCATGTCCACATGCTGGTAATCCGGTGCGGAAAATCTCCGTGATCATTCGTTCATCTCGGCGGTATCGAACGGATACCTCCGCTTAAGGCCTCGACAAACGGCGATATACCCTTTTCCAGGGGCGCCGGGCAGTGCGAGCGGCGCAGTCCTGTCGCGAGTGGTGGCGGACTCGCCCTGTCCGGATACTGGGAAACGGGGTGTTCGTCGTCCGGAACCCGTTCCGGTCGGGCGGATTTCCACTGTCGGAAGCGCTTTCCGCACGTACCGTTAGCGGATCGTGTTTCGGTTCGCCGTGGACGAGGACTGCGTGGCCGCTATCGTTCGGTGCCACCCGTAAGAGTGATGCGAGGAGGCAGGGGTGCCAGGAAGCGGATTATGGCGCACCAAGACGGTCGAACAATCGATCTTGGACACGGACGAGCCGGACACCAAACTCCGGAAGAATCTCGGGACATGGGACCTGATCGTTTTCGGGGTTTCGGTGGTGATCGGAGCCGGAATCTTCACCATCGCGGCTCAGACCGCGGGCGATGTTTCCGGACCCTCGGTGTCGTTGGCCTTCCTGCTGGCCGCGGTCGCCTGCGCGTTGGCCGCGCTGTGCTACGCGGAATTCGCGTCCACCGTTCCGGTGGCGGGAAGTGCCTACACCTACTCCTACGCGACGTTCGGTGAATTCCTGGCCTGGATCATCGGATGGGATCTGATCCTCGAGTTCTCCATCGCCGCCGCGGCGGTGGCCAAGGGGTGGTCCTCCTACCTGCACCAGGTGTTGTCCAGCATCGGACTGCAGGTGGAGACGGCTATCCCGCTCGGCCCGCTGCAGCTCGACTGGGGAGCGATGCTGCTGGTGGCCGTGCTGGTCGGTGTGCTGGTGACCGGCACCAAGCTCTCCGCGCGTGTCAGCCTGGTCATAACCGCGATCAAGGTCTCGGTGGTGCTGTTCATCATCGTGGCCGGGATCGCCTACATCAAGCCGGACAACTACACCCCGTTCATTCCGCAGGCCCAGTCCGCCTCCGAGAGCGGTCCGGCCCTCGAGCAGTCCCTGCTGTCCCTGATCCTCGGCGGTGAGACCAGCAACTACGGGGTCTACGGCCTGCTCGCCGGGGCTTCGCTGGTGTTCTTCGCGTTCATCGGCTTCGACATCGTCGCCACGACCGCGGAGGAGACGCGCGATCCGCAGCGCAACGCTCCGCGGGGGATCCTCGGGTCGGTGGCGATAACCACCGGTCTCTACGTCGCGGTGGCGCTGGTGGTCACCGGGATGACGCACTACACCAACCTGGCCACGGGTCCCGACGGGGAGAGCGCCACCCTCGCCACCGCGTTCCAGCTCAACGGGGTGAGCTGGGCGGCCAGTCTCATCTCGGTGGGTGCGCTGATCGGCCTGACCACCGTGGTGATGGTCCTGCTCCTGGGGCAGACCAGGGTGCTGTTCGCCATGGCCAGGGACGGTCTGCTTCCCAGGGGGCTGGCCAAGACGGATCAGCGCAGGGGAACACCGGTGCGCACGACCGTGCTGGTCGGAGTGGTCGTGTTCCTCGCCGCGGGCTTCTTCCCGTTCAGCAGGTTGGCCGAGATGGTCAACGTGGGCACGCTGTTCGCGTTCGCCCTGGTCTCGATCGGGGTGATCGTGCTGCGCCGCAAGCGTCCCGATCTCCCCCGCGGTTTCCGCGCTCCGCTGGTGCCGTGGGTGCCCGTCCTCGCGGTGATCGCCTGCCTGTGGCTGATGATCAACCTCACCGCGCTGACCTGGGTCCGCTTCGGGATCTGGATGCTCGCCGGAGTGGTCATCTACTTCGCCTACAGCAGGAGCCACTCGGTGCTCGCGCAGCGCGAGCGCGCGGGTCAGCTGGAGGAGTGAGCGGTTCGCACGACAGCGGCCGCGCGAGGTCCCGCGTGACCTCCGCCCCCGGGAGAAGGCCTCCCGGGGGCGGAGGTCACCTCCGGAAAGTCCGCGTCAGGCGATTCCGGAGGGTGCGGAGGTCAGCTCCGTCCCCTCCGTCGAGGAGGCCACCCGCAGCCGCATGGCCGGGTAGGGGCGCGCCTCGAAACCGAACTCCCGGTACATGTTCGAGCCCTCGCCGGTGGCGAACAGGTCGATGTCGGCCACTTCCGTTTCCGAGCGGAACCAGTCGAGCAGCTGCCGCACGCAGGCACGCGCGTAGCCCCTCCTGCGGTGGCCGACCGCTGTCACGACGTTCGATATGCGCCCACGGATCCCCGTGGGATTCGAGGGGCTGGGAGGGTCGTGGTTCACCTCGCCGAGCGCGGCGGCGACCAGCTGTCCGTTCGAGATCTCGGTGACGACGACCAGCGCCTCGCCGCCGGCGATTTTCCGCGTGAACCACGACTCGGCCTGGGAACGCCAGGCGGGGTCCTCGGCGTTCCTGCCCATCGACTTGAACATCAGAGCTCGGAGCTCGACCAGTGCCTTCGTGTCGGCCGTTGTGGCTCTGCGGATATTCACCATGACGACGCATTGTCCTCGGCGGACACCAGCGGCGTCCACCGAACCCGGTCGAGATCGGGGCGGGGCCCCGGTCAGTGACCGGAGGGGCGCAGCGCCGGGCCGCGTTCCCAGGGGGGAGTGATCCCGGGCGGGTCGATGATCTCGGGAGTGGTCTCGTGGACCGTCCCGTACCCGAGGTCCTCCTCCGCACCGGGCAGCCCGTCCCCGCGGACGGGAGGCAGCGAATCCGGCACTCCCCTGGAGAGCTCACCGGCTCGTTCCTCGGTGCTTCCGGCGGTGCTCCCGGCGGTGCTCCCGGCGGGGGGTTCCTCCTCGAGAGCGGTCTCCATGGCTATGATCGCTCCCTCGCGTCGCGTCGCCGCCTCCGGCTCGGTCCGCCGGGCCGTGCCGTTGGTGCGCGGCTGCGCCGCGGCGCAGGAGCCCGCGACCGTCGTGCGGAACGGGAGGTTCGTCCCGCGGGCGGGCGTTTCCAACCCGGCAGCCATGGAAACCGCCCGGTCCCACTCGGGGTCACCGCTGTACTCGGTGTGCCGCAGCACCCCCGCCAGCCACCTCCGGTGCTCGAAGGGGCCGCGCTGCGGGTCGGGAAGCCAGTGGTCACTGCCGAGCACCAGTGCGCCGGTCGGCCCCCGGGCCGCGGGAGGCAGCGGGCCTTCCGTGCCGTCCGCGCGGAAGCCGACCCCCAGCAGCTTGCCGTCGTAGACCTGCCTGCTCCACGTGGTCACCGCGCCGCCGAGCGGATCCGTCCCGCGGCAGAGGGAGCGCCAACGTCCCTTCAGGGACCCGGCCAGTTCGCCCTGCGCTTCGTGCCCGAGCACGTCGGGGAAACCACGTGTGTACGCCCACTGGAGCTGGGAGCCCGCCGTGACGAGGCCGACCCTCTCCCCGTCCGACTCGTCCAGCTCGCGCAGCAGCCGGGCCGTGGCCACGGCGGCGAGCAGGCTGCCCTGGCTGTGCCCGGAGAGCACCACCCGGGTCTGCGGGTCCGAAAGGTGCTCGCGAGCCCTGTTGACCAGTTCGGGGATGACCTTCAGCGCGTAGCACGGGGGAACCACGGGGTGGGCCTCCCGCGGCCAGAAGAGCGTGAGGTCGCACAGCACGCCCAGCGCTCGGGCCGTTCCGGGGCGGCGCACTGCGAGGTAGACGGTGCGGAGCAGGAACGCGGCGAGCGTGGCCAGCGCCCCGACGCCGAGGAACATCAGCCAACTTGCCCAGTCGGGCGGTTGTGAGGTCCACAGCCGCAGGACCGCGGCGAGCACCGCCCCGACGGAGAGCGCTCCCGCGAGCACGAGCACCAGCCGGTGCCCGTGTCCGCGTTGCAGCTCCGCCCACTTCCACGCGCGTTCGGAGCTGCGCTGATCTCCGGAACGCCCCGCGTGCAGCAGCTCCACTTCGGGCGAGACCGCGCTGTCGGCCTGCAACGCGCGCCACCAGCGCAGCAGCGCCCACGGCACGATGACCAGCCCGGCGAGCACGAGCAGGGCCGTGGAAGTTCCCCACAGCAGGGTGACGGTGTCGTACGAACCCGGCAGTCGCTGCTCGGAGCCACCGAGGGCCTGCCGGGTGGTCAGCGTCAGGCCCGCGCCGAACCCCGCTCCGAGCAGGCAGGCGATCAGCAGCACCGGGGCGGCGAACCATCCGCCCGCCCACGGGCGCAGCTTCTTCGGCAGGCGATGCCAGGAGGGGCGTGACAGCAGCACCGTGGGGATCAGGAGCAGCCCGACGTATCCGCAGGTCAGCAGCAGGCCGAGCGTCAGCGAGTCGGTAGTCGAGCCGGAGCCGGCCAGCGGGCCGTTCAGGGGATCGGTGGCCGGAGCGGTCACCAGCACCAGCAGCGCCGCCACCGAAACGAGCGAGATCCGGGTGTAGCGGGACAGCGCGCTCCGCACCGTCCGGCGGAAGCGGTTGTCGGGCCGGTGGTCGGAGTCGGTCGGGTCGTCCAGGGCGAGCACGCCCAGCACGCAGAGCCCGGTGAGCACGGCCGCCCCCACCCAGCGGGGGTCCGCGGAGGCGGAGAACCCGCCCAGCGCCGTCAGCACCATCGTGCACAGGCCGGCGGTGATGTGCAGCACCCGCAGCGCGGAGGTCTCCGGATCCCGCACCACGCCCGCTCCCGGCAGCTTCGGGTCCTGGGCGTGCTGCTGCCCGGTCTCGGAGGCGGCCGGGGTGCACACGCGCCAGGACATCGCCGAGAGGCGGGACATGCCGAAGAGCACGGCCGCGACGAGGACCATTGCCAGGATCGAACGCGGGGGTTGCGCGACGCGCAGTCCGTCGGGAACGGCCCCGAGGCATCCCGACCCCGGGCTCAGGCACTGCGAGGCGAGCAGGTCCAGGCCGAGCACCGTCAGGTGCGCGATGAACAGCATCGTCAGCAGCAGGGAGGCCAGCCGCGTCCCCGCGCGCAGCGCGGCTCCGAGGGAGCGCACGGCACGCGAGCCGGTGTCGGTCGGGGGAAGCATCCAGTGCGCCATGTTCGCCAGGGCGAACGGGAACAGCAGGGCCCAGAGGGCCTTGCTGCCTCCCGAGGTCATGTCCCCCCACACGTAGCCCTCGATCGAGCGGGGGACCGTGCGCTCCCCCGCCGCGAGGTCGGGTCCGGGGACCGGGCGCAGCAAGCGGTCCGCCGGGCGGACGATACGTCCGATCCCGTCCCCGGCGACGTCCACGGAGGCGACCGAGTCGGTCAGGTCCTGCGGCTTCGTTCCGAGAATGCCGTGTACCCGCAGCTCGACCACGCGAGTGTCCGGCCCGGGCACGTGCACTGGTTCCTCCCGTGTGTCGGCGACGGCGCTGTTCGGTGCGCGCTTTCACCCGATTGTCTCTTGTCGACCGTCGTGTTGCGACCGTCGTGGTGGAGATTTTGCTCCGATTTCGGCAATGCCCCCAACCGTGTGAACGGCAAGTGCTCCCCGGAAGGGGGAGCGGAAGCCGGACGACCGTCGTCCTCCGGCGCTTCGCGCGGCCGTCCGCGGGCTCGAGCGGTTGCCGCCCGTTCCTCCGCTCATCGGCCGCACCTCGGCCACGCGGGCACCCGCGCGCGGCCGCGCGACGAGAGCTCAGTAGGGTTTGCCGCCGTGGGGCGGCTGATCGTGATCGAAGGTCTGGACGGCGCGGGCAAGCAGACGTTGGCCGACGGTTTGTCGACGGAGTTGCGTCGCAGGGGGCTGTCGGTGGGGGAGGTCGCTTTCCCGCGGTACGGCGTGGACGTGCACGCCGATCTGGTCGCCGAGGCGCTGCGCGGGCAGCACGGGGACCTCGCCGACTCCGTGCACGGCATGGCCGTGCTGTACGCGCTGGACAGAAGGCACTCCCTGGATTGGCTGCGGAAGGGCATCGCCGAGAACGACGTCCTGCTGCTGGATCGCTACGTGGCTTCCAACGCGGCGTACGGGGCCGCTCGGTCGTGGGAGAGCGCCGACGGCGGATTCGTCGAGTGGGTGCGCCGGCTCGAGGTGGACCGCTTCGGGATGCCCCGCCCGGACCTGCAGCTCCTGCTGCGCGTGCCCACCGCGGTTGCCGCCGAGCGCGCCGAACGCAGGGAGAGCGCCAACGGGGAGTCGGGCGGGGACCGGTTCGAATCGGACTCCTCCCTGCAGGAGCGTTGCGACCGGGTCTACCTCGAGCTCGCCGAATCCGCGTGGTGGTCACCCTGGCAGGTGATCGACGACGCGGCCGCGGTGGATTCCGTCGGTTTGGTCGACCGGATTCTGGACTGACCTGCTCGTGAGCAATGGTCCGTTCGGGGGTATCGAATCCTGCGCTCCGAGCAATGAGCCAACAACCTGCAGTGATGTCAGCCGGGTGGTGCATGCCCCTGTGGTGCGAAATGCAACCATGTGAGGCATGAAGTCACGCGTGCTCGTGGTGGACGACGACCCGGCTCTGGCGGAGATGCTCACGATCGTGCTCCGGGGCGAGGGCTTCGACACGGCCGTTGTCAACGACGGCACCAAGGCCATGCCCGCGCTGCGTGAGCTCAAACCCGATTTGGTGCTGCTCGACCTGATGCTGCCGGGGATGAACGGCATCGACGTGTGCAAGGCCATTCGTGCCGAGTCGATGGTTCCCGTCGTCATGCTCACCGCGAAGAGTGACACCGTGGATGTGGTGCTCGGCCTGGAGTCGGGGGCCGACGACTACATCGTCAAACCCTTCAAGCCCAAGGAGCTCGTGGCCCGGTTGCGCGTGCGGCTGCGCCGCACCGAGGCCGAACCGGCCGAGGTGCTGTCCATCGGCGATCTCACGATCGACGTCCCCGGCCACGAGGTCACCCGCGAGGGGGTGCCGATCTCGCTCACCCCGCTCGAGTTCGATCTGTTGGTGGCCCTGGCCAGGAAACCGCGTCAGGTGTTCACCCGCGAGGTGCTGCTGGAGCAGGTGTGGGGGTATCGTCACGCTGCGGACACCAGGCTGGTCAACGTGCACGTGCAGCGGCTGCGGTCGAAGATCGAGCGGGACCCGGAACGGCCGGAGGTCGTGCTCACCGTGCGTGGAGTCGGGTACAAGGCCGGTCCTCCGTGACTCCGCGGGCCGGTGATCGTTCCCGTGCGGCAGGACGGTTGGCGTGAGTGACAGGACCTCCCGGGGCGGCTCGTTGCGCTCGTTGGCCGTGCGCGTCAGCGAGAACGTGCGCCGTCGCTGGCACTGGTTCGAGTCGATCTGGCGCCGGTCGATGCAGCTGCGGGTGGTGGTGAGCACCCTCGCGCTCTCCTCCGCGGTGGTCTTCGTGCTGGGGATGGTGCTGCAGACCCAGATAACCAACAGGATTCTGGAGACCAAGAAGGACGCCGCCGTTCGCCAGGTCGAGCAGAGCCTCCTTCCCGTGCTGGAACGTCAGCTGACCGCCGTCGATCCGAACTCCGAGGACGTGGCCGAGCAGCTCAAGGGGGCCCTGAACGGGCTGACCACGTCACCCTCCGTGCAGAACGACGCCGAGTCCGTGGCCGGCACGTACGACCCGGTGCTCGTCGACGAGTACGCCGTCACCCGGGAAGGGGAGTCGGCGCCTTCGGCCGGTCCGATCGGGGACGTCCCGCAGGAACTGCGCCACCACGTGAAGCGGGACAAGTTCGCCACCCAGATCAGCACGGTCACGCGCGATCACGAGCAAGTGACCATGCTCGTGATCGGCAGTCCCGCCGGCACTTCCACGCGCCCGCTGCAGGCGTACTTCCTGTTCCCGCTCAGCGCGGAGAACCGCACCATGGGAGTGGTGCAGAGCACGCTGCTCGTGGGCGGGCTGGTGCTGCTCGTGCTGCTCGGCGCCATCACGAACCTGGTGACCCGCCAGGTGGTGCGTCCGGTGCGCCAGGCCGCGCTGACCGCGGAGCGGCTCGCCGCGGGCAACCTGGACGAGCGGATGCGGGTGATCGGGGAGGACGACGTCGCGCTGCTCGCCGACTCGTTCAACGAGATGGCCGACAGCCTGGCGCAGCAGATCCAGCAGCTGGAGGAGTTCGGTCAGCTGCAGCGCAGGTTCACCTCCGACGTCTCGCACGAGCTGCGGACCCCGCTGACCACGGTGCGCATGGCGGCCGACGTGCTCCACGCTTCCAGCGACGAGTTCCCGGCCGGTCTGGAGCGCTCCGCCGAACTGCTGGTCGACGAGCTCGATCGCTTCGAGGCGCTGCTGGGGGACCTCCTCGAGATCTCCCGGTTGGACGCGGGCGTGGCCGATCTTTCCACCGAGTCGCTGGACGTTCCCGAAGTGGTGCGCCGGGCCGTGGAGTCGTTGCGCCCCATCGCCGAGACGAGCGGGGTGGAGCTGCGCGTCGACGTGCCGGAGGAGGAGGTCACCATCTTCGCTGATGCGCGGCGCGTGGAGCGCATCGTGCGCAACCTCGTGGCCAACGCCATCGACCACGCCGAGGGACGACCGGTCGACGTCGCCTTCGGGGAGGGGGAGAACGAGGTGGCAGTCACCGTGCGGGACTACGGGGTGGGCCTGCAGCCCGGCGAGGCCGAGCTGGTGTTCACCAGGTTCTGGCGCGCCGATCCGTCGCGCGACCGCCAGACGGGAGGCACGGGGCTCGGGCTGTCCATCGCTTCCGAGGACGCGAGGCTGCACGGCGGATGGTTGGACGCGTGGGGCGAGCCGGGGCGGGGCTCCTGCTTCCGGCTCACCCTTCCGAAGTACTCGGGTGAGCAGGAAGTCTCCGAGAGTCCGCTGCCGCTGCCGAGCGCGCGCAGCATAGCCGCCCCGGAGGCGCTCCTGGCGGCTCCGCAGGAAGCGGCCGAAGAGGACTCCGCCGAGGCCGGGGACGGTTCCTCTGCGGGGACGGAACGGAACTCGCCCCGCGGTTCCGCGGACGGAGACCGGGAGGAAGAGCGATGATCTCGTTGCGGCGTTCGACCAGAGCGGTGACTCTGCTGCTGGTGCTGTCCGTCCCGTTCACGGGGTGCGCCTCGATCCCCAAGGAGACCGACCCGGAGATGGTCAAGCGGGTCGATGAGGGCAAGCCGACCACCTCCACCACGATCGAAGCCCCTCCGGACGGCATAGATGCCCCCGACCTGGTGCGCGATTTCGTCGACGCAGGTGCGCAGCCGGCCAACGACTACGAGGCCGCCCGCAAGCACCTGACCGGGCGCGCGCGGAACTCCTGGCAGGTGCCCTCCGAAGTGACGGTGGTCAAGAACGTGGACACCGTCCCGCTGCGCAAGGAGGACCTGCCGAACTCCGTCCAGATGGTCAGTCTGAGCGTGGACAAGGTGGGCAAGCTCCGCGCGGACCGCTCGTTCGTCCCCGGCGAGGGATCCGAGCAGTTGGACATCAGGGTCGAGAGGCAGGACGACGGTGAGTGGCGGATCGCGAACCCCCCGGATCTGCTGCTGGCCAGTCGCAGCTCTTTCGTCTCGAACTACCGGGCGGTGTCGGTCTTCTTCCTCGACGAGCAGCAGAACGGGGTCGTTCCCGACGTCCGCTGGGTGCGGCAGAATCCGCAGAGCACGCTCCCGTCCCGGGTCATCGACCTGCTGCTGTCCGGCCCCTCGGCCGGTTTCGACTCGGCGATGAACACGGCCATCCCCGAGGACACGGAAACGGTCAGCAACGTCAGCGAGGTCAAGGACGGGGCGCTGCTGGTGAACCTGAGTGACCTCGGATCGCTGAGCAGCAAGAAGAAACGCATGATCGCGGCCCAGGTGGTGCTGACGCTGCGCGGGGTCCGGACGGCACGCGTGCAGCTGGAAGAGGAGGGAACGGCGCTGCTGTCGAACTCCTCCGTGCTGCGTCCCTCGGACGTGGCCTCCTACGAGCGGCAGAACAAGGTCTCCTCCGAGGTCGCCCCGCTGGCTGTCGTCAACGAGAAGCTCGTGGTGTTCAACGAGCAGGCCCCGCCTGTTCCCGGTCCCATGGGCTCGGGTGAGTACGCGATCACCACGGCGGCCCGTTCCGACGGGGGAGAGCGCATCGCGGCGGTGGTGCGCTCCCCGGACGAGGGGGTCGACCTCAGGGTCGGGGAGTACGGCGGCTCCCTGCGCAAGCTCCCGGTGCACGGAAGTTTCATCTCCAGACCGACCTGGCGGAGCGAATCCGAGGTGTGGGCGGTCGTGGACGGCAAGCGGGTGGTCCGCGCGACCAGGGACGACGAGGGGAACTGGTCGGTCGAGGACGTCGACGTGCGCGGGTTCGCGGCTGATCGGGGACGCATCGAGGCGCTTCGGATCTCCAGGGACGGAACCCGGCTCGCCGGGGTCGTGGGCGGCCGCATCGTGGTCGCGGGCATAGCGGGCAGCGGTTCGACGCTGCGGTTGCAGCGTCCCACTCCGCTGACCGGCGGATTCAGCGATTCGAAGATCAAGAAAGTGGCCTGGTTGAACAGCAGGGCCCTGGTGGCGATCAGCGACAGCGACTCCCCGCCAGTGGTCAAGGTCTCGGTGGACGGGTTCTTCTGGAAGTCCTACAACTCCTCGAACCTGCGTCAGCCGCTCAGGCGGCTGACGGTGGGACCGGGCCAGAAGGTCATCGTCGGTGACAGGTCCTACCTGTGGCAGGCCATGGACCGGGAAGAGGTCTGGGAAGTGCTGCAGGACATCCCGGTGGGGCCGCAGTCGATCCCGTTCTACCCGGGATGAGCTCCTCCCGGCCGCCGGAACCCCTCCGAAGGTCCGACACGCCGTGACGGGAACGCTCTCCGGAGGACCTGCTCCGGGGAGCGCCCCGAGGATCGCGGCATGTCTCGTGAAACCTTTTTCCGCACCGTTCCGCATGCGCTCACGGACCTGATCCTTCCCCGTCGGTGCGCGGGCTGCGCCGAGCCGTCCACCGCGTTGTGCGCGGGTTGCGAAAGCGATTTCCGCGCCCTGAGGCGAGTGAGACCCGAACTGCTGCCCGCGGATCCCCCGATCTACGCCCTGGGGCGCTACCGGGGGAACGCGCGCAGGGCGGTGCTCGCGTACAAGGAGTTCGGCCGTCGTGACCTCGCGAAACCGCTCGGGAGCAGGCTGGCTCGCGCCGTGCGCGCGGTGATCGACGAGCATCCGGAGCGGCTGGGGGCGGAACCGGTGCACCTGGTGCCCGTGCCATCCAGACCTTCCGCCGTCCGCGCCCGCGGAGGGCCGCACCTGAGCCCGTTGGTGCGCTTCGTGCGCAAGGGGCTCGGCAGGGGACTCGGCAGGGAAGCGGCCGTGGTGTCCGACTGCCTGCGGATGCGGCGCGAGGTGCGGGACTCGGTCGGGTTGGACACCGCGCGGCGGGTTCGCAACCTCAGCGGTGGGGTCGTGCTCCGTCGCGGACGGCTGCCCGAGGTCGGGGAGCCGATCGTGCTGGTCGACGACGTGCTCACGACGGGAGCCACGGTGGCCTGCTGCTCCGCGGCGCTGCGCGCCGCTGGCAGGGAAGTGGCCGCGACACTGGTCCTCGTGGCGGCTCGGCGTTAGTCCGTTCGGGCGAGGAAGTGGAGTTCATCCGATCCGGGAGGGGCGCTCGGGAACCACGAGTTTGCTCCGTTCGTTGGTCGGGTACACACGCGGCATCGTGGGCGCGGGGTGGACATGAACGAGCAGTCGAGCGGTGCGCTCGTGTTTTCGTCGGAGCCGGGGAGCTTCTCGTGGTTCCGGGCTCGTGCGCCCGCGCCCTGCTGCCGGGTGGTGTGGAGTCGTGCCGATGCGTACGAATGGTGGTAACGAATACGCAGGGTGGCTGTTTGACGTCCCCCGACCCGGGGGTGTTGTGGAACACAAAAGCGAGCTAACGTGCTCCTCAACCACAGCCGCACTCGGCCGGAGGAATGAGGTGAGGCATTGACGCCCCAGGCGTCGGAAACGAGCTGAGCACGCTCTCTCCGGCGTCACCGTGACGAGGCTCACGGAAGCACGCTGAGCAACGGAGGTCGTGAATGGACATCGTCGTCAAAGGCCGCAACGTCGAGGTGCCCACCCATTACCAACAGCATGTCGGCGAAAAGCTCAACCGTCTCGACCGCTACGACAGGAAGGCGATGCACGCCGACGTGGAGTTGCAGCACGAGCGTAACCCACGCCAGGCGAAGAACTGTCAGCGGGTCGAAATCACCTTGAAGGGACGTGGACCGGCTGTGCGCGCGGAAGCCAGTGCGCCCGACTTCTACGCAGCCCTGGACGCCGCGACGACGAAACTGGAGAGCAGGCTGCGCAAGATGCACGATCGCAGGAAGGTGCATCACGGCAAGCGCAGTCCGCGTTCCGTGGCACAGGCGACCGCCGCGATGGCCGACAGGCCGGTGGCCGTCGCAGGGGCGGGAGGTACGCCGCAGGGCAGCACGCGCACCACGCTTCTGGAACCGCCGGCCGAGCAGGTGCGTGCCGAGGCCGCGGACGAGCAGTCCTCCGCCGCGGTGTCCGAACCTCCGACGACCTCCGAGCCCCCGGCGACGTCCGGGGTTCCGGGGCAGCGTCACGAGGAGAACGGTTACGAACCGGGGCGAATAGTTCGCGAGAAGGAGCACCCGGCCACGCCCATGACAGTGGATCAAGCGCTTTACGAGATGGAGTTGGTCGGCCACGACTTCTATCTGTTCTTCGACGCCGACGCGGAGAAGCCCAGCGTGGTGTACCGCCGGAAGGGGTTCAACTACGGAGTGATCCGGTTGGTCCCCGAAACGTGATGCGCATCGCGTAGGCCGTGACCGCACGGACCGTCCCCCGCGTACCGTGGTACGCGGGGGACGGTCGTGTTCGCGGCCGCACCGGCCTGGACTGTCCGGCCTCTTGCCCCGCACGATCGGGTGCGGCGGGAACACGCGTGCGTCTCCGAAACGTTTGCAGTCCGTGGCCGCTCCGGTCGTTCGAGAGCGGGCGTCGAATCGGCGGAGGTGTCGATGTGACGTCTGTTGGAACGGTGCGAGGGCGGGCTTCTAATACTATGGCCGTAAAGCGTCCGTGACGGGCGCGTCACGATCAGCAAGTGAGGTCGACCTGGATGGTCCTGTCCCGACTGCTCCGCGCTGGCGAAGGCAAGATGCTCAAGCGCCTGCGCTCTATCGCGGCGCAAATCAACGAGCTCGAAGACGACACGGTCGCGCTGTCCGACAGCGAGTTGCGGGCCAAGACCGACGAGTTCAAACGCCGCTACTCCGATGGTGAGCAGCTGGACAAGCTGTTGCCGGAGGCGTTCGCCGTCGTGCGGGAGGGCGGCCGTCGAACCCTCGGGAACAGGCATTTCGACGTCCAGCTCATGGGTGGCGCCGCGCTGCACTTCGGTCAGATCGCCGAGATGAAGACCGGTGAGGGCAAGACCCTGACCTGTGTGCTGCCCGGCTACCTCAACGCGATCACGGGCGGCAGCGTCCACGTCATCACGGTCAACGACTACCTGGCCAAACGTGACTCCGAGTGGATGGGGAGGATCTACCGCTTCCTCGGCATGGAGGTCGCCGCGATCACGGCCGACATGAGCCCCGAGCAGCGCAGGGACGCCTACAACGCGGACGTCATCTACGGCACCAACAACGAGTTCGGCTTCGACTACCTGCGCGACAACATGGCCTGGAGCCTGTCGGAGTGCGTCCAGCGCGACCACAACTTCGCGATCGTCGACGAGGTGGACTCGATCCTCATCGACGAGGCGCGGACACCGTTGATCATCTCGGGGCCCGCCGACCAGTCCTCGAGGTGGTACCAGGAGTTCGCGCGGCTGGCTCCGATGCTCAAGCGCGACGAGCACTACGAGGTGGACGAGCGCAAGAGAACGGTCGGCGTCACCGAGGAGGGCGTCGAGATCATCGAGGACCAGCTCGGGATCGAGAACCTCTACGAGGCCGCGAACACCCCGCTCGTCGGCTACCTCAACAACGCGTTGAAGGCCAAGGAGCTGTACCGCAAGGACAAGGACTACATCGTCCGCAACGGCGAGATCGCCATCGTCGACGAGTTCACCGGACGTGTGCTGCACGGTCGTCGGTACAACGAGGGCATGCACCAGGCGATCGAGGCCAAGGAAGGCGTCGAGATCCAGGCCGAGAACCAGACGCTGGCCACGATCACCCTGCAGAACTACTTCCGGCAGTACGACAAGCTCGCGGGCATGACCGGTACCGCCCAGACGGAGGCGGCCGAGTTCCAGAGCACCTACAAGCTCGGTGTGGTCAGCGTTCCCACGAACGAGCCGATGATCCGCAAGGATCAGCCCGACCTGATCTACAAGAGCGAGGAGGCCAAGTTCGAGGCGGTGGCCGAGGACATCGAGGAGCGGCACAAGGCGGGGCAGCCGGTCCTGGTGGGCACCACCAGCGTCGACCGCTCGGAGTACCTGGCCAAGCTGCTGACCAAGCGCGGTGTCCCGCACAGCGTGCTGAACGCCAAGCACCACGAGTCCGAGGCGGGGATCGTCGCCGAGGCGGGCCGCAAGGGAGCGGTCACGGTCGCCACGAACATGGCCGGTCGCGGCACCGACATCGTCCTCGGGGGCAACGTCGACCACCTGGCCGACGCCGAACTGCGTCAGCGGGGGCTGGATCCGGTCGACAACCGCGAGGAGTACGAGGCGGAATGGCCCTCCGTGGTGAGCAAGATCAAGGAGCAGGCCGAGTCCGAGGCCGACGAGGTCCGCGAGGCGGGCGGGCTGTACGTGCTCGGCACCGAACGCCACGAGTCCCGCCGCATCGACAACCAGCTGCGCGGTCGCTCGGGACGTCAGGGTGATCCCGGCGAGTCCAGGTTCTACCTCTCGCTCGGCGACGAGCTGATGCGCAGGTTCAACTCGAACATGGTCGAAACGGTGATGACCCGGCTGAAGGTGCCGGACGACGTCCCGATCGAGCACAAGATGGTCACCAGGGCCATTCGCAGTGCGCAGACCCAGGTCGAACAGCAGAACATGGAGATCCGCAAGAACGTCCTCAAGTACGACGAGGTGCTGAACCAGCAGCGTTCGGTGATCTACACCGAGCGCAGGCGTGTTCTCGAGGGTGAGGACCTGCGGGAGCAGGTCGAGCACATGATCGAGGACGTGGTCAAGGCCTACGTCAAGGGCGCGACCGCGGAGGGCTACGCGGAGGACTGGGACCTCGACCAGCTGTGGACGGCGCTGAAGTCGTTGTACCCCGTTTCCATTCGTTGGCAGGACCTCGCCGAGGAGGACGGGGACATCAGCAGGGAGCGGCTGCGCGAGGCGGTGCTGGCCGATGCCAAGGAGGCCTACGAGCGTCGTGAGGCCGAGATCGAGGAGCAGGTCGGCGAAGGTGCGATGCGCGAGCTCGAGCGCCGCGTCGTGCTGAGCGTGCTGGACCGCAAGTGGCGCGAGCACCTCTACGAGATGGACTACCTCAAGGAGGGCATCGGGCTGCGCGCCATGGCCCAGCGGGACCCGCTGCTCGAGTACCGCCGCGAGGGCTTCGACATGTTCAACGCGATGCTGGAGGCCCTCAAGGAGGAGTCGGTCAGCTTCCTGTTCAACGTGCAGGTCGAAGCTGCCGAACCCGCGGGCGGCGCGGCCGAGGAGTCCTCGGTGCCGGTTTCGGTCACTCAGTCCTCCGACGGAGAAGGTCAGCCGAGCGGCAACGGTCAGGCCTCCTCCGGGCAGCCCAGCTCGAAACGCGCGAAGAAGTCGCGCAACGCCGCAGGCCCCGCGTTGAGCCAGCTCTCCGCGTCCGAGCAGAACGGCCAGTCGCAGGCCCCCACGGCGCTGCGTGGCGATGGTTCGGCCGCCCAGCAGCGGAACCTGAGCTATTCGGGGCCCTCCGAGAACGGAGAGGCGCGCGGCGACAGCGCTGCCGAGGACTCCGCCGGATCGGCTCAGCAGGGTGGAACCAGGCGGGAGCGTCGTGCTGCCGCCCGCGCCGACGCCAAGAAGAACAAGAAGCGCTGATCGACTGCTTTCGCCCGGAGCGGCGTAGGCGGTCGTTCGACGGGCTCGCCCGCTCGCGTGAGCGGGCGAGCCGATCCCGAACCGCCGCTTGCGTCGCTTCGGACCGTGGGTGGTGACCGTTCGCGGGAGCGGCCCACTTGCGTACGCGCCGGCCGGCACATCGGCCGTCACACCAGGGCGAGCAGTGTGCAGCACCAGCTCATGCGCTGCTGTTCCAGACGTATGGTCACCGCCCGGTGCCTTTTGACCTCGTCCACGACCAGACAGGCCTCCACTGTGGTGGAGTTGGTCAGGCAGGCGTGCACCGAGTTCAACCGGGTGCGGTCGTGCAGGAGGCTCCCGGACCGGACGAGGGTGGCCAACAGGCTCGCCACCGGCCTGCTGAGCCACTGGCGTATCTGGTGCAGCGGTCTGCGTCCGGCCAACACCTCGACGAGATGCTTTCCGACCCGGTCCGCCAGTGCCGCAGCGGAGTAGGTCGGTGGTGTTCTGCTCTCGCCGCGCGGTGCCGGCGGCGTTTTCCCGGACGTGGTGGGTGCCCGGTCGGTGGTCTGCGGGGGATTCAGACGGGGCCGCTGTGCGGTCGGCACCTGCATGTTCGTGGCTCCCTTCACGGAGGTCGTCCGGTGGATAGGAGGAGCGCACCCCGCGGAAAAGTTCACCTCCGGGACTTTCTTCACCGGAAGGTGTGATCACCGGGGCTGGTCTCGAGTCCTGCTCGCGACTGGCGGCGGTGAGTTCGGAAGACGGCGAGTTCGGAAGACGGCGAGTTCGGAAGACGGCGAGTTCGGAACGTCCGCGGCGCGCTTCCGCCGGATAAACTGCGCCGGTGACGGAAACGGAGCTTGCTGCGCTGATCGTGGACTGCGGAGGGGTGCTGGACGACCCCGGCCGGTGGGCAGCGGGGAACGGCCCAGTGGAGGAGTTGCCTCCGCTCGCCTACGAGGTACGGCGCTTGCGGACCTCCGGGGTGGCTGTCGCGCTGTTGTCCAACGGGGATTCCGCTCCCGGGGAGTTGGTGCGAGCCGGTCTGTTCGACGGCGTGGTGTTGTCGGGCGAGGTGGGCATGAGCAAACCGGATCCCGCCGTCTATCGGTACACGGCGAGGCTGCTCGGGGTATCGCCGCGGAACTGCGTGTTCGTGGACGATCTTCGCGACAACGTCGCGGCTGCTGTGGACACTGGGATGGTCGGGGTCCTGCATCGGGAGGTCGAGCGGACGCGGAACGAGCTGACCGTGCTCTTCGATCTCGAGGATGCGCCGTAACCCCAGGTTGTGCTGGTGTTTGTGTGGTGGTGGGGGGTGGGTGTGTGGGCGTGTGGTTGTGGGGGTAGTGTGGTGGTTGTCGGCACGGCGGGAACTGCTGGGAGCTTTGCGGGTTGTGTGCTCGTGGGGTTCTGGGTGGTTGTGGTTGTGTTGATGGTGCTGGTGATTCTGGTGCTGCGAGGGCCCCCGGTTTTGTGGGGGTGTTTTCGGGGTGTTAGAGTTTCCGGTGTTGTTTGATTAATTGAATTCATTCTGGTGCCTGGTTTTCTCTGGCGTGGCTGCGTGCTGCTGTTGGGGGAGTGCTGGGGTGCCCCCGGGTGTTGGGGGTGCTGTGGTGGGGTGCTAGGGTGAATGTGCACCGGCCGCAGGGCTTCGTTGTTTGAGGGTTCTGTGGTGGTGTGCCCACTGGTGTGGGTGTGTTCTTTGAG